>NZ_QTUA01000001.1:1411079-2116619 GCF_003386865.1 Calidifontibacter indicus | reverse complement strand
CCGAGTTCGTCGGTGCCGTTCTGCGGCAACCGTTCCCAGCGACGGACGGCGTCGTAGGTGATCGCGCCGACCATGCCTCCGGTGAGCGGCGGCAGACCCGGAATGTCCGGAGTGCGCAACACCTGCATCGTCTCGCGCAGGGCCGCGGTGGGGTCGCCCCCGGTGGGCAGGCCGACCGGCGGCTCGCCGATCCAGACCGCCTCGCCGTCGCGCTCGGTGAGCGTCGCGTGGCTGGCCGCGCCGATGATCGAGTAGCGCGACCACACGCCGCCGTGCTCGGCCGATTCGAGCAGGAAGGTGCCCGGGGCGTCGCCGGCCAGCTTGCGGTAGACCCCGAGCGGGGTCTCGGCGTCGGCGAGCACCCGGCGCACCACCGGGATCACCCGGCGGTCGGTCGCAAGTTCCTCGAAGACGTTCGCCGACGGCCAGGTGGCGCCGAAGCTCAGGTCGGCACTGACGTCCGTGGTGGGGCCGGTGCTCATCGGGTCACCTCCAGGTCGGTGAAGAAGCAGGTGCGTTCGCCGGTGTGGCAGGCGGCGCCGACCTGGTCGACGCGCACCAGCAGGGCATCGCCGTCGCAATCGATCGCCACCGACTTCACGTGCTGCACGTGGCCGCTGGTGTCGCCCTTGCGCCAGTACTCACCGCGGCTGCGCGACCAGAACGTCACGCGTCCGGTGGTGAGCGTGCGGTGCAACGCCTCGTCGTCCATCCAACCGAGCATCAACACCTCGCCGGTGTCGTGCTGCTGGATCACCGCGGCGACCAGCCCGTGGTCGTCACGTTTGAGTCCGGCGGCGAGTTCGGGTGGCAACGGACTGGTTTCGGGCATGTCGGCCATTGTCCCGCACTCGACCGCGCGGCCGTGTCCGGGGATCAGCGCTCGAACGTCGCCGGGAACTCGCGGGACATTCGCGGGACACTCGCCGGGCCCGCTCACACCTCAGTCGAGCGACTGTTGGGCCGCCCAGCTGGCGTGCAGCCGTCCGTAGACCGAGTCGGGGTCGCGCACCAGGTCGCGGTGCGGGCCGACGGCGACGATGCGGCCGGCGTCGACGACCACCACGAGGTCGGCCGACTCGGCGGTGGAGAGCCGGTGCGCGATCGCGATCGAGGTGCGACCGGACGTCACCTGGTCGAGTGCGCGTTGGATGCGCACCTCGGTGCCGGGGTCGACGGCCGAGGTCGCCTCGTCGAGCAGCAGCAGCTCGGGATCGGCAAGGTAGGCCCGCGCGAGTGCGACCAACTGGCGTTCGCCGGCCGACAACGACTCACCGCGCTGCCCCACCTGGCTGTCGAGACCGCGCGGCAGGCTCGCGAGCCAGTCGAGCAGGTTCATCCGCTCGAAGGCCTGCTCCACCTCGGCGCGGGTGGCCGTCGGCACCCCGAAGCGCACGTTGTCGAGCAGCGTCGCGTCGAAAAGGAAACCCTCCTGCGGCACGAGCACGACATGGTCGCGCAGCGACTCGAACCCGACCTCCCGCAGGTCGATGCCGCCGACCAGCACGCGTCCGGCGGTCGGGTCCATCAGTCGGGTGACGAGCTTGGCGATCGTCGTCTTGCCCGATCCGGTCTCGCCGACGACCGCGACGCGGGTGCCGGCCGGGATGTGCAGGTCGACGTCGTGCAGCACCGGACGTCCGCCCGGGTAGGCGAAGCCGACGCCCTCCAGGTCGACGGTGAGCGAGCCGGACGGCAGGGCGCGGCCCGGCTGGGGGTCGGCGACCGAGACGGGCGTGTCGATGAGGCCGATGACCCGCCGCCAACCAGCCACCGCGTTCTGCAGGTCGTTCAGGTTCTCGGTGGCCATCTGCACCGGCTGGGTGAACAGGTTGACGATGAACAGGAACGCCACGAGTTCACCGAGCGTGAGGTCGCCGGCGGCGGCCTGCCGGGCACCGATCACCAGCACCACGATCGTGGTCACACCGGCGACGAACTGACCGGTGGTGAACGCCCCGACGGCCTTGATCTGAGCGCGGATGCTCGCCTTGCGATGCGCCTCGACGGTGCGGTCGATGCGTTCGGCGGTGCGGTCGCCCACGGCGTAGGCCCGGATGGTGGCGGCGCCCACGACCGACTCCGAGATCGCGGCGAGCATGTCGCCGACGCGCTCACGCACCAGCGTGTAGGCGCGCCCGACGACGCCTTGGAAGTAGCGCAACACCACGAACAGCGGGATGAAACAGATCCACACCACCACGGCGAGCAGCGGGCTGTAGACGAACATCAGCACGGTCGCGATGAGCAACTGCCCCATCGCCATCAGCAGCATCAGACCGCTGAACTGGACGAACTGACTGATCTGGTCGACGTCGCTGGTCACCCGTGACACCAGGGCGCCGCGGCGCTCGCCGTTCTGGGTGAGCATCGACAAGTCGTGGATGTGCCGGAAACCCTTGACCCGCAACGTCGCCAGCCCGCTCTCGCTGCTGCGGAACAACCGCAGGTTCACCGCGTAGGACGCCACACCGGTCACCACGACGCCGGCCGCGGTGAGCAGGATCAGCTGCGTCACCGTGTCGACCTGCGGCCCGCCCTCGGCGAGGATGCCGCGGTCGAGGGTCTGCTGCACGGCGATCGGCACCAGCACCCGACCGAGGGTGGAGAAGATCGCCAACGCGATCGTGACGAACAACCCGCGGCGCAACTCCGGCGACAGCGCGAAACCACGCTGCAGCGTCTGCCAGGTGGTGAGTCCCTGTGCGCTGCCGACGTGTTCGCCCGCTGTGGTTGCTTCGGTGCTGCGCGAGTTCGTGGTCTGCGTGCTCATCGGCTCTGCCCCAGCACCTCGTCGGAACGGTCGGCGTACGCGGTGACGAGCGTGCGATAGCCGGCGCTGCGCTCCATCAACTCCTCGTGCGTGCCCCGGTCGGTGATCCGTCCGTCGTCGACGAACACCACCTGGTCGGCGAGCGCGATGCTCGACATCCGGTAGGCGACCATCACCACGGTCGTGCCCTCCCGGTTGCTGCGCAGGCCCTGCAGGATCGACTGCTCCACCGCCGGGTCGACGGCGCTCGTCGCGTCGTCGAGCAGCAAGGCACGCGGACGGCGAATCACCGCACGCGCCAACGCGATCCGTTGGCGCTGTCCACCGCTGAGGCTGGCACCGCGTTCACCCACACGGGTGTCCGCGCCATCCGGGAGGTCGTCGACGAAGCCGGTGGCCTGGGCGATCTCCAGGGCGCGTCGGGTCTCCTGCTGCGTGTAGTCGTCGCCGAGGGTGACATTGCCCGCGACGGTGTCGTCGAACACGAACGTCTGCTGAGTGACCAGTGCGGCGGCACGGCTGATCTGGCCGCGTGCCAGGTCGGGTTCGGCGACGCCGTCGAGCAGCACGCGTCCGTCGGTGGGGTCCATCAGGCGCACCAGCAGGTGCATCAGGGTCGATTTGCCCGAACCGGTGGGTCCGACGATCGCGGTGAGCGACCCCGGGCGCAGATCGAGGTCGACGTCGTCGAGCGCACGCCAGCGCTCCTCGCCACCGGCCTGGTTGCGGGCGCTGAGGTCGACCGATCCGGACAGGTCGTACTCGTAGCCGACCGACTCGGTCGCCAGCGCGGCCGCTCCCGTGCCGTCCACCGTCCGTGTGCCGTAGGCGGTGTGCCCGGTGGCCGACAGCACGTTGTTGACGCGCAGCCAACCGGCCACCGACCGGGGCATCTCGGCGAGCACCCAGCCGAACGAGCGCACCGGGAAGGCCAGCACCGAGAAGAGGTAGGCGATCTGCACGACCTCGGCCGGGGTCGTCGCGCCGGCCGACACCTGGGCGGTGCCGACGCCGAGCACGGCGAGCGTGCCGATGGTCGGGATCGCCTCGACGAGCGGGTCGAAGATGCCACGCACCCTGCCGACCTCGACCGCGGCGTCACGCAGGCGCAGCGTCTCGGCCTCGAACCGGTCGGTCTCCTGCTGCTCGCGGCCCATCACCTTGACCAGCAGCGCGGCCTCGATCGACTCATGCGCCACCTCGCTGACGTGTGACCGCATCTGTTGGGCGCGGGTGACCCGCGGCGACATGTGCCGCTGGAAGACGAGGTTGGTGACGAACAGCAGTGGGAACACCACGAGCCCGACGAGCGCGAGCCAGATGTCGACGCTGAACATCTCGACCAGACCCACCGTGAGCATCACGATCACCCCGATCGCCATCGGCAACGGCTGGAAGATGTTCCAGGTGGCCTCGACGTCGGCGTTCGCGTTCGACAACAACTGACCCGACGGGTGCCGGTGGTGCCACGACAGCGGCAGGTCGAGGTACTGCCGGGTGACACGACGGCGGTACTCCGCGTTGAGGTTGAAGTAGGCGATTCCGGCGGCGACGCGTCGCGCGATCACTCCGATCACGTTGAGCAGCACCACGATTCCCAGCTGCCAGACGATCGTCCACACCTGCGCACCGGTGAGTTCGCGGGCCTGCACCGCCGGCTGCACCACGGTGTCGACAAGGCGACCGATGACCCGCGCGGTCATCACGGTCATCACGCCGTACAGGGCCGATCCGACGACTGCGACCAACAGGGTGCGGGGCTGCGAGCGGAAACCCCGGCCGAGCACCCCGAACCCCTCGCGCAACGTCGACGAGGCGAACTCGGTGCCGTCCGGTTGCTCGGTCTTGTCGGGCGCAACGGCGGACGTGGAAGGCATGTGCGCCATGATTCCCTGCATGACCTCATTTGCCCAAAGTGAGCGGGCCGGGCTGTGCGACACCTTCCTGGAGGTGGGCCCCGACGCCCCGACCCTGTGCAGCGACTGGCGCGCCCGCGATCTGGCCGCCCACCTGATCCTGCGCGAACGCCGTCCGGACGCCGCGATCGGGATGTTCCTCGCGCCGCTCGCCGGGCGCACCGACCGCATCCAGGCGTCGCTCGCCCAGCGGCCGTTCGAGGAACTGGTCGACACGATCCGCAGCGGTCCGCCGAAGTGGAGCCCGATGGCGCTCGGCAGTATCGACGAGGCGGCCAACTTCGCGGAGTTCTTCGTGCACCACGAAGACGTGCTGCGCGGGGTCGACCCGTCGGCCCGTCGCCAACTCGACGCCGCCGAGCAGAAGGCGATCTTCGCGGCCCTTCCGCGGATCGGCATGCTGTCGCTGCGCTCGTGCCGCGTCGGCGTGGTCGCCGATGCCGGCAGCTACGGCCGACGCTCACTGCGCAGTCCGAAGGACGACCACGGCAATGTCGTGCTCACCGGCGAGCCGGGCGAGATCCTGCTGCACATCTTCGGGCGCACCGCGGTCACCGACGTCGAACTCGACGGCGCCGACCACGACGTGGAGTCGTTCCGCAAGACCGACCTCGGCACCTGAGGGTCTGCGCCGACCCCGTCCGAAGCGTCAGCGGACGGGGTGACCGGCGGCCCGCAGCGCGTCCTTCACCTCGCCGATCGTGAGCTGACCGAAGTGGAAGACCGACGCCGCCAGCACCGCGTCGGCGCCGGCCCCGACCGCCTCGACGAAGTGCTCGACCTTGCCCGCGCCCCCGCTGGCGATCAGCGGCACGTCGACCTCCGCACGCACCGCGCGGATGAGTTCGAGATCGAAACCGTCCTTGGTGCCGTCGGCGTCCATCGAGTTGAGCAGGATCTCCCCCGCGCCGAGCTCGCACGCCCGCACACACCATGCGATCGCTTCCAGCCCGGCCGACCTGCGTCCGCCGTGGGTGGTCACCTCGAACGAACCGTCGGCGGCCCGGCGCACGTCGGCCGACAACACGAGCACCTGCGCACCGAAGCGGTCGGCGATCTCGCGGATGACCTCGGGGCGTGCGATGGCGCCGGTGTTGATGCCGACCTTGTCGGCGCCGGCGCGCAGCAACCGGTCGACATCGGCCACCTCGCGCACACCGCCGCCGACGGTCAGGGGGATGAAGACCTCCTCGGCGGTGCGGCTGACGACCTCGTACGTCGTGTCGCGCCCGGCGGAGCTGGCGGTGACGTCGAGGAAGGTGAGTTCGTCGGCGCCCTGGGTGTCGTAGCGGTGGGCGAGCTCGACCGGATCGCCCGCGTCACGCAGGTCGGCGAAGTTCACGCCCTTGACGACGCGCCCGGCGTCGACGTCCAGACAAGGAATGACACGCACCGCAACCGACATGGCAGCAGCGTAATGTTCGGCCGGTGACCGACCTGCCGACCGCCCAGCCCGCGGATGCCTCCGACGACGTCCGCACGCTCGCCCAGATCACCGACACCGTCGTCGCGGCCGCGCGCGCGGCGGGCGACGAGGTGACCGACCGCACCGTGATCGTCGCGATCGACGGTCGCTCGGGCGCAGGCAAGACGAGTCTGGCGGAGCTGGTGGCCGAACGGCTGGCTGCCCCGGTCGTGCACATGGACGACATCTACCCCGGCTGGGACGGACTCGCCGCCGCGCTGCCGGTGCTCGCCGACGAGGTGCTGATCCCGCTGCGCTCGGGTGAACCCGGGGTGTTCCGTCGCTGGGACTGGGCCGCGGGCGAGCACGGCGGCGAACTGGAGGTGCCGGTGGCGCCGTTCGTCGTGGTCGAAGGGTGCGGCAGCAGCGTCGGCCCGGCCGGGCAACTCGCCGACCTGCGGGTCTGGCTCGACGCCGACGCCGAGCAGCGGCGCGCCCGCGGGCTGACTCGCGATGCCGGCAGCTTCGACGAGCAGTGGGACTCCTGGGCGCAGCAGGAGGACGAGTTGTTCGAGGCGGACGGGACCCGCGAGCACGCCGATCTGGTCTTCGACACGACCGACATCGCGGCCACCGACTGAGGTCGGTCGCTCAGCCGGCCGAGGGGTCGTCGAGCGCGTGCGCCTGCACGAGCGCGGCCAGCCGTTCGGCTTCCTGCCGCGCGAACGCGCCGTCGGCGCGCTGCACCGCCATCACCGCGAGCTGTTCGGTATCGGCGAGGTCTAGGATCAGCCACGGCGATCCGCCGCCGAACTGCACGCCGAGGATCTCCGCCCAGGACAGCTTGCGGGTCAGGAACAGGTTGCGCACCAGGAGACCTTCGTCGCTGGGCACCGCCTTGATCGCGGTGTAACGCCACAGGAACGCCGCCATCGCGGCCCCGAACAGAAACAACGCGGCCGCATCGACGCCCGTCCAGCCGGTCACGCCGCCCTTGGGCAGCGTGAGCGCCACGAACCCGAACACCGCGATCGTGACCACGCCGGCGGCCAACGGCACCCACCGTCCGCTGCGGGGGCGGAAGGGTGCGTACGGGTCTCGGGTGCCTGCGTCCGGCTCGCTCATCGACGCCTCACAACCGGCAGGCGGCGATCTCGGTGACGAGGATCGCGCGAGCGCCGAGGTCGTACAGCTCGTCCATGAGGGCGTTCGTGCGCCGGCGGGGCACCATGGCGCGCACGGCGACGTAGTCGGGGTCGTGCAGCGGCGAGATCGTCGGCGACTCCAGACCCGGGGTCACGGCCGATGCCTTCTCGACGAGGTCCTTGCGGATGTCGTAGTCGAGCATCACGTAGTCGCGGGCGGTGAGCACGCCCTGCAGGCGGCGCACGAGCACGTCGACGGCGGGGTCGCCGTTGGCGCGCTCCGGACGGATGAGCACTGCTTCGCTGTTCAGGATCGGTTCGCCGAACACCTCGAGTCCGGCGTTGCGCAAGGTGGTTCCGGTCTCGACCACATCGGCGATCACATCGGCGACGCCGAGGGTCACCGCGGTCTCGACCGCTCCGTCGAGCCGCACGACGCTCGCCTCGACGCCCGCCTTGGCGAGGTCGGCCTGCACGAGCCCGGGGAAGCTGGTGGCGATCCGCTTGCCGGCGAGGTCTTTCACCGACGACGCGAAACCCGGCCGCGCGGCGTACCGGAAGGTCGATGCGCCGAAGCCCAGCTGCATCCGCTCGGTGGCGGGGGCGCCGGAGTCGAGCAGCAGGTCACGGCCGGTGATGCCGACGTCAAGGGTGCCGCGTCCGACGTACACCGCGATGTCGCGCGGACGCAGGAAGAACAGTTCGACGTCGTTGTCGGCGTCGAAGACCACGAGTTCCTTCGACTCGCGACGGCCGCGATAACCCGCTTCGCGCAGGATCTCGGCGGCCGGTTCGGACAGGCTGCCCTTGTTGGGCATGGCAACTCGCAACATCTGGAACTCCTTGGGGCTGTCTGGTGTCTGTGGTCGAAACGGGCTCGATCACAGATGTCGGTAGACGTCCTCCAACGAGATGCCGCGTTCGAGCATCAGCACCTGCAGGTGGTAGAGCAGCTGGCTGATTTCCTCGGCTGCCTTGTCGTTGCCCTCGAACTCGGCGGCCATCCACACCTCGGCCGCCTCTTCGACGATCTTCTTGCCGATGAAGTGGACTCCGGCGTCGATCTCGGCGACGGTTCCGGACCCTTCGGGGCGGTCGGTCGCCTTCTGCTGCAACTCGGCCCACAGCGCTTCGAAGGTCTTCACGTGGCACAAGGGTACGCAGGGGCGTGCTGTGACGTGGCCCGCGTACCCCTGATGAGACTCGGCAGCGGACTCGGCAGCGGACTGGCGATGAACGCGGCACCGCACAAACGCGCGGGGTATCGAGATCCGCGCCGGTCATGACGCGAGCAGATCTCGATACCCCGCGCATTCGGCTCAGCCGGGGACCGGTTCGCCGGCTCGTTCGCGCCTGGTGACCTTCACCCACTGGCTGAAGCCGTAGAGCACGAACAGGCCGTAGAAGATGTACATCACCGCGGTCGGCACGTAGTCGGTGGCGAATCCGAACGGCACGCCGACGAGGTCGACGACGATCCACGCCAGCCAGAACTCGTTCCAGGCCCGCGCCATCGCGTAGGTGGCGACGATCGACCCGACGAACACCCAGGCGTCGCACCACGCGAACCACCACTGCGGCGTCCAGTAGGGGCTGGGATTGCCGTCGAGGATCGCCTGGAACACGAAGCGGGCGATGATCGTGCCGACCAACCAGAAGGCGACCATCGCGAGCCGCTCGTTGGTGGTTGCCCACCGCGGGGTCACGGCCGGTTGGTCGGTCTCGGCGTGCTTGCGGGCGCGATGCTGCTGCCAGCGCCACCAGCCGTAGGCGCTGGTGACGATGAAGAACACCTGACGGCCGGCCTGACCGAACAGCGGCACGCGGGTGTCGGTGCCGAACGCCGCGCCGGTGTAGACGAAGAACAGCATGATGTTGGCGACGATGCCGACCGGCCACGCCCACACCAGGCGCTTCATGCCGAGGTAGGCGGAGCCGACGCCGATGAGCACACCGATCAGCTCGAGCCAGTGCAACTGGTACTTGCCGATGTCGAGGTGCCACTCGAGCAGTCGCTGGAACAGGTTCGGGTCGCCGGTCGAACCGGCAGCAAGCACAAGGGTTCTCATCGTTCTCCTGCGGTAGTCGCCCAATCGCGCAGCGTACGCGCGGTCGCGACGGCGGCAGTAGCCGCCTCGTGTCCCTTGTCCTCCGTCGAGTCGGCCAGACCCGCCCGATCGAGCGCCTGCGCGTCGTTGTCGCAGGTGAGCAGGCCGAACCCGATGGGTGTGCCGGTGTCGATCGCGACCTCGTTGAGACCGTTGGTCGCTGCTTGGCAGACGTAGTCGAAGTGCGGCGTGCCGCCACGGATCACCACACCGAGGGCCACCAACGCGTCGTAGTGCGGGGCGAGCCGGGCCGCGGCGACCGGCAGCTCGAACGATCCGGGCACCCGGATCACGTCGACCCAGCCGACACCGCTGTCGGCGAGCCCGCGGGCGGCCCCGTCGAGCAGGCCGTCCATGACGGTCTCGTGCCAACTGGCCGCGATGACGGCGACCCGCAGGCCGCTGCCGTCGGGGGTGATCGTGGGGGCTCCGTGCCCGCTCATGCGGTGACTCCTTCTCGTCCGAGCACCGGAATGGTGTGTCCCAACCGGTCGCGTTTGGTCTGCAGGTACTTCAGGTTGTGCGGGGTGACACCGGTGACCAGCGGGAGCTGTCCGACGACCTCGATGCCGGCCGCCCCCAGTTGTTCGGCCTTCGCCGGGTTGTTGCTGAGCAGCCGCACCCGGGTCATGCCGAGCTTGTGCAGGATGGCGGCCGCCGCGCCGTACTCGCGGGCGTCGACCGGCAGGCCGAGCCGGTGCTGGGCCTCGACGGTGTCGGCGCCGGCGTCCTGTTCGGCGTACGCGGCGAGCTTGGCGAGCAGCCCGGTGCCGCGGCCCTCGTGGCCACGCAGGTAGACCACGGCCCCGCCGGTCTCAGCGACGTCGGCCATCGACTGCTGCAACTGCGGCCCGCAGTCGCAGCGCTGCGACCCGAACGCGTCACCGGTGAGGCACTCGCTGTGCACCCGCACCAGCGGCACATCGGTGCTGCGCCTGCTCGACACGAGCGCGACGTGCTCGGCACCCGTGGCGAGGTCACGGAATCCGTGCATTCGCCAGCGTCCGTGCTCGGTCGGCAGGTCGGACTGCCGGTCGGCGAGCACCCGGTCGTAACGGGTGCGCCACTGCACGAGGTCGTCGATGGTGAGCACCGGCAGGTCGAACTCGTGGCCGAGCTCCAGCACCGACGGACGGCGCATCATCGTGCCGTCGTCGTGCACGAGTTCGCCGATGACACCGACCGGGGCGAGACCGGCCAGCCGGCAGAGGTCGACCGCGGCCTCGGTGTGCCCGCGGCGCACGAACACCCCGCCGTCGCGGGCGCGCAACGGCAGCACATGGCCCGGTCGCACCAGGTCGGTCGGCGTGCTCGCCGGGTCGGCCAGCACGCGGACGGTGTGCAACCGGTCGGCCGCGCTGATGCCGGTGGTCACGCCTTCGGCGGCGTCGACCGCCACGGTGTACGCGGTGCGCAGCGGGTCGGCGTTGTCACCCACCATCAGCGGCAGGTCGAGGCGGTCGGCGAGCTGGCCGGGCAGCGGCGCACACAGGTAGCCGGAGCTGTGCCGAATGGTCCAGGCCATCCACTCGGTGGTGGCGGTCTGCGCCGAGAGGATGACGTCGCCCTCGTTCTCGCGCGACTCGTCGTCGGTCACGAGCACGGGCTTGCCGGCGGCCAAGACCTCGAAGGCCTTCGTCAGATCCTTCATGCCAGGCTTCCTTCCGGGTGCAGCGTCGGGGTTTGCGTCGCGAGGTCGTCGGTCGGGGCGGCGCGGTCGAGCCCGCCCAGCAGGCGGGCGGCGTACTTCGCCAGCACATCGGCCTCCAGGTTCACCGGGTCGCCGATCCACCTGTCCCCCAACGTGGTCAGCGCCAAGGTGGTCGGGATGAGCGAGACGGTCAGTCGGCCCTCTTCGCAGGAGGCAACCGTGAGTGAGACACCGTCGATGGTGATCGATCCCTTCGGCACGACGTATTGACCGACCTGTGCGGGCACGGCGATCGTGAGGTTCGTCCAGTGTTCGCTGGGCTCGATCTCGAGCACCTGGCCGGTGCCGTCGACGTGACCTTGCACGATGTGTCCGTCAAACCGTCCGTCGGCGCGCATGGCGCGTTCGAGGTTGACCTTCCCGCCGACGACGAGGTCGCCGAGGTGGGTGCACCGCAGGGTCTCGGCCATCACGTCGACGGTGAACCGCTGCGTGTCGAACTCGGTGACCGTGAGGCACACCCCGTCGACCGCGATCGAGGCGCCGTGTTTGGCGTCGCTGAGCACCTCGTCGGCCCGGATCGTGAGCCGGGCGCAGTCGCCGACTCGGTCGATCTGCTCGACGGTGCCGACCTCCTCGATGATTCCGGTGAACATCGTTCAGTCCTCTCGTGCGGGACGGTTGGGTGAAGTGCGGGACATGATCAGGCGGACGTCGTCGCCGAACCTGGCGACGTCGTCGAGGTGCCAGCGCTGGCCGTCGGCGATGGTGCCGATGCCGAGGTCGCCGAGCAGGTGCGCGCCGGCGCCGAGCAGCACCGGCGCGAGGTAGGCGTGGATCTCGTCGACCAGACCGGCCGCGAGGAAGGCCGCCGCGAGGGTCGGGCCGCCCTCGAGCAGCACGTGGCGGATACCGCGTTCGTGCAGTTGCTCCAGCGCCTTCGCCGGGTCGTGGGTGGGGATCACGAGCGTTTCGGCAGCGTCGTCGAAGATCTTCGCGCTGCTCGGAATATCGCTGCGTCCCAGCACGACCCGCAGCGGCTGCCCGTCGTGGGGCACGTCGCGGACGGTGAGTGCGGGGTCGTCGGCGCGCACGGTGCCGGTGCCGACGACGACCGCCCCGACCCGGGCCCGCAGCCGGTGCACTTCCTGTCGCGATGCCGGGCCGGTGATCCACCGACTGGTGCCGTCGGCCGCGGCGACCCGTCCGTCGAGGGTCGACGCCGACTTCCAGGTGACCAGGGGGCGTCCGTGTCGGGCGGCGAAGGTCCATCCCGGGTTGAGAGCTTCGGCGCGTGCGGCGTGGTCGGTGATGTCGTCGGTGGCCTGCTCGACGGCGATGCCGGCGGCGCGCAGCCGCTGCGCTCCCCCGGCCGCCGCGTGCGACGGGTCGGCGGCCGCGTAGACCACGCGCACGACCCCCGCGTCGATGAGCGCAGCGGCGCACGGAGGGGTGCGGCCGTGGTGGTTGCAGGGTTCGAGGGTGACGAAAGCCGTTGCGCCACGGGTCTTCTCACCGGCGTCCGCCAAGGCTGCGGCCTCCGCATGCGGGGTGCCGGCGCCCCGGTGGAAACCGCGTCCGACCACTGCGCCGTCGTTGACCAGCACGCACCCGACCCGCGGGTTGGGGTCGACGACGGGGCCCCGGGCCGCCAGTTCGAGGGCAGCCTCGAGGAAGGCAGCGTCTGCGGTGGTGATCGCCATCGCCTCTCCCGGTCGTCCGTCGTCGGACGTGACCCGGGGAGTTGGCGTACGTCAGGACACCCCGCGCGGATCGCAGTCGATCCGCAGGGGTACCTGCGTGCTCGAGGTCTGCCGAAGCAAACCTCGAACGTGCGCCTCCCATCCGGACTTTCACCGTCGGTCCTGGAATTCCACCAGGTCAACCGCTCACCTCTTGCGAGGATCGCGGGTCGCGGACTGTCACCGCCGGCTCAGAGTTTCACTGACCCCGGAGCACGTTTCTTCGGTCAGTATGCACCGACGTCCCGACACCCGCCACCGGGGGTGTCGCGCTTCGGGACGGGTGCGGTGCGCCGCTTCGTCAGCCGTGGTCTGATGTGAGCCATGCCGTACCTGCCTGCCCACGACACCCTCACCGACGTCGACGTGATGCGCGATTTCGTTGTCGCACAACCACTTGCGTCCGTTGTGACCCATGACGGCTCGGCGCCCGATCTCGACCTCGTCGACATGCTCGACAAGATCGTCGGCATCACCATCGAGGTGGCGTCGCTGATCGGCAAGTTCAAGGTGAGCGCCCACCGCACCGAGGCCGACCGCCTGGGTGCTCGTGACGGCATCGCCGCCGGGTCCGATTCCTCGGTCACACCGCTGGTCGATGCAATGGGCCGGCCGCCGCAGGGCACCTTCTGACCCTTGTGAGCCGATGTGCACAGGGGCCCGGCTGGCCATCGCTCCCCTGTGGACAAACCCGCCTTCTTGCGGGGGCTGTGGATACCGGAGAGTATCGAATTCTTGTGTGCATCAGCAGAATTCGCTGTGCAAAGCCTTCCCACTAGGTTCGAACAGGCGTACGATTGAGGTAGTCCGAAAGCACCTGGGGAGGAGGCGCCGGCATGACCACCAACGAATCGCTTGAGCCGTTCTACGACTCGTATCCGGGTGAAGCCGCTTCCTGCGCCGCGGTGGTCTCGGACGCGCTGGCTGCGGTGACCCGGCTGGCTCAGTTGACCGGCAACCTCACGGACGCCGAACTCACTTCCCTGGCCCGGTCCCTCGCCCTGGTGCACCAGCAGACCGAGGCGACACTTGTCGCGGTCACGACTGACGCGGTCGAGCGGGGTGCGGTGTACCGGTCCACCGCTGCTGACGCGACCCAGTGGGTGCGACGGCTGTCGACCGGCGAGTCCACCACCGCACTGCTCGGTGCCGACACCGTCAGTGCTGCGGGGCCACTCGTGCCGCTCGACCAACCTCAAGGTTCGGTGGACGCGTGGGGCGACGAACTGGTGTCGCGGTGCGGTCTCGAACCCTTGCGCGCGTCGCGGATCGCGAAGATCGCCGACGCGGTCCGCTCACCCCTCAACGCGCCGTTGGCGGAGGCGTTGCAGTCCGGTCGGATCAACACCACCATCGCCAAAACCTGTCTCGACAACATCGACAAGATCAAGGCGGTTCTGCCGGACGCGACCCGGGAGGAGATCTACGGCTGGTTACTCACCCTCGACGTCGGCGCCGGCGCCAAAACTATCCGGGAACTCACCAAACGGATCCTCGCTCAGTACGGCGAGGAGGTGCTCGACCAGGCCGAAGACGCACACCAGAAGGTTGAGTCCTTGTCCTGGTCGGATGAACCGAACGGGATGGTCAGGTTCACCGCCGACCTCTCACCCGATCACGCCGAACAGGTGAAGCAGGCCGTCGACTCGCTCGCCGGACCATCACCGAAATCAGCGTGTTGCGGTGATCCGCACCACCGGCACACCCCGGGCCCCGACGGCACGTCACAGAAGACGGGTGAGCCCGACCCCAGGAGCGCCGGGAAGCGTCGCGCCGACGCCCTGGTGTTGCTGCTGGGTCTCGGCGCCGAAGCCGTCGACGCAGACCGGGAGATCAAACACCGCGGATCCGCCACGTTGGTCGTCACGATCGACTTCCTCGTCCTCGCCGGGATCCTCGCCGGGCTCGGCATCACCGACACCGGCACCGGCGTCTCCCCCGACACCGTGCGACAACTCGCCTGCGACGCGAAAATCCTGCCGATGGTCCTCGGATCCAAGAACCAACCACTCAACCTCGGCCGAAAACGACGCTTGGTGGAAGACGAGCTGCGAAGAGCCGTGATCCACCGCGACAAACACTGCACCTACGCAGGCTGCGACAGACCACCCGTCATGTGCGAGTGTTTTTGGGGTCCCCGCGAAGTATCGGAGCGAGGAACGAGCGGAGAACTTCGTGGGGTGAAGGTTCTCCATGTCGAGTCGTGGTGGGCAGGCGGCGAAACCTCACTCGAGAACAGTGCACTGTTGTGCAGCACCCACCACCGCATCGTCCACCGCGACCACCTCACCGCCACCGTCACCGACACCGGCGTCACCTGGCACTACCAAGGTGCCGCTACTGCATCAGCCTGACGCATTCTGGCTGGGCCTGTCGGTGGTCAGGGCCAAGGTGGTCGACATGTTGATCTACGTCGCTGCACCCTTGGAAGCAGCAGACCTCGTGCGCGAGGCGAACGCCCTCATCCACGAAGCTGGGCACGAACTCGCCCTCGACTGGACGCGCGACATGTCGTTCGTCGCGAAGTTCTCTTCTCAGCCGGAGCGTTCGGCCGCGATGGCGGCGGGGATGATTGATGCGGTCCTGCGCGCCGATGCCGTGGCGGTGCTCGCGACGCACCACGAGGGCCGTGGCATGTTCGTCGAGTTGGGCGCGGCGCTGGCCCGAGCCACCCAGGGCTCGCTCGCCCATCTTGCAACAATCGGCGACATCACGGCTCGGGAGAGCGTGTTCCACCAGCACCCGTCCGTCGAGCACTTCCCGACGATGACCGACTGGCTCGGCTCCCTCTGACAGGCCCGTCGAGTCAGTGCGCGCAGGCCGTTGCGAGAGAACGCAGTTCGTCGACGGCCGCGGCCGCGTCGTCGGCGCCGTAGACCGCCGAACCGGCCACGAAGATGTCGGCGCCGGCTTCGGCGCACTGCTCGATCGTCTTGGCCGACACTCCCCCGTCGACCTGCACCCAGATCTCTCCGCCGTGCTTGCGGACGGCGTCACGCACCTGCCGCACCTTCGGCATCTGGTCGGCCATGAACGACTGGCCGCCGAAACCGGGTTCGACGGTCATCACGAGCACCATGTCGAGCTCGGGCAACAACTCCTCGTACGGCGCGAAATCGGTGCCCGGTTTGATCGCCATCGACGCGCGGGCGCCCGCGGCGCGCAGCGCTCGGGCCAACTTCACCGGGTCGTGCGCGGCCTCGATGTGGAAGGTCACGCTCTGGGCTCCGGCCTCGGCGTACTGCGGCGCCCACCGGTCGGGGTCCTCGATCATCAGGTGGCAGTCGAGCGGGATCGGCGACACCTTCAGCAGCGCCTCGACGATCGGCAGACCGAGGGTGAGGTTGGGCACGAAGTGGGCGTCCATGACGTCGACGTGGGCCCAGTCGGCGTTGCCGATCCGCTTCAGCTCGGCTTCGAGGTTGGCGAAGTCGGCGGACAGGATGCTCGGGGCAATCTGGATGTGCGGCAATGGTTTTCGGTGTCCTCGGGTCTCGAATGGCTCGGGTCAGTTGTCGGTCTTGCGCAGCAAGGCGAAGAACATCGCGTCGGTGTCGTGCAGGTGCGGCCACAGCTGCACCGCCGGCCCGTCGCCCAGATCGGCGATCTGTTTGCCGGAGGCGTCCTTGAAGTACGGACGGGCGTCCTCCTGCACCACCTCGGGGTGGCGCTTCAGCGCGTCGGCCACCACCGCAGCCGTTTCCGCGGTGTGCGGACTACAGGTCGCGTACCCGATGACACCGCCCGGACGGGTCGCCGCGATCGCCGAGTCGAGAAGCTCGCCCTGGAGGGTCGCCAACGGCGGCACATCGGCGGCGGTCTTGCGCCAACGAGCCTCCGGACGGCGCCGCAGCGCACCGAGACCGGTGCACGGCGCGTCGACCAGCACCTTGTCGTAGGTGTTCGGCTCCTCGCGGCCGAGGTCGCGGCCGTCGCCGGTGCCGATCATCACCTCGATGCCCGAGCGCAGCGCGGCGTCCATCGTGCGGCGCACCAACTCGGTGCGGTGCTCGCTCGCCTCGTTGGCGAAGAGCACCGAATCCTGTTCTGCCGCAAGGCAAGCCAGCAGCGCTGCCTTACCGCCCGGCCCGGCACACAGGTCGAGCCACTCCTGCTGGTCGCCGTCGACCGGCACCGACGCGAGCGCGATCGCCAACAACTGCGACCCCTCGTCCTGCACGGCCGCGCGGGTCTCGCGCACCGCACGGATCGCGCCCGGGTCTCCGCCGGACAACCGAGCCGCGAACGGGGAGAGCGTCGAGGCGACCGCGCCGGCGTCGACGAGTTCTTCCACCGTTGCCAAGTGGGGCCGAGCCACCAAGGTCACGTCGGCCGGGTCGTTGTCGGCTGCCAACAACCGACCGAGTTCGGAATCGGCCGACTCGGCATCGGCGACGCCCGAACCGATCAACGCACCACGCAGCGCGCGGACGACCCACTCGGGGTGCGAGTGCTCGACCGCCAGCGCATCGAGCGGCTGCCGTCCGGCAGTGACCTGCGCGACCCACTCCTCGCGGGTGCGTTCGCTGATGCGGCGCAGCACCGCGTTGGTGAAGCCCGCCGCTCCCGCGCCGTTCACCTCGCGCGCGAGCGCGACCGTCTCGGAAGCCGCCGCATGCGACGGCACCCGCATCGCGAGCAACTGGTGGGCGCCGAGCCGGATGGTGTCGAGCACCGGTGGGTCGATCTGAGCGGCGCCGCGTCCCGCCGCATGTTCGATCACCTTGTCGTAGAACCCCCGCATGCGCAGCGTGCCGTAGACGAGCTCGCTCGCGAAGGCGGCATCGCGACCATCGATCCGCTTGTGCCGCAACGCCTTCGGCAGTGCCAGGTTGGCGTAGGCGCCGTTCTCGTGCACGTCGCGCAGCACCTCCCAGGCGATCCGACGCGTCGGGTCGCCGGTGCGCCGCCGCTGCGACGGTGCCTGCGCCGACCGCGCGCGATCGGAGGTGCGGCGCGCATCAGGCCGCTGCCGTCCGCGGGCGTTGCGATACCCGGAGTCGCCGGGGTCCGAGCCGTCCGCTCCGTGATTCGGTCGGTCGCTCATTCCAGGCCCTCGCCTTCCTCGATGCGGGCGCCGCGCGCCCAGTCAGCCGCCGCCACGGCCTTCTTCCCGTGTGGCTGCACCACGCCGAGCTCGACCACACCGGCACCGGTGCCGACGAAGACCTGCTTCTTGGTGACCCGCAACTGTCCCGCATCCAGGCCGTCGACCGCCACTTCGGCGTCGACCGGGGTGGCCTCGGCCACCTTCAACCGGGCGCCGCGGAACATCGTCCACGCGCCCGGCGCGGGCGTGCACGCGCGCACCCGGCGGTTCACTGCGAATGCCGGCTCGTGCCAACGGATTCGGGCATCGTCGACGGTGATCTTCGGCGCCATCGAGATGCCCTCCGACGGCTGCGCGACCGGCGTGATCGTGCCGTCGTCCAGCGCGTCGAGGGTGGCGACGAGCAGGCCGGCGCCGGCGCCGGCCAGGCGGGTGAGCAGGTCACCGGCGGTGTCGCGCGGACGCACCTGCTCGGTCATCGTGCCGAGCACCGGCCCGGTGTCCATGCCTTCCTCCAACAGGAAGGTCGTCGCGCCGGTGACGTCGTCACCGTGCAGCAGCGCGTGCTGCACCGGCGCCGCACCTCGCCACGCCGGCAACAGCGAGAAGTGCAGGTTGACCCAGCCGTGCACCGGAATGTCCAGCACCGGACGCGGCACCAGGGCGCCGTACGCCACCACCGGGCAGACGTCGGGTGTCAGCGAACGCAGCCACTGCTGGAAGTCGTCGTCGCGCGGATGCCTCGGGGTGGCGACCGGCAGGCCCTCCCGCAGCGCCACCTCCTTCACCGGCGACGGACGCAGCGTGCGGCCGCGACCGGCGGGTGCGTCGGGACGGGTGACGACACCGACCACCTCGTGCCGAGAGGCGAGCAACGCCTCCAACGACGGGACGGCGGGCTCGGGGGTGCCGGCGAACACAACGCGCATGGTCACTCCCCCGTGTGCAGCGACCGGGCCGAGCGCTCGACGAACCTGCTCACGCGACCGGCTTGAGGTTGTAACCGCGGGCGATGAGGTCGGCCCGCAGGTCTTGCGGTCCGGTGAACTGGATCGCGTCGAGACCCGCCTCGACGGCCGACTGGATGTTGGCGATCGAGTCGTCGATGAACAGGAAGTCTTCAAGTCCGCCGATGTGCTCGGTGCGTTCGGCGAGCACCTCCCAGATCTCCGGGTCGGGCTTGACCACGCCCTCCTCGCCGGAGACGACGATGTCCTCGAACACATCGAGGAAGTCGTAGCGGTCGACGGCCTTCTGGAAGAGTTCGGCCGACCAGTTCGTGAGCGCGACCAGCGGAACGCCGGCCTCGTCGAGTTCCCGCAGCACGGCCACCGACTCCTCGATGGGGCTCAGCGCCGCCTCGAAGTTGTCGACATACGCCTGCGCCGACCCCTCGAGCTCGGGGTGCTGCTCGCGCACGAACGCCAACGCGTCCGCGATCGACCGACCCGCGTCGTTGCGCAGATTCCAGGCCGCGAAGTCGAACTCGGGATGCTCGACGAACTCGCGCGCCTTCTGCGCACCGAGCACGGCGGCGACGGCGTCCTGCGGCACCCACCGGATGAGTACGTTGCCGAGGTCGAAGACCACTGCATCAGCCGGTGCGGGGGCGAACCGCTCGTCGTCGAGGTCGACATCCAGATCCATGTCCGAAACCGTATCGCCCGACGGCGACGCGACGAAAACGCCCGCGTCGACGCCGCCGCGGCCCGTCAGAGGGTGGATCCGTCGAGGTCGACCCGCACCGCGAGTGTGTCCTTCGCCTTGCGCAGGCTGCGCCGCACCCGCAGCGCCGACACCTCGGCCGCCGCCTCGCGCGATCGTTGCAACGGCGCGCGCAGCAACAGACGTACTTGTCGTTCGGGCGGCAAGGACTCGCCGGAGGCGGCAGACGCGGCAGACCCGACCGGCGCACCCTGCGTCACCGGCGCCGGACCGAAGCGCTCCAACCACTCGGGCATCGACGCCGCGGCCGCCTCGACGCTGTCGGCACTGCCGGTGAGGGTCGCCGTCCACCTCGTCGGAGGCAGGTCGAGGGCGGCGCGCTGCGCGAGTTCGGTCTCGGCCATCGCCGCTGGGGCCCATCGCACGACGGTCTGCACCACCGGGTTGGTGGCTTCGGCGCCCGCCAGCACGACGACGCCGCCGGCAGACGCGGGCCGGCAGAGCGCCGCCGCCGCCAGCCACTGGCGCAGCGCCTGCTCGTTGCTCTGCAGCGACGGGCGATCAAGCATCGCCCACGCATCGAGCAACAGCACCGCCGAATAGCCTTCGATGGCAACGGGTTCGGCGCCGGGGGTGGCGATCACCAGGGCGGGCTCGGCGGGCACGTCGTCGCGCACCTGCCCTGCACCCGACCGGATCACCGGCACACCGGGGAACGCGCGTCCCAACTCCTCGGCGGTGCGCCGGGCACCGATCACCGAGGCGCGCAGACGGGTGCCCTCGCACTCCGGGCAGCCGAAGGGCCGCGCCACCGTGTCGCACCACGCGCAGTGCGGCGCATCATCGACTCCGGTGAGCTGCACCGGTCCATGGCAGGTGGCACACTCCGCGCCGTGCCCGCACTCGGCGCAGCGCAGCCGCGGCACGTACCCGCGCCGGGGCACCTGGATGAGCACCGGCCCCGACTTCAGCCCTTCGTGCGCGGCCTGCCACGCCGTGACCGGCAGCCGCGCCCTCGCCGCCGCAGGACCATGACGTGCGACATCGCGGTCGTCGCCGGCCACCGCGATGCGCGGCAGCAGCGCACGCACCGGACGGGTCTCCACCGCACGCACGCGTCCTTCGACCAGCCACTGCTGCACCGCCACCGAACGCGCGAAACCACCGAGCACCAGCGCCGCACCGCAGTCGAGGTGGCGCCGCCACAGCACGTCGCGGGTCGTCGGGTAGGGAGCGCGGGGTTCGGTGAGCAGGTTGTCGCCGTCGTCCCAGCAGAGCATCAGCCCGAGGTCGTGCACCGGCGCGAACGCGGCGGCACGGTTGCCGAGCACGCAGCGCACCTGCCCGCGCAGCACCTTCAACCACGCGGTGTATCGCGCCTGCGGGCCCTGGTCGGCGGTGAGTCGCACGTAGGCGTCCTTGCCGATGAGGTCGTCGAGTTGCCGGGCGACCCGTTCGACGTCGCGGTGGTCGGGCACGGTGATGATCACCCCGCGCTTGGCCGCGAGGCAGGTGTGGGTGGCATCGGCGAGGGCGCGCGGCCAGTCGAGCGTCTCCTCGACGCTCGGCAGGGCGAGCCACGACGCCGCGGGGCCCTCGCCGTCGGCGATGCGGCGCAGCAGCGCCGGGCCGGCCGGGTAACGCGCCCAGGCCGCGCTCGGTTCGGGGGCGGGTGTCCACGGCACGGCGGCCTCGGCGGCGAGGGCCGACTCGGCTCGGGCGTGCCGGGGCGGCACCGCGAGCCGCACGACGTCGGCCACCGAACCCGCCTGGTCGGCCGCGACGTGCTGGCACAGCCGCAGGATCTGCGGGGTGAGCACGGGTTCGTCCGACACGACCTTGCGCAGCGGCGACAGTTTGCCGACGTGTTCGGCCTCGGCGCGACGCTCGAGGAGATAGCCGGTGACATCCTGCGGCCCGAAACGCACTTTCACGCGGACGCCGGGCTGTGCGGCGGCGTCGAGGTCTGCGGGCACCGCGTATTCGAAGGTGCGATCGAGATGCGCCAGACCGAGGTCGAGCAGCACGACCGCCACCGGGTCGGTGGCGGCCTCGGTCGCCTCGGCAGCCTTCTTCGGGCGCGCCGACGCGTGCAGCAGCTCCAACTGCTCCGCGGTCGCCGGGTGCTCACTCACACGTGAGGTTCTACCAGTCGGTCACGACAGACGGCGTGGTCGCCCCGGACGGCTGTGGACCATTCCATCGAAGCGATGTGTTGCAAACCGCGGTTCGGCCGCACCACGTAGTGCAAACCGCGCTCCATAGCCCGCGGTTTGCACTACCCCGGGCCCCGGAAACGACGAGGCCCGTGCACTGTCAGCTCAGTGCACGGGCCTCGATCGCGGGCGGAACTACTTCGCTGCGGCCTGCAGTTGCTCCACGCGGTTGGTCTGCTCCCAGGTGAACGGGTTGTCGACACCGTCGGCCTTGGTGCGGCCGAAGTGGCCGTACGCGGCGGTCGGCTTGTAGATCGGACGCAGCAGGTCGAGCTGCTCGACGATCGCGGCCGGACGCAGGTCGAAGACCGAGCTGATCGCTGCCTGGATCTTGTCGGCCGGCACGGTCTCGGTGCCGAAGGTCTCGACGTACAGACCCACCGGCTGCGCCTTGCCGATCGCGTAGGCGACCTGCACCTCGCAGCGCTTGGCCAGGCCCGCGGCGACGACGTTCTTGGCAACCCAGCGCATCGCGTAGGCGGCCGAGCGGTCGACCTTCGACGGGTCCTTGCCCGAGAAGGCGCCGCCACCGTGACGGGCCATGCCGCCGTAGGTGTCGACGATGATCTTGCGGCCGGTGAGGCCGGCGTCGCCCATCGGACCACCGATGACGAACTTGCCGGTGGGGTTGATCAGCTTGCGGTAGTTGCTGAAGTCGAGCGAGTTGCCCGAGTCGGCGAGCTCCTGCAGCACCGGCTTGATGACGTGCTGGTCGATGTCGGGCTCGAGCATGCCGCTCAGCGAGATGTCCTCGGAGTGCTGCGTCGACAGCACGACGGTGTCGAGCCGCACGGCCTTGTCGCCGTCGTAGGCGATGGTGACCTGGGTCTTGCCGTCGGGGCGCAGGTAGGCGAGCTCGCCGTTCTTGCGCACCGTGGTGAGGCGCTCCGACAGGCGGTGCGCGAGGAAGATCGGCAGCGGCATCAACTCGGCGGTGTCGTCGCACGCGTAGCCGAACATGAGGCCCTGGTCGCCGGCGCCCTGTGCGTCGAGCGCCTCGGTGCCGCCCTCGGCACGGTGCTCGTGCGCCTGGTCGACACCCTGGGCGATGTCGGCCGACTGCTCACCGATGGAGATCGAGACGCCGCAGGAGTGGCCGTCGAAGCCCTTGAGCGAGCTGTCGTAGCCGACCTCGACGATGGTGTCGCGCACCAGCTTGGCGATCGGCACGTAGCTGTCGGTGCGCACCTCGCCGGCGACGTGCACGAGACCGGTGGTCACCATGGTCTCGACCGCGACACGGGAGCCCGGGTCCTGCGCGAGCATCGCGTCCAGGATCGAGTCGCTGATCTGGTCACAGATCTTGTCCGGGTGTCCCTCGGTCACCGACTCGGACGTGAAAAGGCGTGCCACCTGGTTATCTCCTTCGTTGCAGCGGCTGCTGGCTTGCCACCCGACCCGCGTCCGGACGTGGCCGGGCGACGTAGGAACAGGGTGTGTTCGGTGGTCCGGTCAGGACCGCCCCCGAGTGTACGGGTCAGAGCAGTTCCTCCTGGACGGCGTCCCACACCGTGTCGGAGATCACGTTCTTGTCTGCGGGGCCGACCGTGACCGGCTCACGGCCCGGCCGCAGCAGGTGGACGGTGCTGGAGTCTTGGCCGAAGGTCACCCCGGCGCCCACCTCGTTGGCGACCAACAGGTCGCACTTCTTGCGTTCGAGCTTGGCGCTCGCGTGGTGCAGCACGTCCCCGTCGGCGTCGCCGGTCTCGGCGGCGAACCCCACGATGTACGGACGCCGCGCCTCGCCCCGGGCTTCGACGAGCCCGGCGAGGATGTCGGGGTTGCGCACGAGTTCGACGGTGGGCGCCTCGGGGTCGCCGGCACCGAACTTCTTCTTGATCTTGGTGGCGCCGACCTCGGCCGGTCGGAAGTCGGCCACCGCAGCGGCCATGACGATCACGTCGGCGTCGCCGGCGCGGGCGTTCATTTCGCGCTGCAGGTCGAGCGCGGTCTCGATCGGCACCAGTTCGACACCGCCGGGCACCGGCAGCGACGCGCTGGACACCAGCGTGACGCGGGCGCCACGTCGGGCGGCGGACGCGGCGAGCGCGTAACCCTGCTTGCCCGACGACCGGTTGCCGAGGTAGCGCACCGGGTCGAGCGGCTCGCGGGTGCCGCCGGCGCTGATCACGACGTGCCGACCGACCAACGGTCCCTCGGTCACCGACTCCAGGTAGCGGCGGCAGTGCTCGAAGATGTCCTCCGGCTCGGGCAGCCGGCCCGGGCCGGTGTCGGCGCCGGTGAGGCGCCCGGAGGCGGGTTCGAGGACGTCGATGCCCCGCTCGCGCAAAGTGGCGACGTTCGCGGTCGTTGCCGGATGCGTCCACATCTCGGTGTGCATCGCGGGCGCGAGCACCACCGGGCAGCGCGC
Organism: Calidifontibacter indicus; assembly: GCF_003386865.1. Taxonomy (NCBI): domain Bacteria; kingdom Bacillati; phylum Actinomycetota; class Actinomycetes; order Micrococcales; family Dermacoccaceae; genus Calidifontibacter; species Calidifontibacter indicus. The sequence goes on along the minus strand of NZ_QTUA01000001.1, from coordinate 2,092,577 downwards.
GGTGAGCAGCGTGTTGGTGAGCAGATCGTCGGCGAGGCCGTGGGCGGCCTTGGCGATCAGGTCGGCGGTCGCGGGGGCGACGACGACGAGGTCGGCCTGCTGGCCGATGCGCACGTGCGGCACCTGGTGCACGTCGTCCCACACCTGGTCGCTGACCGGCTTTCCGGACAGCGCCGACCAGGTGGGTGCACCGACGAACTTCAGTGCCGACGCGGTGGGCACGACGGTGACGTCATGACCCGATTCGGTGAACCGGCGCAGCAGCGTGCATGCCTTGTAGGCGGCGATGCCACCGCCGACCCCGAGGACGACCTTCATGGAAGTCGGGGAACCCTCAGCCCTCGACCTTGTCGACGTCGAGCAGCCCCTCGTTGAGCTCGCGCAGCGAGATCGACAGCGGCTTGTCGTTGATCTGGCTGTCGACGAGCGGACCGACGTACTCCAGCAGTCCCTCGGACAACTGCGAGTAGTACGCGTTGATCTGGCGGGCGCGCTTGGCGCCCAGGATGACCAGTGCGTACTTGGAGTCGGCGACCTGCAGCAGGTCGTCGATCGGCGGGTTGGTGATGCCCTCGGGGGCAGCCTTGGTGCCAGACACGAAGAAGCTCTCGTTTCCGTTTCGGGGGTGTGCTAACCAGCGGCAGACGCGTGCCGCTCCATCAAGTCTACGAGTTCGGCGGCGGCAACCCCAACATCCTCGTTGACGATCGTCGCGTCGAACTCCATCTGTGCGGCGAGTTCGGCCCGCGCCGTCTCCAACCGGACGGCTTGTTCCTCGGCGCTCTCGGTGCCGCGTCCGATGAGGCGGTGCACCAGTTCGTCCCAGCTGGGCGGGGCGAGGAAGACGAAGAACGCGTCGGGCATCCGCTCACGCACCTGGCGGGCGCCCTGCAGGTCGATCTCCAACAACGGCAGTCGGCCGGCCGCGATCGCGTCGAGCACCGGTTTGCGGGGGGTGCCGTAGCTCGCCCGACCGTGCACCACGGCGTACTCGAGCAGGTCGCCGTCGGCGGCCATCGCGTCGAACTCGGCCTGACTGACGAAGTGGTAGTGGACGCCGTCGACCTCACCCGGGCGCGGCGGACGGGTGGTGGCCGACACCGACAACCACACCTTCGGGTAGTGCTCGCGGATGTGGGCGGCGACGGTGCCCTTGCCGACCGCGGTCGGGCCGGCGAGGACGAACAACGGGGCGGCGCCCGGCCCGTTGTTCGGGGCTGCGGGCTGCTCGGACTGCGACATCAACGCTGCTCGAAACGCTCCAGCAGGGCGGCGACCTGGTGGTTGCCGAGACCGCGCACCCGCCGGGTGGCGGCGATGCCGATCTCGTCCATGATCTGCTGCGCCCGCACCTTGCCGACACCGGGCATCGACTCCAGCAACGCCGAGACCTTCATCTTGCCGATGGTCTCGTCGGTGCGCCCCGAGTCGATGACCTCCTTGAGCGAACCCTGCGAGTTCTTCAACCGGTTCTTCACCGCGGCCCGCTTGCGCCTGGCCTCGGCGGCCTTCTCGAGCGCCTGCGCACGCTGCTCGGGCGTCAACTCGGGAAGTGCCACGTTGCGATCTCCTTGGCCACGGTCGGGTGCTCACCACATCTTCGACATCTTCGACATCTTCGCCACGGCGGACGCCGGGGGCGTCGGTCAGACACTAGCCGAGCACACGGGCAGCGTGGGCCGCGGTTGCCTGCAATGCCTTCCGCAACGCCGAAGTGTCCGGTCCGGCGCCCAGCACCGACCGTGAAGCGGACGGCAACACCTGCCGGGCGGCGGCCCCGAAGGCATCCGCGATGTCCTCGACGGTGCCGCCTTGGGCACCGACACCTGGGGCGAGCAGGGGGCCACGGCAGGCGGCGAGCGCCTCGGCCAGGTCGAGTTCGGCGATGGCGGCACCCGTGGTCGCTCCGACGACCAGCCCGATGTCGCCGACGCGTTGGTCGGTCGGGGTATCGGCGTTGAGTTCGGCGACCGCGTCGACGATCGACCGGGCGACGGTGCGCCCGTCGGGGCGGACGGCGTGCTGCACCTCGTGGCCCTCGGGGTTGCTGGTGAGGGCCAGCACGAACAAGCCGGCGCCGACGTCCTGGGCCAGGTCGAGCGCGGGAGCGAGGCTGCCGAAGCCGAGGAACGGACTCACCGTGATCGCATCGGCGTGCACCGGCGCATCGGGGCCGAGGTGCGCGGCGGCGTATCCGGCCATGGTGCTGCCGACATCGCCGCGCTTCACATCGAGCAGGGTGAGGGTGCCGGCATCACGGAGCCCGTCGAGGGTCTCCTCCAAGACCGCGACCCCGCGCGAGCCGAACTGCTCGAAGAACGCCGACTGGGGCTTGACCACGGCGACCTGCCCGCCGAACGCCTCCACGCACCGCAGCGCGAACTCGCGCAGACCGGACGCGTCGACCGGCAGCCCCCAGTCGCGCAGCAACTGCGCGTGCGGGTCGATGCCGACGCACAGCGGGCCGTGCTCGTCCATCGCGGCGCTCAGTCGCGCGCCGAATCCCTCGGTGGCAGCGGTCGTCGCATCGGTCATGGCAGTCCCCTCATCCTTCGTGGGCAGCCCCGACGATGTCGAGGAAGCTTTCGATTCCGTTGTCCGACAGGTGCGCTCGCAAACCATCGACCAGTTTTCGCGGACTCGACGGGTCGTGCAGCAGGGCCGTGCCGAGCTGCACGGCCGTGGCGCCGACGGCGAACGCGGCGAGCGTGTCGGCAGCCCCCGCCACTCCCCCGACCGCCACCAGGTGCACCGGCGCGAGCCGTCCGGAACGCACCGCGGCGCGAAGATCCCAGATCGCCCGCAGGGTGATCGGCAGGATCGCCGGGCCGGAGAGTCCGCCGTCCGGTGCGCCGACATCGGCCCGGAGGTTCTGGCCGGTCGGGCGGCCGATGGCCCGCAGCGGGCTGCCCACGACGATCGCGGTGGCGCCGGCCTTCACGCAGCCTCGGGCGACCTCGGTGATGTCGGTGACGTCGGCGCTGAGCTTGGCGAACAGGGGCATCGAGCGCGGGAGTTCCTCGCGCACCCGCGCGACCGCCTTGGTGGCCTGGAACTCGTCGTGCGAGAACAGTTTGTCGGAGTTCTTGGCGTCGGGGCAGGCGAGGTTGATCTCGACCGCGGCCACCTTGCGCATCAGGGTGTTGCGGCGCAGACCCTGCGCGACCTCGGCGTACTCGCCGATCGTGGTGCCCGCGATCGACACGATCACCTGCGGCACCTGCTCGGCGTCCCACGGCAGGGCGGCCGGACGCAGCCGGTCGACCCCGAGCGAGGGGCGATCGGTGGGAGCCAGCAACCCGCTGGCCGACTCCCGCAACACCCCACGGCGGGCCGCCGGACGGGTGGTGGCGGTCATCGACGGGGTGACGAACCCGGCGAGGTCACCGGCGACACCCAGGCGGGCGAGCTCGCGTCCGAAACCGACGCACCCGGAGGCACCGAGCACCGGGCTGTCCAGACGCAGCCCGCCCACGTCGACGGCGAGCGGGTCGCGCGGCGTGGCCCCGCGGGGCAAGGTCGGCAGACTCATCCGAGGTCCTGCAGGTAGAGCGGCCAACGCACCCGGTCGGCGCGCAGCACCGCGCCCTCGGTGCAGCAGCGGATGGTGTGCCGGGCGCCCGACGGCGTCTGAACCGGCACCTCGCAACTGCCGCACAGGCCTGTGCCACAGGGCATTTCCTCGTCGATCTGACACTGCACGACGACGCCGTACGGGTGCGCCACCTCGGCCACCGCGGCGAGGTGCACCGCCCGGCCGGCGGCGTAGACGACGGATGCGTCGCCCGTGCGCAGCAGGTGCCGCACGGCCCCGGCCAGCTGGGTCGGCAGTTCGCCGACGTCGGTCGGCACGACCACCGACACATTGCCGACGATGCGCCGGGCTTCGACGACGCCGACGAGGTGCCGGTCGTCGCTGCCGCCGAGCACCAGGTCGATGCGGCACCCGCGGTCGCGCAACTGTTCGGACAACCAGCTCAGGCACGCCGCGCTGGCACCGACGCCCACGACGATCGCGTCGACCGCGCTCGCCGGCAGCGGGAACGGCCGACCGATCGGGCCGATCAGGTCGACCTCGTCGTGGGCTCGTCGCTCGGCGAGCCAACGCATCCCGGCGTCACCGTCGGAGTCGACGAGCACCTCCAGGGTGCCGCCGTACGTGCCGCTCGGCGAGGCGTTCGCGATCGGCAGGGTGCGCCGACCCACCAGCGCGGACGCGGCACCGCCGACGGCCGCCGAGACGAACTGTCCCGGCTTGGCGATGTCGGCGATGTCGGCTGCGACCAGCGAGAGGTGCCGGAAGGCACCGACCCGCCGGGTCGCGATGACCTCAGCCCTGCTGGTGACCAGCACCGACGGTTTCCGAGGCGTCGGACGAGCTCGCCGACTTGCGGCCGTACAGGTCGAGGTCGCGGGCGTGCGCCTGCAGCGGCTTCACCCGGATCTCCCCCGTCTGCAGCGCTTCGATGCCCTGCACCGCCGCGCCGAGCTCCTGCACGGTCGTGACGATGGGCCGGTCGATACTCGTGGTGGCCGCCCGGATCGCGTAGCCGTCGGCCCGCGCGCCGCTGCCCGAGGGGCTGTTGAACACCATGTCGACCTCGCCGGCGAGGATGCGGTCGACGATTGTCGGTTCACCCTCGGTGCCGCGGCCGAGGCTGTGCTTGCGCACGACCTCGGAAGGAATTCCGTTGCGCCGCAGCACTTCTGCAGTGCCCTCGGTGGCCAGGATGGTGAACCCGAGGTCGGCGAGCCGCTTCACCGGGAAGATCATCGCGCGCTTGTCCCGGTTGGCCGCAGAGACGAACACGGTGCCGCCGGTGGGCAGTCCGCCGTATGCACCGAGCTGGCTCTTGGCGAACGCCGAACCGAAGTCGGTGTCGATGCCCATCACCTCACCGGTGGAGCGCATCTCCGGGCCGAGCAGGCTGTCGACGACCTCGCCCTCGCGGGTGCGGAACCGCTTGAACGGCAACACCGCCTCCTTCACCGAGATCGGCGCGTCGGCCGGGAGGGTCGAACCGTCGCCGACGGCGGGCAGCAGGCCCTCCTCGCGCAGCGAGGCGATCGACGCACCGAGCATCACCCGGGCGGCCGCCTTGGCCAGCGGCACCCCGGTGGCCTTCGCGACGAAGGGCACGGTGCGGCTGGCGCGCGGGTTGGCCTCGAGCACGTAGAGGATGTCCTGGGCGAGCGCGAACTGCACGTTCATCAGACCGCGCACCCCGATGCCCTCGGCGAGGCGGCGGGTCGACTCGCGCACCCGCTCGATCTCCTCGGCGCCGAGCGTCACCGGCGGCAGCGCACACGCGGAGTCGCCGGAGTGAATGCCGGCCTCCTCGATGTGCTCCATGATTCCGCCGAGGTACATGTCGGTGCCGTCGTAGAGCGCGTCGACGTCGATCTCGATCGCGTCGTCGAGGAACCGGTCGACCAGCACGGGGTGCTCCGGCGATGCGGTGGTCGCACGGTCGACGTACTCGATGAGCGTCTGGTCGTCGTAGACGATCTCCATGCCGCGTCCACCGAGCACGTACGACGGCCGCACCAGCACCGGGTAGCCGATGCCGCGGGCCACCTCGACGGCTTCGGACGAGCTGTACGCGGTGCCGTGCTTAGGCGCGGGCAACTGGGCTTCGGCGAGCACCCGGCCGAACGCGCCGCGGTCCTCGGCGAGGTCGATCGCCTCGGGCGAGGTGCCCACGATCGGCACCCCCTCGGCCTTGAGCGCCTCGGCGAGGCCGAGCGGGGTCTGGCCACCGAACTGCACGATCACGCCCGCGACCGGGCCGGCCTGCTTCTCGGCGTGGAAGACCTCGAGCACGTCCTCGAGGGTCAACGGCTCGAAGTAGAGGCGACTGGAGGTGTCGTAGTCGGTGGAGACGGTCTCAGGGTTGCAGTTGACCATCACCGTGTCGAAACCGGCGTCGCGCAGCGCGAACGAGGCGTGCACGCAGGAGTAGTCGAACTCCACGCCCTGCCCGATGCGGTTCGGCCCGGAGCCCAGGATGATGACGGCCGGCTTCTCGCGCGGAGCGACCTCGGTCTCCTGGTCGTAGCTGGAGTAGTGGTAGGGCGTGCGTGCCGCGAATTCGGCCGCGCAGGTGTCGACGGTCTTGAACACCGGGCGCACGCCGAGGGCGTGCCGCACACCGCGGACGACGGCCTCGGGGGTGCCGGTGAGCTCGGCGAGCTGGGCGTCGGAGAAGCCGTGCTTCTTGGCGAGCACCAGCAGTTCGGGGGTGAGCTGCGGGGCGTCGGCCACCTCCTGCGCGATCTCGTTGATCAGCTGGATCTGGTCGAGGAACCACGGGTCGATACCGGTGGCGTCGTGCACCTGCTCGACCGACAGGCCCGCGCGCAGCGCCTGCTGCACCAGCACGATGCGTCCATCGGTGGGGGTCTTGGCCCGCTCCAGCAACTCGCGTCCGGCCTCGAGGGTCGGCGCGATGTCCTTGCGCCAATGGAAGGCCGCACCCTTGCGCTCCATCGAGCGCAGCGCCTTCTGCAGCGCCTCGGTGAAGTTGCGGCCGATCGACATCGCCTCACCGACCGACTTCATCGTCGTGGTCAGGGTCGGGTCAGCGGCCGGGAACTTCTCGAACGCGAAGCGCGGCACCTTCACCACGACGTAGTCGAGCGTCGGCTCGAAGCTGGCCGGGGTCTCCTGGGTGATGTCGTTCGGCACCTCGTCGAGGGTGTAGCCGATCGCCATCTTGGCCGCGATCTTCGCGATCGGGAAGCCGGTGGCCTTCGAGGCGAGGGCCGACGAGCGAGACACCCGCGGGTTCATCTCGATGACGACGATGCGGCCGTTCTCGGGGTTGACCGCGAACTGGATGTTGCAACCACCGGTGTCGACGCCGACCTCGCGGATCACCGCGATGCCGATGTCGCGCAGCCGCTGGTACTCGCGGTCGGTGAGGGTGAGGGCCGGGGCGACGGTGATCGAGTCGCCGGTGTGCACGCCCATCGGGTCGAGGTTCTCGATCGAGCAGACCACGACCACGTTGTCGGCGTGGTCGCGCATGACCTCGAGCTCGTACTCCTTCCAGCCGAGGATCGACTCCTCCAGGAGCACCTCGGTGGTCGGGCTGTACTGCAGGCCGGCGCCGGCGATGCGGCGCAGGTCGGCCTCGTCGTAGGCGAAACCGGAGCCGAGCCCGCCCATGGTGAACGACGGACGGACGACGACCGGGTAACCGAGTTCGGTTGCGGCGTCGAGGCATTCGTCCATCGAGTGACAGATCTTCGACTTCGCCGACTCGGCACCGCAGCGCTCGACGACACCCTTGAACCGTTCGCGGTCCTCGCCGAGCTCGATCGCTTCGACGTTCGCGCCGATCAGCGGGCAGTTGTACTTCTCCAGCGTGCCCCGCTCGTGCAGCGCGATCGCGGCGTTGAGCGCGGTCTGGCCGCCGAGGGTGGCGAGCACCGCGTCGGGACGCTCCTTGGCGATGATCGCCTCGATGACGTCGGGGGTGATCGGCTCGACGTAGGTGGCGTCGGCGAACTCCGGATCGGTCATGATCGTGGCCGGGTTGGAGTTGACCAGGATGACGCGCAGGCCCTCCTCGCGCAGCACCCGGCAGGCCTGGGTGCCGGAGTAGTCGAACTCGCAGGCCTGGCCGATGACGATCGGGCCCGAGCCGATGACGAGCACCGACTTGATGTCTGGGTTACGAGGCACTTGTCAGTTTCCTTCTGCAGCAGTCGGGTCGGCGGTTGAACCGGAGTTGTTCTCGAGGAGTTCGACGAACCGGTCGAACAGGTAGGCGGCGTCGTGCGGGCCGGCCGCGGCCTCGGGGTGGTACTGCACCGAGAAGGCCGGCAGGTCGAGGCACTCCAGGCCCTCGACGACGTCGTCGTTGAGGCACACGTGCGAGACACGGACGCGTCCGAACTCGGCGCCCGCGGGCGCCTGCACGTCGCCCTCGAGCGGGGCGTCGACGGCGAATCCGTGGTTGTGGGCGGTGATCTCGACCTTGCCGGTGCGGCGGTCCATGACCGGCTGGTTGATGCCGCGGTGGCCGTACTTCAGCTTGTAGGTGCCGAACCCGAGCGCGCGCCCGAGCAGTTGGTTGCCGAAGCAGATGCCGAAGAAGGGCAGCCCCGCACGCAGCACCTCCTGCAGCAACTCCACCTGGGGGGCGGTCGACGGGTCACCCGGGCCGTTGGAGAAGAACACGCCGTCGGGAGACACCGCCCGCACGTCGTCGAGGGTGGCCGTCGCCGGCAGCACGTGCACCTCGATGCCGCGCTGGGCCATGAGCTGCGGGGTCATCGCCTTGATGCCGAGGTCGATCGCGGCCACGGTGAAGCGCTTGGTGCCCTCGGCGGGCACGACGTAGGTCTGCGGTGTCGACACCTCCGACGCGAGTTCGGCACCGGCCATCACCGGCTGACCGGTGACCTGGCCGACCAGGTCGTCGGCGCCCGCGGCCGAGCCGGAGAAGATGCCGACCCGCATCGCACCCCGCTCACGCAGGTGCCGGGTCAGCGCGCGCGTGTCGATGCCGCAGATGCCCACGACGCCCTGGTCACGCAGGTCGTCCTCGAGGGTGCGCTGCGAGCGCCAGTTCGACGGACGCAGCGCGGGGTCGCGCACCACATAGCCGCTGACCCAGATGCGACGCGATTCGCCGTCGTCGTCGTTGACACCGGTGTTGCCGACGTGCGGCGCGGTCATCACGACGACCTGCCGGTGGTAGCTGGGGTCGGTGAGCGTCTCCTGGTAGCCGGTCATGCCGGTGGAGAAGACCGCCTCGCCGAAGGTGGTGCCCGATGCGCCGTAGGCCTCCCCGTGGAAGGTGGTGCCGTCCTCCAACACGAGCACGGCGGGCTCACGACGCAGTCGCGCCGACCCACGGGGTTGCGAGGACGCCTGAGCGACAGTCGAATTCACGAGATGACCTTTCCGTCGAGGACAGTCGCACGGGAGCGCAGGAAGGTGGCGACCACCTGTCCGCGCAGGGTGTGACCGTGCCACGGGTTGTTGCGGGACAGCGAATGGGACGCGGCGGCGTCGACGACGGCCCGCGCGTCGGGGTCGAACAGGGTGATGTTGCCGGGCTCCCCCACCTGCAACGGACGTCCCTGGTCGCCGAGGCCGGCGATGCGCGCCGGGGCGGCCGAGGTGCGATCGGCGACCGCGGCCCAGTCGAGGCCGTCGTCGACCCGCGACACCGTGTTGACGACCTGCAACGCCTGCTCCAGACCGAGCATGCCGAACGCCGCTTCGGCGAACGCGTGCTCCTTGTCGTGGCGGGCGTGCGGGGCGTGGTCGGTGGCCACCGCGTCGATGGTGCCGTCGACCAGTGCCGTGCGCAGCGCCCGCACGTGCTTGTCGGGACGCAGCGGCGGGTTGACCTTGAAGGTCGGGTCGTAGTCGGCGAGCAGGTCGGTGGTGAGCATCAGGTGGTGCGGGGTGACCTCGGCGGTCACCTTGATGCCCTGGGCCTTGGCCCAGCGGATCACCTCGACCGAACCGGCCGTCGACACGTGCGCGACGTGCACCCGCGACCCGGTGTGCCGGGCGAGCATGACGTCGCGCGCGACGATGACCTCTTCGGCCACGACCGGCCAGCCGGGCAGCCCGAGCCGTCCGGACAGTTCGCCCTCGTGGCAGCAGGCCTGGCCGTCGGCCAGACGCGGGTCTTGGGAGTGCTGGGAGATCACGCCGTCGAAGGCCCGCACGTACTCCAGTGCGCGGCGCATCAACCGCGCGTCGTGCACGCACTTGCCGTCGTCGGAGAACACCCGCACGGCCGCCCGGCTGCGGTGCATCAGACCGAGTTCGGCGAGTTCCTCGCCGGCCAGCCCCTTGGTGACGGCACCGACCGGGTGCACGTCGACCAGGCCGGCCCGCTGCCCCAGGTCGTAGACGTGTTCGGCGGCCTCGGCGGTGTCGGTGACCGGGTTGGTGTTGGCCATCGCGAGCAGCGCGGTGAAGCCCCCCGCGGCGGCCGCGGCCGACCCGGTGGCGACCGTCTCGGCGTCCTCCCGGCCGGGCTCGCGAAGGTGGGTGTGCAGGTCGACCAGTCCGGGCAGCGCGACGAGCCCGTCGGCGTCGACGACGACTGCACCGGACGGCGCGTCGACCTGGCCGAGCTGGGTGATGACGCCGTCCTGCAGCACCATGTCGTGGCGCCCCGCACCGACGATGTCGGCGCCCCTGATCAGGTAGGTCTGATTGGTGTTGTCGTTCGTCGTGGTCACGCGTTGCCTCCGAGCAGGTGGTAGAGCACGCTCATCCGCACCGCGACGCCGGCCGAGACCTGGTCGAGGATCGCCGAGCGCGCCTCGTCGGCGGCGTCGGCCGCGATCTCGAGGCCGCGGTTCATCGGGCCGGGGTGGCAGATGACGGCATGTTCGGGAAGTTTGCGCAGCCGGTCACGGGTGAGCCCGTAACCGACGGTGTACTCGCGCGGCGTCGGGAAGTATCCGCCGCTCATCCGCTCCTTCTGCACCCGCAGCATCATCGCGACGTCGACCGTCGGCAGCACCGGGTCGAACTCGTTGGTGATCGAGAACCCTTCTGCTGCAGCCCAATCGGCGATGCCGCTCGGCATGAGCGTCGGCGGCGCGACGAGTGTGATGTGCGCACCGAGGGTGTGCAGCAGGAGCAGGTTGCTGCGCACGACGCGCGAGTGGGTGAGGTCGCCGACGATCGCGACATGCTTGCCCGCGAGGTCGCCGAGCCGGCGGCGCATCGTGTAGGCGTCGAGCAGTGCCTGGGTGGGGTGCTCGTGGGTGCCGTCGCCCGCGTTGACGACCGCGGCGTCGACCCAGCGGGCGACCTGTGCCGGGGCCCCGCTGGCGTGGTGGCGGATGACCAGGCCGTCGACGCCCATCGAGGCGACGGTGAGCACGGTGTCGCGCAGCGACTCCCCCTTGCTCACCGATGAGCCCTTCGCCGAGACGTTGATGACGTCGGCCGACAGCCACTTGCCGGCGATCTCGAACGACGACCGGGTGCGGGTGGAGTCCTCGAAGAACAGGTTGACCACCGTGCGTCCGCGCAGCGCGGGCAGCTTCTTCACGTCGCGGTGCTGCACGTCGTGCATCTGCTCGGCGGTGTCGAGGATCTCCAGCGCGTGGTCCTTGGACAGGTCGGCTGCGGAGAGCAGGTGCTTCATCGGGCGCCCCCGTCCGTGGTGTCGGCGGTCTTGCCGTCGGTGTTCGTGGGCTCGGTGTTGGTGGGCTCGGTGTTGGTGGGCTCGGTGTTGGTGGGCTCGGTGTTGGTGGGCTGGGTGTTGGTCGGCTCGGTGTTGGTGGCGTCGGCACCGGCGCTGATCCGCACCTCGTCCTCCACACCGTCGAACTCGTTCAGCCGCACGTACACCCGCTCCGCCTTCGAGGTCGGCAGGTTCTTGCCCACGTGGTCGGCCCGAATCGGCAGTTCGCGGTGGCCGCGGTCGACCAGCACGGCCAGCCGCACCGCACGGGGTCGGCCGAGGTCTCCGAGCGCGTCGAGCGCGGCCCGGACGGTGCGTCCGGAGTACAGCACGTCGTCGACGAGCACCACGACCTTGTCGTCGACCCCGTCGGCGGGAATCGTCGTGGCCGCGGCCGTGCGCACCGGGTTGCGCCGCAGATCGTCGCGGTACATCGTCACGTCGAGCGTGCCGACCGGCACCTGCGTGCCTTCCACCTGGTGCAGCGCCTCGGCGAGCCGCTGCGCGAGCACGGCGCCGCGGGCCGGGATGCCGAGCACGACCAGGTCGTCGACACCGCGGTTGTGCTCGACGATCTCGTGCGCGATCCGCCGCAGCGCGCGCTGAATGTCACTGGATGAGAGAACCACTCGACCCGTGCCGAAACCGGCCGGGGAGCCTGCTGAGTCAGGACGCATGACGGCGTCAGGACCTCCTTCGCCGCCTCACAGGACGGAATCGTTAAAGGATGTCGAACGTCGGCAATGGTAGCGATGACGCCTCGGCCCGGCGCGGCCGGTCCACCCATCGGTCCTCGGGGCTGCGCCACCGGGCTCGGCACCGTCAGTCGATCAGGCCACCCCAGCGCGCGAGGATCAGTGCGCCGAAGATCACCGGCTGGTGCACCAGGTAGATCGCGAGCGTGTGCCGTCCCCAGGTGGTCAGTACCGCTGTCGGTCGGGCGGCCGCGCCGCGCGGTCGCCAGTCGCGCACCGCCGTGCCGACCCGCGGTGCCTGCAGCAGCGTGCGGGCGAGCAGCAGCCCGGCCAGCGAGACGGCGAAACCGGGCAGCAGGGGCTGCACGTCGAGACTCGGTGACAGCTGCGGGGTGAGGCCCGTCCAGGTCACCCAGCGGGAGGTCGAGTCGATCGACACCACCATCGGCGCGACGGCCGCGAGGATCGCCACCCCCACGCCCAGTGCGCGGGAGCCGCGCAGGAAGGGCAGCAGCAGCACGCTGGTGAGCGCGATGTCGTGCAGGATGCCGAAGGTGACCACGAGGTCGGGCGCCACCACCAGGCTCACCGCCGTGATCGCGTAGGCGCACAGCAACAGCTTGCCGAGCCGCCGGCAGAAGCCCAGTGGGTCGACTCGGCGCCGGTGCGCGAGCACCAGACTGAAACCGGTCAGGAACAGGAAGGTGCCCGCGATGATGTGACCGACCCAGCGTCCGGTCGGGGTGTGCGCCCAGTGCTCGATCACGCCGAAATGGCCGAGGTCCCACACCAGGTGGTAGAGCACCACGGCCACGATCGCGACGCCGCGCAGCAGGTCGACCGCGACCCAGCGGCCGGGCTTGGCGGCGCCCCCGGTCGAGGGAACCTTCGCCGGGGACGCGTCGGCTGGCAGGTCTGAGGGCAGGCCGGTAGGCAGGTCGGTAGGCAGGGTCGCGGTCACGGGAGGTGCGACGTCAGCTCGGACCTCAGCGTTCCGGTCCTGCGGTCCTACCACCGGTCTCCCTCCCCAGTCACCCGGCTTGTCACCCGGCTCGTGTGGCGAGCCGGGCCGGGCGGTCACGAACCGAAGGCCACCACGTCGACCAACAGATCGGCCGCGACCGACGTCCGGTTCGTCACCGAAACCGTACCGTCGGCGGCGATCGGCACGGCAACGACGGCCGAGCGGGAGACGGCGGGTTCGCTGGAGATGGTGAGGGCCGTGCTCGGGGCTGCCGCGACCGCGAGGCCGCCACGCGCCTGCGGGGCGAGGTTGGTGACCAGCAGGAACGCGGTGCGTGCCGTTGCTGCGCCGGGAACGGTCGGCGACTTGACCGACACCCGCAGGGTGCCCAGCGGGGCCACCTTCCCGGTGTACCGGGTGTCCTGCACCCGCACCGCACCGACTGTCGTCAGCTGCGCCGCACCGGCCGAGGCGTAGCCGCGCACGTCGATCACGACGTGCACCCGCCCGGCGGAGGTGTTGCGCACCGTGAGTTTGCCGTCGGAGCTGAGGATCGCAGTGCCACCACTGGAGGTGTAGGGGTCTTTCGCGTAGTTGAGCACCGACGTCGACGCCCCGAGCGACAGGTAGCCGGTGCTCGTCGGGTCGACCGCCATGATCGACAGCTTCACCGACCGCGTCGTCGACGGCACGCCGCCCGCGCCGGCGATCTGGAAGGTACGGCTGCCGCCGGCCGGGATCGACCCGACCACCGACGAGCCGGCCGCACCCGAGCGGGTGTCACCCAGTCGCAGCGGGTCGGTCGTGGTCCAGGCCGACGCGGACGGCGCGAAGTAGCCCTGCACATCGATGATGAGGTGCAGGGCCCGGGCCGTGTGATTGACGAAGGTGATCCAGCCGTCACCGTCGATCGGCAAGGTGATGTTCGAGTCGGTGGTGCGCCCGGCGACCACCTGGGCCGACGTGGTGCCGTTCGGGTCGACGCCCGGCACGCCGATCCAACCTCCGGCGGCGGGTGTCGGCGTGATGAGGTTCACCATCACGGCCGTTGCGCCGGTCGGCACCCGGGTGCCGTCGACTCCGGCCACCTGCACCCGCAGGGTTCCACCCGGCGGGATCGACCCCTTGCGCGGTGCCACACCCGTTCCGCTGCGGGTGTCGAGCAGACGGGTGGGAGTGACCGCGGTCAGGCCCACCTTGCCCTCCGGCACGACTGCCCCGCTGCTGGCCGACGGGCCGTCGCCGGCGAGGTTCACCGGCACCACCGTGAACGTCGTCGCGCGGTGGTTGGGCAGACCGGTCACCGTTGCGGTCGCGGTTGCCCCGGGCGTCGTGGCGGGCACGACGACCGAGCGTCCGCTCGGTTGCGCGGTGACGCGGTACGTCTCGGCGGTACCGGCGGGCTGGGTCCAGGAAACGGTCGCCGACGCGTCCCCGGCGATCGCACGCAGGCCGGTGACTGCGGTCGCCGGCGGCATGATGAGGGTCAGCGAGACCGCATCGACCGCGATGCGGGTGGACGTGCTTCCCGTGGCGTCCTTGTCGCCGACGTGCACGACGATCGGCGTCTGGGCGGACGCGGTGGCGGTGCCGAGGTCGGCCCAACCACCGGCGACGGACGCCTGTGCGATCGTCACGGTGCGCGTGCCGTTTGCGTCGGTGACGCTGTAGACGGCGCTCGCCGTCGCGTTCTGCGCCGGGATCGAGGCGCGCACCCGGTAGAGGCCCGGGGTCTGCCCCGGCGGCGTCCAGGTGGCCCCGTTGATCTCCTGCGCGGCTGCCGTCGCGCCGGTCCAGTAGGCGCGTCCCTGCACGCCGACGCCGGGCATCGTCCGCCAGCTGGTCATCGGGCCGGTGAAGACGAACCCGGCGCCGCCGGGGCCGGTCGTCAGGTCGCCGTACGCCACGTTGGTGGCGTTGCCCGGCAGGTAGGTGTCGATCCAGTTCTGGTCGACGTTCATGCTCACGCCGCCCCAGGTTTCGGTGACTCCGCCGCTGTATTGCTTCATCCGCTGGTGCTGCGCCCAGTAGTCGCTACGGAACTCCGGCACGTACGGGCTGCCGTCCAGGGTCTGCTTGTAGTCCCACTGGGCGTACCAGATCTGGTCAGGCGCAACGTAATTCGGCCGCCCAGTGGTGATCGCCACGGACAGATCGCGCAAGAGCGAGTTGCTGTTGCCGTACACCGCGGAGCGGAAGCCGGCCTGGTGCAAGGTGTTCGTCCACGCCGTCAGGAAGTCGAGCACCGCGGTGGTGCAGGTGGTGGTGCCGACGTAGTGCTCCATGTCGTAGTAGATCGGGCTGCCGGCCGGCAACCCGAAGGAGCGCGCCTTGGCGATCGCGTCCTGAGCGTTCGCGGTGCCCTGCGCCGCGGCCTTCGTCGGATCGATGGTGGCGAGGTTGCCCTGCTGCACACACGGAGCCTGCGGGCCCACATAGATCGGGATGACTCCCCACCCTGCCCGGCTCACGGTGGAGATCCACGAGGCGTTGAGGTTGCCGTCGGGGCACGCCCGCATCGACCCCCCGATGTAGATGCCGACGGCACGGTAGGGCGAGGCGCCCCAGGCGTTCATCGTGGCGGCGGACGGTGCCGCGCAGGTGTCCATGCCCATGCCGGTGAACGGCGCTCCGGTCGGTGCCACGGTCGTCGTCGGCGCGGCCTGGGCCGACTGAGCCTGCTGAGCCGACTGGGCCCGCTGCTGCGACGTGCGCGCCGGCGGCGAGGTCGAGGCGTCGCTGCGCAGCGTCGCGAGCGCCGCGTCGACGGTGGCCGAGGAGGTGCCCCAGGCGCTCTCGATCGTGACATTGCGTTCGGCCGACACGGCAACGCGGGAGTTGGCGCGTTCCCGCGGCCCCGCGGCCATCGAGAGGCCACCGACCCGCTCGGACGCGGACCCCTTGGGTGCCTGGTCACCCGGGCGCAACCAGATCGTGTTCCCCCGACCGACGGCGTGCGCCGGGCAGTCCTGCTGCGCCGGAGCGGCACCGAGGTAGACCGCGTCACGGTCGAGTCGCACACACTCGCGGGTGCCGTCGAGTTTCACCACCGACCACGAGGCGGGCACCTGCAGGCTCACCGATCCGTACTTCACGGTGCGGGAGTCCGGGGCTGCGGCCCCGGCGGTCGGTACGAACATCGTCATCGCGAGCACGCAGATCGCACCGATGAGCAGTGCGGTGAGACGGGCGAACGAACGAGGGGCAGCCTGTGACATGTGGGGCTCCTGTGGTGGGTTCGACAGGAGATGATGCCGTGGTCGGAGTGAACACGCCAGACCGGGGTCGGGGAAGACGACGAACGGCGGCGATGCACAGGTGCATCACCGCCGTTGCGTTCGCCGCATTTATCTCAGACGAGCGTGTCCTTGACCTCGGCCAGCCGGTTGAGCAGACCGCCGACGAACTTCGGCGACTCGTCGGTGGACAGTTCGGTCGCCAACGCGACGCCCTCGGCGATCGCCACCTTGTCGGGCACCTCGTCGTTGAACAGCAACTCGAAGGCGCTGACCCGCAACAGGTTGCGGTCGACCGCGGGCATGCGGTCGAGCGGCCAGTCCTTGGCGTAGGTGGTCAGTGCGTCGTCGATCTGGCCGAGGTGGGCCACGACGCCGCGCACCAACTGCGCGGTGTACTCCGGCAGCGGCGCCGGGGTCACCGGCACCGCTACCCGCTCGTCGAGCAGGGTGACCGGGTCGACCCGGCGCTGCTCGGCTTCGAAGAGGAGATCGAGGGCCCGCTTACGGGCCTTCGTGCGTGCGCCCATGCGTCAGTTGACCCGACCGAGGTAGGAACCGTCGCGGGTGTCGACCTTGACCTTGGTGCCGACTTCGAGGAACAGCGGCACCTGGATCTCGGCGCCGGTCTCGACGGTCGCCGGCTTGGTGCCACCGGTCGAGCGGTCGCCCTGCAGGCCCGGCTCGGTGTGGGTGATCTCCAGCACGACGGACGTCGGCAGTTCGACGTACAGCACGGTGCCGTCGTGGGTCGCGACGATCGCTTCCTGGTTCTCCAGCAGGAAGTTCGCGGCGTCGCCGACGGTCGCCGACGGGATGTTGATCTGGTCGTACGACTTCACGTCCATGAAGACGTAGTCATCGCCGTCCTTGTAGAGGTACTGCATGTCGGAACGGTCGACGTTCGCGGTCTCGACCTTGACACCGGCGTTGAACGTCTTGTCGACGGTCTTGCCGGACAGCACGTTCTTCAGCTTGGTGCGCACGAAGGCCGGGCCCTTGCCGGGCTTCACGTGCTGGAACTCGACCACCGACCACAACTGGCCTTCGAGGTTGAGCACCATTCCGTTCTTCAGGTCGTTCGTGGATGCCACGCGGGGTTCACTTTCATCGTCGTCATCAGGTCTGGTGTCCCGGCGGCCGACCGGAGATCGGGCGGGAACTGCCCTATCGTACCGGCGCGCCGCGCCTGCCCCGTCCCGTCCGGCGTCCGGGCTGTCGGCACACCCACCTTTCTCGAGCCGGTCGTGCGCGTGTTCGCCCCTACCCGACCTCGCACTGGAGCAGACTGGCGCGCATGAAGCCCATCTCCTGGCTGGCCGCCGTGCCGGCCGTGGCTGCGGCCGGTGTCGCAGCGCACGACCTGTTGCAGAAGAAGCACTCTCTGTTGCGCAACTACCCGGTGATCGGGCACGCGCGGTACGCGATCGAAACCATCGGCCCGGAGATGCGGCAGTACGTCGTGGCCTCCAACGACGAGGAGCGCCCGTTCAGCCGCGCGCAGCGGTCCTGGATCTACGCGTCCGCCAAGGGCGAGAACAACTACGTCGGCTTCGGCACCGACAACAACGTCGAGGAGGAGGAGGGCTACCCGATCATCAAGCAGCGCACGTTCAGCATCATGCCGCCGCCGGCCGACCCGCACCACGGCGATCACGTGCGGTTGCCGAGCGCGAAGATCCTCGGCGGACCGCGCGGTCGGGCCAAGGCATTCCGGCCCAACTCGGTGGTGAACGTGTCGGCGATGAGCTTCGGGTCGCTGTCGTCGCGGGCGATCATCTCGCTCAACGAAGGGGTCAAGCTCGCCGGGGCGATGCACAACACCGGTGAGGGCGGGCTGTCGCCCTACCACCGGCAGGGCGGCGAACTCATCTGGCAGATCGGCACGGGCTATTTCGGCTGCCGCGACGAGCACGGCGCGTTCGACCTCGGCCGGTTGAAGGACACCGTC
This sequence comes from Calidifontibacter indicus, assembly GCF_003386865.1. Classification (NCBI taxonomy): domain Bacteria; kingdom Bacillati; phylum Actinomycetota; class Actinomycetes; order Micrococcales; family Dermacoccaceae; genus Calidifontibacter; species Calidifontibacter indicus. The sequence goes on along the minus strand of NZ_QTUA01000001.1, from coordinate 2,074,554 downwards.
GCGGGCGCGCCGGTGCGGGCGCTGGAGATCAAGATCTCCCAGGGCGCCAAGCCCGGGCTCGGCGGTGTTTTGCCGGGTGCGAAGGTCACCGCCGAGATCGCCCAGATCCGTGGCATCCCCGAGGGCAAGGACTGCGTCAGCCCGTCGCGGCACGCGACCTTCAACGACGTCGACTCGCTGCTCGACTGGGTCGAGCTGCTGGCCACCGAGACCGGGTTGCCGGTCGGCATCAAGTCGGCGGTCGGAGACCTGTCGTTCTGGGAGCAGTTGGCCGACGCGATGGCCGACGGGCAACGCGGCGTCGACTTCATCACCATCGACGGTGGTGAGGGCGGCACCGGCGCCGCTCCCCTGGTCTTCACCGACGGTGTGGCTCTTCCCTTCTACATCGGGTTCTCCCGGGTCTACCGCGTCTTCGCCCTGCGCGACCTCACCGAGCGGGTGACGTTCATCGGGTCGGGCAAACTCGGCCTGCCCCGCAGCGCCATCACCGCCTTCGCGCTCGGCGTCGACATGGTCAACGTCGCCCGCGAGGCGATGCTGGCGATCGGCTGCATCCAGACCCAGAAGTGCCACACCGACAAGTGCCCCACCGGCGTCGCCACCCAGAACAAGTGGCTGTCGCACGGCCTCGACCCGGCGCTCAAATCGGTGCGCCTGGCCAACTACCTGCAGTCGATGCGTCGCGACCTGGTGAAGGTCAGCGAGGCGGTCGGGGTGCTCCACCCGTCACTGATCACCCCGGACGACGTCGAACTGCTGCTCGGGCAACGTCTCGCGACGCCGCTGCGCGACATCTACCGCTACCAACCGAACTGGGGTGTGCTCGGCGAGCCGTGGCGCAGCCAGATCATCGACATCATGTGCGCCGAGGCACCCAAGGACATCGAGCACGCGGCCACCGACTGACCCAAACACCCCCGCGAAAGTTTGCAGCCTCGCGCACATGCACCGCGTGTCGCGCAAACTTTCGCGGGCTATCGCTCGGTGCTGACGGCTGCGAAGGCCTCCTCGAGCCACTGCGGGTCGGGACTCTCCAGCCGGGTGGGCTGCGCGATGCCGGTCAGCGCGACGAACCGCAGCGTGGCACCGCGGGTCTTCTTGTCGCGCGACATCGCGGTGAGCAGGTCGGCCCAGCGTCCGCCGGTGTAGCTGGTGGGCAGGCCGACAAGTCGGAGCAAGCGGCGGTGTTCGTCGACCAGCTGCTGGTCGATGAGTCCCGCCCGCCTCGACAGCTCAGCGACGTAGACCATCCCGACGGCGACGGCGTCGCCGTGGCGCCAGCTGTAGTGCTCGACCTGTTCGATCGCGTGCGCGAAGGTGTGGCCGTAGTTGAGGATCTCGCGCAGCGACGACTCCTTGAGGTCGACGCTCACGACGTCGGCCTTCACCCGGATCGCGCGCCGCACCAGTTCGGGCAACACCTCGCCGTCGACGTTGAGCGCCGCGTCGGGGTCGGCGTCGAGGAGTTCGAGGATGCGCGGGTCGGCGATGAAGCCGCACTTGATGACCTCGGCCGTCCCGGCGACGAGATCACGCCTGGGCAGGGTGCGCAGCAGGTCGAGGTCGCAGACGACGGCGGTCGGTTCGTGGAACGCGCCGACGAGGTTCTTGCCCTCGGGGGTGTTGATGCCGGTCTTCCCGCCGACGGCGGCGTCGACCATGCCGAGCAGCGAGGTCGGCACCTGCACGACCGGCACCCCGCGCAACCAACTCGCCGCGACGAACCCGCCGAGGTCGGTGGTCGCTCCCCCACCGAGCGCCACGACGACGTCGGTGCGGGTGAAGCCTGCCTGACCGAGCACCGACCACAGGCGCACCAGCACGTCGGCGGTCTTGGCCGCTTCGGCATCGGGCAGTTCCTCGACGAACACCTCACGGCCGCCTGCCCGCAGGGCTTCGGCGAGACGGGAGGCCGCGTCGAGCATCACCGGAGCGTGCACGAGCAGCACGCGGGTCGCGCTGTGGGGCACCACCTCGGGCACCCGCTCGAGCACCCCGCGTCCGAGCAGCAGACCGTAGGTCGGGGTGATCGGAATGAGGTCGCTCATCGCTGGTCCGCCCCCGTCAGCCCGGTCAGCCCGGCGCGGACGTCGTCGACGATCTCTTCGGGGGTGCGGTCACCCGTGTCGACCCGCACGGTGCCGAGCCGTTCGTAGGTGGGGCGGCGTTCGCCCATCATCTTGGTCCAGGCCGCCCGCGGGTTCACCGCGAGCAACGGACGCGACCCGTCGAACCCGATCCGCTTGGCGGCATGGGCGATCGTGACGTCGAGGAAGACGACCTTGTGATCGGCGAGCAGTTCGGCGATGGCCGGCTGCATCGGGGCTCCCCCGCCGAGCGCAACCACGCCGGGCGTGCCGAGCGCGCTGCGGGTGGCCTCGAGTTCGAGCTCCCGGAAGGCGGGTTCGCCGTCCTCGACGAAGATGTCGCTGATGACGCGGCCCGAGGTGGTCTCGACCAGCGCGTCGGTGTCGACGAAGTCGACACCCAGCACCTGCGCCAACGCGCACCCCACGGTGGTCTTGCCGGCGCCGGGCGGGCCGATCAGCACCGCGACCGGACGAGCGGGCTGGTCCGCCATCAGTGCCGTCCACCTTCGAACGAACGCATCAACTCCGGGATCGACTCCAGGTAGCCGCGGTGGTTGCGCGCCGTCTCGGCGACGCTGTCGCCACCGAACTTCTCCACGGACGCCTCGGCGAGCACGAGCGCCACCATCGCCTGGGCAACGACCCCGGCCGCCGGCACGGCGCACACGTCGGACCGCTGGTGGATGGCGGTCGCGGCCTCGCCGGTGCCGACGTCGATCGTGCGCAGCGCACGCGGCACGGTCGAGATCGGCTTCATCGCGGCACGCACCCGCAGCGGCTCACCGGTCGACATGCCGCCCTCGGTGCCGCCGGCCCGGTTGGTGGCGCGGCGGATCACCGCGTCGGCGCGGTCGATCTCGTCGTGCGCCACCGATCCGCGACGGGCCGCGGTGAGGAAGCCGTCGCCCACCTCGACACCCTTGATCGCCTGGATGCCCATCAGCGCACCGGCCAGGCGCGCGTCGAGGCGGCGGTCCCAGTGCACGTGCGAGCCGAGGCCCGGCGGGAGTCCGTAGGCGAGCACCTCGACGACCCCGCCGAGGGTGTCGCCGTCCTTCTTGGCGGCGTCGACCTCGGCGACCATCGCGGCCGAGGCGGACGCGTCGAGCGAACGCACCGGGTCGGCGTCGAGGGCTGCGACGTCGTCCGGGGTGGGCAGGGGCGCGTCGGCCGGGGTGTCGGCGGTGCCGATCGACACGGTGTGCGACACGAGGCGGATGCCGTAGGCCTGCTCCAGGAAGGCCTCGGCCACCGCGCCGAGCGCGACGCGGGCGGCGGTCTCACGGGCCGACGCGCGTTCGAGCACCGGACGCGCCTCGTCGAAGCCGTACTTCTGCATGCCGACCAGGTCGGCGTGTCCCGGACGCGGACGGGTCAGGGGCCGGTTGCGGGCGAGTTCCTGCGGGGCGCCGATGTCGTCGGCCGCGGCGATCGCCGACTCCTCCACCGGGTCGGTGCCCATCACGGCCTGCCACTTGGGCCATTCGGTGTTGGCGATGTGGATCGCGATCGGCGACCCGAGGGTGCGGCCGTGGCGAACACCACCGACGAAGCTCACCTCGTCGAGCTCGAACTTCATCCGCGCACCGCGCCCGTAGCCGAGCCGGCGGCGGGCCAACGCGTCCTGCAGATCGGTCGAGGCCACCTCGACTCCGGCGGGCAATCCCTCCAGGACGGCCGTCAGCGACGGCCCGTGCGACTCACCTGCGGTCAACCAGCGCAACATGACCGCGATCTTTTCACGCCCCGTCGGTCGCGGTCGCAGCGTGTCCAGCCTGCTGGACGACGTCCAGCGGCGGACGCTGTCCCGTCATCAACTCGACCTGACGCACGGCCTGGTGGATGAGCATCTCCAGCCCGCTGACCGGGCGTGCCCCGGCGTGCTCGGCGGCGACACCGAATCGCGTTGGCCAGTCGGCGTAGACGACGTCCATCCAGATCGCGCCGGACGGGCTGCGCCCGGGCGGGCCGGCCAGCACCTCGGCAGCGAACGCGTCGGCCGCACCGTGCGGCAGGGTGCTGATCACCAGTGGGAAGTCGTGAGCGACCTTGTCGACGTCGGCCAACGCGACCACCCGCGCCTCGATGCCGTGGTCGTTCGCCTGCGCCAGGGTCGACGCCCGGGCGTCCTTGCGCACCGCGAAGGTCACCCGGACGACGCCGAGGCCGGCCAGGGCCGCGAGCACCGACCGGGCGGTGGCTCCCGACCCCAACACCAGCGCCGAGGTGGGCGACACCGACGTGCCGACGCCGGCGTCGACGAGCGCGGCCCCGACGCCGTAGACGTCGGTGTTGTAGCCGTGCCACCCGTCGTCCTCGGCCACGAGCGTGTTGACCGCCCCCGTCTTGAGCGCCACCGGGTCGCAGGTGTGTGCCAGCAGCAGCGCCTGCTCCTTCAGCGGCATCGTCAGCGACAGGCCGGCCCATTCCGGGCCGAGTTGGGCGACGAAGTCACCCAAGGCCGCCTCATCGACCTCGAACCGGTCGTACTGCCAGCCGTCGAGTCCCAGCGCCGCATAGGCTGCGCGATGCAGTGTCGGGGACAGCGAATGCTCGATCGGCGAACCCAGCACCGCAGCGCGACGGATCAGCACTTGCCCGGGTTCTGTCGGCACCAGTTCTGGAACTCGACCACGTTGCGTTGGTGCTCGCCGTACGTCGTCGCGAACTTCGTCTCGCCCGTCTCCTGATTGACCGTCACGAAGTACAGCCAATCGCCCGGCGCCGGCTTGGCGGCCGCCTTCAACGCCTCGAGTCCGGGGCTGTTGATCGGGCCGGGCGGCAGTCCGGGGTTCTTGTACGTGTTGTACGGGCTGTCACTGTCGCGTTCCTTGTCGGTCGTGGTGACCGTGCCGCGCGACTGGGTGATGAAGTGGATCGAGGAGTCCATCTGCAGCGGCATCTTGTCCTTCAGCCGGTTCTCGATCACTCGGGCCACCTTGGGCCCGTCGGCTCCGAGGCGGGATTCCCCCTGCACGAAGGAAGCCAGGATGACGACATGGCGCAGCTTGTCGGCGGGCACCCCGAGCTGATTGAGCTGCTTCTTGCCGAGATCGACCATGGCCTTGAGCTGTTCGGTCGCGGTGGCGTTGGGCTCGAACTCGTAGGTGTTCGGGAACAGGAAGCCTTCGAGTTTGCCCTCGGCGGCCGGCGGCAGACCGAGCGTGGCCGGGTTGACCTTCTTGTACTCCGCAACCGGCACTCCGGTCTGCTTCGACAAGGTCGCGAAGACCTCACTCACCCACAGGCCCTCACGGATGGTCACACCCTTGGACAGGCGCGAACCGGGTTCGAGCAGGAGGTTGAGTGCGGCTTGCGAACTCATCTGCTTCTTCAGCTTGTAGGTGCCCGGCTGCACCCGCGCGAACTCCGGGTTGGCTCCGGCCACCGAGGAGAAGGTGGTCGCGGACTTCACGACCCCGGCCTTCTGCAGTGCCTGGCCGATCGCATAACCGGAGTCGCCGGCCTTGACCTTCACCTCGACGCTGCCGGTGCCTTCACCGGAGAAGTCGCCGCCGCCGGAATTGCCGCCACCGAAGCTGGGGATGAGGCTGGTGCCGACGGTCTTCAGCGCGACACCGAGCCCGGCAACCACGACGACCAACGCCATCACCATCACCAGGCAGGATCGGCGATTGCGCTTGACCGTCTGCGCCTCGTGGTCGACGGCGTCGTCCGGGCGGGCCGCACGGGCCTGGGCGCGACTCTGCACCTCGGGAGCCTTCGGCCGACCGGGAAGTCGGCCCGCGGGCTCACCGTGGTTCTCGTCCTCCCCGAAGATCGAATCGGAGAGTCGGGAGTCGTTCATTCAATGTCCTTCTGTCCGGCGACCGCTCCGGTGTCGCGGTTTGCGCCCGCCTACCGCACTGCCGGCGGGGGCACCGGTCGCACGCTCTGTGTCCAACGCAACTTGCAAGATCATGGCAGCCGCCTGGCTGTCGATCACGCTCTTACTGCGCCGTGTCGAAACTCCAGCTTCGCGCATCGCCCGATGCGCGCCGACCGTCGTCAGCCGCTCGTCGACCAGGCGCACCGCGATACCGGGACGCAGACGCAGCAGCCCGGCCGCCCAGTCGCGAGCCGCCTGCGCGGCTGCGCCTTCGTCACCGGACAGCGAGCGAGGCAGTCCGACGACCACCTCGATCGCGCCGCGCTCGTCGACCAGGTCGAGCACGCCACGCAGGTCGGTGCCACCGCCGGCGTCGCGGGCGAAGGTCGCCTCCGGGGTGGCGATGAGCCCGTCCGGGTCGCAGATTGCGATCCCGACCCGGACGGACCCGACGTCGACCCCGACGCGCACACCGCGGCGCATGATCAGGCGAGCACCGACCGGACGGTGTCGGCCACGGCGGTCAACGCCTCGTCGACCTTGCCGGCGTCCTGGCCGCCGCCCTGGGCGACGTCGGGCTTGCCGCCGCCACCACCACCGAGCACCGACGCGGCCTTCTTCACGAGCGCACCCGCCTGCACCCCACGGTCGCGGGCGCCCTGGTTGGTCGCGATGACGACGACCGGACGGCCCGCGTTCACGCCGGTGACCGCCACGACCGAACCGTTCGACTCGCCGAGGCGGTCGCGCAGGTTGAGCACCAGCGACCGCACCTGGTCGGCCGGCAACTCCCCTGCGTGGTGGGTGAGCACCCGCAGGCCGGAGATGTCCTGCGCCTGGTCGACGAGCTTCGCGGCACCCGCCTGCAGCTGCTCCTGCTGGAGCCGGTTGATCTCGCGCTCGGCGTCCTTCACCCGCGCGAGGAGGTCTTCGACCTTGCTGCGCAGTTCGCCGGCCGGAGCCCCGACAAGGCCGCTCAGCTCGGCGACCAGCGCGCGCTCCTTGGCCAGGTAGCGCAGCGCGTCCATGCCGACGAAAGCCTCGACGCGGCGCACACCCGAACCGACGCTCGACTCACCGGTCATGGTGAGGGCACCGATCTGCGAGGAGTGGGCGACGTGCGTGCCACCACACAGCTCACGCGACCACGGGCCGCCGATCTCGACGACGCGCACCTGCTCGTCGTAGGTCTCGCCGAACAGCGCCAGCGCGCCCCACTCCCGGGCTTCGGGCAACGTCATGAACTGTGCCGACACCGGAAGGTCTTGTCGCACAGCGAGGTTCGCGACCTCCTCGATCTCCGACCGGGTCTCCGGCGAGAGCGCGGAGTTCCAAGCGAAGTCGAGCCGCAGGTAGCCGGGCTTGTTGTACGAACCCGACTGGAGCGCCGACGGGCCGAGCACCTGACGCAGCGCCGCGTGCACGACGTGCGTGCCGGAGTGCGCCTGGCAGGCCGACACCCGCCAGTCGGGGTCGACCTTCGTCTCGACGGCGTCGCCGACGGTCAGACCGTGTTCGGTCGCCTCGACGGTGTGCACGACCAGGCCCTTCACCGGACGCTGCACGTCGCGCACGTCGAGCGCGCCGTACGGCCCACTGATCACACCGGCGTCGGCGATCTGGCCACCCGACTCCGCATAGAAGGTGGTGCGGTCGAGCACGACCTGGCCGGTCTGACCGGGCTGCAACTCGGGCACCCGGCGGCCGTCGACGACGATGCCGGTGACCTTCGCCTCCGTCGAAAGGCCCTGGTACGCAAGCCAATCGGTCGCACCGAGCTCGCGCAGTTCCTTCCACACCTCGGTGTGCGCGTGACCTGCCTTCTTCGACTTGGCGTCGGCCTTCGCGCGGTCGCGCTGCTCCTGCATGAGACGGCGGAAGCCCGACTCGTCGACGTGCACGCCCTGTTCGGCCGCCATCTCGAGGGTGAGGTCGATCGGGAAGCCGTAGGTGTCGTGCAACTGGAAGGCCTGCTCCCCCGCGAGGGTCGCCTGCCCGCCACCGGTCGCCGCGGCGCTCTGCTTCGCCTTGGTCACCGCCGTGTCGAGGATGACGGTGCCCGCGCCGAGGGTGCGCCGGAAGGCATCCTCCTCGCCGTACGCGATCTGGCTGATCCGCGCGAAGTCGGTCTCGAGCTCGGGGTAGCTCGCCTTCATCCGCTCCACCGAGACCGGCAGCAGCTCGGGCAGAGCCTTGTCCTCGTAGCCGAGCAGACGCATCGCGCGCACCGCGCGACGCAGCATCCGGCGCAGCACGTAGCCGCGGCCCTCATTGCCCGGCGTCACACCGTCGCCGATGAGCATCAACGACGAGCGGACGTGGTCGGCGACGACCCGCAGGTGCACGTCGTCCGGGTGCGACTGACCGGCAGCGGCGCCGGACTTCGCACCGTAGGTGCGGCCGGTCATCTCGGCCGCCTTCGCCAGCACCGGGAAGACCTCGTCGATCTCGTAGAGGTTGTCCTTGCCCTGGAGCAGCGTCGCCATGCGCTCCAGGCCCATGCCGGTGTCGATGTTCTTCGCCGGCAGCGGGCCCGCGATGTCGAAGTCGGCCTTGCTGCGCACCTGCGACAGGTCGTCCTGCATGAACACCAGGTTCCAGAACTCCATGAAGCGGTCCTCGTCGACCGCCGGTCCGCCGTCCGGGCCGTACTGTGCGCCGCGGTCGTAGAACAGCTCCGAGCACGGTCCACCCGGACCGGGCACGCCCATGTTCCAGTAGTTGTCCTCCTTGCCGCGACGGGTGATCCGCTCCTTCGGCACGCCGACCTTCTGGGTCCAGATCGAGAACGCCTCGTCGTCGTCCTCGTAGACCGTCGGCCAGATGCGGTCGGGGTCGAGGCCGTAACCGCCGTCGGCGATCGGGGTGGTGACCAGGCCCCACGCGAGCTCGATCGCCCGCTCCTTGAAGTAGTCGCCGAAGCTGAAGTTGCCGTTCATCTGGAAGAACGTGCCGTGCCGGGAGGTCTTGCCGACCTCCTCGATGTCGCCGGTGCGCACGCATTTCTGCACGCTGGTGGCCCGCGGCCACGGCGGGGTCTGCTGACCGAGCATGTACGGCTTCATCGGCACCATGCCGGCGTTGACGAACAGCAGGTTCGGGTCGTCGTAGATCAACGGTGCGGACGGCACGACCGCGTGTCCGTTGTCCTCGAAGTACTTCAGCCAGCGGCGCCGGATCTCGGCGGTTTCCATGTGAGTTCCTAACGAATGTGTGTGGTTTCGGGCATGCGAGGGCGGGGCCGGTCGGCCCTAGGCGGCTCGCGTGCCGCTGAACCCGACCGACCCCGCCCCGTGCCCGACCAGTGGTCGTGGCTGCGTGTCGGTGTTCATCGCCCTCAACCATATCGGTCGGTCGCGGGCGACTTCTCCCCAGTTGTTCAGGCGGAGACGTCCTCGATGTCGGCCGTCAGCGAGGTCTTCTTCTCCGGGAAGTGGCAGGCGATGCCGTGTCCGAAGGTGTCACCGTGGCCCTTGATCGGCGGCTCCTCCTGGGAGCAGATCTCCTGCGCCTTCCAGCAACGGGTGCGGAAGCGGCAGCCGCTCGGCGGGTCGATCGGGCTCGGCACGTCGCCGACGAGACGGATGCGCTCGTCGGGCACGTGGCCGCGCACCACGTTCAGGTCGGGCGCCGCCGACAGCAGCGCCTGCGTGTAGGGGTGCTCGGGCGCGCCGTAGATCTCGTCACGGTCACCGAGTTCCATCACCTTGCCGAGGTACATCACGGCGATGCGGTCGCAGAAGTGGCGGACGACGCCGAGGTCGTGCGCGACGAACACGAACGCGATGTCGAGCTCCTTGCGCAGCTTGCCCATCAGGTTCATCACCTGCGCCTGGATCGACACGTCGAGGGCCGACACCGGCTCGTCGGCGACGATCACCTTCGGCTCCACCGCCAACGCCCGGGCGATGCCGATGCGCTGCCGCTGACCGCCGGAGAACTCGTTCGGGTAGCGGTTGATGTGCTCGGGGTTGAGACCTACCAGCTCCAGCAGTTCCTGCACCCGGGCCTTGATCTGCTTCTTCGGCACGATGCCGTGCAGTTCCAGCGGGGTGCCGACGATCGACTGCACGGTGAAGCGCGGGTTCAGCGAACCGTACGGGTCCTGGAAGATCAGCTGGATGTCGCGGCGCAGCGGCCGCAGGTCCTTCTCCTTCATGTGGGTGATGTCGTGCCCGTCGAAGGTGATCTTGCCGCTGGTCGGCTCCAGCAGTCGGGTGATGAGACGTCCGGTGGTGGTCTTGCCACACCCCGACTCACCGACCAGGCCGAGGGTCTCGCCCGCCGCCAGGTCGAAGCTCACACCGTCGACCGCGCGCGTCTGCAGCGTGGTCGGGAACAGACCCGAATACTCCTTGACCGGGAAGTGCTTGACGAGGTCCTCGACCACCAACAGCGGCTGACGGCCGGCGGTCGCCTTGCGCTCGTGCACCACCGGGTCGGCGGCGAGGTGGTCGTTGTTGTTGTCGTTCTTGTTCAGATCAGCATTCATGGCGAACCGTCACTTCCCCAGCTTCGGTGCGACCTCGGTCGCGAAGATCTCGGCGGGCTCGGCCAGGTGGCAGCGGGTGCGTCGTCCCGGCTCACCCGGCACCTCGGTGAACTCGGGCAGTTCGGTGAAGCAGCGCTCCCCCGGCACCCGCTCGGCGAAGTCGCAGCGCGGATTGAACGAGCATCCCTTGGGCAGGTTGAGCAGGCTCGGCGGGTTGCCGCGCACCGGGTTCAGTGTCTCGGACGGGTCGGACGACAGCGACGGCACCGACGACAGCAGACCCCAGGTGTAGGGATGCCGCGGGTCGGCGAGCACCTCGCGCGTCGTGCCGTACTCGACGCCACGACCGGCGTACATGACCAGCACCTTGTCGGAGACCTCGGCGACGACCGCGAGGTCGTGGGTGATCATGATGATCGCCGAGCCGAACTCCTTCTGCAGGTCGTTGAGCAGGTCGAGGATCTGCGCCTGCACGGTGACGTCGAGGGCAGTGGTCGGCTCGTCGGCGATCAGCAGGCGGGGGTCGTTGACCAGGCCGAGCGCGATCATCGCCCGCTGGCGCATACCGCCGGAGAACTCGTGCGGATACTGCTTGGCGCGACGCTGCGGGTTGGGGATGCCGACCCGGTCGAGCATCTCGACGGCGCGTTTCTCGGCCACCGACTTCGACACCTTGTGGTGTACCAGGTAGGCCTCGGCGATCTGCGCACCGATCTTCTTGAACGGGTGCAGCGACGACTGCGGGTCCTGGAAGATCATCGCGACGCTGTTGCTGCGGATCTTCTGGAAGGTCTGCTGCGACGCCCCGACGAGTTCCTGACCGTCGAGCAGGATCGAGCCGCTCATCCGGGTGCGCTTCATGTCGTGCAGGCCCATGACGGCCATCGACGACACCGATTTGCCCGAGCCCGACTCGCCCACGATGGCGAGCGTCTGGCCGAGTTTCACGTCGTAGCTCACGCCGTTGACGGCGTTGACCAGACCGTCCTCGGTCGGGAACTGCACCTGGAGGTCCTTGACCTCCAGGATCGTCTCGGCGTTCGGATCGATCGGCGGACGGCGGGAGCCGTGTTGGTCGACAACTGTGGACATAACTGTTTCCTACCCCGTCCTCAGGAGAGCTTCACGCGCGGGTCGACGACACCGTAGAGCAGGTCGACGACCAGGTTGCCGATGCTGACGAACAGTGCGCCGACGAGTACGACGCCGCTGATCACCTGGAGGTCTTGCTGGTCGAACGACCGGATCGCCAAGTCACCCATACCCTTGAGGTTGAAGATGCGCTCGGTGAAGACGGCACCCGACAGGTCGGCGGCGATGTTGAGGCCGACGAGGGTCATGAACGGTGCCATCGCGGCGCGCAGCGCGTGGCTGATCAGCACCTTTCGCTCGGACAAGCCTTTGGAGCGGGCGGTGCGCACGAAGTCACCCGACAAATTGTCGATCATCGAGGCACGCACGTATCGCACGTAGGAGGTCGCCTGGATCAGGCCGTAGATCATCCAGACCCCGATAAGACCGACGAACCAGCTCCAGGGATTCTCGAACGGGGAGGTGTACTGGGCGCGCGGAAGAATCGGGTTGAGCACCATGAAATAGAGGTAGAACAGCAGCGCGAGGATGTAGTACGGCACCGACGGCACGAACTGGGTGATACCCACGATCGTCCGGTCGAGCCAGTTGCCTCTGTTGCGGGCCGCCACCACCCCGAACAGCAGGCCGAAGATGGTGTAGACGACCGTTCCACCCACCACGATCGAGAGCGTCACCGGCAGCGCTTGGAAGACCATGTCCTTGACCGGACGGTCCTGCACCCACGACCAGCCGAGGCACGGTGCGTCGCACTTCTTCTCGAAGCCGCCGGAGGTGATCGTGCGACCCGTGGCAAGGCCCTTCATGTACTCGGCGTACTGCTGCGGCACCGGCTTGTCGAGGCCCATGCTCTTCTCGATCTCGGCAATGCGGGCCGGTGTGCAGTTGCGGGTGCACAGGTTGCCCGCGGGGTCGTTGGGGCCGAGGAAGAAGATCGCGAAGGTGAAGGTCACCGCCGCGAGCATCACGCTCAGCGTCATCAGCAGACGACGAAGGATGTAGACGAGCACAGGGTCTCCTGGTCGGGGGTGGGGTGCAGGTGACGATCCCAGGGGCCGGGGTCGCTCGGGTTCTCCGAACGGCCCCGACCCCGGAACCTACTTCAAGGTGTGACTACGGACGAACGGTCAGCCGACCCACACCTGGGCCAGGTCGGGCATGCCGCGGTTCGGGTCGTTGATCACGTTGTGCACCTGCTTGCCGAACATGTAGTTCGCCTTGCCGTAGCTGGTGGGAACGGCCGGAACGACGTCCTTGGCCAGCTTCTCGTCCAGCTTGGTCCACTCAGCGCCCTGCTGCTCGACCGGGAGGGCGATGATCCGGTTGATGTCGGCGTCGATCGACTTGTAGTCGGCGTCGGAACCGGCGCCGAGGAAGCCGACGCTCTGACCGGTCAGCTGCACCGCGGAGGTGAACAGGTTCGGGTACCAGGCGTCACCGCTCGGCCAGTCGTAGCACCATCCGGCGGGGCCGGTGAGGGTGTTGACCTTGCCGTCGGTCTCGGCGCGGTGCTTGCGGGCGTCGGCCTTCGGGATGCCGACGTCCTTGACCTTGAAGCCGGCTGCCTCGAACCCAGCCTTACGAGCCGCGTTCTGCTTGACGGCCTCCGGGTTGTCCTGCGAGTAGTACCAGGACAGCTCGAAGTTCTCCTTGCCGGCGTCCTTCAGCATCTGCTTGGCCTTGGCCGGGTCACCGGTGCCCTGACCGGTCATGCTGTTCACCGGTGCGTACTTGGTGAAGCCCGGGATCTGCGGAGCCATGTACGACGTCGCCGGGGCGTAGCTCAGCGTGGTGACGCCGCCTGCCTTGCGGATCTGGTCGAACGGATAAGCCACCGCGACGGCCTTACGGACGGCCAGCGGGATCTTGCGGGTGTCCATGTTGAAGTACGAGACACACGGGTCGGCGCCGGTGACCGTCTGGTCCTTCTGCTGGTTGATCTTCGACAGCAGGGTCGAGTCGAAGGCGTCCCAGTTGAGGGTCGTGGCGTCGGGACCGTTGCTCGCGAGGATCGCGGTCTGGGTCGGCTTGACGTCGGTGCCGAAGTTGAAGGTGTACGAGTCGACGTACTGGTGGCGAGCCGGGTCAGAAGCAGCGTCCCAGTTCGGGTTCTTCTTCAGGGTGAGGCTCTGGCCCTTGACGTACTTGTCGAACATGTACGGACCCTCGGCGAGCGGGTTGTCGCCGTACTTGTCCTTGGTGTCCTTGGCCTCCGGAATCGGGGAGACCTGGCTGAACGCCGCGTAGTACGGGAAGGTCGGCCACTTCTTGGCGAGGTGGATCTCGACGGTCTTGTCGTCCTTGGCGGTCGCGCCCTGGAAGTCACTCTTGTCGGTGAACGGGCCCTTGTAGGTATCGCCACCTTTCAGGTAGCTCTGGGCGTAGCTCGGGCCGTCCGGCAGTTCCTTGACCGCGAACGAACGCTTGATCGCGTAGACCACGTCGGCAGCCTTGATGACGCTGCCGTCGGAGTACTTCATGTTGTCCTTCAACGTGAAGGTCCAGGTGAGTCCGTCCGACGACTGCTTGCCGAGGTCGGTGGCGAGGTCGGGAACCAGCTGCGAACCCTTCTCGGTCACGCGGTAGGTGGTGAGGCTACGCAGCACCAGCTGACCGAGGATCGCGCCGGTGTCCTGGTAGAACGCACGGGTCGGGTCGAAGGTCTCCGGAACGTTCGAGTAGCTGATCGTCAGGTTGCCGCCCTTCTTCGCACCCGAGATCTCGGGCGCCGGGCCCTTCGCGTTCGGGTCGAGCGCGGCATCTGCCGGAGCGCTGCTCGTCGAGCTGCCGGCGCCGCCGGAGCTTGAGTTGGACTTGTTGTTGTCGGAGGGGCTTCCTCCACCGCAGGCTGCGAGCGACAGGGTGCCCGCTGCAGCCAGCGCCACGACCTTGGTCCAGCGCATGTTGTTTCTCCTTTGTGTACTTCCCGGCCAGCACCAGGAAGGTTCCGCCCGACCGCCGGCGGCGATCGGAAGTCTTGGGTTATCGACGGGTGTTCGGGTTGAACGCGTCGGCAATGGCGTCGCCAAGTAGCGACAACGCGAGCACCAACAGCGACACCGCAATGACCGGCACCCACAGGTAGAGCGGTTGCACCTCGTAGTAGTTCGTTGCTGCTGCGATCGTCAGGCCCCACGATGCCGTCGGCTCCTTGAGCCCGACGCCGAGGTATGACAGCCCGGCCTCGGCCGAGATGAACGCCGGGATGGCGAGGGTCAGCGAGACGATGATGAGGCCGACCAGGTTGGGCAGCATCTCCTTGAACAGCAGCCGCCGCGTCGGCACGCCCAAAGCCCGCGCCGCCTGCACGAACTCCTTCTCGCGCATCGAGATCACCTCACCGCGCACCAGACGGGCAAGGCCCGCCCAGAAGAAGAAGGTGAGCACGAAGACCAGCGAACCGAAGCGCACCTTCGTCACCGTGTCGTCGGAAATCTCCAGCGGCGATCCGAACCACGAGGTGATGATCGGCACCAGCGCGATCGCGAACAGCAGGAACGGCAGCGAGAGGATGAAGTCGATGATCCACGAGACCACGTTGTCGATCCAGCCACCGAAGTAGCCGGCGACCAGACCGACGGTCACACCGATCACGGTGGTGGCAATGGCCGCGGAGGTGCCGATAATGATCGACGGCCGTGCGCCGTATACGAATCGCGCGAACAAGTCACGTCCGATTGACGGCTCGATGCCGAGCCAGTGCTCGGCGGTCTGCCCGATCATCGGGAAGCCGTCCTGGTCGAGCAATTCGGGGTGCTGCGTCGCGGGGTCCTGACCCTCCAGCGCTGCGAGCGCGGGGGCAAAGATCGCGATCAGGACATACAGCACGATGATGCCTGCGCAGATCATTGCGATCTTGTCCTTGCGCAGTCGCGCCATCGCGATCTGGACCGGGGACTTGCCCGTGGTGCCCTTGTCCTTCTTCCCACGCCGGCCGGTCGGCTCGGCTGCGGTGACCTCCGAGACGGTCTCGGCCACCTGTTGCGGGCTGAAGCTCATCGATCCTCCGTGGGAACTGACGCGGGGTAAGGCCCGTTGGGTGAACGAGCCTTCTTTCGTGGTGTGTACCAGGCCCCCACCTGGCGACCAGTGGGTGACACGGGTCTCTTACCGGGGAAAAACATGCCATACGAAGGTCACGGTTAAACCCTTCGGTGCCGTACGGTCACCCAATCGTTACCAAGTGTCCGACCTCACTTGGTTCGGCCGCGAATCGTTTCGCGCAGGCTCGCCCATCGACTTCCGAGGGTCGCTTCCCACCCGCGATCACTGGGGTGGTAGTAGTCCGCCTCCCCCACCAAAACATCGGGCAAGAACTGTTGTGGCCCAACGGCATTCGGCTCGTCGTGGGTGTATCGATAACCCTCCCCGTGACCAAGCGCCTTGGCCCCGGCGTACCCCGTGCCCCGAAGGTGTGTAGGCACCACCCCGATCTTCCCGGCGCGCACATCGGCGATCGCCGCGTTCATGGCGGCGTAGGTTGCGTTCGACTTGGGAGCCAGGCAGTTGTGCAGCACAGCTTGTGCCAACACCAGTCGCGCCTCCGGCATCCCGATCTGCGCCACAGCGTGCATCGCTGCGACGGCCGTCTGCAGCGCAGTGGGGTCGGCCATGCCGATCTCCTCGGACGCCGAGATCACGACCCGGCGGGCGATGAACCTCGGGTCTTCCCCCGCCTCGAGCATGCGGGCGAGATAGTGCAATGCGGCGTCGACATCGCTGCCACGCATCGACTTGATGAACGCCGAGGCGACGTCGTAGTGCTGGTCGCCGCCCTTGTCGTAACGGACGGCGGCGGTCGCGACGGCCTGCTCGGTGTCGGCGAGGCTGATCGTGACGTGCTGATCGGGGTCGCGGGTGCCGGCGCGGTCTTCGGCGACCCCGGCGGCCGCCTCCAACGACGTGAGCGAACGGCGTGCGTCGCCACCGGCGATGCGCACCAGGTGATCCAGCGCGTCGGGGTCCAACTCGAAGCGTCCGGCGAGGCCGCGTTCGTCGGCGACGGCGTCGGTCACCAAGTCACGGATGTCGTCGTCGTCGAGCGAGGTCAACGTGACGGTCACCGATCGCGACAACAGCGGCGCGATGATCGAGAACGACGGATTCTCGGTGGTCGCCGCGACCAGGATGATGGTTCGGTTCTCGACGCCGGGCAGCAACGCGTCCTGCTGGGCCTTGCTGAACCGGTGGATCTCGTCGAGGAAAAGCACCGTGTCGCGACCGTAGAGCGACTTGTCGCGCACCGCCTGCTCGAGCACGGCCCGCACGTCCTTGACGCCGGCGTTGATCGCGGAGAGTTCGACGAAGCGCCGGTTGGTCGCACTCGCGACGAGGTGGGCCAGCGTGGTCTTGCCGGTGCCGGGCGGACCCCACAGGATCGCCGAGACCGGACCGGCCGCTCCCCCTGCGCCTTCGATCAGTCGCCGGAGCGGGCTGCCCGGGCGCAGCACGCTCTTCTGGCCGCGCACCTCGTCGAGGTTGCGCGGCCGCATCCGGACGGCGAGCGGCGGGAGGGTGTCGTCGGCCCCGCGGCCGAGGTCGGCGGAGGCGGCGAAGAGGTCGTCGGTCACGCGTGCCACGCTAGCCCGCGTGTCAGACAGCTTTCGCACCTTGTCCGGCAGAGCGGAGCTGCTCGCGGCCACCGGTAACGACCCCTACATCCGCTGGGAGTGCGATGACCAGTTGCTCACCCGTGTGTGGGTGCTCGGCGACGGCGCCGCGTTCCTGCGCAAGAGCCACCACCGGGGCACCACGCACCTCAACCTCTTCGGTTCCGAACACGACGCCGATCTGTTGCTGCGCAACCTCGTCGACGCCGACCTGCTCGCCGACGGGGTCGACGGCATCTCCGTCGAGCAGTCGCTGCTTCCGGTGGCCGAGCGCCACTTCGCCCTCGGGCGAGGCGGTGACTGGGACTGGATGTGGACGGTCGACGAGCCCGCGGCACAGCCCGGCGAAGCAGCGGTGGTCGAGCTGGACGATGAGGCTGACGGCGCGGAACTGCTCGCGCTCAACGAGATCGGGAGTCCGACGGCGGAATCGCGCCCGGGTGAGGGCATCACCGAACTCTGGCTGGGCGTCCGGGAGAAAGGTCGGATCCTCGCCGCCGGCGCCATGCACCGCACCGGTGGCGGAGCGCCGCACCTGGCCGGCATCGTCACCCATCCCGATGCCCGCGGACGCGGCTTCGGTGCTGCTGTGACCGCTGCGCTCACACGGGCGGCGCTGGAGCGCAGCGGTGTCGCCAGCCTCGGGATGTACTCCGACAACGACGTCGCGCGGAGGCTGTACCACCGGTTGGGGTTCCGCACCGCGCACGCCTGGGCCTCGCGCGGATTCGCCGTCGGCTGAGGCGCCCGGCCCCGCTTGCTCCGTCGAGTTGGTGTGTCAGCGGGAGTTGGTTGCCATAGCGGGAGCAGGATCTCCCGCAGGTCCATCCAACGCCCGTGGGGGCCTCAAACCCCGGGTCGTCCACCGTCCGCATCACGTGCTGAGATGAGCGCATGAGCGAGTTCGACGACGCCACTGCCCTGACGGCGCACTCCGACGGCACCTACTCGGCGACCTTGTCCGACGACTGGTCGATCGGCGATGCCGTCAACGGCGGTCTGCTGATGTCGCTGGCGGCGAAGGCCGTCTCGGACGCCGCCGCCGACCACCACCCGCACCCGCTCACCTTCAGCGCGGTGTTCCTGTCGCCGGGTGCTCCCGGCGCGGCGACGGTGGCGCCGACCGTGTTGCGCACCGGCCGGTCGATGTCGACGGCCGAGGTCGTCGTGTCGCAGGACGGCACCGAACGACTACGGGCGCTGGTGACGATGGGCGACGTCTCGGCCCAGGCCGAGCCGATCCGCAAGCAGACCCCGATGCCGGTGTTCGCGCCGATCGAGGAGTGCATCGCGGCCGACAACGCACCGCCCTCGCTCGCGCAGGCGGGCCTGTTGAAGCGTTTCGACCTGCTGATGGACCCCGAGACGGTGGGGTGGGCGATGGGTCAGCCGAGCGGCGACGGCGAGATGCGCGCCTGGATCCGATTCGCCGACGGACACGAGGCCGACCCCGTCGCTCTGCTCACCTTCCTCGACGCGCTCCCGCCGGTGGCGTTCGACCTCGGCGCGCAGGGGTGGGTGCCGACGATCGAGTTCACCGGGTACGTGCGAGCCGTGCCCGCGCCCGGGCCGCTGGCGGTGCGCCTGCGCACCTCGACCGTCACCGGCAACCTGCTCGAGGAGGACGCCGAGATCTGGGACTCGACCGGCCGCCTCGTCGCCCAATCACGCCAACTCGCCTCGGCCCGCTTCCCCGCCTGACCCTCGCTGCCGACAACGCCTCACTCAGAGACGAAGGAACTCGGCGATCTCCTCGCGCAACACCTGCGCACCCGACGCCGGATCGTGGTGCACCACAGCGATTCCGAGCTCTCGGGCGGTGGCAATGTTGGCCGCCGAGTCGTCGACGAACAGTGCCTGCTCGGGGGTGATGCCGAGGTCGTCGAGCACGGCCTCGAAGTACTCCGCGGACGGCTTCATGTGGCCGACCTCGCTGGAGTAGTAGGCGCCGTCGACCCGGTCGTCGTAGCCGCGCTCGTGGCGCATGATCTCCACCCGCACGTCCTGCTGGTTGGTCGCGAGCACACACCGCACCCCGGCAGCGCGCACTGCGTCGACGACCTCCCAGGCGTCCTCGTCCTCGACGAACATCGCCCACAGAGCGAGCACGTCCTGGGTGGAAGCACCCGTCGGACGCTGCTGCAGCAGTTCGTCGACCACATCGCGCAGCGACCGCTCACCACGCAATGCCGTCTTCTCCGCCTCGAACAGCGCCGTCGCGAACTGCGGCCCACCGCCGATGCGTTCGAGGGCCTCGGCCCAGTCATGAGGCGAGTGCTGAAGCACCCCGTCGCAGTCCCACAGCACCGTCGTGATCACGCCGGCGACGATACCCACCCACCGGAAGTTTGCAGGAGCGGGCCGATGTGGGCTATCCGCACTGCTTCACTGGCTGCGGGCCGCGTTCAGGAGGAAGACCATGGTGCCCCGAAGCCTCGCTCATGATCGGTGATCACTGGTGTTCACTATTGGGGTTGAATAGCTGCTCTCGCTGGCGGCCCATCCGGCTCCAGCAACTTCGCTTCCTCCAAAGTCAGATGAAGGCTCACAACGACTTCCACTGGAGTTTGGGCATCGAGCTCGCCATACGAAGCAAGAGATACGGGAACAGACTCCTGCGCAGCGACAAGAACGTGGTCTTTGCGACCGGTCAGCTTCGCGAGCGCTCGCGCCTCCGCGCGCATACGGTCGTCCAACGGGTAGTGATAGGTCGCTGTCGAATCAGCGTGCTCCATGAGCCCACCAAGTGGTACGGCAACGCCCGTAGGTTCACCTTCGCTCCGCGCTATATCGGCTGACCTGCGTACTTCTGCGCTCCAACTAGCCATCTCCATGCTTCCTTTCGACCAAGTGAACCAATCGATTCAGCATGCTCCAACGTCTCGATACTCGGTGCGACAGCGGTAGCTACATACCGAACAACGGACGTACCACATCTGCACGACCCGGCCAGCCGAGCACCATTGATCTTCCAAGGTCCACCAGACTTTCGCACAGTGAGCGTGCGGTGGATCGGCATGCGCTCGAGGCCCAAACGCCAACGCTCCGAACAGGGCCGACAGGGTGACAAGAAATCTACGCCGCGTCGGCGCCCGCTCGGCCGAACCACCGTCACAACCACACTTGCCAGAATCACTAGCCCGTTTCTCAGTCATCACTTCGACCTCCACCCCATCGGCTGTGATCTAAGTCACCAACCGGCGTGCCTGTCAACCTCCGGCCCACCGCCGATGCGTTCGAGGGCTTCGGCCCAGTCATGAGGCGAGTGCTGAAGCACCCCGCCGCAGTCCCACAGCGTCCCACAGCACCGTCGTGATCACGCCGGCGACGATACCCACCCGCCGAAAGCCTGCAGGAGCGGGCCGCTGCGGCACCGCTCCTGCAAACTTTCGCACTGGCGAGTGAGCTACTCGGCAGCCTTCTCGCCGGCCTTCTCTGCAGCCTTCGGCTGCGGCTTGGCGTCGACGCCCGCCTCCTTGCGCTGCTCCGGCGTGATCGGCGCCGGCGCGGCGGTCAGCGGGTCGTAGCCGCCACCCGACTTCGGGAAGGCGATGACCTCACGGATGGAGTCCATACCTGCGAGCAGGGCGCAGATGCGGTCCCAACCGAAGGCGATTCCGCCGTGCGGCGGCGCACCGAACTGGAACGCGTCGAGCAGGAAGCCGAACTTCTCCTGCGCCTCCTCGTGCGAGAGCCCCATCACCTCGAACACCCGCTCCTGGATGTCCTTGCGGTGGATACGGATCGAGCCGCCGCCAATCTCGTTGCCGTTGCAGACCATGTCGTAGGCGTACGCGAGCGCCGAACCGGGGTCGGTGTCGAAGGTGTCCTGGAACTCCTTCTTCGGCATCGTGAACGCGTGGTGCACGGCGGTCCACTTGCCCGAACCGACAGCGACGTCACCCGAGGCGACCGCGTCGGCGGCCGGCTCGAACAGCGGGGCGTCGAGCACCCACAGGAACGACCAGGCGTTCTCGTCGATCAGACCGCAGCGCTTGCCGATCTCGAGGCGGGCCGCACCCAGCAGCGCGCGCGACGACTTCGTGTCGCCCGCGGCGAAGAAGATGCAGTCGCCCGGGTTCGCACCGACGTGCGCCGGGAGGGCAGCAACCTCGGCCTCGGAGAGGTTCTTGGCGACCGGACCGGACAGCGTGCCGTCTTCCTGCACGAGCACGTAGGCGAGACCCTTGGCGCCGCGCTGCTTGGCCCAGTCCTGCCACGCGTCGAGCTGACGGCGCGGCTGCGAGGCCCCGCCCGGCATCACGACGGCGCCGACGTACTCGGCCTGGAACACCCGGAAAGTGGTGTCCTTGAACAGCTCGGTGCACTCGACCAGCTCGTTACCGAAGCGCAGGTCGGGCTTGTCGGAGCCGTACTTCGCCATCGCGTCGGCGTAGGTCATGCGCGGGAACGGCGTCGGGAGCTCGACCCCGATCACCTGCCACAGCGCCTTGGCGATCGCCTCGCCGAGCTCGAGGATGTCGTTCTCCTCGACGAAGCTCATCTCGATGTCGAGCTGGGTGAACTCCGGCTGCCGGTCGGCGCGGAAGTCCTCGTCGCGGTAGCAGCGCGCGATCTGGTAGTAGCGCTCCATGCCGGCCACCATGAGCAACTGCTTGAACAGCTGCGGGCTCTGCGGCAGGGCGTACCAGTTGCCCGGCGCGAGACGTGCCGGCACCAGG
This sequence comes from Calidifontibacter indicus, assembly GCF_003386865.1. Classification (NCBI taxonomy): domain Bacteria; kingdom Bacillati; phylum Actinomycetota; class Actinomycetes; order Micrococcales; family Dermacoccaceae; genus Calidifontibacter; species Calidifontibacter indicus. The sequence goes on along the minus strand of NZ_QTUA01000001.1, from coordinate 2,052,757 downwards.
AAGTCGCGAGCGCCTTCCGGGGTCGAACGGGTCAGCGTCGGGGTCTCGATCTCGACGAAGTCGCGCTCGGCGAGCACCGAGCGGGCCGCCGCGTTCACCTTCGAACGCAGCCGCAGCGCGTTGCCCTGAGCCGGACGGCGCAGGTCGAGGTAACGGTGCTTGAGGCGGGCCTCTTCGCCGACGTTGATGCGCTCGTCGATCTGGAACGGCAGCGCCGCCGATTCGCTGAGCACCTCGATGGTCTCGGCGACGACGTCGATCTCGCCGGTGGGCAGGTCGGGGTTGACGTCCTTGGGCTCGCGCGGGGTCACCTTGCCGGTGACCTGGATGCAGTACTCGTTGCGCAGGTCGTGCGCACCGCCGGTGAGCACCTCGTCGCGGGCGACGACCTGGACGGTGCCGCTGGCATCACGCAGGTCGAGGAAGGCCACGCCGCCGTGGTCGCGGCGACGGCCCACCCAGCCGGCGAGGGTGACGGTGGTTCCGGTGTCGCTCGCGCGGAGCGTGCCGGACTGATGTGTGCGGAGCACGATCGAATCCCTTCGGGTCGGGTCCTCGAAAGGGTTCGCGGTCTGCGGTCCTGACGAGGAACGGCAGCCCGGGAGGTGTGGGCGGGGGCCAGGTCGCGGTGCCACCACACCTTCGCCGGAAAAGCTCCGGCCTCTCGTCGGTACGCCGTGACGCGCGGTTCGTAGCCGATCGAAAACTGCGATCAGGCGGGTCGTCACTCCGCCACTACGAACGGTGTCCATGGTAGGCCAGCCAACTGGTGCGACGCGAACCGGTTTCCGGCATTCGCCGGACAGCCGCCGGCCCGCTCGGCACACTGAAGGGAAAGGTCCGCGCGGGGGAAGAACAGCAGCGTACGACAGTGCGGACCGGGATCGGCTTCCGTCCGGCGGTGCACTGCGCCGCCATGCGCCGGCACAGACCCGGCTCCGTCACACACCGGCGGCCTCGACACGGTCGCCCGAGCAACACAGGACGCGCACATGCCTCGTAGAACCCCTCTCTCCTCGACCCGTCGATTGCGCCTTCCGGCCGCAGCGCTGTTCGCCGCCGCAGCCGCGACCGCCACCACCGGGCTGCCCGCGCAGGCCGCTCCCGTCCCCGGGGGTGGCACCGCCGTCGTGGCGTCCGGTCTCGACAACCCCCGGCACCTCACCTTCGGGCCCGACGGCACGCTCTACATCGCAGAATCCGGACGCGGCGGCGCGGGCCCCTGTGCCGCGTCGCCCGAGGGCGGCACCGCCTGCCTGGGTCTATCCGGCGCTGTGACCTCGGTGCGTTGGCACGGACGCGCCGTGCAGCAACGTCGCATCATCACCGGCTTGCCCTCGACGGCCGACCAGGACGGTTCCTCCGCGTCCGGCCCGGCGGACGTCGCCGTCACCGGCCGTGGTCAGATCGCGGTCGTCATCGGGCTCGGCGGCAACCCGACGTCCCGGGCCGCCTTCGGACCGAACGCCGCCAAGATGGGAACGGTCGTCAAGGCGAACATCAACAGACCCGGCAAGCTCACGGTCGTCAGCGACGTTGCCGCGTACGAGGCGAAGGCCAACCCGGACGGCGGCGAGGTCGACTCGAACCCGTCGTCGATCCTGCGCGTGGGCAACCGGTATGTCGTCGCCGATGCCGGCGGCAACGACCTGGTGTCCGTCGGCAAGAAGTCGAGCTCGACCCTCGCGGTCTTCCCCGACCGCATCGTCACAACTCCCCCGGGCTCGGGCCTACCGCCGCAGATCCCGATGGAGGCCGTTCCAACCGCTGTCGCGATCGGGCCGGACGGCGCCTACTACGTCAGCGAGCTGACCGGCTTCCCGTTCCCGAAGGGTGCCTCCACCATCTGGCGGGTCGTGCCGGGTCGCGCGCCGACGGCGTACGCCACCGGGCTGACGAACGTCACCGACCTGACCTGGGCCGGCGGGAAGCTCTACGCGGTGCAACTCGCGAACGACGGCCTGCTCGCCGCGCAGGGGCTGCCGATGGGCTCCCTGGTCCAGGTCTCGACCACGGGTGCACACCGGGTGGTCGCCACCGACCTGCCGGCGCCGTACGGCGTCGCGGTGCAGGGCGGATCCGCCTACGTCACCACCTGCGCTGTGTGCGCCGGCGGCGGTGCGGTGCTGCGGGTGTCGCTGCGCTGATCGCACCCCGTCCCACGTTGGGCCCCCGCGCCCCCGGCGGGGGCTCAACCCATGCCCTACGCGTCGCGCGCTGCGACGGCGTCCGGTTGCGCGTCGCGGTAGAACCAGCGTCCGCCGCGCCGCTCGAACCGGCTGCGTTCGTCGAGATGCCCGCCGGTGTACGTCGCCGTGAAGTCGACGATGCCCGTGTCGTCGTGCTCCCCGCCGGCCACGACCTCATGGATCACCAGCCCCGTCCACGAGGTCTCCGGGTCGACCGTCACCTGAGCCGGACGCGTCTTGGGATGCCATGTGCGCCAAAGGTGTTCGCGGTTGCCGTAGAAGTAGGCGGTGTACCGCGAGCGCATGAGTTGCTCGGCCGTCGTCGCCAGCCGCTCGGCTCGCAGCAACGGTCCGCAGCATGCGCCGTACGGCAGCAGGGAGTCGCAGGGGCACAGGGGGCATTGCACTTCGGTCATGTGCCTATTGTCACGCCCTGCCCGAGGTCGGCATCAGGCCGATCACCTCGTCCGGCCTCTGGTTGCTGAAGCCCGAAGGTGGATCGCCGTTGCTCTGGCACCGACGATCCACCTTTGAGATCTCGGGGACGGGCCACCGGATCAGCCGGCCCACCGGGCGCCTCCTACGATGGAGCGCGTGTCCAAGGTTCTGAACTCCCTGCCCGTCGGCGAGCGCGTCGGCATCGCCTTCTCCGGAGGTCTCGACACCTCCTGTGCCGTCGCCTGGATGCGCGCCGGTGGCGCCGTCCCGTGCACCTACACCGCCGACCTCGGCCAGTACGACGAGGACGACATCGAGTCGATCCCGGGCCGCGCCGAGCAGTACGGCGCGCAGCTCGCCCGGCTGGTCGACTGCAAGCCGCTGCTGGTGCAGGAGGGGCTGGCCGCCATCGCGTGCGGCGCGTTCCACATCCGCTCCGGTGGCCGCACCTACTTCAACACAACTCCGTTGGGGCGCGCCGTCACCGGCACCATGCTGGTGCGCGCGATGGCCGAGGACGGCGTGTCGATCTGGGGCGACGGCTCCACCTACAAGGGCAACGACATCGAGCGTTTCTACCGCTACGGTCTGCTCGCCAACCCGGCGTTGCGCATCTACAAGCCGTGGCTCGACGCCGACTTCGTCAGCGAACTCGGTGGTCGCCAGGAGATGTCCGAGTGGCTCGTCGAGCACGGGTTCCCCTACCGCGACAGCGCCGAGAAGGCCTACTCCACCGACGCCAACATCCTGGGTGCGACCCACGAGGCGAAGAAGCTGGAGCACCTCGACACCTCGCTCGAGATCGTCGAGCCGATCATGGGCGTCGCCTTCTGGGACGACTCGGTGTCGGTCGAGACCGAGGACGTCACGATCCGTTTCGAGCGTGGCCTGCCGGTCGCGATCGACGGTGACGACTTCGGCGGTGACCAGGTGGCGTTGTTCCACCAGGCCAATGTCGTCGGTGGACGCCACGGTTTGGGCATGAGCGACCAGATCGAGAACCGCATCATCGAGGCGAAGTCGCGCGGCATCTACGAGGCGCCGGGCATGGCGCTGCTGCACGCCGCCTACGAGCGTCTGCTCAACGCCGTGCACAACGAGGACACCGTTGCGGCCTACCACAACGACGGACGCCGGCTCGGCCGGTTGCTGTACGAGGGCCGCTGGTTCGACCCGCAGTCGCTGATGCTGCGCGAAGGCCTCTTGCGCTGGGTCGCGTCGGCCGTCACCGGTGAGGTGACGCTGCGCCTGCGCCGCGGCGAGGACTACTCGATCATCAACACCGTCGGGGAGGGCTTCAGCTACCACCCGGACAAGCTGTCGATGGAGCGCACCGAGGACGCCGCGTTCGGCCCGGTCGACCGCATCGGTCAGTTGACCATGCGCAACCTCGACATCGCCGACACCCGCTCGAAGCTGGAGCTCTACGCCCAGCAGGGTTCGTTGCCGAGCCGCGAGCGGGAACTGGTCGGCGATCTGCAGCCCGGTGGCGCGCAGCAGATCGCGTCGAACCCCGCCGCGAAGGGTGACGACGAGTCGCTCGACCGGGCCGCGTTCGATCTCGGCACCGACTGAGCAGAGTTCGAGGATGGCTGTCGCCGACCTGGTGCTGGGTGCGATGCACTTCGGCACCCGCACCACGTCCCGCGATGCGTATGCCCTGCTCGACCCGATCGTCGGGGTCTCCTCGATGGCCCAGCTCGACGAAGCGCTCGACGCCGCCGACCTGCCGCTCGACGACGAGATGATGCGACGCCTCGACGAGGCCGGCTGACGGCTCAAGCAGCGATCAAGCGGTGATCAAGCCGCGATCCGGCAGTCGGCGTAGGCACGCACCGCATCGGGCACGACCAGGTAGCAGCCGAGCAGCGACGCACCGAACGCGTCCGACACGTACGCCTGCCAGCGCAGGTCTTCACCGGTCAGCCGCAGCGCGCCGGGGCGGGCGTAGGCGACGAGCACGCTGAAGTCACCGTCGTGCAGATGGGCGGCGAGGCCTTCCAGGAACTGCGTCGGGCAGGGCGCCGGCGCGGGCAGGTCGTTGACCACGATCGGCTGCACCAGGTGCTTTCCCGCATCGAGCACCAGCAGGCACAGCGACCGGCGGTTGCGGTCTTCGTCGTCGACGAACAGGTCGAGCAGTTCGGCGTAGTCGTGCGTCTCGATGGGGCCCTTGACCCAGGCGGGCGAGCGGGCTTCGGAATGCGATTCGGGCTGTGGTGTGAATGTCATGCCCCGGAGTCTGCGGCGCGGCCGGCGTGCGTGCCGGTTTCCACAGGCAGTTTTTCCGCGCGGTACGCGCGGCGGTCAGACAGCTGCGCCGAGCCGGTCGAAGGCGACGTGCAGGTCGTCGGTCGATCCGCAGAACGACAACCGCATGAAGCGGTGGCCGTCGACGGGGTCGAAGTCGACGCCCGGAGCAAGCGCGACGCCGGTGCGATCGAGGATGTCGAGGGTCCACTGCTGCGAGTCGCCGGTGAGGTGACTGATGTCGCAGTAGGCGTAGAACGCGCCGTCCGGCGGGGCGAAGGAGGTCACCCCGATATCCGGCAGACGGTCGAGCACGACCTGCCGGTTTCGGGCATAACGCTCAACGTGACCTTTCAACTCACTCTCGGCCTCGGGCGTGAAGGCGGCGACCGCACCCACCTGCGAGCCCGCCGGCGCACAGATCGCCAGGTTGCCCTGCAGCAGTTCGACCCGGCGCACCAGGTGCTCCGGCACGAGGTTCCAACCCAGCCGCCACCCGGTCATCGAATGGAACTTGCTCACCGACCCCAGCACCACCGCTTCGCGGGAGGTCTGCCATGCCGTCGCGGTCGGTCGGCCGAACTCGATGCCGTGGTAGATCTCGTCCGACAGCAGCAGCACGTCGTTGGCCTCGCACCAGCGGGCGATCGCCGCGAGCTCGGCGGGGTCGATGATCGTGCCGGTGGGGTTCGCCGGGCTGGCGATGATGAGCCCGTCGGGCTTGACGTCAAGGCGCTCGAGTTGCGCCACCGACGGCTGGAAACGTTGCGCCGCACCGCATTCGAGGTCGAGCACGTTCAGGCCGAGCGCATGGACGGTGTTACGGTAGGCCGGGTACCCGGGGCGGGTCATCGCGATCGTCGCGCCGGCGTCGAAGGCGGCCATCAACAGCGTGCTGAACCCGCCCGAGCTGCCCGAACTGACAACGACCTGCTCGGGGTCGACCTGCACGCCGTAGGTGCGCTCGTAGTGGTCGGCGATGGTGGTGCGTAGCTCGAGGATGCCCTTGGCCTCGCTGTAGCCGAGCGTCTGGGTCTGCGACCCGGCGGCGCACCGGCTCGGGTGCGGGGGTCGACGGTTGCCCCACACACAGCATGATCGCGTCGCCGTGCGTCGTGGCGCGCCGGGTGGCCGCGGCGAGCAACTCCATCACGTGGAAGGGCGGCACACTCCCCCGCTGCGACAGGCGCGGCATCAGCGGTATGCCGGGTGGGTCGGCCACGGTGCGTCGGCCGGACGGAGTCGGGAATAGTCGCCGGCACAGCGCAGCACCGCGAGCACACCCGCGATCGCGGTCGCGTTGTGCAGGCGTCCGTCGAGCATGGCGTCGGACGCCGCAGTGAGCGGCAGCCACCCGGTCGGCATGTCGACCTCCTCGCCCTCCCGCTCGAAGTCGGTCGGGTCGCTGCGGCGCACGTCACGGGCCAGGAACACGCGGATGTTCTCCGAGATGCCACCCGGCGAGGTGAACAGGTCGACCAGCACATGCCACTCACCGGCCGCGAGGTCGGCTTCCTCGGCCAGTTCGCGGGCGGCGGCCGCCTGCGGGTCTTCGCCGGCGACGTCGAGCAGTCCGGCCGGGATCTCCCAGTCGAAGGTGCCGACCGGGTGGCGGTACTGCTGGATCAGCAGCACCTCCTCGGCTCCGGGCTCCCCCCGCAGCGCGACCACCGCCACCGCACCGGTGTGCTGCACATAGTCGCGGGTGACGGTGCCGGCCGCGCCCAGATCGACCCGGTCGGTGACGACGTCCCACACCCGCCCCTCGAACGGGGTCGAGCGGTCGAGCACCGGTGCCGGTTCGTACCGGTCGGCCAGGTCTGCGGGCAGCTGCGGGTGAGTCACGAGTTCGACTGTGCCGCAACCTCTTCGCGGCCGTTGTTCTCTGCCTCGACGGCAGCCTTGGGACGCTCGACCTCGACCAGCCGCGCGGCGCGCTGCTGGTCGATCGCCGCACCGACGAGCCCCGCGAACAGCGGGTGGGCGCGGTGCGGGCGCGACTTGAACTCCGGGTGCGCCTGGGTCGAGACGTAGTAGGGGTGCACGTCCTTGGGCAGCTCGACGAACTCCACCAAGCCCCACTCGGGGTGGGTGCCGCTGACCACGAGGCCGGCCTTCGTCAGCTGGTCGAGGTAGTCGTTGTTGACCTCGTAGCGGTGCCGGTGTCGCTCGGTGACCGTCGTGGCGCCGTACGCGGTCGCGACCACCGACCCGTCGACGAGCTTGGCCTCCTGCGCACCCAGGCGCATGGTGCCGCCGAGGTCACCCGCGCCCTCGACGAAGTTCTTCTGCTCCTCCATCGTGGCGATCACCGGAGCGCTGGTCTGCGGGTCGAACTCGGTCGACGACGCCTCGGCGATGCCGGCGACGTTGCGGCCGTACTCGATGACCATGCACTGCAGACCGAGGCAGATGCCCAGGGTCGGCACCTGCTGCTCACGCGCCCACTTCAGCGCGCCGAGCTTGCCCTCGATGCCGCGCACTCCGAACCCGCCCGGGATGAGCACGGCGTCGACACCGCCGAGCGACTTGGCCGCCCCGGCGTCGGTGGTACAGGTGTCGCTGGCGACCCAGCGGATCTTCACCTTCGCGTCGTGGTGGAAGCCTCCGGCGCGCAACGCCTCGGTGACCGACAGGTAGGCGTCGGGCAGGTCGATGTACTTGCCGACGAGTGCCACCTCGACCTGGTGCTCCGGGTTGTGGACGCGCTGCAGCAACTGGTCCCAGTCGTCCCACTGGACGTCCTGGAACGGCACGCCGAGACGACGCACGACGTAGGCGTCGAGCCGCTCACCGTGCAGCACCTTCGGGATGTCGTAGATGCTCGGGGCGTCGACGCACGCGGCGACGGCCTCGAGGTCGACGTCGCACATCGCGGCGATCTTCTTCTTGATCGACTCGGGGATCTCCCGATCGGCCCGCAGCACAAGGGAATCGGGCTGGATGCCGACCTGTCGCAGCGCGGCGACGGAGTGCTGGGTCGGCTTGGTCTTGAGCTCGCCGCTGGGCGCGAGATAGGGCACCAACGAGACGTGCAGGAAGAACACGTTGTCGCGACCGAGGTCTTGCCGCACCTGTCGGGCCGCTTCGAGGAAGGGCAGCGACTCGATGTCGCCGACGGTGCCGCCGATCTCGGTGATGATCAGGTCGACGTCGGGCCCGGCCTGGGCGCGCATCTGTGCCTTGATCTCGTTGGTGATGTGCGGGATCACCTGGACGGTGTCGCCGAGGTACTCACCGCGGCGCTCCTTGGCGATGACCCGGCTGTAGACCTTGCCGGTGGTCACGTTGGCGCTGCCGGCGAGGTTCGCGTCGAGGAACCGCTCGTAGTGCCCGATGTCGAGGTCGGTCTCGGCGCCGTCGTCGGTCACGAACACCTCGCCGTGCTGGAACGGGTTCATCGTTCCTGGATCGACGTTGATGTAGGGATCGAGCTTCTGCATGGTGACCCGAAGGCCCCGCGCGCCGAGGAGATGTCCGAGGCTGGAAGCCGTCAGACCCTTACCGAGAGAGGAGGCGACGCCTCCGGTCACAAAGATGTGCTTCGTCGTGTCCGCCACGGGCTGCCAGTCTACGCGATGCGCAGCCGTGCTCGGTGCCGGGTGTGCACCCGGCGTGCCGCGTCCGTCCAACAGCGCCGGATCGAACCAAGATCAGCGCTGCAGCGCCGACCTGGCGGCGCGCACGGTCGCCCCATCCAGCCGCGCCAGCAGCCCGACGAACACGGCCACCACGACGGCCCCGACGATGCCGGCGGCGAGGGCGGCGCCGCCGAGCGAGCCGGTCACTCCCCCGAGCGCCGCGCCGAGACCGCATCCGGCGGCACCTGCGACGAGCGCCGCGATCGCCGCTCGGACCCAGGAGCGCACCGCGGCACCGAGTTCGGCGTCGGGCCAGTCGCGGCGCACCAGCACCACCAGCACGGCGGCTGCGACCGTCATCCCGACGCTCGAGCAGGCGCCGAGCACGACCAGCGTGCGGGTTGAATCGGCTTGCACCCCAATGAGGCCGGCGAAGGGCGCCAGGGCTGCGACGAGCCACCCGGCGGCGACGGCGAGCCCGGCGGTGCGCGCGTGACCGCGGGTGTAGAGCGCCCGGCTGAGCAGGGCGACCAGGCTGAACCCGACCAGACCCGGGGCGTACGCCGCGAGCGCCGGGGTCATCGCGTGCATCGCCTCGGGCCGTGCATCGAGCGCACGGAAGAACCCGCCGACGGGGCCCGCGATCGCGATGAGTGCCGCAGCGCCGAGCAGGCCGGTGGCGCCGACGAGCGGAAGCACCCGCGCCAGCACCCGCTGACCGTCGTCGCCGGCGAGCCTGGGGAAGGCGGCCATCGCGATCGGGGTGGCGAGCAAGGCGTAGGGCAGCAGGTAGACCGCCTGCACGTAGTTGTAGACGTTCACCGCACCGACGTCACCGCGTCCGTTGGCCAGGCCGATGGTGGTGAGCACCGCGAGTTGTTGGGCCAGCAGGCCGACCATTCCGGCTCCGGCCAGTCGGCGTGCCCGCGCCGCGACACCGTCGGGGAAGTCGAACCGCGGGCGCAGCCGCACCCCCGCACGGTGCACCGGGAGCAGCAGCGGCAGGCTCAGCACGACCACCCCGGCGGTGGTGCCCCACGCGAGCACGTTGCGGGCGGTGTCGCCGGATTCGTCGTGGCCGTTGGTGAGCGCGCCGTAGGCGAGGTAGGCCGCGATCACGACGATGCTCGACAGCAGCGGCGCGAGGGCGGCGGCCAGAAACCGGCGGTGGGCCTGCAACACGCCCGACAGCACGATGCCGACGCCGTAGAGGAGCACCTGCGGCGCGAAGACCACCAGCATCGCGCCGGTGAGGTCGACCATCGACGAGCAGCGTCCGGTGGCGTTGCCGCTCATCGCCGACGCGATCGGCTTGGCGAACAGCGTCACGAGCACGGCCAGCGGCAACAGCACGGCGACCGCCCAGGTCAGCAGCGCGGACGCGATCCGGTCGGCTCGCTCCCGGTCTCCCCGCTCGACCGCGGAGGCCACTAGCGGCACCACGACCGCGGCGAGCGCACCGCCGGCGGTCACCTCGTAGAGCACGTTCGGCAACTGGTTCGCGGTGGCGTACGCCTGGCCGACACAGGTGCCGCCGACTTCGCGGGAAAAGACCAGCCACCGGCCGAAGCCGACGACGCGGCTGGCGAGGGTGACACCGGCGATCGTGGACGCGGCGCCGATCAGGGTGCCGGCGCGCGAGTTCACTGCGGGCGCCCCCACCGGTCGATCGCGCGCAACACCGGCTGCCCGTCGATCACCCGGGAGAAACTCACCTTCTCCGACGCGACCATCAGCGCGACAACGGCGGTGGTGGCGGCGATGCGCGCCGGCGTGGAGGCACTGCGCGCCCAGCCGGCCGCGATCGCCGCGCCGAGCGCGTTGGCGCCGGTGTCGCCCATCATCGACCGGCCGGCAAGGTCGGCCGGCAACAACACGGCGCCGGCGGCGAGCGGCACGACAGCGACTTCCGGGCGCCGCAGCAGCAACGGCAGATCGGCGAGTGCACCCACCTTGAGCGCACGCCCCGGACGCAGGTCGAACAGGTTCATCAGGTTGGCCGAGGCCGCGATGAGCACGGCTGCCGTCGGGGTGCCGACGAGCCGCCACCGGCCGCGGTCGAGCAGGGCTGCCGCGACGACACCGGTGGCTCCGATGCCGACGATCTTCAGTGCGCCGGTGGTGACCTCGCCGTGGGCGAGTCCGCTGAGGTGGCCCTTGAGCCCGCGCCGGTCGGCCGATCCGGCGACATCGTCGATGAGCCCGAACACGCCCGCGCCGGCGGCCGCGAGCGCCACCGCCGGGTCCACGTACGCCGCGGTGGTGAGCCCGACGACGAGCGCCGGACCCTCGATGAGGGTGACCGGTTCGTCGCGGAAGTTGGTGCGGGACAAGCGTTCCCGCACCGCGGGCAGCCGATGGGCGATCGCCCAGGTTGCTGCCGTGCCGGCGACGGCGAGGCCGACGGCAGCGACCGTGCGGCCCACCGTCGTCACGGGGTGGCGCCCGGCGACGACTCCGGTGACACCCGGGGCACGACCGCAGACGCGTCGCGTCCCATGCCGTACTGACCCGATCGGCCGGCCAGTTCGTCACGTACGGCGAGGCCCAGACCGACCTGACCGATCGGGATCGACCCGTCGTCGATGGTGCTCATCACCGACACCACCTCGGGGGTGTCGCGCAACGAGGTGACCAGGGCGTCGGGTTTCGATCCGCCGTCGCTGGGCGCCGACCCACTGGAGACGCCGACGACCGCGTCGACCGAGATGCCCATCCCGGACACCGACGCCGACCACTTCTTGACCACACCGTCCTTGTCGACCATGCCCGGCCAGACCACGACGACCGCGTCGGCCACCGGCGCGGTCTGCGGGGAGACGGACGCCGCGTCCGACCCGGCCAGATCGCGCAGCACCTCCTGGCCGGCGGGGCGCACCAGCGAGCGGGCAAGCACCGCACCGGCGAGCCGTTCGGCGGGCACGCTCTTGGCGTCGATGCCGACCTTGGCAGCGTCGGTGCGCACCTGCTCGGAGTCGAGCCACTGCGGCGTGATCCATTGCTGCTTCAGCGAAACGGTGGTGGTCACCGTGCCTCCGGCGACGCCGACCGTCTGCTTCACCGACTTCACCAGGGCGTGGTCGGTGTCGGGCAGCGCCACGATCGCGACCCGCTTGTCGGCGAGCGCGCCGGCGAGCACCTTGGGCGCCACCTCGGCCACACCCTCGTCCCGTTTGCGCCCACCGATGCTGGCCTGGTTGACCTGGTTCTGCAGCTCGGACTTGTCCTTGCGCAGTTGAACGACCTGCCCGTTCAGCTGGTCGGCCACCTCGCCGCGCAGTGAGAACCCGCCGATCACGATGCCGGTCGCGAGTGCGAGGAACACCGCGACCAGGGAGACGACGTGGTACCGGAAATCAATCACTGAACAGCCCCTCGAGCCAGGAGTAGAAGGTGTCCCACCGGGCGCCGACGACCTGGAAGAAGGCCTGGCCGGCCGGCGTCGACAACATGGCCACGAGCAGCGCCACGAGTCCGGCCACCACGAGCACCAGCAGCGCCGGCCACCCGATGCTGGAACGGTACAGGCGACTCACGCCCTTCGCGTCGACCAACTTGCTGCCCACCCGAAGTCGGGTGAGGAAGGTGCTCGCCATGCCGGCGCGGCCCTTGTCGAGAAACTCCACCAGCGTGGCATGCGTGCCGACCGCGACGATGAGGTCGGCGCCGGCGTCGTCGGCCATCAGCATCGCGATGTCCTCGCTGGTGCCGGTGGCCGGAAAGACCACGGCGTCCTTGATGCCGAGTTCTTCCACCCGGGACAATCCCGGTGCGCGACCGTCGCGGTAGGCATGGACGACGAGTTCGGCACCGCTGCGCAGCGTTTCGTCGCTGACGGAGTCCATGTCGCCGACGATCATGTCGGGTTTGTGCCCGGCCTCGATGATCGCGTCGGCTCCCCCGTCGACGCCGATCAGCACCGGTTTGAAGTCGCGGATGTAGGGCTTGAGGATCGCAAGGTCTTCCTTGTAGTGGTAGCCACGCACCACGATGAGCACTGGTCGACCGTCGAGATCGGTGCGGATGTCGGGCAGGCCGATGCCGTTGAGCAGCAGGTCGCGTTCCTGTTCGAGGTACTCCATCGTGTTGCCGGCGAACGCGACGATCTGCTCCGACAGCCCCTCCCGGGCGAGCTCCATCGCCTCGTCCACCGACTCGGCGGTCATCACGGTGCCGGTGGCCACGGCCTTGCCGTCGACCATCAAGTGCTCGTCGACGAGCACGCCCGTCGCTCCTTCGAGCTCGGCATCCATCACCTGCTCGCCGACGTCGTCGAGCAGCGGGATGCCCGCCGCGACGAGGATGCCCGGGCCGACATTGGGATACCTGCCGGTCGAGGAGCGGGCCGCGTTGACCACGGCGGACGGGCGGCAGGCGACGAGCGCCTCGGCACTCACCCGATCGATGTCGGCGTGGTTGATGACCGCGATATCGCCCTGCCGCAGACGCTTGGTGAGGTCCTTGGTGCGTCGGTCGACCTGGATGCGACCGAGAGTGTTCTCCGGCACCGGCGCGGCCCGGCGCAGCTTGCTCCTCACGCGTCCATGCTGCCAGCACGCGGCGCCGAAGCCGCGGAGGCGACCTGCTCGAGCAGTTCGTCGACGTGTGCCAGCGCGGCGTCGCTGTCGCTGACGCCGCCGAGCATCCGGGCCAGTTCACGACGGCGTTCGTCGCCTTCGACGACCGCGACATCGCTGACGGTGATGTGGCCGTCGTGCTGCTTGCGCACCACCAGGTGCCGGTCGGCGTACGCCGCGACCTGGCCGAGGTGGGTGACGACGAGCACCTGCGCGTGTGCTGCCAAGGCCTTCAGCCGGGCACCGATGTCGAGTGCCGCCGATCCACCGACACCCGCGTCGACCTCGTCGAAGACGAACGTCGGCACCCCGCCGGCGGCGGTGACGACCTCGATGGCGAGCATCACCCGCGACAACTCACCACCGGACGCCGCCTTGGTGACGCTGCGTGCCTTGCCGCCCTTGTTGGCGGCCAGACGGATCTCGACGTCGTCGACACCGGTGGCGCCGTAGTCACCCTGCCGTGGCTCGACCACGACCTCGACCTTCGCCGAACCCATCGCGAGGTGTGCCAGTTCGGCGGTGACCTCCTTGCCGAGGCGAGCGGCGGCCTTGGTGCGCGCGTTGGTGAGTGCCGTTGCGGCAGAGGCGATCTCGCCGTCGAGGCGTTCGGCGTCGGCGGCCAGCGCGGCGATTCGGTCGTCGGATCCGGCCAGGTCGGTGCTCTCCGCGGCCGCCTGCTGCGACCAGGCGAGCACCTCCTCGACCGTGCTGCCGTACTTGCGGAGCAAGGTGCCGATCGCGGCGCGACGTTCCTGCACCTGTTCCACCCGCGCCGGATCGGCATCGAGGTTCTGCAGGTAGCCCTGGAGATCGGCGGCGAGGTCGGTGAGCAGCACACTGAGTTCGCTCAGGCGGGTGTGCAACGCGCCGAGTGCCGGGTCGTGGTCGGTCGCCCGGGCCAGCGCGGCCGACGCCGTGCCGAGTTGGGTGAGTGCACTGCGGTCATCGATGTCGTCGGTGCCGCTGATCGCGCCGTGTGCACCGGCCGCCGCGGCGAACAGCGCATCGAGATGCTCCAGTCGCATCGACTCCTCGGCGAGCGCGACGTCTTCGCCGGGTTGCGGGTCGACCGCCTCGATCTCCTCCAGCGACGCCGTCAACTGATCGAGCCGCATCGCTCGTTCGCGGGCGTGGGTGCGCAACTCCTGCAGTTCCTTGTGCACCGCGAGTCGTTCGCGGTGCACTGCGGTGTAGCGCTCCAGGCAGGTGCGGACGGCTTTGCCGCCGAAGTCGTCGAGCACCTCGCGGTGCTGATCGGGGCGTTGCAGTCGCCACTGGTCGGCCTGGCCGTGCACGGCGACGATCCGTTCACCGATCTCGCCGAGCACCCCCACCGGGGCGTTGCGGCCGCCGACCCAGGCTCGGGAACGTCCGCCCTCGGCCACCGACCGGGCCAGCAGCAGTTCACCCTCGTCGAGTTCGCCACCGGCTTCGTCGGCGCGCACCACCGCCGGATGGTCGGCCGGCAGGTCGAGTACACCTTCGACGACGCACGATGCCGCGCCATCACGCACGAGTCCCGCGCTCGCGCGTCCGCCGAGCAGGAGTCCGAGCCCCTGCACGACCATCGTCTTGCCGGCACCGGTCTCGCCGGTCAGCACGTTGAGTCCGGGCGCGAACGGCAGGGTCGCGTCGTCGATGACGCCCAGATCCCGGATGCGGATCTCACGCAGCATCAACGCACCTCGCGGGCGCCGCGCCAACCGGTCACCGACAGGTCGAACTTCGCGACCAGGCGGTCGGTGAACGGTGACTGGGCGAGGCGGGCGAGACGCACGGGAAGTTCGCTACGCCGCACGGCGATTCGTGCGCCTTCGGGCAGGTCGAAGCTGCGGCGTCCGTCGCACCACACGACCGCCCGGCCCTGTCCGCTCGGGGACAGTTCGATGGCGACCCGCACGTCGTGGCTGAGCACCAGCGGACGCGCGAACAATGCGTGCGCCGAGATCGGACATACCAGGAAGGCCTGGACACCCGGCCAGACGACCGGTCCCCCGGCGGAGAACGCGTACGCGGTCGAACCGGTCGGGGTGCTGATCACGACTCCGTCGCAACCCCAGGTCGACAACGGTCGGCCGTCGATCTCGACGACGAGTTCGATCATCCGTTCCCGGGACGCCTTCTCGACCGACGCCTCGTTGAGCGCCCAGCTGTTCCAGACGATTTCGTCGTCGACGCTGACGTCGATCTCGAGCGTCTCGCGCTCCTCGACGGTCCAACTGCGGTCGACGATGCGCTGGGCCGCCTCGCGCACGTTGTCGCGCTCGGCCTCGGCGAGAAAGCCGACGTGACCGAGGTTGATGCCGAGCAGCGGCGTGCACGCGTCGCGCACCGTCTCGGCGGCGCGCAGGATCGTGCCGTCGCCGCCGAGCACCACGGCCAGCTCGCATCCTTCACCGGGCGTGCCGGTCTGGGGCACGACGTTCGGGTTGTCGAGCACGCCGAAAGCGCGCAGTTCCTCCTCGTCGCCGGTGACCTCGATCTGCTGCGCGGCCAGTTCGGAGACGAGTTCGCACGCGGCCTGTCGGGCCTGCTCCCGCCCGGGGTGGCCGATGAGCAGCACGCGCCGGGTCATCCGTCCTCCTGCTCGATCGTCGTCACGAAGGCCGCGATCGCGGCGTCGTCCATCTTGCCTGCCGGGCGCTTGCGCGCCCACAGCAGGTACTCCTGGTTGCCGGTGGTGCCCGCAACCACACTGCGATCAAGACCGTGCACGGTCAGCCCTGCGGCGTCGATAGCTTCCAGCACTGCACGGACGGCGCGCGCACGCTCGCGCGGTGAGCGCACCACACCACCGTGACCGAGCCGCTCGCGACCCACCTCGAACTGTGGTTTCACCAGCGCGACCAGGTGCCCGTCGTCCGTGAGCAGCCGCGCGAGATCGGCGGCGACCAGCGTGAGCGAGATGAAGCTGAGGTCGGTGACGACGAGGTCGGCGGGTCCACCGATCGTCTCCGGATCGATGCCGCGCACGGTGGTTCCCGAGTGGTCACGCACGCGGTCGTCGTCCCGCACTGCAGGGGCCAGTTGCCCGTGCCCGACGTCGACGGCCTCGACGACCGCGGCGCCGCGGCTCAGCAACACCTGGGTGAAACCGCCGGTCGATGCACCGACGTCGATCGCCCGCAGCCCCGCCGGGTCGACCTCCCCGAACGCGGCCAGCGCACCGAGCAGCTTGTGCGCCGCCCGGCCGACCCACGGGTCGACCTCGCCGACCACCTCGAGTTCGGTGTCGGGGGTGACCTTGACCGACGGCTTGTCGATCGTGTCGGCACCAGACCGCACCCGGCCGGCGAGGACGAGGTCGCGCGCCACCGCGCGCGACCTCGCCAATCCTCGAGTGACCAGCGCCTGGTCGACCATTTCCGAACCGGTCATCGCAGGCTCACCGGCCGTCATCGATCGATGCTGGACAGCTGCCGTCGCAGGGTGTCGTGGGCGGCGCCGAGCGTTTCGATCTGTTCGTCGAGATCGATCTCGGGCAGCTGTCCCTCCGCGTCGGCCGACGTGCTCGGCAACGCCCGCACGCGGCTCATCGCGTCGTCGATCTCGGCCGCGCCGCGCTCATGGGCGGGCGCGACCGGGCCGGGCTTCGGAACGTTCGACTCAGACATTCGTGGACGGCGCCGCCTCGTTGTTCGCCGGTTCGTCCTTCGCCTCCGCAGACTCCGGCGCGCCGGTCTCGGCGGCGGGGGCCTGTGCCGACGGCGCGGTCGTCGTGTCGGCAGCCGGAGCGCCGGTGCTCGAGGCGGACGGCTTGTCGGAGGTCGACGCAGCGTCCTTCGCGGGCTCGGTGGCCGCAGCCTTCGAGGCGTCCGCCGCGGCCGGGTCGGCTGCCGACGTGGTGGACGTCGAGTCCGCCGCGACGGTGGCCGTCGACGGCGTCGCGACCGACGACGGCGTGGCGGGTGCGGTCGGCACCTCGGGGGCCGAGTTCGTCGACGTGGCGGTGCTTGCCTGTGCGGTGCTCGCAGACGCAGTGCTCGTCGGTGCGGTCTCGACCTCGGTGGCCTTGGTCGTCTGCGGCTTCGGGGCGGTGTCGGTCGCTGCCTTCTTAGCCGACGTTGCGGTGGTGCTGCCCGAGGACGCCGTCGCCGCCTTGGCAGGCATCGTCTTCTTGGCGGGTGCAGCCTTCTTGGCGGGTGCAGCCTTCTTGGTGGTCGACTTCGCCGGAGCCGGCGACGCCTTCGTCGTCGCAGACTTCGCGGTGCCGGTCGTCTTGGCCGCCGAGCTCTTCGTCGCAGCCTTCGTCGCCGGTGCCGCCTTCGTCGCGGTGCTCTTCGCAGCCACGGTCTTCGCCGGGGTTGCCTTCGTGCCGGTCGCCTTCGTGGTGGGGCTCGCAGTCTTGGCCGCCGACTTCGCAGGCGTGGCAGCGGCGTTGGTGGCCGACTTCTTGGCAGCAGCGGTCTTCGCCTGCTGCGTGCCGGTCGACTTCGCCGCAGCCTTCTTGGTCGCAGCCTTCTTGGTCGCAGTCTTCTTGGTCGCAGTCTTCTTGGTCGCAGTCTTCTTGGTCGCAGTCTTTTTGGCAGGCTGAGCAACGGACGCCTTTGCCGCCGACTTCTTCGCAGCGGTCGACGTGGCGGCGGTCGTCGCAACCGACTTCTTCGCGGTGCCCGCACCTGCCGGGGTCGCAGCGGCCTTGCTGGCCGTCTTGCCCACGGTCTTCTTCGCGGGAGCCTTCGCGGCGGGCGCCGACTTCGCGGCCTGCGCGGCGGGCGCCGACTTCGCAGCCTTCTTCACCGCAGCGCGCGAGGGGGTCTTCGACGCGGCCTTGGAAGCAGCCTTGGTAACGGGCTCGGCGGACGGCTCGGTCTCGTCCACGGCTGCCGGAACTTCAACAGCGGGCGCGGGGATGCTCTTGCTGCGGCGACCGGGCACTGCACGCGCGGCCGCGCCGCGGGCGCCGGTGGTCGCAATTCCCGCGAGGGTTGCGGTGCCGCCGGCGATGCTTGCGCGCAGCGCACGCAGTTCCTGGCTCAGTCGGTCGATCTCCTGCTGGGCGTTGCCGAGTTCGGCGAGCGTCGACAGTCCGACCTTCTCCAGCTGACCGGCGATCTCGGCCTGCACCGTCTCACTGATCAACTGACGGTTGGCCGCCGCGGCAGCGATGAGTTCGTCCGCCAGGGTCGAGACCTGGCCGGCCACCGCACCGGCCCGACCGGCCGGCTTTTCCAGCCCGGTCACGGCCAGCAAGGTCTGCGCCGCCTCCGTCGCCTTGGCGCGCGTGAGTTCCCCTGCGCCGGAAAGAATTTGCAGTGCTGCGCGCACGCTGTCGAGACCCATGGCCGCTCCTGATAGGTGACTTGTTCGGCTAGAGCCTACTTGCTCGTAACCCAAAGGTTCACTGCTTCGGTGCGGTCGATCATGCCCGTGTCGACGCCTTCCCAAAGCACCGCCAGCACGAGCCGGAGACGTTCCTGTCCGGTGATCGTTCCACGCACCTCGAGGCAGGCGTCGCCACCTTCACCGTCCAGTCGCGCCCGTGCGGCGCCCAGTTGCCACCCGTCGTCGCGGCGGCGCGGCTCGTCGTACGGGTCGTGCAGCGCACGGAGATCGTCGGCGACATAACGAGGACGCAGATCGGCCGGCGCCGCAATGAGATCGGTGGGGCCATGCACACCCGTGAGCACGTGGAGGCAATCCATTCCTGCGGCGTGGGCGCCGGCGACATCGGTCTCGAGCCTGTCGCCGATACCCAGCGTGCGTGCAGCGCTCGACCCGAGCCGTGCTGCGGCCATCGTGTACATCAACGGTCCGGGCTTGCCGACCACTTCCGGGTCGACGTCGACCGCCTCGCGGACGGCGCCGATGAGCGCCCCGTTACCGGGGGCGGTGCCCTGGGCCGTCGGCAATGTGCGGTCGGTGTTGGTCGCCACCCACCGCGCGCCACGCTGCACCGCATACGCGACATGGGCGAGGTCTTGTGCGGTCACCTTCGGGCCGTACCCCTGCAGCACCGCCGCCGGCTGCTCGGACTTCAACCCCGTCACGACCCGGAAACCCTTGTCGGACAACGCAAGACGCACCCCGTCGCCACCCACGGCCAGAACGGTCGCGCCCTCATGGAGGTGTCGCGCCAAGTGATCGGCTCCGGCCATCGAACTGTTGATCACAGCCGAGTCGTCGGTCGTCAGGCCGAGCTCGCGCAGGTGCTCGGCCACCTCGGCCGGCGGGCGGGAAGCGTTGTTGGTGGCATAGGCAACCTTCACACCGGCACCACCAGCGGCTTCGACCGACTCGATGGCATACGGCACCGGCTCCGGGCCGCGGTAGATCACCCCGTCCAGGTCGCACACCAACGCGTCGTACCGGCTGAGCAGGGAGTCCATGCCCCCCATTCTCACCCGGCGCTTCGGCGGGGTGATCGACGGCTGAGGGTGCGGGCTTCGAGATCCATCCGGCTGGTGACCCCGCCGGGACCGCGGCGCACATTTCGGCGCATCGCCCCGCGAAGTTCGACGAGGTCACCGTCGGCCAGGGAGCGCCCGGTGCGGCGGGTCGCCGCGCTGAAGCAGGTGACGTCGAACAAATCGCTGCGCGGACTGCGTGCACTGCGCCGGTCGGCCGCAGCCCGCTCGACGGCGACCCGAAGGGCGACGATCTCGTCGCCGCTGGGCAGTGTGCGAACCTCCGGTTCTGCTCGGACAACTCCGATGAGATGAACCTCGTTGCAGTGGACGAGGGTGTCGGGCGGCGGTGTCGTGGTCATGAGTCCTCCTGGTGTCTGGTGAGTGCAGCATCGCTGCTGCACACCGGCTCGAGAACTCTGCGACCACCGTTGTGTGGACAACGCCCCGCCGACACCGAGGCTGTGATGCACGAAAGAGGCCCCCGGCCGTCTCCTGTGGATGGTCGGGGGCCTCCTTCGTGCATTCGGCTCAGCTGGGGTCGCCGTCCCGGTCAGCCTCGTCGGTTGCGTCGTCGTCGGACTCTTCAGCGTCCACGTCGTCGTCGGCTTGCTCCGCGTACGCGTCGTCCTTCTCGTACGCGTCGTCCTCGGCGCCGTCAGACTCTTCGGGCTCGTCCTCGTGAGTGTCGTCACCCATGACCTGGCCGTCGAGTTCATCGTCGTCCAGATCCACCGGTCCACCCGGACGCTCCGGGGTGAGCAGGTCGTCGACGTCCTCTTCGTCGCCGAGCAGGTCGAGCATGTCGACACCGTCGAGTTCGGCGACCCGCTCGTACGCATCGGTGAGGCCGTCCTCGTCCGCGCTCGCCGACCGGGCGAAGTACTCGCGGGCGGCCGACTCGTCGCCGGTCGCAAGCAGCGCTTCGGCGTAGGCGTACAGCAGTCGCGATGCCCACGGCTGGCGGCCGGCCTTCTCGAGGGCAGGGATCCGCAATCCGATGAGCGCAGCGTCGGGCTGTCCCATGTCGCGACGCACACCGGAGACCACGATCGCAAGTTCGATCGCGTCGTCCTGAGCAAGGCGCTTCGCCTCCGGGGAGGCAGCCAGGTCGAGCGCGCGGTCGTAACGGCCGAGGCCTCGTTCGCAGTCGACCATGTAGGGCAGCAAATGATCAGACCCCGACAGTCGGCGCGCGGTCTTGAACTCCCGCAGCGCATCGGTGAACTCCCCGCGGCGGTAGCGCACAAGGCCGAGAGCTTCGCGGACGGCGGGAACCCGGCCCGCGCGCCGCGCAGCGTGTTCGGCGTGCTCGAGCGCGCGGTCCTCGTCGTCTTCGAGCAGGATCGCTGCCGCGGCGAGATGGGCCGCGACGCCTTCGGCGTTCTCTGCCGACAGGGTGCGCAACTGCTGCCACACGCTGCGGTCGAGTTCCTTGCCGGTCACGCCCTCGGGCAACACCGGCTCGCGGCGCTTGTCACGCCGGCCCTGCTCGTCGAGCCCGCGCTCCCAGCTGCGCGGTCCGCCCTCGGGACGATCCGATCGATCGTCGGAGCGCCGGTCATCACGCCGGTCGTCGAAACGTCCACGGCCCTGACCGCCACGGTCACCACGGTCGTCCCGACGTGCTCGATCGAAGTCGCCGCCACGGCGGTTGTCGTCGCGACGCGGCCCGCCACCACGGCGGTCGTCGCTCCAACGCCCGCCACGGTCGTCACGCCGGTCATCACGCCCACGTCCGTAACCGCCGCCACGGTTGTCACCCCCGCGGAACCCGCGGTCGCGGTCGTCACGGCGCTCGGAGCGTTCCCCGTATCCGCCTCGGCGCTCGTTGCTCCGGTTGTCGGAACCGCGGTAGCCGCCCGCGCGATCATCCCGTCCGCCATAGCCTCCGCGCCGGTCATCACGCCGGTCGTCGCGCCGACCATCACGCCGGTCGTCGCGCCGACCATCCGAACGTCCACCGCGGTTGTCTGCTCCGCGGTAGCCACCACGATCGTCGCGACCTCCGCGTCCACGGTCGTCGCGACGTTCGAAGCCACCTCGGCGTTCACCCTGCCGGTCGTCCCGTCGGTCGTCGCGACGGTCATAGCCGCCCCGTCGATCGTCACGGCGCTCGTAGCCTCCACGACGGTCGTCACGTCGGTCACCGTCACGGTCGTCACGCCGTCCATCGCGCCGATCACCGTCGGAGCGACGGGGGAACGAACCCCCGGAGCGCTGCGGACGATCGTCACGGTCACGCCGCGGGTAGCCGCCACGGCCGCGGTCGTCACCATCGCGCCGCGGACGGTCCTCTCGCCGGCCGCCGTCGCGACCACGGTCACGTGATTCGCCGCGCTCCGGCCTGTTGTCGCCATTACCTTCGGAGCGTGCTCGGGACCAGCGACCGGAACGGCCCTGCTCGTCTGCCTTGTCGGGCTGCTCGTCCGTCACACCAATCTCCTTCGAACTGTCCTGCTCGGGGGCTCGCAACAGCCCATTCTTCCACGTCAAATGGAAATTGGAGGGTTGTCCCCGGGTCTTGTCGACCATCACGGGGACAACCCTCCAATTTGAGGTGAAGTCCGGCGGTGTCCTACTCTCCCACACCCTACCGAGTGCAGTACCATCGGCGCTGAAGGGCTTAGCTTCCGGGTTCGGAATGTAACCGGGCGTTTCCCACTTCGCTATGACCGCCGTAACACTATGAAACTATCAGCCGACACCACCCACAATTGTGTGGTGTTGCGTGTTGTTTCAGATATTGCATAGTGAACGCGAAGACTCAAATTCTGCAGCACAAACCTGTAAGAACGAGTTTTTGGTAAGTTATCGGTTTATTAGTACCGGTCAGCTACACACATTACTGTGCTTCCACATCCGGCCTATCAACCCAGTAGTCTACTGGGAACCTCCCCACCACAAGGGTGATGGAAACCTCATCTTGAAGCGTGCTTCCCGCTTAGATGCTTTCAGCGGTTATCACTTCCGAACGTAGCTAATCAGCGGTGCCCTTGGCAGAACAACTGACACACCAGAGGTTCGTCCATCCCGGTCCTCTCGTACTAGGGACAGGTCTTCTCAAGTTTCCTACGCGCACAGCGGATAGGGACCGAACTGTCTCACGACGTTCTAAACCCAGCTCGCGTACCGCTTTAATGGGCGAACAGCCCAACCCTTGGGACCTACTCCAGCCCCAGGATGCGACGAGCCGACATCGAGGTGCCAAACCATGCCGTCGATATGAGCTCTTGGGCAAGATCAGCCTGTTATCCCCGGGGTACCTTTTATCCGTTGAGCGACGGCGCTTCCACAAGCCACCGCCGGGTCACTAGTCCCGACTTTCGTCTCTGCTCGACATGTCTGTCTCACAGTCAAGCTCCCTTGTGCACTTACACTCAAAACCTGATTGCCAACCAGGCTGAGGGAACCTTTGGGCGCCTCCGTTACCTTTTGGGAGGCAACCGCCCCAGTTAAACTACCCACCAGGCACTGTCCCTGATCCGGATCACGGACCGAGGTTAGGAGCCCAGAACGACCAGAGTGGTATTTCAACGATGACTCCACACACACTGGCGTGCATGCTTCACAGTCTCCCACCTATCCTACACAAGCCGTACCGAACACCAATACCAAGCTGTAGTAAAGGTCCCGGGGTCTTTCCGTCCTGCTGCGCGTAACGAGCATCTTTACTCGTAGTGCAATTTCGCCGAGTTCGCGGTTGAGACAGTGGAGAAGTCGTTACGCCATTCGTGCAGGTCGGAACTTACCCGACAAGGAATTTCGCTACCTTAGGATGGTTATAGTTACCACCGCCGTTTACTGGCGCTTAAGTTCTCAGCTTCGCCCAAAGGCTAACCGGTCCCCTTAACGTTCCAGCACCGGGCAGGCGTCAGTCCGTATACATCGAATTACTTCTTCGCACGGACCTGTGTTTTTAGTAAACAGTCGCTTCTCCCTGGTCTCTGCGGCCCTCACCCCTAGTGAGCAAGTCACTTCAAGGATTGGGCCCCCCTTCTCCCGAAGTTACGGGGGCATTTTGCCGAATTCCTTAACCACGATTCACTCGATCGCCTTAGTATTCTCTACCTAACCACCTGAGTCGGTTTAGGGTACGGGCGGCTCGAACCTCGCTAGAAGTTTTTCTCGGCAGCATAGGATCACCCTACTTCCCACATTCGTGGTCACCATCAACTCTCAGGCACATGACTGGCGGATTTGCCTACCAGTCGCCCTACAGTCTTGGACGGGGACAACCATCGCCCCGCGGAGGCTACCTTCCTGCGTCACTCCATCGCTTACCTACTACAAGATCGGGTCCCACGCTCCCCACAAACACGCCCACCCGAAGGTGAACAAACGTCATGGTTTGGGTGGTTAGCATCCCCTGATTCGATATGGGCGGTCCTTCGCCGGTTCCGGAATATCAACCGGATGTCCATCGACTACGCCTGTCGGCCTCGCCTTAGGTCCCGACTTACCCAGGGCAGATTAGCTTGACCCTGGAACCCTTGGTTATTCGGCGGACGGGTTTCTCACCCGTCATTCGCTACTCATGCCTGCATTCTCACTCGTGTGGCCTCCACGACTCGATCACTCGGCCGCTTCACCGCCCACACGACGCTCCCCTACCCAACCACACCCCTGGACACAAGGTCAGGGTGATGTGTGATTGCCACAGCTTCGGTGATGTGCTTGAGCCCCGCTACATTGTCGGCGCGGAATCACTTGACCAGTGAGCTATTACGCACTCTTTAAAGGGTGGCTGCTTCTAAGCCAACCTCCTGGTTGTCACAGCAACTCCACATCCTTTCCCACTTAGCACACGCTTAGGGACCTTAGCTGGTGATCTGGGCTGTTTCCCTCTCGACTATGAAGCTTATCCCCCACAGTCTCACTGCCACGCTCTCACGTACCGGCATTCGGAGTTTGGCTGACGTCAGTAACCTGGTGAGGCCCATCAGCCATCCAGTAGCTCTACCTCCGGCACGAAACACGCGACGCTGCACCTAAATGCATTTCGGGGAGAACCAGCTATCACGGAGTTTGATTGGCCTTTCACCCCTACCCACAGCTCATCCCCTCAGTTTTCAACCTAAGTGGGTTCGGTCCTCCACGACGTCTTACCGTCGCTTCAACCTGGCCATGGGTAGATCACTCCGCTTCGGGTCTAGACCCAGCGACTATAGGCGCCCTCTTCGGACTCGCTTTCGCTACGGCTACCCCACACGGGTTAACCTCGCCACTGAGCACTAACTCGCAGGCTCATTCTTCAAAAGGCACGCCATCACCCACCCAAAGGCAGGCTCTGACGGATTGTAAGCGCACGGTTTCAGGTACTATTTCACTCCCCTCCCGGGGTACTTTTCACCTTTCCCTCACGGTACTAGTCCGCTATCGGTCACCAGGGAATATTTAGGCTTAGCAGGTGGTCCTGCCAGATTCACACCGGATTTCACGGGCCCGGTGCTACTTGGGAACACATCCAAGACAGTGACACATGTTTCGACTACAGGACTTACACCCTCTACGGTCAACCATTCAAGATTGTTCGTCTACACGCGCCATTTCTAACTGCCCACCAGCATGTCAGCACTGGTAAGAACGGCCCCACAACCCCACGACTGCAACCCCTGACAGGTATCACACAACCGCGGTTTAGCCTCATCCGCTTTCGCTCGCCACTACTCACGGAATCACTGTTGTTTTCTCTTCCTGTGGGTACTGAGATGTTTCACTTCCCCACGTTCCCTCCACACACCCTATGAGTTCAGATGCGGGTCACACCACATGAATGGTGCGGGGTTCCCCCATTCGGAAATCCTCGGATCACAGTCTGGTTATCGACTCCCCGAGGCTTATCGCAGATTCCTACGTCCTTCATCGGTTCCTGGTGCCAAGGCATCCACCGTACGCTCTTAAAAACTTACACAAAATACTAAGAACAAATCTCAGAAATGCTTACAGAGCACTACAGATGCTTCGCGTCCACTATGCAATTCTCAAACAACACACAGCAACCCCCACCAACCACACGAAACTCATGCAGCCGGCGCAAGGCCTGCCAACCCAGAAGAAACAAACCGTTCCCTCAGGACCCAACAACGTGCCGACACCCAACCAGACACCAACCCAACACTTTCCACAACCCCTCTGACAAGGTTCGTACTCACGCCGAGCCGGCACCCAACCAGGCACCATGATCGATGTTCCACCCTTGAGCAACCCCCACCACACACTCGGTGATGAAAAGGCATGCGCTCCTTAGAAAGGAGGTGATCCAGCCGCACCTTCCGGTACGGCTACCTTGTTACGACTTAGTCCCAATCGCCAATCCCACCTTCGACGGCTCCCCCCACAAGGGTTAGGCCACCGGCTTCGGGTGTTACCAACTTTCGTGACTTGACGGGCGGTGTGTACAAGGCCCGGGAACGTATTCACCGCAGCACTGCTGATCTGCGATTACTAGCGACTCCAACTTCATGGGGTCGAGTTGCAGACCCCAATCCGAACTGAGACCGGTTTTAAGGGATTCGCTCCACCTCACAGTATCGCTGCCCTCTGTACCGGCCATTGTAGCATGCGTGAAGCCCAAGACATAAGGGGCATGATGATTTGACGTCATCCCCACCTTCCTCCGAGTTGACCCCGGCAGTCTCCCATGAGTCCCCACCATCACGTGCTGGCAACATGGAACGAGGGTTGCGCTCGTTGCGGGACTTAACCCAACATCTCACGACACGAGCTGACGACAACCATGCACCACCTGTACACCAGCCAAAAGGCTGCACCATCTCTGGCACATTCCGGTGTATGTCAAGCCTTGGTAAGGTTCTTCGCGTTGCATCGAATTAATCCGCATGCTCCGCCGCTTGTGCGGGCCCCCGTCAATTCCTTTGAGTTTTAGCCTTGCGGCCGTACTCCCCAGGCGGGGCGCTTAATGCGTTAGCTGCGGCACGGAACTCGTGGAATGAGTCCCACACCTAGCGCCCAACGTTTACGGCATGGACTACCAGGGTATCTAATCCTGTTCGCTCCCCATGCTTTCGCTTCTCAGCGTCAGTAATGGCCCAGAGACCTGCCTTCGCCATCGGTGTTCCTCCTGATATCTGCGCATTTCACCGCTACACCAGGAATTCCAGTCTCCCCTACCATACTCTAGCCTGCCCGTACCCACTGCAGAACCGGAGTTAAGCCCCGGTCTTTCACAGCAGACGCGACAAACCGCCTACAAGCTCTTTACGCCCAATAATTCCGGACAACGCTCGCACCCTACGTATTACCGCGGCTGCTGGCACGTAGTTAGCCGGTGCTTCTTCTCCAGGTACCGTCACTTCCGCTTCGTCCCTGGTGAAAGAGGTTTACAACCCGAAGGCCGTCATCCCTCACGCGGCGTCGCTGCATCAGGCTTTCGCCCATTGTGCAATATTCCCCACTGCTGCCTCCCGTAGGAGTCTGGGCCGTGTCTCAGTCCCAGTGTGGCCGGTCACCCTCTCAGGCCGGCTACCCGTCAAAGCCTTGGTAAGCCACTACCTCACCAACAAGCTGATAGGCCGCGAGTCCATCCCCCACCAAAAAATCTTTCCACCCACAACCATGCGATCATGAATGAATATCCAGTATTAGACCTCGTTTCCAAGGCTTATCCCAGAGTGAAGGGCAGGTTACTCACGTGTTACTCACCCGTTCGCCACTAATCCACCACAGCAAGCTGCGGCTTCATCGTTCGACTTGCATGTGTTAAGCACGCCGCCAGCGTTCGTCCTGAGCCAGGATCAAACTCTCCGTAAAAAATCACAAAAACTATCCTGGCCAAAATCAACAAGAGCATTACTTGCTACATAGTCAATCTCAACCAAACAAACATTTGGCATCAATCACTCGACACGCTGTTGAGTTCTCAAGAAACGTTTGCTCACCGTTGGGCTTCTCTTGCGATCCGCACTCTGGGGCAACCTCTTCAGGTTATCATCTCTTCTTTTCGCTTTCAAATCCGCGTTTCGGCCGATCTGACTGCTTCTGAGAAGCGATGAAGTTTTTGCTTTGAATTTGCCTTTTTATTTCGGCTTTCTCAGCAACCTCTTCAGGTTAGCACCACTTTTGTTTGCTTCCAAATCGACTTTCGCTGATTTGTTTTGCTCGGAAGCGGTGGGTTTGTGCCCCGGGACCGGCCTCGCCTCTCGGCTCGTCCGTGCCTCCCGCTGGGCGACTCGGAGAACACTACGCGTCTCGTCCCGCGATGCCAAATCGGTGCGTGCATGACCTGCATCACAGTACTCCGATGCTCGCCCGAGGATGCGCCGAGGCCCGAAATCACGCGGGTTTCCGCGGTCTCCGGGCCTCGGCAGGACGTGTCCGGCGGCGAGGTTCAGCTCGCTCGCGCGGCCGCCTGGTACTTCCGTCCCCGCTTGATCACCGCGACGACGCCGTGCAGGTAGTCGTCGGCGCCCAAGGTCGCGTCGACGTCCGTGACCTTCTCGTTGTTGACCGACACGCCCCCGTCACCGATCAGCCGGCGCGCGGCGTTGCGGGAGTCGGCAATGCCAACGGTGATGAGCGCATCGACGATCGGAGTGCCGGCCGGCACCACGCCACCGGGCAGTTCGGCCGTCGCGTCCTGCAGCGTTCCCGCGTCCAGCGCGTGCAAGTCACCCTTGCCGAACAGTGCTTCCGAGGCGGCCTGCGCACTCACCGTCGCGACCGCTCCGTGCACCAAGGTCGTCGCAGCCGCGGCGAGTGCACGCTGCGCCGCGCGCTTGAACGGCTCGTTCGCCACCTGTTCCTCGTAGTCCTTGATCTCATCAGGGCCGAGATCGCTGAACACCTTGAGCAGCTTGATGACCTCGGAGTCCTCGACGTTCAGGAAGTACTGGAAGAACGCGTAAGGCGAGGTCATCGTCGGGTCGAGCCAGATCGCGTTGCCCTCGGACTTGCCGTACTTGCGTCCCGTGCTGTCGGTGAGCAACGGCGTCGTCAGCACGTGCACGTGTTTGCCCTCGGCCTGTCGGATCAGGTCGACGCCGGCGAGGATGTTGCCCCACTGGTCGACCGCGCCGGTCTGGAGCGTGCAGTCGTAGGTGCGGAAGAGGTGCAGGTAATCCAGGCCCTGCAGGATCTGGTAGCTGAACTCGGTGTAGCTGATGCCGGCATCGGAGTTGAGTCGCGCGGAGACCGCGTCCTTCTTGATCATCGAGTTGACCCGGAAGTACTTGCCGTAGTCGCGCAGGAAGTCCAAGGCACTGATGCCTTCGGTCCAGTCGAGGTTGTTGACCATGCGTGCCGGGTTGTCACCCTCGAAGTCGAGGAAGGACTCTGCTTGACGCTGGATCGAGGCCACTGCCTCGGCCACCTGCTCCTTGCTACGCAGCACCCGCTCGCTGTCCGGCTTCGGGTCACCGATGAGCCCGGTCGACCCGCCGACGAGGCAGATCACGTGGTGTCCGGCCCGCTGCAACTTCCGTGCCACGACGAGTTGCACCAGGTTGCCGAAGTGCAGGGAGGGCGCCGTGGGATCGAATCCCACATACATGGTGAGCGTCCCGTCGAGCGCTTCCCGCAACGCGGCCTCGTCGGTGGTCTGCGCCACCAAGCCACGCCACTGCAGCTCGTCGAAGATGTTGCTCACCGGTGAATCCTTCCCTCGGGGGTAACGGCGTGCCTGTTGCGCGCCGGGTCAAGCCTGCCTCATCGCTCGACCGCTCTGCGACGCGGTTTCGCCGGACGGTACGGCGACACGCTCGGTTCGCCGTCGATCCAGAAGCGCCACGGGTACTCCGGGCCACCTCCTGCGCCCGACACCCCGACCCGCGGACCGCTGCTGATCGCCCGCTTCGTCAACGGCTCCCCCAGCTCGAGCCGCACCGGTGACGCGGGGTCGTGCAGGTCGAGGTCGTAGTCGTCGAGACCGATCCCGAGCGCACTGGTCAGCCGCGCCGGCCCACGTGCGAGGTCACGGTCGCTCCTACCGGGGCGACGGCGACGCGCGAGCTCGATGCCGTCCACCACCGTCCCGGCCCGAAGCAGCACCGCAGCTGCCGTGCCGTCCACACCGCAGACGTAGTTCGCACAGACGTGCATTCCGTAGCTGAAGTACACGTACAGCCGGCCCGCAGGGCCGAACATCACCTCGGTGCGCGGGGTGCGTCCGCGGAAGGCGTGCGACCCCGGGTCGTCCTGCCCGGCGTACGCCTCCACCTCGGTCAGCCGCACGCTCACCCCACGTCCGTGCAGGGTCGCACCGAGCAGCCGCATGGCGGCGTCGGTGGCGGGAATGTCGAGCACGTCGCTCACGAGCGGCCGGCGAACTCGAGGACCCGGTCGACGGTGGTAGCCGGCGAAAGGTCGGTGGTGTCGATCTCGATCGCGTCGGGCGGGGCCGGCAGCGTGCCGCTCGCCAGCGCGTGACGAAGCAGCTGCGGATCGCGCAGTTTCGCGCGCCGTCGGCGGTCTTCGGAAGTCACTCGTTCCAAGAGGGTGTCGGGGGACGCGGACAGCCACACCAGAACCAGGCGCGCCCCGCGCTTTGCCGCGAGTGCCCTGATGCGGTCGAGGAAAGCCGCATCGGTCGGCGAGTCGTCGAGCCAGTTCGTCAGGATGTGGTCGATGTCCGCAGCAGCGAGGGCGATCGCCTCGTGCACCACGTCGATGACGCGCTCCCGCAGCGGGCCGAACCCCGCCGGCAACGGGCGGACTCCGTCGGCACCGAGTGGCACGAACACCGGGTCGTTAACCAGATGGTTGTCGATCAACGCCGCCCCGGTGCGCTCACGCAGCAAGGTGGCGACGGTGAGCTTGCCAACCGCAGGAGGGCCGACGAGGTAGTAGAGGACTGGCACTCCTCAGGCCCCGACCACCCGCTGCGCAGACCACGAACGAGCCTGACCCACGACGATCTTCGCGGCCTCGCGCTGCTCCTCCACCCGGGTCGGCGAGGTGCCGCCCTGCGAGTTGCGGGAGGCGAGCGAGCCGGTCACGGTCAGCACCTCGCGCACGTCGGGCGTCAGCGCCGGGTTGATGGACGTCAACTCCTCGTCGGTGAGATCCCACAATTCCTTGCCCTGCGTCTCGCACACCCGCACGCACTCGCCGGCCACCTCGTGGGCGATGCGGAACGGGGTGCCCTCGCGCACCAGCCACTCGGCGATGTCGGTGGCGAGTGCGAAGCCCTGCGGCGCCAGCGACTCGAGTCGGTCGGTGTCGAACACCATCGTGTCGACCATCCCGGAGAACGCCGGCAGCAGCACCTCGAGGGTGTCGACGGCGTCGAACACCGGCTCCTTGTCCTCCTGCAGGTCGCGGTTGTACGCCAACGGCAGCGCCTTGAGCGTCGTCATCAGACCGGTGAGGTCACCGACCAACCGGCCGGCCTTGCCGCGGGCGAGTTCGGCGACATCGGGGTTCTTCTTCTGCGGCATGATGCTCGACCCGGTCGAGTAGGCGTCGTCGAGGGTGATGAAGGAGAACTCCTTGGTCGCCCAGAGCACGACCTCCTCGGCGATGCGCGAGATGTCCACGGCCGACATCGCCGCGACGAACGCGAACTCGGCGACGAAGTCACGCGAGGCGGTGCCGTCGATCGAGTTCATCACCGCCCGCGAGAAGCCCAGGTCGGTCGCGACCGCGTTCGGGTCTAGACCGAGGCTCGAACCGGCCAATGCGCCCGAACCGTAAGGCGATTCGTCGCAGCGGCGGTCCCAGTCGGCAAAGCGCTGGACGTCGCGCAACAGCGCCCATGCGTGGGCGAGCAGGTGGTGGGACAACAACACGGGCTGTGCGTGCTGCAGGTGGGTGCGCCCGGGCATCGCCACGCCGTGGTGCTGTTCGGCCTGCTTGATCAGCGCGTCGACGACATCGAGCAGCAGCCCACTGACGACGCGGGCGTGGTCGCGCAGGTACATGCGGAACAGCGTCGCGACCTGGTCGTTGCGGCTGCGACCGGCACGTAGCCGTCCGCCGAGGTCGGCGCCGGCGCGCTCGATGAGGCCGCGCTCCAACGCGGTGTGCACGTCTTCGTCGTCCGGCGCCGGCAGGAACGCACCGGTCTGCACGTCGGTCAGCAACCGGTCGAGGGCGTCGATCATGCCGTCGCGCTGTGCGTCGTCGAGCAGCCCGGCCGAGTGCAGCACGCGGGCGTGCGCCTTCGAGCCGGCGATGTCGTAGGCCGCGAGGCGCCAGTCGAAGTGGGTCGATTTCGACAACGTCGCGAGCGCGTCGGCCGGCCCACCGGCAAAACGTCCGCCCCACAGACTGATTCGCTCGCCGGAGCCGGCGGCCTCGGGTGCCGGAGCGGGTGCGGAAGCGGGAGTGGTCGCGTCGTTGTGGTCGGTCATGCCTGCCCTTGTGCGAGTCGAATGAGATGGTCGCGGACCAGCGGCGCCGCCTTGCGGGACGCCGTGATCACCATGATCGTGTCATCCCCGGCAATGGTGCCGAGAATGTGTTGTGGTCGTGCGTGGTCGATGGCCGAGGCGAGCAGGTTCGCGCCGCCAGGCGGGGTCTTCAGCACCACGAGATTCTCGGCGTGCTCGGCCGAGACCAACAGGTCGACACACGCCTTGCGCAGCCGTCCGTCAGGGTCGGCGAGCGAGGCGAACCCGGTGCCGTCGCCGCCCTCGGCCGGCACCGCGTAGACCAGTTGCCCGTCCTTGCGGATCTTCACCGCGCCGAGTTCGTCGAGGTCGCGCGACAGCGTCGCCTGTGTCACGGTGAACCCGCGATCGGCGAGCAACTGCGACAACCGGGTCTGCGACCCCACGTCCTCGCGGGCGAGCACGTCGGCGATCGCCTGGTGCCGCGAGGTGCGGGTGGTGATCACGCCTGCTCCAGCAAGAACGCCATCAACGCCTTCTGTGCGTGCAACCGGTTCTCGGCCTCGTCCCAGACGACCGACTGCGGGCCGTCGATGACGTCGGCGCTGATCTCGTAGCCGCGGTAGGCCGGCAGGCAGTGCAGCACGATGGCGTCGGACGCGGCGTGCCCGAGCAGGTCGGCGTCGAGGGCGAAGGGGGTGAACGGGCTCTCGGTGCCCTTGCGGTCACCGGCCTCGGCTTCCTGGCCCATCGAGACCCAGGTGTCGGTGATGACCACGTCGGCGCCGGTGACGGTGCCGACCGGGTCGTCGTTCACCTGCACCGATCCGCCTGTCTGCGAGGCGATCTCGCGGGCACGATCGACGATCGCCTGCTGCGGTTGGTGAGTGGCCGGCGTGCCGATGCGCACGTTCATGCCGGCGAGCGCGCCACCGAGCAGGTAGGAATGGGCCATGTTGTTGGCACCGTCACCGACGTAACTCATCGTCAGGCCGGCGAGCTCACCCTTGTGTTCGGTGATCGTGAGCAGGTCGGCGAGGATCTGGCACGGGTGGAAGTCGTCGGTGAGCGCGTTGACGACCGGCACGCCGGCATACTCGGCCATCTGCTCGATGCGGTCCTGACCGTAGGTGCGCCACACGATGAGCGACACCTGCCGTCCGAGCACACGAGCGACGTCCGGGATCGACTCGCGCACCCCGATCTGGGCGAGGTTGCCGTCGACGACCGTCGGGAAGCCGCCGAGTTCGGCGACGCCGGTGCTGAACGACAGTTGGGTGCGCAGCGTCGGCTTGTCGAAGATGATCGCGACGCCCTGCGGGCCGGCAAGCGGTTGGATCGCCGTCCGGTCGGCCTTCATCCGAGCAGCGGTGCGCAGCACCTGCGCCTGCTCGGCGGGGCTGAGGTCGTCGTCGCGCAGGAAGTGGCGGGTCATCGGGGCTGTCCTTCGGTCGGTTCGATGGAGTCCAGGAGTGCCGGGAGTGCGTCGACGAAGGTCGCCAATTCGGTCTGTGTGATGGTGAGCGCTGGGGCGAGCCGGATGGCGTCGGGTGCGACCGCGTTGACGATGAACCCGGCCTCGCGGGCAGCCGTGTTCACCTGCGCTGACACCTCGTCGCGCAGCACGACGGCGAGCAGCAGGCCGCGTCCGCGGACGCCGACGATGCGCGGGTCGTCGAGGCCGGCCACGGCGTCGGCGAACCATTCGCCGAGTTCGCGGGCGTGGTCGAGCAGGCCGTGGCGTTCGATGATGTCGACGACCGCAAGTCCGGCGGCGCAGGCCAGCGGATTACCGCCGAAGGTGGTGCCGTGTTGACCCGCCTGCAGCAAGGCCGAGACCTCGGGGCCGTAGGTGAGCATCGCGCCGATCGGCACGCCGCCGCCGAGCCCCTTCGCGAGGGTCATGGCGTCGGGCACGATGCCTGCGCGCTGGTGCGCAAACCAGTCTCCGGTGCGTCCGACCCCGGTCTGGATCTCGTCGATGATGAGCAATGCCCCTGCGGCAGAGGTGATCTCGCGTGCCGCGCGCAGGTACTCGGCGTCGGCCTCGATGACACCCGCTTCGCCCTGCACGGGCTCGACGAAGAACGCTGCGGTGTCTGCGTCGACGGCTTCGGCCAGAGCGTCGATGTCGCCGAACGGCACGTGTACGACGCCCGGCAGCAGCGGCTCGAACGGCTCGCGGTAGGCGGCCTTGTGGGTGAGCGCGAGCGCGCCGGTGGTGCGGCCGTGGAAGGCTCGTTCGGCAGCGATGATCTTGGTGCGGCCGGTGCGCCGGCTCAGCTTGATCGCAGCCTCGATCGCCTCGGTGCCGGAGTTGGCGAAGAACACCCGGGAGCCCTGCGGCGCGGCGCTCACCCGCAGGAGTTCGTGGGCAAGGCCGATCTGGGCGCGGCTGGTGAAGAAGTTGGAGATGTGCAGCATCTCGCCGGCCTGCTTCGACACGGCGGCGACGAGGTCGGGGTTGTTGTGACCGACGACATTGACCGCGATGCCGGCGAGCAGGTCGAGGTAGCGCTTGCCGCCGAGATCCCACAGGTAGCTGCCGTCGCCACGTTCGATCACGAGTGCCGGCTGACCGAACACCGGCAGCAACTCCTGCTGGTACTCCGCAAGGGCGGCCTCGTTCGTGGTGGGTGTCGCGGGTGCGTTCATGCGTCCTGATCGCTTTCGTCGGTCGAGCCGGGCAGGAGCATCGTGCCGATGCCGGCGTTGGTGAAGATCTCGAGCAGCACGCAGTGGGCGCGGCGTCCGTCGATGACGTGGGCCTGGGGCACTCCCCCGTCGATGGCCCGGATGCAGGCCTCGAGCTTGGGCACCATCCCGGAATCGACGCGGGTGAGCAGGTCGCGGGCCTCGTCGACCGGCAGCGTGCTGAGCGGGCTGCCGCGGTCGGGCCAGTCGGCGTAGATGCCCTCGACGTCGGTGAGCACCACCAGCTTGCGGGCGCCCAGAGCCGTCGCCAGCGCGGCCGCCGCGGTGTCGGCATTGACGTTGAGCACCTGCCCGTCGACGTCGAGGTCGGGCGCCACCGACGACACGACGGGGATCCGTCCGGCGTCCAGAATGTCTTGCACCGCAGCGGGATTCACCGTCTCGACGTCGCCGACCAGGCCGATGTCGACCATTTCGCCGTCGACGAGCGTGCCGCGGCGGCGGGCGCCGAAGAGCGCCGCGTCTTCGCCGGAGAGGCCGACCGCGAGCGCGCCGTGGTTGTTGATGAGACCGACGAGTTCGCGGGAGACCTGGCCGGTGAGCACCATCCGGACGACTTCCATCACCTCGGGCGTGGTGACCCGCAGTCCGCCCTTGAACTCGCTCTCCAGGCCGAGGCGGGTCAGCATCGCCTGGATCTGTGGTCCACCGCCGTGCACCACGACCGGGCGGAGGCCGGCGTACTTCAGGAAGGCGACGTCTTCGGCGAACGCGGCTTTGAGGGCGTCGTCGGTCATGGCGTTGCCGCCGTACTTGATCACGACGAGCGCGCCGCGGAACTGCTCGAGCCAGGGCAGCGCCTCGACAAGGGTGGCCGCCTTGTCCGCGGCAGCGGCGAGCGAGGTCTCGTCACGCAGGGTCATCGGTTGCGGTCCTTCGCAGGTCGTCGATCGGTCGTCGATCAGTCGTCGATCAGGTGGAGTAGGCGGAGTTCTCGTGCACGTAGTCGTGGGTGAGGTCGTTGGTCCAGACCGTCGCCGTCTCGGAGCCGGCGTGCAGGTCGACCACCACGTGCACCTCGCGACCGCTGAGGTCGACCAGGGACCGATCGTCGCCCACCCCGCAGGCCCGACAGACCTGCACCCCGTTGACGCTGACGTCCAGTTGCTGGGGTTCGAAGACCGCGTCGGTGGTGCCGACAGCGGCCACGATGCGCCCCCAGTTGGGGTCGTCGCCGAAGATCGCGCACTTGAACAGGTTGTTGCGAGCGATGGCGCGAGCGACCGTCAACGCGTCGGATTCGCTTGCCGCCGTGCGGATCTCGATCGCAATGTCGTGCTTGGCGCCCTCGGCGTCGGCGATCAGCTGGCGGGCGAGCGACGCGCACACCTCGGTGACCGCCTCGGTGAGCGCTTCCCGGCTGACCGGCACGCCACTGGCGCCCGATGCGAGCAGCAACACCGTGTCGTTGGTCGACTGGCAGCCGTCGGAGTCGATGCGGTCGAAGGTCGTGGAGGTGGCAGCTCGCAGCACGTCCTGCAGGGTTGCGGCGTCGACGACGGCGTCGGTCGTCACCACCACGAGCATCGTGGCGAGCGCGGGCGCGAGCATGCCGGCGCCCTTGGCCATGCCGCCGACGCTCCAGCCGTCACGCGCCGCGGCAGCCTGCTTCGGCACGGTGTCGGTCGTCATGATCGCCTGGGCCGCAGCATCGCCTCCGGCCTGGCCGAGCTGCGAAACCAGTTGCGGCACAGCAGCTTCGATCTTGTCCATCGGCAGCAACTCGCCGATGAGGCCGGTCGAACACACCGCGAGATCGCCGGAGGAGATCCCGAGCGCGTCGGCGACCAGTTCCGCGGTGCGGTGCGTGTCGGCAAAACCCTGCGCGCCGGTGCATGCGTTCGCCCCGCCGGAGTTGAGCACGACGGCGTCGAGCCGTCCGTCGCCGACGGCGACCCGCGACCAGGTGACCGGCGCGGCCTCCACCCGGTTGCTGGTGAAGACCGCCGCGGCGTGGCGGGCGGGTCCGTCGTTGACGACCAGCGCGAGGTCGGACTTGCCGCTCGGCTTCAGACCGGCGGTGATGCCGGCCGCGCGAAACCCTTGCGGTGCAGTGACGCTCACGACCGGGCTCCCGTCGCTCGATGTTCGGTGGGGTGGGTCACGGTGCGACTCCTACGCTCGGCAGGCCCGTCGACTCCGGGAGTCCGAGGGCGAGGTTCATGCACTGCACGGCGGCGCCGGCGGTGCCCTTGGTCAGATTGTCGACGGCACTGGCGACGACGAGTCGGCCGACGTGTGCGTCGACGGCCACCTGGATCTGCACGTTGTTCGACCCGAGCACGGCGCCGGTACTCGGCCACATGCCCTCGGGCAGCAGGTGCACGAACTTCTCCTCGGCATATGCGGCGTCGTAGGCGCGGCGCACCGCGGCGAGATCGACACCCGGCTTGATGCGGGCGGTGCAGGTGGCCAGAATGCCGCGCGGCATGGGTGCCAGGGTCGGCGTGAACGACACGGTCACCGGCTCGCCCGCGGCGCCGGAGAGGTTCTGCTCGATCTCCGGGGTGTGGCGGTGCACGCCACCCACGCCGTACGGACTCATCGAACCCATCACTTCGGCGCCGAGCAGGTGCGGTTTGAGGCTCTTGCCGGCCCCCGAGGTACCCGACGCAGCGACGATGACGACGTCGTCGGCATCGACGAGCCCGGCCGCGAAAGCCGGCGCGAGCGCGAGGCTGGCCGAGGTCGGGTAGCAACCGGGCACCGCGATGCGGCGGGCACCCTCCAGCTGGTGTCGCTGCGGTCCGTCGGCGGTGGCGAGTTCGGGCATGCCGTAGGGCCAGGTGCCGGCGAACTCGGTGTCGTAGAAGGTGGTCCACGCAGCTTCGTCACCCAGCCGGAAGTCGGCGCCGCAGTCGATGAGCACGACGTCGTCGGGCAACTGTCGAGCCAGCGCGGCGCTCTGGCCGTGCGGCAGCGCGAGGAACACCACGTGGTGGCCATCGAGGGTCTCGGGCGTGGTCTCGGTGAACTGCCGGTCGGCCAGCGGCGTGAGGTTCGGGTGCACCGAGGTGACCGGCTTGCCGGCCTGACTACCGGCCGCGAGCGTGCCGATCTCGACCTGTGGGTGGTTGGTCAACAGCCGGACGATCTCGCCTCCGGCATATCCGCTCGCTCCCGCGACAGCAGCCCTGATCATGTGATGATCATACATCCGACCGCATATTCATGCACGGGGGTCGCGCCGCCGACCCCTCCGCCCACCCCCGCGAAAGTTTGCAACCTTGCGCGCATCTGTCGCGTGTCGCGCAAACTTTCGCGGGGGTGTGGGGTGGGCTCAGGCGCCGCGCAGCACCGCCGCGTGCTCGCGTCCGGCGGCGGCGACCGCGGCGTCGCGCAGCGCGTTGACCTCTTCGGTCTTCAGCGTGCGATCGGCCCGGAAGGTCATCCGGAAGGCGAGCGACTTCTTGCCCTCGCCGACCTGGTCGCCCTCGTAGCTGTCGAACAGCTGGATCCGCTCCAGATCGTCACCGGCGGCGGAACGCAACGTGGCGAGCACCTCGCCGGCGCGCACCTGCGCGTCGACGGTCAGCGCGATGTCGCTCTGCACGATCGGGAAGTTCGACAGCCCGGCGGCCTGCGGGGTCGTCGACGCCGCGATGAGCGCGTCGAGGTCGAGCTCACCGCCGACCGGGCGGCCACTGAGACCAAGCGCCCCGACCACCTTGGGGTGCAACTCACCGGCCGCACCGATCACGGTGCCGTCGGGGAGCACGATCTCGGCGCAGCGTCCCGGGTGGAACGGCGCCACGGCGCCGGTGCGCACCTGCAGCGGCACCGCGAGTGCGTCGCCGAGAGCCAGAGCGGCGTCGATGGCATCCGACCAGTCGGCGGTGCGGCCCGCGCCCCACCAACCGGCCTTCTCGACGTCGCCCGCAAGCGCCCAGGCGATGTGCCGCGGCTGTGCCGGCACGGCGTCCTCGATCGCGCGGACGGCGTCGGCACCCGGGTAGGTGCCCACCGGGAAGGTCGGCGCCCTGCCCGCCGGGCCGGCGACGACGAGCCCGTGCTCGAAGAGCGCCACATCGCGCTGGCCACGAGAAGTGTTGCGGCGCAACGCCTCCAGCACGTTCGGCAGCACGGCCGTGCGAAACAGTGGCTCCTGCTCCGAGAGGGGGTTGGCGATACGGACGGTGATGCGCCGCGGGTCGTCGGCGGGGTAACCGAGCTGGTCGAACGACTCCACCGCCACGAACGGTGCGCTCCAGATCTCGCTGAAGCCGCGCGCGGCGA
The DNA here is from genome assembly GCF_003386865.1 of Calidifontibacter indicus. Taxonomy (NCBI): domain Bacteria; kingdom Bacillati; phylum Actinomycetota; class Actinomycetes; order Micrococcales; family Dermacoccaceae; genus Calidifontibacter; species Calidifontibacter indicus. The sequence goes on along the minus strand of NZ_QTUA01000001.1, from coordinate 2,014,131 downwards.
GCACGTTGGCCGCCAGGCGGCGTCCGCTCTGTGCCGGGGTGAGCCCGCGACCGCCCGGGGCCGCCGGCACGATCGACGGGATCGCGTCGTACCCCTTGATGCGGGCGACCTCCTCGGCGAGGTCGGGCCAGGTGGTGAGGTCGGGGCGCCAGGTCGGCGGCGTGACCGACAAGGTGTCGCCGTCGCCCTCGACCGTGCACCCGATGAGTTCGAGCACGCCGCGCACGTCGTCGGCCGAGTAGTCGACGCCGACGAGCCGGCCCGGCTGCTCCACGCCGATCGTGATCACCGGCTGTTCGACGGGAGTGTGCACATCGGTGACACCCTCGTCGACGGTGCCGCCACCGAACTCGACGAGCAGGTCGATCGCCAATTGCGCTGCCGCAGGCGCGAGTTCGGGGTCGACGCCGCGCTCGAAACGCTTCGACGCCTCGGTGGCGAGCTTGTGCCGCCGGGCACTTCGGGCAATCGAGACCTGGTCGAACCGGGCAGCCTCGACGAGCACGTTGCGGGTGGACTCGGACACCTCGGAGTCTTCACCCCCCATGACACCCGCGATCGCCAGCGGCTTCTCGCCGGCGTCGGTGATGAGGAGGTCTTCGACATCGAGCGTCCGCTCCACGTCGTCGAGGGTGGTGAGCTTCTCCCCCGCCCGGGCGCGACGCACCACGATCGGGCCGGTGAGGGTGTCGACGTCGAAGGCGTGCAGCGGCTGGCCGAGCGCAAGCATGACGTAGTTGGTGACGTCGACCGCGAGCGAGATGGGTCGCATGCCCGCCTCGGTGAGGCGGGTGGCCATCCACTCCGGAGTGGGCGCGCTCGGATCGATGCCGCGCACCGTCCGCGCGACGTAGCGGGTGCAGCCGACCTTGCCGCCGAGTGGGGCGTCGTCGGCGACCTGCACCCCGAAGCCGGAGTCGTTGGCGGCCGGTGCCCGCCGGGCCAGATCGTCAGCCGAGTCGGTGAACACCGCACCGGTCGAGTGGGAGTACTCCCGGGCCACTCCGCGCAAGCAGAAGCAGTAGCCGCGGTCGGGCGTCACGTTGATCTCGACGGTCTCACGGTCGAGGCCGAGGATCGGCAACGCGTCCTGACCGGCGGTGAACTCGACCCCCGGCACCCGCTCGGCGAGGCGGATGATGCCGCCGGAGCCGTCGTCAGGAAGTCCGAGTTCGTCTGCGGCACAGATCATTCCGGCCGAAACGTGGCCGTAGGTCTTGCGCGCGGCGATTGCGAAACCGCCGGGCAGCACGGCTCCGGGCAGCACGCAGACCACCCAATCGCCGGCGTCGAAGTTGTGTGCGCCGCAGACGATGCCCTGGGGCTCGCCGGTGCCGTTGGCGTCGCCGACGTCGACCTGGCACCAGTTGATCGTCTTGCCGTTCTTCTGCTCCTGCGGCTCCTTGGAGATCACCCGGCCGACGACGACCGGGCCGGTGATGTCGCCACCGTGGATGCCCTCCTCCTCCAGACCCACCTTCACCAGGGCGGCGGCCACGTCGGTGCCGCGTGCGTCGGTCGGGACCGCGACGTACTCGCGCAGCCAATCGATCGGCACCCGCATCAGATCTCCATTCCGAACTGGTTGTTGAAGCGAACGTCGCCCTCGATCATTTCCCGCATGTCGGCGGCGCCGGTGCGGAACATCAGTGCCCGATCGACGCCCATTCCGAAGGCGAAACCGGAGTACTTGTCCGGGTCGATGTTGCAGGCGCGCAGCACGTTCTGGTTGACCATGCCGCAGCCGCCCCACTCGATCCATCCGGTGCCGGAGCAGGCCCGGCAGGCCTGGTCTTCCCCGCGGCAGACGAAGCAGCGCAGGTCCATCTCGGCCGACGGCTCGGTGAACGGGAAGTACGACGGACGCAGCCGGGTCACGATGCCCTCACCGAACAGTTCGGTGGCCATCCGGTCGAGGGTGCCCTTGAGGTGGGCCATCGTCAGGCCCTCGTCGACCGCAAGGCCCTCGATCTGGTGGAACGCGGGCATGTGGGTGGCGTCGAGTTCGTCGGTGCGGAACACGCGTCCGAGGCATCCGATGTACAGCGGCGCGCCGCGTTCGAGCATCGCGCGGGCCTGCACCGGCGAGGTGTGGGTGCGCAGCACCAACCCGTTCTCGGGCGGGTCGATGTAGAAGGTGTCCTGCATCTGGCGCGCCGGGTGGTCGGCGTCGAAGTTGAGGGCGTCGAAGGTGAACCACTCGGCCTCGATCTCCGGGCCCTCGGCGATCTCCCAACCCATGCCGACGAGGATGTCGGCGATGCGCTCGCCCATCAGTTCGGTGGGGTGGCGCCGGCCCAGCGGACGGCGTCCGGGAGTCATCGTGACGTCGACGGCTTCCTCGACCAGGATGCGTTCGTCGCGTTCGGCCTCCAGCACCGCCTGGCGTTCCTTGAATGCCTGACCCACGCGTCCGCGGGCTTGGCCGACGCGCTTGCCGGCTTCGGCCTTGGCGGTGGGCGGCAGGGCGCCGATCTCGCGGTTGGCGAGGGCGAGCGGCGACTTGTCGCCCTGGTGCGCGGTGCGCACCGACTTCAGTTGCTCCAGGTCGCCCGCGCCGGCGATCGCGTCGAGCGCGTCCTGGACGGCTTTGTCGATCGCTTCGGGGTCGAGGGCGGCGACCTCCACCGGGTCGTACTGCGTATTGGGGCCTGACATCGCTCTCGTCTCGTCCTCGTGGTGTGCGTTCGCCGTGCCGGAAAGCCGGAATCGGCAGCCCGGCGATTCTATCGACGGCGCCGTGGGCGCCTCATCCCGGTTTCGGTGGGCGGAGGGTTCAGTCGGTGGTCTGCGTCGCGGCGGCGCTGGCGTACATGCAGACGGTCGCGGCCATCGCGAGGTTGAGCGACTCGGCGTGCCCGTAGATCGGCACCCGCACCACCTCGTCGCAGGCGTCGCGCACCTCGGGTTCGAGACCCCACGCCTCGTTGCCCATCACCCAGGCGTGCGGACGGGTGAGGTCGGTGTCGGGCAGCAACTGCTCACCGACGCCGTCGGCAGCCAGCAGCAGCAGGCCGGCGTCACGGCAGGCGGCGAAGATCTCTTCGATGCTCGACCCGGTGTGGATCGGCAGGTGCCACAGTGACCCGACGGTCGACCGCACCACCTTGGGGTTCTCGATGTCGACGCTGGAGTCGCTGATCAGCACGCACCGCGCACCCGCCGCGTCGGCGCCGCGGATCACCGTGCCGGCGTTGCCGGGGTCGCGCACGTTGGTCAGCACGACCACGTAGCCGTCGCCGGCCAACGCCTCGTCGAGCGACACCGACACCGGGCGCACCACGGCAACCACCGGTTGCGGATGCTGGGCCTCGCACATCTGCGCGAGCACCTCGGGGGTGCACTCCCGGGTGGTGACGCCCCGCTGGGCGGCCAGTTCGACCAGTTCCGCGCTGCGCTCACCGCGCACGTAGTAGACGGCGTCGACGGTGCCGGGCGCGAAGCGCAGGACCTCCCGCACCGACTGCGGACCTTCGGCCAGGAACTGGCCGGCCCGCTCACGCGACGAACGCCGGTGGAGCGCTCGCACCTTCTTCACCCGATCGGAGGTCGGGTTGGAAAGGACGGGCTCCACCGGCGTACGGCGTGTTACGTGTGGCGTTCTCAGGCAGCCGGGGTCGACTCGGGGGTCGACTCGGTGCTGACGTTCGCCTTGGCGATCTCGACCAGGGCGGCGAACGCGGCGGCGTCGTTGACGGCCAGCTCGGCGAGCATGCGGCGGTCGACCTCGATCTCGGCGTTCTTCAGACCCTGGATGAACCGGTTGTACGTCATGCCGTTCGCGCGCGCACCTGCGTTGATGCGCTGGATCCAGAGGCGACGGAAGTCGCCCTTCTTCGCGCGCCGGTCACGGTACGCGTAACCCATGCTGTGGGTGACCTGCTCCTTCGCCTTGCGGTAAAGGCGCGAGCGCTGGCCGCGGTAGCCGCTGGCCTGCTCGAGGACGGTACGGCGCTTCTTCTGGGCGTTGACTGCCCGCTTCACGCGTGCCACGTGAATCTCCTTCGTTCTTGGGCGGTCCTACCGGGGACGGTCAGGACCAGTGGTGCAAGTGGGCGGATTACTGACCGAGAAGCTTCTTGATCTTCTTCTCGTCGGACTTGGCGACGACGACGTCCGGAACGAGGCGGCGGGTGGCCGACTTGCTGCGCTCCTGGAACTTGTGCACGTGACGCGCACGCTGACGCATCACCTTGCCGGAGCCGGTCACGCGGAAACGCTTCTTGGCACCACTGTGGGTCTTCATCTTCGGCATGAGCCGATCTCCTTCTATCGCTGTTCCGGCGTTTGGACGCCGGTCGTCATTACCTCGGGACCGCGGGATCCCGAGTGGTTGTTCCGCTCCTACTGGGCGGCAGTCTCGGTGGCCGACTCCTCGGCCGGCTCGGCCTGCTCGACGGCTTCGGGTGCCTGCTCGACGGTCTCAGGCGCCTTCTCGGCAGCCTGCTCACGACGACGGCGACCCTCGGCGCGGGCTTCGGCCTTCTTACGGGTCGGACCCAGCACCATGATCATGTTGCGACCGTCCTGCTTCGGCGCGCTCTCGACGAAGCCGAGCTCGCCGATGTCGGCGGCCACACGCTGCAGCAGACGGAAACCCAGCTCCGGACGCGACTGCTCACGTCCGCGCAGCCAGATGGTGACCTTGACCTTGTCGCCGGCCTTCAGGAACCGCTCGATGTGGCCGAGCTTGGTCTGGTAGTCGTGCGGGTCGATCTTCGGTCGGAGTTTGATCTCCTTGATGACCGTGTTGACCTGGTTCTTGCGGGCCTCACGGGCTTTCAGGGCAGCTTCGTACTTGAACTTGCCGTAGTCCATGAGCTTGGCGACCGGCGGCTTGGCCTGCGGTGCCACCTCGACGAGGTCGAGATCTGCTTCGGCGGCCAGTCGCAACGCGTCCTCGACGCGCACGATCCCGACCTGCTCACCGTTGGGGCCGACAAGCCGCACTTCCGGAACCCGGATGCGGTCATTGATACGAGGCTCGGCGCTGATGTCTGCTCCTTGTGTCTGACGTTCAGTTGCACCGCCCGGAGACGAAGAAAGGCTCCTCGTCACCGAAGTGCACGAGGAGCCAACGCCTGACATCGGAGACTGCTTACGGCGCGCGGCCATGGGCGCGGACGGCGAACCGTCCTCTCCGGTACCGGGACCCGGCGACATGCCTGTCGACTCGGGTGGAAGCGTTGCTTCTCTTGCACACTCACACGACGAAACGCATGAGTCGGTTCACCAAGGGTAACAGCGATGCCGCCTCCGACGAAATCGTTGTGCCCCCGCTCAGTGCGCGGGGATCAGCTGGCTGCGTCGACTGCGGACCAGGGCGGCCGCGGCGGCACCCGCGAGCGCCACGACCAGGCCGAGCACGCAGACCAGCACGATCGCAGATTGATGGCCGTGGCCATCAATGACCATCCCGACCAGTGGCGCCGCGAGGGCTGATCCTGCCGTCATGCAGGAGCCGTGCCAGCCCATCGCCTCACCTCGAGCAGCCGCCGGTACGACCCGGCTGACCGCCTCGACCGACGCGGTGATGGTGGGCGCGCAGAAGACTCCGGCGAGCACGGCAAGTCCCGCCACGGTAAGAGCGGAGTCGGCGAGCGCCATCGGTGCGGTGACCAACGCCAGACCGGCGAGAAGGAAGTACGGCGACAGGCCACGGGACATCGCGCCGTAGTAGAGACCGCCTAGGATCGATCCAACTCCCCACCCGGCGAAGACCAGGCCGAGCGACCCGGACTCACCCCACTGGCGCAGTCCGGCGACCACGGCGACCTCGCTGCCCACGAGCACGAGCGTCGATGCAGCGGCGGCCAGGCACAGGCCGACGAAGGCCGGACGGAACCATTCCGAACGAGGAATCTGCGCAGCGGCGTCTGCCGTTGCGGACCCCTCCTCGCGCAGGCTCGGGTCGAGCAACCAGAGCACGATCCCACCGACGACCCCGAGCATCTGCAGAGCGAACAGCGTGATGGCGGTACCGAACTGATGCCCGGCCCAGACGGCGACCGCCGGTCCGGACATGTAGGCCAGTTCCACCCCCACGCCGTCGACGGACAGCGCAGTGCGACGTTCGTTCAGCGGGACGGCAGCGATGACGCTCTGCCGCGCGATCGAGAAGATCGGCACGACGAAGAGGCCGGCCAGGCCGGCGAGGAACAGCAGCGGCCAGTACCCCACGAACGGCGCAACCGCCCAACACGACCCGGTGATGACGATCGACGGGGCGACGACCTTGCGAAGCCCGTGCCGATCCAACAGGCGTCCACGCCAAGGTCCGCTGACCGCAATCGCGAGAGTCGCGACCGCCGAGACGAGGCCGGCCTCGGCCCACGAACGGTCCAGATGCTCGACAACGTGCAACATCAGCAGCACCCCGGTGCCGAAGATCGGGATGCGCAGCAGGATGCCGAGCACCAGGGCTCGGCGAGCGGCCTGGTTGGCGAGCACGCTGCGGTAAGGGGTGATGGACATCCGGCCATTCTTCCAATTCGAAGTGTTCGAACACAAACGGTTTTCCGGTGAGTTCGATCACCGCCTCAAAGGATGCGGATCTCATGCACCTGCGAGTTGTCGCCGTCCAGCAGCCAGAGGGAGCCGGAGAAGACCAGGAAGTCCACCAGCCGTGGCGGCACTCCGGCGATGGACGCACCCAGCGGCGCATTCAGGTCGAAGTCGTACTTGGTGATCGTGCCCCCAGAGCCGTCGTGGATCCACACGCCGTCGTTGCCCAGGGCAGCGCTACCGCGCACGTTGTTCTCCAGGTCGGCGGCGGTCACCTTCGAGCCGCGCACCTGGGCCAGGCCGTTACCGCCGACGAACACTCGCCCGAAAGCAGCCACCACCTCGACGATGCCTGCGGGCAGGTCCACTCGTTCCCCGGCCGGCTGCCCGGTGGCCTCGTCGAGCGTTACCAGCGCCCGATCGCCGACACAGACGACGTAGACCTTGCCACCGGAGGCCGCGATTCCGTCAGGACGGCTACCCACCTTGATGAGACCAGGGATGTTCTCACCGCTACGCATGTCGATCCTGCCGACGGCCTGCTCGCTCGGCACGACATACCAGAGGAAGTCGGTTCCGGCGGCCGACCTGGAGATCGCGTGGTCGAGGCGGATGAGCTCACCGACCTCCCCGGTCGCGGCATCGACCGGCGTGAACGAACTGGTGTAGTTCCACACCCACGTCTTGCCCTGGCCGAAGTGCAGGCTGCCCGGGCCACCGTTGACCTTGATCGAGCGCACCGTCCGGTTCGCGAGGTCGATCCGACTCACCGTGCCGTCGTCGTAGTTCGCGGTCCACAACGCGCCGTCGCCGCCGGCGAGCCCTCTTGGGTTCGGGCCCACCGAGATCGCACCGGCCTTCAACTCACCGACCACTCCGGGCGAGGGGCCCGTGCCAGCGGGCTCGTCGTCCCGCGGGATCAGATACCAGCCGATGGCTCCGGCCGCCAGTGCCGCGGCGCCCGCCCCGGCTCCGAGCAGCACGCGTCTCGACGGCCCTCCGGGACGCGGCGCAGACTTCGTGGTGGAACCGCCGGGTCCATGGGTGGCATCTGCGCCGACGAACGGCACCGGCGAGTGGACTGAACCACCGTACACCAGAGCTGCACGAGCAGCTTCGGCCAACGCGGTACACGAGCCGAAGCGTTGATCCGGCTGTTTGGCGAGGCCCTTGGCGACGACGTGAGCCAGTTCGCCCGGCAACTGCGGCCTGATCGTTCGAAGGTCGGGCGGCGGAGAGTACAGGTGACCCGAGATCCGGGCGACCTGTCGATCCGCTGCGAACGGCACCCGGCCGGTGAGCAGTTGGAACAGCACACACGCCAAGGCGTACTGGTCGCTGCGTCCGTCGACCGGATCCCCGTTGATCTGCTCGGGCGACATGTAGTCGACGGTGCCGATGGTCATCCCGGCAGCGGTCAGCCCGTTGTCACTGACCTCCTTAGTGATGCCGAAGTCGGTCAGGTAACTGTGCGGTCTTCCTCTACTTCCGCTCACCAGGATGTTGGCCGGCTTCACGTCCCGGTGGACGAGCCCGCGGGCGTGCGCGGCGTCCAGCGCTCCCGCGACCTGGTGGACGATCTCCACCGCCTCCGCAGGCTCGACGCTTCCCTCCCGGATGACCTTCGACAGATCCGTGCCGTCGACGAACTTCATCGTGAGGTAGACGCGACCGCCTTCTTCCCCGGCATGCATGATCGGGACGACGTGCGGGTGATCCAACGCGGCGGCCAGCCGCGCTTCGCGGCGAAACCTGGCGAGGAACTCGGGGTCGTCGGCGACGTCGGCGTTCATCACCTTGATCGCGACGGTCCGATCGAGCGCGAGGTGCTGCGCCCGGTACACCGAGCCCATGCCGCCGCGCCCGGCCAGGCCGATGACGGACACTCCCCCGATCACGGTTCCAGGTGCCAGTTCTCTCCCCACAGCCATATCCTGCCCTGCCATGTGCGGCCGGACCAGCAACTCTCGGCCCGGTGAGTCCTTCGCGCCCCCACTGCTTCAATCTCGACCATGAAATCCGAGCCGACCACCGAACTGTTCCACCTCGCCCTTCCTGCAGACTGGATCCTGGCGCAGGGACAGGGTGAGTACCGGGTCTCGACCCGTGGTGTCACCCTCGAAGAGCAGGGCTTCATCCACCTTTCGTTCAAGCATCAGTGGCCGGCTACCAGGCAGCGCTTCTACGCCGACGTCACCACCCCGCTGCTGCTGCTCACCATCGACCCGACCGGGCTCGACGTGCGTCCCGAACCCGGCAACCCCGGCTCCGAGGAACTGTTCCCGCACCTCTACGGCCCGTTGCCGCTCACCGCGGTGACCCGCATCGAGCGACTCGACCCGCCGCACGCCTGAACCCCACTACCGCCGGGTTGGACGGCCGCCCGCACGACGGCGTCCGACGGCGTTAGGCTCAGCCCGTGGCAGATCACTTTGACGTCGTTGTCCTCGGTGCCGGCCCTGGCGGGTACGTCGCCGCCATCCGCGCTAGCCAGCTCGGCCTGAAGGTCGCTGTGGTTGAGAAGAAGTACTGGGGAGGTGTCTGTCTCAACGTCGGGTGCATTCCGTCGAAGGCCCTGCTGAAGAACGCGGAGCTGTCGCACACGCTCACCCACGAGAAGGACAAGTTCGGCATCGTCGGCGATGCCTCGATGGAGTACGGCCCGACGCACAAGCGCAGCCGTGCCGTCTCCGAGGGCATCGTCAAGGGTGTCCACTTCCTGATGAAGAAGAACAAGATCACCGAGATCGACGGCTGGGGCACCCTCAACGGCGCCAAGTCGATGTCGGTGGAGCTCAACTCGGGACAGACCCAGGAGCTCAGCTTCGACAACCTCATCATCGCCGCCGGCGCCACCACGCGCATGCTGCCGGGCGTCACGGTCAGCGACAACGTCGTGACCTACGAGGAGCAGATCCTCGACCCCAACCTCCCCAAGTCGATCGTCATCGCCGGCTCCGGCGCGATCGGTGTTGAGTTCGCCTACGTGATGACCAACTTCGGCGTCGACGTCACCATCGTCGAGTTCCTCGACCGCATGGTGCCGACCGAAGACGAAGAGATCTCCAAGGAACTCGCCAAGCACTACAAGAAGCTCGGCGTCAAGGTGCTCACCGGCACCAAGGTCGAGTCGGTCGAAGACACCGGCTCCGGCGTCAAGGTCACGGTCTCCCCCGCCAAGGGTGGCGACCAGCAGGTGCTCGAAGCCGACCGCCTCCTGTCGGCCATCGGCTTCGCGCCGCGCCTCGAGGGCTACGGCCTGGAGTCCGTGGGCGTCGAGACCACCGACCGCGGTGCGATCAAGGTCGACGACTACGGCCGCACCAACGTCGACGGCGTCTACGCGATCGGCGACATCACCGGCAAGCTTATGCTCGCCCACGTCGCCGAAGCCATGGGCATCGTCGCCGCCGAGACAATCGCCGGCGCCGAAACCCAGACCATCGACTTCCAGAACATCCCCCGCGCCACCTACTGCATGCCGCAGATCGGTTCGATGGGGTTGTCCGAAGCCCAGGCCAAGGACGCCGGCCACGAGGTCAAGACCGCCAAGTTCCCGTTCACCGCCAACGGCAAGGCCATGGGCCTCGGCGAGCCCGTCGGCTTCGTCAAGGTCGTCGCCGACGCCAAGCACAACGAGATCCTCGGTGTCCACATGATCGGCCCCGACGTCACCGAACTCCTCCCGGCCGCCGTCACCGCCACCACCTGGGACCTCACCGCCGCCGAGATGTCGCGCGTCGTGTTCGCCCACCCGACCCTGGGTGAGGCGCTCAAGGAAGCGTTCCACGGCATCGAAGGCCACATGATCAATTTTTGATCGCGGCTCCTTCGCGGTTCACGCCCCCAGCGCTTCGCAAGCTCGCGCTGGGGGCGTAACGCGTCCCGCCGCGGTGAGCCTTCCGTACGGGGAGACCGGGCGAGCCACCACCGGCAGTGTCCGTACTGGCGCGATTCACGAACACCCCGAATGTTTGCAGGATCGCGCGCGCACGCGCACGATCCTGCAAACATTCGCGAGGGGGTGTCAGCGCGCGGGTGGGGTCCAGTGGGGGTCGCGCCCGAGGAACGCGAACAGCTTGTCCTGCTCGGGGCATCGGCGGCGACGGGCTGCTGCTGCCCGAACTGTCCGGTCGGACGCAGGAACTCCTCCGCCGCCGACATGCCGGCGTACGCGTCGTGCACCAGGTCGGCGTCGAGCGTGTCGTCGAGACCGTTCGAGCGGGCGAGGTCCCAGGTGTGAAAGAAGACATCGCCGGTGTAGATGCGGTCGATCAGCACCGGCACCGGGTTGTCGCCCGTATTCGGTTGCTAGTGAGGCAGATTCATCGATTCCGGATCGTCGAGGATCGCCTGGATCTGCCCGGCGTGCGCCTCCCACAGCGCCACCGGATCGTCGGCCGCCGGCAGCGGCGCCAGCGACACCGCGTCGCCGAGCACCGAACGGATCCACGTCAGGTGCTCGACGACGTCGCGCGCCGTCCACTCCTGCACCGGGGTCGGAGCGTCCCAGTCGGTGACGCCCCGAACCCGCTGCGTGAAGCCGCCGGAGATGATGCGGTGCTTCTCGGCGATCGGCTGGTCGGGCAAGCGCGTCACGCGATCGCCCCATCGGAGACGAGGCCGTCGAGCTTGGCGTAGCCGTCGTTGACACCGACCTCCATGCCGCTGTTCAGCCATCCGTCGCGGGCCTCGAACGACTCGACCAACGACTGCGCGTGCAGCCGGGTCCAACCGTCGCCGAGGTCTTCGAAGACCAGCGTTTCCAGCGAGACGCCCTCGGGCATGGCCTCCCAGGTGAAGGTCTGCACCATGCGGGTGGGACTCACCTCGTGGAACGAACCGTGGAACCCGTACTCCTCCCCGCCCCGCACATTGGTGAATCGCCAGCTGCCGCCGGTGCGAGCGTCCCAGTAGTCGATCTCCGTGCCGATGTCGTTCGGGCCGACCCACTTCATATAGAGGTCGGGGTCGGTGTGCGCCCGAAACAACTGCTCCGTCGTCGCGTGGAAGTCGCGGGTGATGCGGATGATCGGCAGGTCGGGGTCGGCCTCGATCGTCGCAGTGGTGTTGCGTTCGCCCGTGTTGGTGCTCATGACGGTTCTCCCTCTGATCGGTGCTGCGAATGATTCGGCGTGTGCCGTCCTGCTTCGGCGAGCACCCGGTCGAGCCGCGACATGCGTTCCTCGGCTCGCCTCTGGTGCTGCTGCACCCAGTCGGTCATGGTCCCCAGCACGTCCGCTTCCAGATGCACCGGACGGCGCTGGGCGTCTCGGCTGCGACTGACCAGACCTGCGGCCTCGAGCACCTTGAGGTGCTTGCTGATCGCCTGCAGGCTCATGTCGTAAGGAGCAGCGAGTTCGCCGACGGTGGCGTCACCGATGACGAGCCGCGCAACGATGTCACGGCGCGTCGGGTCCGCCAGTGCGGCGAACACCTTCGACAGCTCGTCACTCATCTCCCGAACCTTTCTCAACCGATTGGTTGATAACAACGGTACGCGCCATCCCTCGATTGTCAACCCATTGGTTGAATAATCCTCATTGGTTCAGCAGCGACACCCACCGGTGTTCGGCGCCGAGCGTCTGCGCCAAGGCGTCTGCGAGCCAGCGTCGGCGCTGCTCCTCGAGCAACGGCAGGCACGCATCGAAGTCGGCCTGATCCTTCGGTCGCACGCGAAGCGCTTTGTGCAACAACTGGATCTCGGCACGCAGGTAGCGGATGCCGTCCACTTCGACCAGGGCGTCGGCCATCGGCATCGTGAGCGCAGGGTCGCGCTTGTAGACCCAGGTTTCGGGCGTGCCCGGCGAGATGAGGATGTCGAACTCCCACGGATCACCGGCGGAGCGCCGCGCCCACACCTGGCCGCTCGCGCTGAGCTGCAACCGCTCGTCACCGGCCGGCAGCGATTCGAACACCGGCCGCATCATCCCGCTGCTGCACGACCACAGCTGCATCCGGCCGCGTGCGTGCGCGCGCAGCAACTCGAACTCGCCGCCGAGCACCGCCGGATCGCAGTCGTCGTGCTGCCGCAATGGCCCGGTGAGCGCCTCGATCGCGTAACCACCGGCGATCCACCACAGGCCCGGGTAGCCCTCGAAGAAGGAGGCTGCATCCGACGGTGTGCGCCCGGCCCACCCACCGTAGAACCACTCGAACTCCTCGTCGTGCAGTTCCCAACCGCCGATGCCCATTCGGGCAGCGTACTCAGCCGATGCGGTTGGCTTGTCCCATGTCGACGACCCCGTGCACGCTCCTGATCGCTCATCACTCCCCCACTCGCTCGACCCGGGCGCTGACCGACGCCGTTGTGACGGGCGCGAACGACGATGCGATCGAGGGCGTGCGCGTGGAAGTACGTGAGGCGCTCTCGACCTCGGCCGACGACCTGCTCGCCGCCGACGGCTACCTGCTCGGCACCCCGGCGAACTTCGGGTACATGTCCGGAGCGCTGAAGCACATGTTCGACTCGACCTTCCTCGCCATCGGCGGGGCACTGGACGACTCCGGCTCGGCGGCATCGACCGGCGGCACGACGGCGGGGCGACCGTTCGGGCTCTACGTGCACGGCCGCTACGACCTCACCGGCGCGGTGCGTGCGGCGACCTCCATCGTCGGGGCGCTGGGGTGGAAGCAGGCGGCCCCGGTGCTCGAGGTGACCGGCGATGTCCACGACGCAGCATTGGAGCGCGCCTACGAACTCGGCGCAACCCTTGCGGCGCTGCTGGCCGACTAGACCGTCAGCACCAGCTTGCCGAACACCTCTCCACTCTCCATCCGCTCGAACGCGTCGCGCGCCTGCGACAGCGGGCGCACGGAGTCGATCACCGGCTCGATGCGGCGGCTCGCCATGAAACTCAGCAACTGCTGAAGCTCGGTGCGAGTGCCCATCGTCGAACCCTGAACTCGCATCTGCTGGAAGAAGATTCGCGTCAGCTCGGCCGGCGGCGCATCACCCGACGTCGCTCCTGCGATGACGATGGTGCCACCCGGCTTGAGCGACTTCACCGAATGCGACCACGTCGCTGCACCGACCGTCTCCAGCACGGCGTCGACGCGCTGCGGCAGCCGCTCACCCGAAGCGAACGCGGCCTCGGCACCAAGCTCGACGGCCTTGGCGCCGCGCGCCTCGTCGCGGCTGGTGACGAACATCCGCAGGCCGGCCGCCGACCCCAACTGGACGGCAGCGGTCGCGACACCGCCGCCCGCGCCCTGCACCAGCACGGTGTCGCCCGGTCGCACGCCCGACTGCACGAAGAGCATCCGGAAGGCCGTCAACCAACTGGTCGACACACACGCGGCGTGCTCGATCGGCATGCCCTCGGGCAGCGCGACCAGGTTGCCGGCCGGCACCCGCACCTGCTCGGCGAGCGTGCCCGGGTAGCGCTCGGAGAGCAGACTGCGCTTAGGGTCGAGGGTCTCGTCGCCCGTCCATCCGGCGCTCGGAATCACGGCGTGCAACACCACGATTCGACCGTCTTCGGTCTCACCGACACCGTCGCAGCCAAGAATCATCGGCAACCGGTCGGCCGGCAGCCCGACGCCGCGCAGCGACCAGATGTCGTGGTGGTTGAGGCTCGAGGCCCGCATTCGGACGGTGACCCAGTCGGCGGGGGTCTCCCCCGGCTCGATCTCGCCCACCTCCAGGGCGGACAGCGGGTTTTCGGCGTCGGTGCGGGCGGCGTAGGCGGCTAGCATGACCCCACCATATGACCTGGGTCTCACAGGGCTACCTGCGCTCCCCCGCGCTACCTCGTGCCGCCAGAGCCCGACCCACGCCACGACGTGTGGTCCTGGATCGCCGCCGGTCGTGCACGCGCCGTCCAGTGGTTCACCCCGCCGGTGCACGGCAACTGATCGGGCAAGCGGGACGGCGCGGTCGTGCCGGCGAACGCCTGACAGAGCGCGAGCCCTCGGGTTGCCAGACCGGCCTTGATCTGCGCCAGCGCGGTCGGGTTGAACGCGTTCCAGGTCATGTGTGCGAGCACGGTGTCGTTCGACTGCGTCGTCGTCGCCAAGTAGTTCACGATGGCGGCCTGCGACGCGCCCGCCCAGTCGCCCGTATCCCGGGTCCAAGCCCAGACGCGAACCCCCTTGCTCGCAAGGAGTTTCGTGACCCGGGCATCCCACGAGCCGTACGGCGGACGCATGTACCCCGAGGCGGCCGAGGCCGGATCGATCTGCGCCAGCACCTGCGCGTCGGTGAGGTTGCGGAGGTTGGGGTGGGTGTTGGAGTGGCCGATGACGATCTGGCCCTTGGACCGCGCGTAGGTGGCGCTGAACGTCGAGCCGCGCTGACAGTCGCCGGTCGGGGCGAGCACGATCGTCACTCGCGATGCAGCAGCCGCGTCGACCACTGCTTTGAACGCGGTGTACGACTTCGGACAATCATCGAACGACAGCACGACCCGTGCGGTGCGGTTCGGTCCGCGCTGCTCGATGTACTGGACTGCCGTCGTGTACAGCGGGATCTCCTGCGTTCCGCCGATCAGCGCCGTCCAAGTGCGCGCGTCGACAACCCCGGTCGCGGGTAGCGCCTTCGTGGTCTGGAACTGCTTGACGTAGTCGAGAGCCACCGGGCCGAACGTGTGCGTCTGGCTGACCGGGTAGCCGTTGCGGTTGAGGCGTGCTTGGAGTTCCTGCACGCACCACCCGTCATCGCCTTGGTACAAGGTCGGCCGCTGCGAAACCGGTGTCACGTTCGCGCAGTATTTCGTGGCCGCCGCTGCGGGCGATGCGGCCACGAATGACCCAACCGTGGCGAGACCTCCGGCCACAAACGTGGCTGCGAAAGCACGGATCCGAAGCGTTGGTCGGGCGCGTAAGCGGCCGCGAGGAAGCGTCAATTGCATCTCAGCTTCTACCCATCGCCAACCCGCGATCATTCAGAATTGCGCGATAGCCCAAGGACGCCCGCGGCAAGTAGTAGGGCAGGGCCAATTACTCGATACTTGTCGATGTCACTACCGTTCGCCATGAGAATCAAGGTGCCGAGGAGAATCATGAAACCAACGACGGTTGCAAACCATGAGACTAGGCGCATTACAGGTCCCTGCAGTCGGAATAATTCCTCTCACTGACCACACCGTACTTGCGGCACCAAGAAGAGTTTCCGGACCGGGCGCGACGAGACGCAGGCGAGGTGTACGAGGAACTGCCCGACAACGGGACGAATCGCTCCTGCTGCGCGTCCGACGCCAGCAACAAAACCGTGCCGTCCGTGTTTGCAATGACCCGGTTGTCCTGCCCCAGCAGTCGGAACCAGCCCGTCCCAGCGGCACTCGAGGTGACCTGCGAACCCGATCCCAAAGCCAACGACTGGTACGACAATCACAACAATCAGCCCCTTGTCCCCTTGAGACGGCGAGCGCCCCTGTGCGCTCTGCGATCGATGCTGCCCCTTGGATAGTGCCACCCGCCAGTACCAGAACCTAAAGACTTGGCAAAGACCGCCCGAGGCGTCCGGTGCCGGACGGTCGGGTTCACTGCCAGCGGAATCCATCTAGCGTCCGGGCGAATCACTTGATCACTAGTGTCGATGTCATGGCTGCACAAACCCCGCGCACCGCGTTCGTTCTCGGCGGCGGCGGAGTGCTCGGGGCCACCCAGATCGGCGCGCTGCGTGCCCTGCTCGAAGCCGGAATCGTCCCCGACCTGGTGCTGGGCACCAGCATCGGCGCGATCAACGGCGCCGCGTACGCGGGGCGCCCGGACGCCGACGGGCTTGCCGACCTCGAGGACATGTGGACCCGGCTCACCACGCTGCGCGGGTTGCGCGAGCGCGCCTCCTACCTGCGGCGTCCGCGCGGCTCCGACCTACGCACGCACGTCTACCCGACCGGCGGGTTGTTGCAGTTGCTGCGCGACGAGTTGCCAGCGCAGACGATCGAAGACCTGCAGATCCCGTTCCAGTGCGTGGCCGCGAGCGTGGAACGCGCTGTGGCGCAATGGTTCACCAAGGGACCACTGGCCGAAGCCGTCATCGCGTCGTGCTCCGTGCCGGGCGTCTTCCCACCGTTCCGCATCGGCGACGAGCACTACTTCGACGGCGGCCTGGTGCACTCCATCCCGGTCGGCCGGGCGATGCTGCTCGGCTGCGAACGCATCTACGTGATGCATGTCGGACGCGTCGACCGGCCGCTGGCACCGCCGCGCTGGCCGTGGCAGGTCGGTCAGGTCGCGTTCGAGATCGCACGTCGACACCGCTACATGGAGGAGATCGAGTCGGTGCCCGACGAGGTCGACCTCGTCGTACTGCCGACCGGCACCGAATCGGCGCCGGGAGTGTCGATCGGGCAGATGAACGCGACCGCGGTGCGTCGGCGCATCGACAACGCCTACGACGCGGCCACACGCCACCTCGCCGAGCACGGCCGATGAACCCGCCCGTGCCGCCGCGCGTCGTGCGCCGCCTCGTCCGCGACCCCATCTACGCGATCGGCGCGCCGCTGATGATGCTGCTGTTGATCCTGTTGGGCGCGATCGTCTGGGTGCTGGAGATCCCGAGCCGGCGCAAGCGCGGCTGGCGACTGCTCTGGACGTCCGCGGCAGCGGTGCTGCTCGACTGGTCGGTGTTCCTGCGCTGCGTGTGGTTGTGGTGCGCGATGCCGGCTCTTCAACTTTGAGCGTGGTGCTGGGTGTTCACGCCGCGATCGGTCGGGGCGCATAGCCAATGATGCGGCATCTGTAGTTCCGATGGTTGCGGTACCCGCGCCCGACCCTCTTGATCGTCTTGGCGGTCAGGTTCGCCGCCTCGGTGCGAGCGTTCGTGACCCTGGTTCGGCAGAAGGTGAGCAGCTCACGACGCCAGGCCAGCAGGGTCCGGAACAGCGCGGCCGGCTCGGGCAGGTGGGTGGCTCGCACGGCGCTCTCAAGGCGGGCCCAGTGCCGCTGGAAGGAGGGCGTGTCGGTGGCGGTGAGGACCTGGCGGACGTGTTCCTTGATGCCCCACGCGACGGCCAGCTCGACGTCCTCGGCCAGGATCTGCTGCAGCTTGGTGCGCTGCCGGACGGTGAGCCGGTCACCGGCGCAGGTGAGCAGCTTGCGGTACTTCCACGGGGTGTCGGTCGCCCGCCCTCGGCGCTCGTGCAGCTCCCACACCCGGCGCCTCCTCACCTTGGTGACCATCTCGTGGGACTGTCCGCCTAACGGTGTAAGTGGCGTTTTCATGGTCAGCGGTCTTCGGCGGCCGGCATGCGGTCGGCGAAGGTGATAGCAAAGGCGTTCAACGCTGGCTTCCAGCGCATGGTCCATCGTGTCTGTCCGGTGCCCTTGGGGTCCAGACTCCGAGTGACGAGGTACAGGGTCTTCATCGCGGCCTGCTCGTTGGGGAAGTGGCCCCGGGCGCGGATCGCCCGGCGGTAGCGGGCGTTGAGGGACTCGATCGCGTTGGTCGAGCAGATCACCTTGCGGATCTCGATGTCGTAGTCCAGGAACGGGATGAACTCCGCCCAGGCGTTCTCCCACAGCCGCACGATCGCCGGGTAGGGCTTGCCCCATTTCTCGGCGAACTCCTCGAACCGGTCCCTGGCCGCGGCCGCGGTCGGGGCGGTGTAGATCGGGCGCACGTCGGGGCTTGACCCCGGTTCTTGGACACGCTGAATCCAGCACCTGCTGGGGAAGCGAGATGATCCAGGAATCATGGCCAGGAAGAACTACTCCGAGGAGTTCCGTCGTCAGGCCGTCGACTTGTACGAGTCCACCCCGGGCGCCACGGTCCGCGGCATCGCCGAGGATCTCGGCATCGTGCGCGGCACGCTGCGGCACTGGCTCGCGGTCTACGGGACCGGCAAGAAGACCGCCGCTGACGGGACATTGACCTCCAGCCCACTGCAGTCCAAGCCGTCGCCGACAAGCCCTACGGGTCCCGCCGGTGAGACGCCTGAGCAGAAGATCGCCCGGCTCGAGGCCCGGGTCAACGAGCTCGAGGTCGAGACGACGAAGCTGACCACCGAGCGGGAGATCCTCCAGCGGGCGGCCAAGTATTTCGCTGGGGAGACGGGCTGATGAGTCGCTTCCAGTTCGTCGCCGACAACTCCGCCACCTTCGAGGTGAAGCGACTGTGTGAGCCCGTCGAGATCGAGCGCTCGTCCTACTACGCCTGGCTCAAGGCTGCCCCGGCCCGAGAAGCCAGGGCAGCTGACGACGCGGCGCTGGCAGAGCGGATCAGGGCTGTCCATGCCGAGGACAACACCCAGGGTGCGCCACGGATCACCGCCGAGCTCAACGACAGCGCGCCTGCCGGTGAGCGGGTAAACCACAAGCGCGTCGCCAGGGTGATGCGGCTGCAAGGAATCCGGGGCTATGTGAAGAAGCGGCGGGTGCGGACCACGATCCCCGAACCGTCTGGCCAGAAGTACCCCGACCTGGTCAAGCGCGACTTCACCGCCCCGGCGCCAGGGCTGCGCTACGTCGGCGACATCACCTATCTGCCGATCGCCGACGGCACGAACCTCTACCTGGCGACCGTGATCGACTGCTACAGCCGTCGGCTTGTCGGGTGGGCCATCGCTGACCACATGCGTACCGAGCTCGTCGAGGACGCGTTGAAGGCCGCCGCCGCAACCCGGGGCACCCTCAAGGGCAGCGTATTTCACAGCGACCACGGGTCGGTCTACTGCTCGAAGGACTACGCCAAGCTCTGTCGCAAGCTCGGCGTCACCCAGTCCATGGGCGCCGTCGGGTCCAGCGCGGACAACGCGTTGGCCGAGTCGTTCAACGCCACCATGAAGCGCGAGGTTCTCCAAGACGCCGCCTGCTGGAGCAACGAACTGGTCTGCCGCGGCAGGTCTTCAGGTGGCTCGTCCGCTACAACACCAAGCGACGCCATTCGTGGTGCCGCTACGTCCCGCCGGTCCTCTACGAGACCGGCAACACCGCTACGCTGCCGACGGCTGCGTAATCACACCCCGTGTCCAAGATCCGGGGGTAGGGCCCTTGCGCGGTGCCGTCTACTACACCGACGGTCAGCTCGAGGACGACGCCCGCCTCGTGATCGCGCTGGCCCGCACCGCCGCGGCGCACGGCGCGGACGTCCTCACCCGGTGCGCCGCGACCGACCTGCGTGAGGACCGACTCACCCTCACGGACGAGACGACGGGCGAGAGCGTCGAGGCTCGGGGCACGGTCGTCTCGGCGACCGGCGTGTGGGCCGGTGAACACGACCCGTCGTTGCGGATCTCGCCGAGCCGCGGATCCCACCTGGTCGTGCGGGCCGAGGCGCTCGGGTGTCCCAGCGCCGT
The DNA here is from genome assembly GCF_003386865.1 of Calidifontibacter indicus. NCBI lineage: Bacteria > Bacillati > Actinomycetota > Actinomycetes > Micrococcales > Dermacoccaceae > Calidifontibacter > Calidifontibacter indicus. The sequence continues at coordinate 1,994,386 of NZ_QTUA01000001.1, read as the reverse complement.
GTTCACCGCGCCGGTGCCGGGTCACTTCGGCCGGTTCGTGTTCGCTCTGCCACAGAGCGACGGCCTCGTGCTCGTCGGCCTCACCGACGACGCCGCTCCCGGGGTCGACGGCATCGCTCCGCCGGTGCCGGAATCCGACGAGGACTTCCTCCTCGCCACGATCAACCGCGCGCTGGAGCGCCCCCTGACCAGGCAGGACGTGGTGGGCCGGTTCGCCGGGCTGCGGCCGTTGGTGCTGCCGACTCCGTCGGGCGGGTCGACGGGAGGGACGAAGAGGCGGATCGGGAGGCACGGGTTCGGGGAGAGGCGCGAGCACGGCGCGTCGGGGGATCTGTCGGAGGGCGCGGAGCGCGCACTCGTCGAGGCGGGCGCGACCGCCGACGTGTCCCGACGGCACCTGCTCATCGACGAACCTGGCCGGCCCCTGACGATCGCCGGGGGCAAGCTCACGACCTATCGCACGATGGCCGAGGACGCCGTGGACGCCGCCTGCCGTCGTCTCGGGACGGACCGGGAGTGCCGGACGAGGACGCTCCCGCTCGTGGGCGCGGCGCCGCGGGAGGTGCTGGCCCGTCTCGAGGAACCGACCCGTCTCGTGCGCCGTTACGGCACCGAGGCCGGTCGTGTCGCGGAGTTGGGCCGTCGGTACCCCCGGTTCGCGGGCCCCGTCGCCGAGGGCGTCGCCTACACCGGTGCGGAGATGCTCTTCGGCGTGCTGGCGGAGGGCGCCCTCACGGTGGAGGACCTCGTCGAACGCCGCACCCGCACCTCCTTCGTCGAGTCCGCCGTCCCCGCCGCCCGCGAGGTCGCCGCCCAGGTCCTGGAACTCGCGACCACCTGACCCCCGCCCCCCGGATGACGTCATCGATGACGTCATGCGGGGTGAGGAAGGGGGCAGGGGGGCCATCGACACGGCTGAGCGCGTCGAGCGCGTGCTCGCCCTCGTGAGGTCCGAGGGCGCGGACGGCCCCAGAGCCACGGCGTTCCAAGTCGAGAGGCCCCCTCCCGGGTTGGGAGGGGGCCTCTCGTTCATCGCCGGTGCGGACGACCGGGCGAGCACCGGTCTCGATCCGCCGGCCTGGTCAGCTCTCCCAGCCCGCGTCGGCGATCCAGCGGAGGGCGGTGAGGGAGGGCATGAACATGTATTCGCCGCCGCGGAGGCGGTTGAACGTGGTCACGCCGTCGACGCGCTTGCGGACGGGGCGGTCGGGGATGGTGAACCGGCCCGGTTCCTCGTGGAGTCCGACGACGGGGTCGCGTTCGGTGCCGAGGTCGACGAAGTTGCCGCGGTTGATCCACTCCTGCTGGAGGAACTCGACCGTGTCGTAGGCGCGGGCGCTGATGAAGATGAAGAACAGGCCGCGCTCGTCGTCCTTGTCGTCGGCGGCGGTGAGGTCGGGGTCCCATTCGGGGCCGAACGTCGAGGAGCGGCGGATGATCCGGTGGATGTTCTCGTCCGTGAGGATCGTCAGCTCGCTGCCGCGCGGGTTCATGCGGCGCACGTGCGCCGAGTGGGGGCACATGAGGCCGCGGCGGTCGTCGGAGTAGTCGAAGTCGTCGTTGCGGGACTGATCCATGCCGAGGTCGACGTCGTCCTTCTCGGGGGAGAGGACGAGCGGCGCCCCCGACCGCCACCGGCCGACGAGCTTCGCGCCGAGGGCGTCGCGGGACTCCTGCGTGTCCTCCTCCGCGTGCTCGCGGAGGAAGTCGTTCCAGGCGCCGACACGGCTGTCGTACTTGCGGAGCACGACGAACGAGCCGTTACGACCCAGCACGTCCGGCGAGGGCATGGCGACGGGCGAACCCGTCTCGCTGTCCTCCCCGAGGATGAACTCGCCCGCGGCGATGGCCCGCTCCTGCCCCGGGAGGGCGTCGACGCCGGCGCCCGCGACGAGCGGCTGGCTGAGCGAGTCGTGGTAGCCGAACGGGTTGGCCGCATCCGGCGCCCCGAACGCGTGCGTGCCGAGCAGGGTGACCCCGTCGATCTCCTCCAGGTACCCCAGAGCCTTCTCCACGGCGTCCGCCAGGGACTCCTCCGAGTCGGCGTAGATCGTCACCGCGACGTGCAGGGAGTCGTCCTTGTAGAACTCCTCCCACGTCTCCGGGGCGTTCTCGCCCGTGTCCATGAGCTGGCCCGCGCGGGCCGCCATGCCCTGCCGGAACGGCAGCGGGAAACTCGCGAGGGACTCCTCCGGCAGGCCCATCGCCTTGAGGCCGGCGTGGCTGATCGCCACCCCCGTCCACGCGTGCATGTCCGCGGTCCAGTCCTGCGCCGAGGGGACGTACTCGACGAGCCGCCCCAGCAGGGCACGACCCCCCTCGGGGGTGTCGACCCGCAACCCCGCGTGGATCCCGACGTAGGGCTCGGGCCGCGACCGCAGGATGAGGGACTGGATGTCGTCGAGCTGCAGCGTGACGCTCTCCCGACGGAACCGCTTGCGCAGCTCCCTGAGGTGCTCGAACGGCATCAGTAGTCCACCCCCTGCGGCGTCGCCACCGCGTCCGACAGCGCCGACAGGGCCTCCCGGGTCGTCGCGTCCATCGCGGTGTTCGCCGCCATCGCGTCGAAGAACGTGTCCAGGGCCTGCTCCATGCGCTGGTACCGGCGCACGTCCACGACCGTCACCTGCGGGTTCGCGACGAACCACGCGGCGGCGTCGATCTGGTGGTCGGCGATGAAGTCCTTGACCTTCGGGGAGTCGATCCCCGGCCAGCCCTCGACGTTGGCGAACAACAGGTCCATGAGCTCGGGGATCTTCGTCGCGAAGTCGTCGATGTAGGTGTCCCAGTCGCCGTCGTAGGCCGTGGCGAACAGCACACGCGTGTCGTCGTCGAGGAACACGAACCGCATGTTGTGCAGCGTCGAGACGCGCTTGGCGCCGTCGAAGTCGCCGCCGGTGAGGCCGAAGATGCGGCGCAGCCGGTCGGCGCCGCCGGGCCTGAGGTCGGCGATGGCGGTCAGCTCGGACACGTTGCCGGAGCGGGCACCGGCCCGGCCGGCCGACTCGTACGTGCCCTCGTGGAGCGGGTTCTTGTCGGTGAGCAGGGAGTTGATCGCGATCTGGGAGATCGTCGGCGCGTCGGCCGCGACCTCCTTGACCACGCGGCGGAACTCCTCCATGCGGCTCTCCTCCGAGAGGCGCGGGTCGATGCGGGTCTGTTCGGACGTCAGCTTCTCGTTCATGGGGTCCTCCAAGGGGGTGAGGGGTCAGGCGGTGAGGTCGGCGAGGGAGTCCGGCTCCCGGCGGGCCACGGCGTTGAGGTCGTGCCGCTGCCGCGAGGACGACTCGTAGGCGAGCTTGCGCACGCGCATGATCGACCCGAGGGGCCGATGGGCCTCGACTCCGTTCCACGGGTTGAACGCGAGGTGGTCGTCACCGGCGACCCGACGGGCGGGTCCGCCGACGTCCTGCGGGTCGAAACGGACCGTCGCGACCACGCGGAACGGAGACTCGTCCTCGTCCCAGAGCACGGCGGCGTCCTCGACGGGCATGGTCTTCAGGTCGGTGCACAGCTGCGCCCGCAGCTCGTACGTCGCGCCCTTGGTCATGAAGTGGCGGACGACCGCGGTACGCATCGCGTCGAAGTCGTCGCCGACGTCGACGCCGGTGAGCTCGGCGACCTCCCCGGTCGGCGCGAGGGACATCTTGGCGACGTGGTCGCCGTAACGGATCGCGGCCTGGGTGTAGAAGGTCTCACCGAGCATGTGGGAGTAGTCGTTCGCGAGGCCCTGGACGGTCGCGCCGGGGGTGCGACCGAGTTTCTCGGTGATCGAGGCGATGCCCCGGGCGGCGGCGGAGACCGCCTTCTGCGCGGCGGCCGGGTTGCTCGCGTTCTTCTCGAGGATGTCGAGCATGTCCTCGTACTTGGTCACGGTGCCGAACGCGAGCGTCGGGAAGTTCACCATGAGGAAGTCCTGGTTGGCGCCACCGAGGTCGGGGGACAGGCGCTCGCCCTCCACGCCGATGATCTTGAGCGCGAAACCCCGCGGGGCAGGGATCTCGTCGGAGTGGATGTCGCCGGGTGCCGACGAGAGGCGGGCGACGACCTCGTGGGTGCCGGGGGTGGCGAAGATGCCCTGCGCGAGCTCGTGCGGCAGGTCGTCGTGGACGGTGAGTTGCCCGGTGATGATCGCGTGGCTCTTGGCGTGCGCGTCGCGGTGGGCGTGGCGGTGACGGTCGGCGTTCTCCGCCTGGGTGGCGGCCATTCGTTCGACGATTCGCTGGGAGATCTCGGCCTCGTTCTCGACGGGGACCTCGATGTCATCGTGGTAGCGGATGGGGTTCATCGGTATGCCTCCTCGACATCGTGACAACAATATTGTATTGGACTCAATTTGGCTCTTCAGCTTTGAGCGTGGTGCTGGGTGTTCACGCCGCGATCGGTCGGGGCGCATAGCCAATGATGCGGCATCTGTAGTTCCGATGGTTGCGGTACCCGCGCCCGACCCTCTTGATCGTCTTGGCGGTCAGGTTCGCCGCCTCGGTGCGAGCGTTCGTGACCCTGGTTCGGCAGAAGGTGAGCAGCTCACGACGCCAGGCCAGCAGGGTCCGGAACAGCGCGGCCGGCTCGGGCAGGTGGGTGGCTCGCACGGCGCTCTCAAGGCGGGCCCAGTGCCGCTGGAAGGAGGGCGTGTCGGTGGCGGTGAGGACCTGGCGGACGTGTTCCTTGATGCCCCACGCGACGGCCAGCTCGACGTCCTCGGCCAGGATCTGCTGCAGCTTGGTGCGCTGCCGGACGGTGAGCCGGTCACCGGCGCAGGTGAGCAGCTTGCGGTACTTCCACGGGGTGTCGGTCGCCCGCCCTCGGCGCTCGTGCAGCTCCCACACCCGGCGCCTCCTCACCTTGGTGACCATCTCGTTGGCCAGCCGCACCACGTGCCAGTGGTCCACGCTGACCTTCGCCCGCGGTAGTGCCTTGCGGACCGCGGCCCGGAACTCACTCGACATGTCCAGGGCGACGACCTGCACCCGCCGGCGCCACCACCGCGGCCGCGCCGCGAGCCAGGAGGTGACGACCTTGCCGCGGCGGCCGTCGACGACGTCCAGGATCGCGCCGTCGTCCAGGTCGGTGAACACGATGGACCACGGCTCGACCCGCTTCACCGCGTGGGTGTCCGGGTCGCGCAGGTAGCGCACGGTGCGGAACCGGTGCTCATCGATCCCCAGGTGCCGCACGTGCCGGCGGTCCACGCCGGTGTCCAGGTCCAGGGTGGTGGTGAGCATCCGCATCACCGTGGGCCAGGACAGGTGCGCCTCGTGCGCGACCCGGGACACCGCCCGCGGCTCGGCCCGGCAGGCGGATATCACCTGCTCGGTCAGCCGGGTCGTGACCCTCGCCCGCGCGGGCAGCTGCTCGGTCTCCTCGGTGAACGACCGCCGCGGGCACAACGACTCACGGCAGGCGTAGCGGCGCTTGCGCACGAGCACGTCGAGCCGCTCACCCCCGCACGGCACGTCCTTCACGCGCTGGGTAGGTCTTGCCTGGATCCGCGAGGACAGCACCCCGCAGGAGGGGCAGGCGCCCTCGCTCGTGGTCGTCTCGATCAGCACCTGCCGCGGTTGCTCAACGCCGACGCCAGGGGTGGCCGAGACGACTCGGTAACCGGACAGGTTGAACAGGATCGACGCCGCATCGACGTCGAACGTAGGCTTGTGCACGCTCGCGGTCCTCGCTCATGAGATGTCTAGACAACACCCATGCTGGCGTAGGGCCGCGAGCCCTACGCCAGGGCCCCACCACGCTCAAAATTGAAGAGCCGCGATGCCACCGTGGCGCCGCGACGAACAGGAGTGGCAGGCACGCCACGTGCTGGTGCTCGGCCAGGAGTTGCACCGGTTCGTGCTAGCGGCCGACCGGCTCGTCAGCCTCGACCTCCGGGTGAAGGTGCCGACCGCTGACCCGTCGCGTCCGGTGCTGCTGCTCGCCCGCCACGCCGGCCCCGGCGACTCCCTGCTGATGGCCTACGTCATCACCCATGACCTGCTGCGCATCCCCCGCATCGTGCTCAAACGGGCGCTGCTCTGGGACCCCGCGATGGACCTCTGCCTCGCCCGACTCGACGCCTACTTCATCGGCCCCGGTCTGCCTCGCGAGGAACGCGACCGACAACTGCGCGAGTTCGCCGAGCACGTACAGGTCGGCGACGCCACCCTGCTGTTCCCCAAAGGACGCAACTGGACGCCCGGCCGCCACGCCGAGGAGTTCTCCGAAGCCGTCGAAGACGGCGAACTCGAACGCGCCCACTGGCTCAAACGCAACCCGCGCGTGCTCTCGCCGCGCTCCACCGTCGTCCGCCGGATGTTGGCGGCACGGCCCGACTCGCAGGTGATGATCGCCGGGCCACCAGGGCCTGGAAGATCTGGTGTCACCGGCGGTGATCTGGCGGTCCCTCCCGTTGAACCGGCAGATCCACATCGACGTGCGGCTGGTGCCGGCCCCGACCGACGAGCTGATCGACGACTGGCTGCAGGCCGAGTGGGAGCGACTCGACGACTGGACCGACGCGCTGGACGGCGACTGACGCGTCGATGACCCCTACGCGGGGCGGACGGCGAAGGTCACCGCGTCGATGCGCGCCCGCACCTCACCGTCGGTGGCCAAGCGCTCACCGACGCGTTGGGCGATCGTGGCGACCTCGTCGCCGGCCAGACCCGGCAGCAGGTGCAACACGATGCGCAACGCGCCGTCGTCGCCTGCCTCACAGACCACTCGAGCGACCGACGGCTCCTCGGCGGCCGCCCGCGCGACGGCCGACACAACCTGCGGGTCGTCGTGTGCCGGCAACCAATCCCGTTGCATGGCAAGGGCCCACACCATGCTCGGCCGCAACGCGACGGTCGTCGGACCGGCCACGTCGACGACGATCACGTCGGCACGTTCGCTCACCGCCGCTTGCGCGGCGCGATCGGCCGTCACCGGCGACGGACGTGCTGCGGGGTCCCAGGCGTGCAGGGAATCCATCGAGGTGAACACCGGCAGCGCGCGGGTGCCGTCGGGAGCCACGAGCACCGCGACGGCCATGTCGGCGGCCTTGTCGGCGTGCAAGCCGCCGTCCTGCACGACCTCGGTCGCGTCGGCGACGATCGGCACGAGGAACCGGGCGCCGGCGAGGATACGCACCAGTGCGACCTCGTCATCACCGGCGAGGGCCGCGGCCACCGCCGGGTCGGCCGACCCGTCGTCGCCGCCGAACCCTGTGTCGGTGACCTGCCGCCCCTGCCAGGTCTGCCCGGCGGAGTCGGTGTGTTCCTCGGACGTCACGGGCGACCGGCGACGTCGAGTGCCTCGGGCAGCGTGAACGCACCCTTGTAGAGCGCCGAGCCGACGATCGCGCCCTCCACGCCGGCCGGCACGAGCTCACGGATCGCACGCACGTCGTCCAGCGTCGACACCCCACCGGACGCGACCACCGGGCGGTCGGTGCGGGAGCAGACGTCTTGCAGCAGAGCGATATTGGCGCCCTGCATCATGCCGTCCTTGGCGACGTCGGTGACGACGTAGCGGGCACAGCCCTCACGATCGAGCCGTTCGAGCGTCTCGTAGAGGTCGCCGCCCTCCTTGGTCCAGCCGCGGGCCGCGAGGGTGGTGCCGCGCACGTCGAGGCCGACGGCCACCCGGTCGCCGTGCTCCGCGATCGCCTGCGCGGTCCATTCCGGGTTCTCCAGCGCCGCCGTGCCGAGGTTGACCCGCCGGCAGCCACTGGCCAGGGCCCGCTCGAGCGTCTCGGCATCACGGATGCCACCGGACAGCTCGACCTTGATGTCGAGCCGCTGCACGATCGAGGCGAGCAGTTCGTGGTTGCTGCCGCGGCCGAACGCCGCGTCGAGGTCGACGAGGTGCAGCCACTCCGAACCCTGGTCCTGCCAGCCCTTCGCCGCCAACCAAGGGTCGCCGAACTCACCGCCGCTGCCGGCCACCCCCTGCACCAGCTGCACGGCACGTCCGTCGACCACGTCGACGGCGGGCAGAAGTTCGAGGCGGGGGCTTTCGGTCATCGGGTTCACCTGTCTCACAACGAATCACACCAGTTGCGCAGGAGCTGCGCACCGGCGTCCCCGGACTTCTCCGGGTGGAACTGGGTGCCGGCGAGCACGCCGGCCTCGACGGCCGCGACGAACGGGTCGCCGTGGGTAGCCGTGCTGACAACGGCATCGGACGCGCCCCGCCAGCGCGGCGGCGCGTAGGAGTGCACGAAGTAGAACCGTTCGCCGTCGAGCCCGTCGAGCAGGCGGCTGCCGGCTGCGGCGGTCACCTCGCTCCAGCCCATGTGCGGCACGACATCGGCGGTCAGTCGAGCGACGGTGCCGGGCCAGAGCCCGAGCCCGGGCAGTTGGGCGCGCGCGGGCTCGACACTGCCGTCGAACAGCACCTGGTAGCCGACGCAGACACCGAGCACGGGGCGTCCGGCGGCCAGCCGCGCACCGATCAGCGCGCCACCGTCGACCGCGTTGAGTCCTGCCATGCAGGCGTGGAAGTTGCCGACACCGGGCACGTAGAGCCCGTCGGCGTTGCGGACGGCGTCGGGGTCGGCGCTGAGGTCGACGTCGGCACCGATGCGTTCGAGCATCCGCACCACCGAGCGCACATTGCCGCTGCCGTAGTCGAGCACGACCACCTTGGTCATGAGTGTTCCCGCAGTTCGGCGCGCATGTCGTCCTCGTCGCGGGCCACCTTCTCGAAGTGACCGACGGCGCTCTTGTCGGGCTCGACCAGCACCGCCTCGAGGTCCGACTTCACACCTTCGCCGCGCAGCATCGCCGCCCCCGGCAACGCGAGCACCTTCATCAGTTCCTGCAGTCGCTCGACCGGTCGTCCGGTGCGGGCGCCGAGCACGCGGGTCACCGCACGCACATCCCCCTCGTGCAGACCGGCCGCCTCGGCCAACTGCCCCACCTTCAGCGTCGGGAAGCCGGGCATCTCGTCGGCGCCGTGACCGGGCGCCCAGCTCAGCATCCGGGGCGTCGACCGCGAACCCCGGGTCTGTGCGGAGACCACCGCGATGTCGCCGATCACGAAGAAACCCAACGCGGTTCGCAACCGGGTCGGCACCGGACGGTTCGCCAGCACGGTCAGCGAGTCGTCGTACGGCGCGCCCAACTGGGTGTGATCGGCGGGCACGATCGCCGTCCATCCCGGCAACGGCACCACGTAACTGGGCACGACCCCACGCCGCACCCACGCGTCGGCGAGCTTGGCGTCGGCATGCAGCAGGAGAACGCCCGGAAGGGTGTCGGTCATCGGTTCACAGCACGCCCTTGGCGCTCGGCACGCCCTGCACCCGCGGGTCACGGGCGACGGCCGCGCGCAGCGCACGGGCCACGGCCTTGAACTGGGTCTCGACGATGTGGTGGGGGTCGCGACCCGACAGCACACGCACGTGCAGCGCGATGCCGGCGTGGTAGGCGAAGCTCTCCAGCACGTGGCGGGTCAGCGAGCCGGTGTAGTTGCCGCCGATGATCGCGTAGATCTGACCTTCGGGCTCGCCCTCGTGCACGAAGTAGGGGCGTCCGGCGACGTCGACGACGGCCTGCACGAGCGCCTCGTCGAGCGGCACCGTGGCGTCGCCGAACCGGCTGATGCCGGTCTTGTCGCCCAGCGCCTCGCGCACCGCCTGACCGAGCAGGATCGCGGTGTCCTCGACGCTGTGGTGGGCGTCGACGTCGACATCGCCGACGGTCTTCACGGTGAGGTCGATGAGCGAGTGCTTCGCCAGGCTCTCGAGCATGTGGTCGTAGAACCGCACGCCGGTCGAGATGTCGGCGCGGCCGGTGCCGTCGAGGTCGACACGCACCTCCACCGAGCTCTCGGAGGTCTTGCGGGACAACTCGGCAACACGATTGGGCTGCGGCGAATACGGTTGCGCCTGAACCGAAGTCATGCGGTCTCCTGACGGGGTGTGGCGGTCTGGACGGCGGCGAGCGCGGCCAGGACGGCGTCGGTCTCGGACGGTGTGCCGGCGGTGATGCGCAGGTGGTGCGCAATGCCGACGTCGCGCACGAGCACGCCCTGGTCGAGCAGAGCCTGCCAGGTCGCGGCGGCGTCGTCGAACCCGCCGACGAGCACGAAGTTGGCGTCGCTGGGCACCGGGTCGAGCCCGAGCGCGGCGCATCCGTCGACGAGGCGGTCGCGCTCGGCCTTGATCGCCTCGACCATCGCGAGCATCGCGGTGCGGTGCTCCAGTGCGGCGCAGGCGACGGCCTGGGTCACCGACGACAGGTGGTAGGGCATGCGCACGAGTCGCAGGATGTCGACGAGTTCGGGGTCGGCCGCCAGGTAACCGAGCCGCACACCTGCGAACGCGAAGGCCTTCGACATGGTGCGGGTGACGACCAGGCGCGGGCGTCCGGCCAGCAGGGTGAGCGCGCTCGGTGTGCCCGGCCGCGCGAATTCGGCGTAGGCCTCGTCAACCACGACGATCGCGTCGGGCGCCGCCTCGTAGACCGCCTCGACCACCGAGAGGTCGAGTGCCGTGCCGGTCGGGTTGTTGGGTGAGGTCAGGAACACCACGTGCGGGTCGTGCTCCCGGCACTGCGCAACGGCGAGGTCGGTGTCGACGTCGAACCGGGTCTGAGCCGGACGCGCGGCCCGGTCGGCAGGCTGGGCAGGGTCGGACGGGTCGGCGCTGCGCAGACCGTCGACCCAGGTGGTGCCGGCCACCCGGGAGATGATCGGGTGCATCGAGTAGGAGGGGGTGAAACCGAGCGCGATCCGGCCAGGCCCACCGAAGGCCTGCACGATGTGCTGCAGCACCTCGTTCGAACCGTTGCCGGCCCAGACCTGCTCGACCGGCACATCGACGCCGGTGGTGGTCGTGAGGTACTCGGCGAGGTCGGCGCGCAGCGTCGTGAACTCGCGGTCGGGGTACCGGTTCAGCGACCCCGCGACGGCCTCGACGCGCTCGACGATGGCGGCGACCACGTCGGCCGGCACGCCGTACGACGACTCGTTGGTGTTGAGCGCGACCGGCACCTCGAGTTGCGGGGCACCGTAGGCGGTGCGACCGCGCAGATCTTCGCGCAACAGGCGCTGCAACTCGCTCATCGGTCGCCCTCGAAACGCGCGGTGACGGCCTCGCCGTGCGCCGGAAGATCTTCCGAATTCGCAAGCGTGACAACGGTGTCAGCGACCTCCGCGAGAGCGTCGCGTGAGTAGTCGACGATGTGCACACCGCGCAGGAACGACTGCACCGACAGGCCGCTGGAGTGGCAGGCGCATCCACCGGTGGGCAGCACGTGGTTGGAGCCGGCGGCGTAGTCGCCGAGGCTCACCGGGGCGAACGAGCCGACGAAGATCGCACCTGCGTTGCGCACCCGGGCGGCCACAGCCGCAGCGTCGGCGGTCTGGATCTCGAGGTGCTCGGCGGCGTAGGCGTCGACGACCCGCAGGCCCGCGTCGACGTCGTCGACGAGCACCGTGCCCGACTGGCGACCGCGCAGCGCGACGTCGACCCGCTCGTGGTGCTTCGTGGCGGCAGCACGCCGCGCCAGCGCGACATCGACGGCGTCGGCCAACTCGGTCGAATCGGTGACGAGCACCGAGGCGGCGAGTTCGTCGTGCTCGGCCTGACTGATGAGGTCGGCCGCCACCAACTCGGGGTCTGCCGTGCCGTCGGCCAGGATCGCGATCTCGGTGGGGCCGGCCTCGGCGTCGATGCCGATCAGCCCCTTGAGCAGGCGCTTGGCCGCGGCGACGTAGATGTTGCCCGGGCCGGTCACCAGGGTTGCCGGCTCGCACACGGTGGCACCGTCGGCGTCGCGGGCGCCGTACGCGAACATCGCCACGGCCTGGGCGCCGCCGGCGGCGTAGACCTCGTCGACACCCAGCAGGGCGCAGGCGGCGAGGATCGTAGGGTGCGGGTAGCCGCCGTTGTCCCGCTGCGGCGGGCTGGCGACCGCGATCGACCCGACCTCGGCGAGCTGTGCCGGAACGACGTTCATCACGACGCTGCTGGGGTAGACGGCCTTGCCGCCGGGCACATAAAGCCCAACGCGGTCGACCGGGATCCACTTCTCGGTCACGCTGCCGCCCGGGGCGACCTGGGTGGTCACCGTCTGCCGACGCTGATCGGAGTGCACGAGGCGCGCACGCCGGATCGACTCCTCGAGCGCGGCACGCACCGCCGGGTCGAGGTCGGCGAGGGCGGCGTCGAGCACCTCCTGCGGCACCCGCAGCGACGGCGGGCGCACCCCGTCGAACTTCTCCCCCAGCTCCAGCAGCGCCTGCTCTCCCCCATGCTCGACGTGCTCGCAGATCGGTCGCAGCGCGTCCAGCGCGGCCTCGACGTCGAACTCGGCACGGGGCAAGGTGGCGCGCAGGCCGCGGGCGTCCAGGTCGGACAACGCCGCGCCGCGCAGATCGATTCGGGAAAGCACGGACCTCAGTTTACGAACACCGTCCGAGTGATGGTCGTCGCGTCCACATTGCCGAACACCACCGGCAGCCCCCGAACCGAGCTCAGCGGGTCGGGTTCGGATCCCAGTGCCGATCCTTCGGGCTCTCGCCGTAGAAGATCTCTTCCACCACCCCGCGGGCCTTGCGAGCCGCGCGCAGGTAACGCTCCGACAGTTGTCCGCCGCTGCCGACCGGCCAGCGCATCACCCGGGCGATGCCGTTGGCGTCGGTCAGGTCGCTCGGCAGGCTGTCGACCGGGCGCCCCCGCCACAGCACGGACGCGTTGCGCAACTGGGAGGCGAGGGTCCACGACTGCCGCAGGTGGTCGGCGTCGTCCTCGTTGATCAGTCCGTGTTCGGCCAGGACCCGTAGCGGCGTCATCGTGCCGGGGTGCCGCAACTGCGGAATCGCGGCGGCGTGCTCCAACTGCAGCAGTTGCACGGTCCACTCGACATCGGAGAGCCCGCCGTGCCCCAGCTTGAAGTGCCGCTTGCGGTCGCCGCCGCGCGGGATCCGTTCGGCTTCCATCCGCGCCTTGAGGGTGCGGATCTGCCGCACCGCCTTGTCGCTGATGCCGCCTTCGGGATACCGCAGCGGGTCGATGAGTTCGGTGAACCGCCGTCCGAGCTCGGCATCGCCGGCGATCGGGGTCGCGCGCAGCAAGGCCTGCGCCTCCCAACCCTCCGACCACCGGTCGTAGTAGGCGGCGTACGACTCCAGCGTGCGCACCAGCGGCCCGGCCTTTCCCTCCGGACGCAGCGAGGCGTCGACCTCCAGCCCCGGGTCGGGTCCGGTCGACCCGAGGTGCTTGCGGATGAACCCGATGACCGTCTCGGCCTGCGCCTGCGCCTTGGCCGGGTCGGCGCCCTGGGCCGGCTCGTGCACGAACATCACGTCGGCGTCGCTGCTGTAGCCGCACTCCCGGCCGCCGAGCCGCCCCATGCCGATGATCGCGATGCGAGTGAGCAGGCGAGCACCGCTCTCCTTCTCCACGGCGCGGACGGCGATGCCGAGGGTGACGTGCAGCGTCGCGGCCGTGAGCGCGGTGAGCGCCTCCTCGACGCCGTCGGTGTCGAGGTCGCCCGACAGGTCGGCGATCGCGATGCGGATGAGTTCGGTGCGCCTTGTCGCGCGCAACCCGACCACCGCCTTCTCCTCGTCGTCCTGACGGGAGGCGGCCGACTTCATCGCGGTCATGATCGCGTCGCGGCCGAGCGGCACCAACGCGTCCTTGTCCCCCACCAGCGCGGCGGCGGACGGCGCCCGCTCGAGCAGCCCGGACACGAATCGGCTGGTGGCCAGCACCCGCGCGAGGGTCTCGGCGGCGCTGCCTTCGTCGCGCAGCATCCGCAGGTACCACGGGCTGGTGCCGAGCGCCTCGCTGATCTTGCGGAAGGTGAGGAGTCCGAGATCGGGATCGGCCTCCTCGGCGAACCACTGCAACATCACCGGCAGCAGGGTGCGCTGGATCGCGGCGCGCCGGCTGACGCCGGACGTGAGCGCCTCGAGATGCCGGATCGCGCCCTTCGCGTCGCGGTAACCGAGCGCGCTGAGCCGATCGGTCGCGCTCTCGGTGCTGAGGCGGGCGTCGTCGTCGGACAGTCGCGCGACGGCGCTCAGCAGCGGGCGGTAGAAGATGCTCTCGTGCAACCGGCGCACCTCGCGCGACTGGCTGCGCCACAGCTTCTCGATCTCGGTCTCGGCGTCGGCCCGGAAACCCAGCCCGCGCCCGACCCGGCGGCGGTCGGCGTCCGAGGTCGGCATCAGGTGGGTGCGCTTCATCTTCGCCAACTGGATGCGATGCTCCATCGCGCGCAGCGTGCGGTAGGCCTGGTCGAGCTTGTTGGCGTCGGTGCGGCCGATGTAGCCGCGGTTCGACAGCGCGTCGATCGCAGCGAGGGTGCTGCGCAACCGCAGTCGCTGGTCGGTGCGGCCGTGCACCAACTGCAGCAACTGCATGCTGAATTCGATGTCGCGCAGCCCGCCCGGACCGAGCTTGATCTGTCGGGCGGCTTCGCCCGCCGGCACGTGTTGTTCGACCCGGCGACGCATGGCCTGCACGTCTTCGACGAAGTTCTCCCGGTGGGCCGCCTGCCAGACCATCGGCTGGATGACGTCGAGGTAGTCCTGGCCGAGGTCGAAGTCGCCGGCGACCGGTCGTGCCTTGAGCAGCGCCTGGAACTCCCAGGTCTTGGCCCACCGCTCGTAGTACTGCTTGTGGCTGGCGACGGTGCGCACCAGCGGACCCTGCTTGCCTTCCGGGCGCAACGCGGCGTCGACCTCCCACAGGCTGCCTTCGGCGGTCGACGCGCTGCAGATGCGCATGAGGTCGGTCGCCAGCCGCGTCGCGACGGCGAGCGCTTCGTCCTCGTCGGCACCGTCGGCCGGCTCGGCCACGAAGATCACGTCGACGTCGGAGATGTAGTTGAGCTCACGGGCGCCGCATTTGCCCATGGCGATCACCGTGAGTCGACATTTGTCGCTGTCGTTGTATTCGCGCGCGGCGATGTCGAGGGCCGTCTGCAAGGCGGCCCCGGCGAGTTCGGCGAGCGCCTGTGCGACGACGGGCAGTTGCTCGATCGAGTCGCCACTGACGTCGACCGCGGCGATGCGCATCAACTGGCGCCGGTAGGCGACCCGCAACAGGTCGCGGGCCTCGTCGCCGACGCTCGTGCCGACCTCGTCCGAAATCGCTGCGCGCAGGGTGGATTCGTCGTCGATGCTCGCCTCGGCGACGTCTCGCCACTGCTCCGGACGGCGCACGAGCGCGTCGGTCAGGGCGACGGACGCGCCGATCAGGCCGACCACCCGGCGTCGGGGCTCACCGTCGTCGGCGAGCACCTGCCCGAGTGCGGCGCGGTCGGACGGCGTGAGCTGCTCGTACAGGCGCACCAGACCGAGCGCCGCGCCGTCGGGGTCGGCGACCTCGGCCAGCGGCGCCACGAGCGCGTCGACGTCCCATTCGGACAACTGCCCGAGCAGGTCGAGCGAGCGCGTCGGGTCGAGGAATCCGGCGCGGGTCAGGGCAGCGGCACTGACACTCACAGGCGGAAGAGGTACTGCTCGAGCTCGAACGCGGTCACCTGCTCGCGATACGCGGCCCACTCGGCCTTCTTGTTGCGCAGGAAGAAGTCGAAGACGTGCTCACCGAGGGTCTCGGCGACCAGTTCGCTCTCCTCCATGAGGTGGATCGCATGATCGAGCGACGCCGGCAGCGGTTCGATGCCCATCGCCCGGCGTTCGCGGTCGGTGAGGTTCCAGACGTCGTCCTCGGCCTCCGGCGGCAGCTCGTACTCCTGCTCCATGCCGCGCATACCGGCCGCGAGGATGAGCGAGTAGGCCAGGTAGGGGTTGCAGGCCGGGTCGAGGGAGCGGATCTCGACGCGGGTCGAGGCGCCCTTGAGCGGCTTGTACATCGGCACCCGCACCATCGCGCTGCGGTTGTTGTGCCCCCAACAGACGTGCGCCGGCGCCTCCGCACCGCCCCAGAGGCGCTTGTAGGAGTTGACCCACTGGTTGGTCACCGCGGAGATCTCCGGTGCGTGCCGCAGCACGCCCGCGATGAACCGCCGCGCGGTCTGCGACAACTGGTAGGGCGCACCCGGCTCGTAGAAGGCGTTGCTGTCGCCGTCGAACAGCGAGACGTGCGTGTGCATGCCTGAACCCGGCTGGTGGGCGAGGGGTTTCGGCATGAACGAGGCGAAGATGCCACGCTCGAGCGCGACCTCCTTCACCACCGTCTTGAAGGTCATGATGTTGTCGGCCGTCGACAGCGCGTCGGCGTAGCGCAGGTCGATCTCGTTCTGGCCCGGGCCCGACTCGTGGTGGCTGAACTCCACCGAGATGCCCATCGTCTCCAGCATCGAGATCGCGGCGCGGCGGAAGTCGTGCCCGGTGCCCTGCGGCACGTGGTCGAAGAATCCCGCCTGGTCGACCGGCACCGGCTCACCCGTCACCGAGAGGTCCTTCTTGAACAGGTAGAACTCGATCTCGGGGTGGGTGTAGAAGGTGAGGCCCTTCTCGGCCGCCTTGCCGAGCGCACGCCGCAGCACGCTGCGCGGGTCGGCCGCGCTCGGGGAGTTGTCGGGCAGCCGGATGTCGGCGAACATCCGCGCGGTGCCCGGACGCTCACCGCGCCACGGCAGCACCTGGAAGGTCGAGGCGTCCGGACGCACCAGCATGTCGGCCTCGTAGACGCGGGCCAGGCCCTCGATCGAACTGCCGTCGAAGCCGATGCCCTCGGAGAAGGCGCCCTCGAGCTCGGCCGGCGCGACCGCCACCGACTTCAACGTGCCGAGCACGTCGGTGAACCACACGCGAACGAACCGGATGTCGCGTTCCTCGATGGTGCGCAGCACGAATTCCTGTTGCCGATCCATGGTCCGATCTTGCCCTACTCCCCTACTCGTTGTTTCGGCGACGCACGAGGCCCCGGGTGACGAACACCCGGGGCCTCGCTTCTCGGAGTCTCCGAGACGGATTCAGATCACTTGAACGAGATGACCAGCTTCATCGAGGCGGCCGCCTGGTTCTGCACCGTGATCGTCGTGCCCGAGCCCGCGACCTTGGTCGACGCCCACGGGTTCGTCGGGTCGTAGTAGCGGTTCGGGTCGCTGTCGTCGAACGTGCTCACTCCCGGCTTCGACGGGAACGTGGTCGGAACACCGTTGCGGTGCAGGGTGATCGCGTCACGCTTTTGCGTGCTGAAGGTCGCGTCGTACGGCTGACGGCGGTTGCCGACCTTCACACCGTCGGAGAACTTCATGTTCGCCGGGTTGGCGTCGACCGGCAGCACCTGGCCACCGCCGGGGTGCACCGACGTGTTGTTGTCGGTGTACTGGCCGTCGCTGTAGGTGATCAGCAGACCGTCCTGATAGGGGAAGTACTCCACCCAGTCAGGACGGGTGTTGCCGAAGCCGAAGTTGTACGGACCGGTCTTCAGGCCGGTGTCGTAACCGGAGTACCGGCGGTACTCGGCCAGGTAGAACTGCGCCACGTCCACCGAGGTGGTGCCGTTGATCCGCGAGAAGCCCTTGGCGGTCCAGTCGGAGGTGGCCGATTCGGCACCCTCCGGCGCCGAAGCCACACCGTTCACCGTGGTCACGATGTCGTCGATGAAGGCACCGGCCTCGTTCACGCCACCGTCAGTCAGGTAGTTGAAGCGGAACTTGATCTTCTGCCCCTTGTACGCCGACAGGTCGACCGAATTGGTCGTCCAGGTCATGTTCTTGCCGGTGAGCGGCGCTGCGACGTCGGTCCAGGTGGTGCCGCCGTCGGTCGACACCTGGAAGTTCAGGTAGTCGTAGCCCTCTTCGATGTCGTACGCGATCGCGGCCGAGACCGAGGCGGTGGTCGCGCCGGTCAGGTCGATGTCGCGGGTGAGCGAGTTGCTGAGGTCGTCACCACGACCGCTCCACCACTCCATCGTGCCGGTCTTCGGCGTGTTGTAGTTGGTGACCACCTTCTTGTTTGGCAGGGAGACTGCGACAGCCTGCGGGAGCTTCTTGTCGTCGAGGTCGGCCGGACCGGTGGTGATGGTCTGGCTGGTGCCCTTGGCGTACTGCACGGTCTTCACGTCGGCCCAGCCGAGGAAGATCTTCTCCCACGCGCCCATGTAGCCCGGGGTCGTGCCGATGCCGTTCTTGCCGTTGCCGAGCCACGAA
This sequence comes from Calidifontibacter indicus, assembly GCF_003386865.1. NCBI lineage: Bacteria > Bacillati > Actinomycetota > Actinomycetes > Micrococcales > Dermacoccaceae > Calidifontibacter > Calidifontibacter indicus. Next base: position 1,976,330 of record NZ_QTUA01000001.1, on the reverse strand, counting down.
CCGCCGCTCATCAGCGTCCAGAAGCCGGTGCTGTTGTCGCCGCCCTGGGTGTCGTAGAGGTCGGGCAGACCGAGGTCGTGGCCGAACTCGTGGGTGAACACACCGAGGCCACCGTTCTCCGGCTCGGTGGTGTAGTCGCGCACCCAGATGCCGGTGTTGCCGATCTGCACACCGCCGGCCTTGTTCGCGCCCGGACCGGTGCTGCCGGTGCCGGACTGCACGGCCCAGCGGTGCGACCAGATGGCGTCCTCGCCCTGCGCGCCGCCACCGGCTTCCTCACCCTCACCGGCGTGGATCGCCTGGAAGTGGTCGATGTAACCGTCGGGCTCGTCGAAGTTGCCGTCGCCGTCGTAGTCGTTGCGGTCCCACTTGTCGAACTGCTGAAGGTAGGTCTTGATCTGCGCGTCGGTCTTGCCGGCAGCCTTCTGAGCGTTGTACCAAGCGGTCAGGGTGTCGCGGATGAAGCTCCAGTAGCCTCCGGCCTCGGTGGTGCCGTCACCCGCGACCGGGTTGTGGCCGTAGCGAGCCTCGTTGTAGGGCACGGTGACCCAGTCGCTGACGTCACCGGTGACGTTGAACCGACCCTGCGACTGCGCCTTGTAGAACGACTTCATCGACTCGCCCGAGCCGGTGATCATGTTCAAGTAGTGCGCGCGGTCGAACTTCGGCTCCCAGTAGGTGCTGTTGTCCTTGGTGCGGTCGGGCTCGGCGATCTGACCGGCCTGCGGGCCGGCGGTGCCGCCCTGCACCGGCATGGTCTGGTTACCGAACTCGGCCAGGATCGTGAAGATCGAGGCCTCGCGGTTGACGTCGTACTGGACGTACTTGCCCTTCTGCGCGGCCTTGCCGTTCTTGGCGGCCTTGGGCGCCTTCATCTCGACGACGCGCTTGCCGTTGATCGTCTTGACCTTGGCCGTGCCGGCGACGACCTGCTTGACGGCAGCGTCGCGCAGCTGCGCCTGCGCGTCCTGCATCGGGTCGGGCAGGTTGTCGGGGCGCGCCTTCGCCGCAGCGTCGACGACGGTCGTCGCGGCCACGGACTTTCCGGTGGCGGGGTTTGCTGCCGCCGAACCGCCACCGGCGATGGCGGTCAGTGCAGCGGTGGTGCCGGCGAGGGCACCGAGCATGCGTCGGTTCACGTTTCCTCCAGGGGGTGCCGGGCAGCGGGGTGAGCCCGGTCACCGGGAAGTTTGGCCCCAAATCATCGCCTGACGAAGAAACCTGAACAATTCTTTAACAAACCTTTACGTTTGTCTTGGAACGTCTCACTCGAGGGGGTGAGCCCCCGCCGGGCCGAGCGGGCCACGCGCGGGACTAGCCTTTCGGCCATGAGCGAAGAGCCCGCACCGTACGGCGGAGGACGTCCCGCATCGAGCGACCAGGCCACATCGACCGACCAGGCCGCAGCGCCTGCGGCCGCGCCCCGCCGACGCACCCGCACCGTCCACCTGCAGCAGATGAAGCAGAAGGGCGAGCGGTTCGCGATGCTGACCGCGTACGACCAGTACTCCGCCGAGATCTTCGACGAAGCCGGTGTGCCAGTGCTGCTGGTCGGCGACTCCGCCGGCAACAACGTCTTCGGTTACGAGACGACCCTGCCGCTGACCCTCGACGAATTCATTCCGCTGGTACGCGCGGTCAGCGGCGCCGCGAAGTACGCGATGGTCGTTGCCGACATGCCGTTCGGCACGTACGGCGGCAGCATCCAGCAGGGGTTCGACTCCGCCGTCCGGTTGATGAAGGAGGGTCGTGCGCACGCCGTGAAGCTGGAGGGCGGCGCCCCGATGGTGCCGTTGGTGAAAGCGTTGACCGACGCCGGCATCCCGGTGATGGCGCACATCGGGTTCACCCCGCAGAGCGAGCACAACCTCGGTGGCTACCGGGTGCAGGGACGGGGCGAGGCGGCCGCGAAGATGATCGCCGACGGGCGCGCGCTGCAGGACGCCGGCGCGTTCTCGATCGTGATGGAGATGGTGCCCGCGCCGGTCGCGGCCGAGGTGACCAAGGCGCTGCGCATCCCGACGATCGGCATCGGGGCCGGAGTCGACTGCGACGGCCAGGTGCTGGTCTGGCAGGACTTCGCCGGCCTGCGCGGCGGCAAGGCACCGCGGTTCGTCAAGCGCTACGCCGACCTGCGCGGCGAGCTGCTGCGCGCGGCGCAGGAGTACAAGCAGGACGTCGAGTCGGGCACGTTCCCGGCGGCGGAGCACTCCTTCGCCGAGTAACGCGCAGCAGCCTCGTTCCGGTCAGGTCCGCGCGCCGGGCCTGGCCGGAACGTACTTCCAGAGCACTCCGGCGGCCACCAGCCCGACGACACCGGTCGCGGCGATGGCCGGGCCGAGGGCAACTGCAGCAGTGACACCGGAGAGCAACGCCGGTCCACCCACCGCCCCCAGGTCGGACAGCTCACGCCAGATGCCGAGGAACTGCGCGCGGCCGATGTCGGGTGAGTAGTCGGCGCCGAGCGTCATCACCATGCCGGCCCCGATGCCGTTGCCGAACCCGAGGATGCACGAGACCACGGTGAGGCTGACCGCCCCGGACGTCAGCGGGATGGCGAGCAGCGACAGACCCATCACCACCATCGACGGCACGGTCACCCACCGGCGGCCGCGCACGTCCATCACCTTGCCCGCCGGGTAGAAGACGAGCATGTCGACGCCGCCTGCGATGCCGTAGACGATCGACGCGTGGCCGGCGCTCAGCCCGAGGTGTTCGGCCCACAGGGGGATGACCGCCTGCCGGGAGGCCCGCACCGCGCAGATCAGGACGACGCCGAGGCCGACGGTGGCGAACACCCGCGCATGGTCGTGCAAAACGTCCCGCACGGTCACCTTCGCGTGCGCGACCGCCTCGGTCACTTCCAGGTCGGGCAGGCTCGCGCCGAGCACGCCGGCGAGAGCCAGCGCGACGGCGCAGATCAGATAGGCCGAGCGCAGCCCCCATTGCGAAATGGCGGCGGCGCCGAGGAACGGGCCGGCGAACACACCGACCCGCATCACGCCGCCGAGCGTCGAGAGCGCGCGGGCGCGGTACGCGACCGGCACCGCCTCGGTGAGGTACTTCTGGCGGGCGAGCATGAACACCGAAGCCGCCGCACCGAACACCAACACCCCGACGACGAGATGCCACAACTGCGTTGCGCCCCAACAGATCACGCCCGAGAGCGCGCCGAGCACGGCCGCCCCGACGATCGCCTTGCGCTCCCCCGTCCGGTGCGTGATGACCGACGCCGGCACGTTGCAGATCAATGATGAGACGTAGGTCAGCATCACCATGAGCGCCGCCACCGGCACGCTCGCACCGAGGTCGAGCGCGGTGAGCGTGACGACCGGGAGGATCGCCCCCTCGGCGAGCCCGAACAGCAGAGACGGACCGTAGGCGGGTACGGCGAGCCGGCGCAGGTCGAAACCCGCGCCGGCTGTGTCCGTCACCATTGGTGAACCGTTCAGGCGTTCGCGCCGATCGTCGCGGTGTCGATGACGACGCGGTAGCGCACGTCACCGGCCACGACCCGCTCGTAGGCCGCGTCGACGTCGGCCGCAGCGATCTTCTCGATCGTCGCTCCGATGCCGTGCTCGGCGCAGAAGTCGAGCATCTCCTGGGTCTCGGCGATGCCGCCGATCATCGAGCCGGCCATCGCGGTGTTGCCGCCGAACGAACGCGGCGAGAGCTCGTAGCCACCGCTGGGCAGACCCACGTTGACCATCACACCGAACGGCTTGAGCAGTCGCATGTAGTCGTTCATCGGCAGGTCGGCGCTCACCGTGTTGAGGATGATGTCGAAGCTGCGCGCGTGGGCCTTGAACGCTCCGGCGTCGGAGCTGGCGATATGGCCGGCCGCACCGAGCTTCTCGGAGTCCTCGGCCTTGGCCATGGAGCGCGAGATGCCGTAGACCTGCGCACCCATCGCGGAGGCGATGCGCACGCCGAGGTGGCCGAGGCCGCCGACGCCGACGATGCCGACCTTCGTGCCCGGCCGCGCACCCCACCGCTTCAGCGGCGAATAGGTGGTGATGCCGGCACACAGCAGCGGCGCCGCGACGTCGAGCTCGAGGCTGTCGGGGATGCGGCAGGCGAAGCGCTCGGTGACGACGATCTGCTGGGAGTAGCCGCCCTGCGCGCGCTCGCCGTCGTAGTTGAGGGAGTTGTAGGTGAAGACCGCCGGCTTGGTGCAGAACTGCTCGTGGTCGTTCTTGCAGTTCTCGCACTCGCCGCAGGAGTCGACCATGCAGCCGACGCCGACGCGGTCGCCCACCTTGTACTTGGTGACGCCGTCACCGACCGCGGCAACAATGCCCGCGATCTCGTGACCGGGAGTGATCGGGAACGTGATGTCGCCCCACTCCTGGCGGACGGTGTGGATGTCGCTGTGGCAGATGCCGGCGAACTTGATGTCGATCAGGATGTCGTCGTCGCGCAGGTCGCGCCGCTCGAGCGAGATCGTCTCGAAGGAACCATTTGCCTGGGTGACCGCAAGCGCGGGAGTTGAGGTAGTCATCGCCTCTCACCGTACGACCAGAGCCGGTTTCGCCGCCAATCCTATAGCTATCCGATGCATCACACTCGGCCTGGCCGGCGGTACTGTCGATCGAGGCCGGCTCCGGTGAAAGATCGGTGTTGCCATGACAGCAGCGATCTTTCACTGGAGCCGCTGCCACGGCTGATTAGCGGCGCGAGCGGCCGGGGTGATGGGATGGCGGCGTGCTATCGACGTACACCCCGTTGCTGAAGGATCCCGCCACCCGCCGGTTCATGACCGGCTCCTCGATCGGACGGCTCGGCGGCGCGATGTTCGGCATGTCGCTGGTGGCGATGGTGTCGACCCGCACCGGGTCGTTCGCGCTCGCCGGCGCGGTGTCGGCGACCGGTCTCGTCGTGCTCGCGCTGACCGCTGTCATCGCCGGTCGGCTCACCGATCGGTACGGCCAGCGACGGATCACCTACCCCCTGCTGGCGTGGTCGGCCGTCTGGTGCGCGGTGCTCGTGGCCGCCTCGAGTCTGCAGTGGCCGCGCTGGACCTTGTTCGTGTCGTACGCGATGGCCACCGTGGTCGCCAACGTCGGCACGCTGTCCCGCGCCCGCTGGGCGCACCGGATGCGGAACCAACCCGACCAACAGCACAGCGCGATGTCGCTGGAGCAGGTCGTCGACGAACTGTCGTTCGTGCTCGGCCCGGCCCTCGCGATCGGCCTGGCGACCCTGTGGTTCCCGGAGGCCGGCCTCGTCGTTGCAACGCTGCTCTACCTCGTCGGCACCCTCGTCTTGCTGTCGGAGCGCACCACGGAGCCGCCGGTCGACGGCGCCGCGCACCACGACACGTCGCTGGCGGTGCGGGTGCCGGGCATCGTCATCCTCGCCTGCGTGCTGTTCATGACCGGCGCCATCTTCGGTTCGAACGAAGTGACGGCGATCGCCGTCGCGAAGGACCAGGGCCACCCGTCGGCGTCCGGCCTCGTCGTCGCCGTGTTCTCGCTCGGCTCCGCGGCCGCCGGACTCTGGTTCGGTGGGCGCAAACCGTCGCGGTCACTGCCGTCGCTGCTCGTGGTCGGCACCGGCGCGATGTTCCTGCTCGAGGCTCCGATCCTGCTCGCCGAACACCTCGTGCCGATCGCGGTCGTGATGATGTTCGCCGGCGCGGCGACCGCGCCCACGCTGATCATCTCGATGCAACTCGCCCAGCGCCTCGTTCCGGGCACTCAGGTCAACGAGGCGATGAGCGTCGTGCTGACCGGACTCATGATCGGCATTGCCGCGGGTTCCGCGATCTCCGGCACGGTGATCGAGAACGTCGACCCGCACGCCGGATTCACCGTGCCGGTGGCCGCCGGTGGCACCGCGTTCCTGCTCGCGATCGCCGGACGCGCCTTCCTGCGGCGGCGGGAATAGTCGGCGGATAGCCGGCCGGCGTTCGCCGGATATGCGTAAGGGCGGTGCGTGCGCGCACCGCCCTCACGTCATCACCGGGTGGACGTCACTCGTCCTTCCACTCCCGGTCTTCCTCGTCCCACAGCTCGTTCTTCTTGCGCGAGGTCTCGATCGCGGCGCGGGCGTCGTCCTCGGTGGGGTACGGACCCATCAGGTTGTCCTTGGGGTCGGTGTTGCCGTCCTGCTCGATCTGACCGGTGTTGACGTTGTACCAGTAGGCCATCATCGCTCCTTCGTGTGCAGTTGACCGCTCGTTCTAAGCTGCACCCTATGTCGCTTCGCAGTCCGATGGTCCCCGGAACGATCAGCCCTCGGCGCGCGGTGCCCGCGTCGATCGCCCGGCCCGAGTACGTCGACCGGCCGGCCCCGAAGGAGTTCGACGGCTCGGAGGTCAAGGACGCGGAGACGATCGAGAAGATGCGCATCGCCGGACGCCTCGGCGCCCAGGCGCTGCAAGCCGCGGGAGCCGCCGTCCAGCCCGGCGTCACCACCGACGAACTCGACCGCATCGGCCACGAGTTCCTCATGGACCACCACGCCTACCCCTCGACCCTCGGCTACCGCGGCTTCCCGAAATCGTTGTGCACCAGCGTGAACGAGGTCATCTGTCATGGCATCCCCGACGACTTGCCGCTCGAGGAGGGCGACATCGTCAAGATCGACGTGACCGCCTTCATCGGCGGGGTGCACGGCGACAACTGCGCCACCTTCACCGTCGGCGAGGTCTCGCCGCAGGTGCAGGATCTCGTCGACCGCACCCAGGAGGCGATGCTGCGCGGCATCAAAGCCGCGATGCCCGGCCGCCAGTTCAACGTCGTCGGACGGGTCATCGAGAAGTACGCGGCACGGTTCGGCTACGGGGTGGTGCGCGACTACACCGGGCACGGCATCGGCACCAGCTTCCACTCCGGCCTCATCGTGCCCCACTACGACGCCGCCCCCGCCTACGACGACGTGATCGAGCCAGGGATGACGTTCACCGTCGAGCCGATGATCACGCTCGGCGGTGCCGATTGGGATCTGTGGGACGACGGGTGGACGGTGACCACCAAGGACAAGTCGTGGTGCGCGCAGTTCGAGCACACCGTGTTGATGACCGACGAGGGCCCGGAGATCCTGACCCTTCCCTGACCGCGCCGACCAGGCGCACGCAACGCACCAACCGACGACCGAATTCGTTATCGATCAAGGAGATTCGAACATGGCCAAGACCTACCCGCTCGGCATCGACGTGGGCGGCAGTGGCATCAAGGGGGCGCCCGTCGACCTCGACAAGGGCGAGTTCGCGGCTGACCGCCTGCGCATCGAGACCCCCGACCCGTCCACCCCGGACGCTGTGATCGAGGTCATCGGTCAGATCGCCGAGCACTTCGCCGACTCGACCAAGGACCAGCCGATCGGCATCACGGTGCCGGCCGTCGTGATGCACGGCGTCGTGAAGACCGCAGCCAACATCGACAAGTCCTGGATCGACACCGACGTGACCAAGATGCTCGAGGACAAGCTCGGCCGCCAGGTCGTCGTGCTCAACGACGCCGATGCGGCCGGCGTCGCCGAGTTGCACTACGGCGCCGCCAAGGACCAGAGCGGCCTGGTCGTGATGACCACCCTCGGCACCGGCATCGGCAGCGCCCTGCTGAACAACGGTGTGCTGGTGCCGAACTCGGAGTTCGGGCACATCGAGGTCGATGGCCACGACGCCGAGACCCGCACCGCCGACAGCGTGCGCGAGGCCAAGGACCTGTCGTGGGAGAAGTGGGCCAAGCGACTGCAGAAGTACTACTCCGCGCTGGAGAACCTGCTGTGGCCCGACCTCTTCGTCGTCGGTGGTGGTGTCTCGAAGAAGCACGAGAAGTTCTTGCCGCTGCTCGACATCCGCACCCCGATCGTGCCGGCGAAGCTGGAGAACGCTGCCGGCATCGTCGGGGCCGCCTACGCGGCAGCCGAGAAGGGCAAGTAGTCGCGCAGGCACCTGGAAAACGCAAAGAGCGCCGCGAGGTTTCGCGGCGCTCTTTGCATGCGGCAGGTCAGCTCACTCGCGACGCAGCTTCGCGAGCGCCCCCTTCGGGTCCTTGATCGCCGACTTCGCCTGCGGCACACCCTTCTTCAGCACCGTGCGCACCTTCGGCAGCGCCTTGGCGAAGGCCGGGTAGAGCGGCGACAGCGGACGGTCCCAGGTGCCGATGAGCATGTTCTCGTGCTTGGCAAACTGTCGTTTGAAGTCGCTGATGCCGTCGTTCAGCAGACCGTTGACGTCGTAGCGGGTGACGCCCTGCTCCCGCACGTGCTGCATCGCGTAGAACTTCAGGCCGTAGTTGAGCCGCAGCTTCATGCCGCGTTCGTTCACGCCGCCGTACAGCTCGAACGCGGTGGTCGCCGAGACGACCAGCCAGACGAACGCGACCACCTGGTCGCCCTCCCACGCCGCGATGAGCTGCGACCGGTCGCCCATGAGGTCACGGATGCCGCGGTGGTAGTCGTCGCTGTGCACCGCGAACTCGGCCCGGCGGGCGGTCTCGTGGTTGATCGCCAGCACCTGATCGAGGTCGGCCTCGGTCTCGACCAGCCCGAACCGGACGTTCTCGGCCTTGAACGACTTGCGGACGTTCTGTCGGGTGCTCGACCCGAAACCCTTCATCAGCGCGTCGTCGTCCTGGCTGCAGTCGACCACCAGCGTGCGCGGGATGAGCCCCGTGTTGTCGCTGGGCGAAAAACCGTGCGCGGCAATGTCGCGCAACCACTGGGGGTCGTCAGCGCGGCGCAGCTGTGCCAGCGCTTCGTCGTCGGTGCCCTTCGGCATCGGCGAGTAGCCGGCCTCCCAGTCGGGCTCGATCGACAGCGCGATCGGCTTGCGGTGGGCCTTCACCCAGTCGGCGAGGGCATCGAGCACCTCGGCACGGCGCGCCTCGTCGCTCACCTGCGGACCGCGCGGAATGTAGGACAGGCTGCGGAACGGTTGTGGCAGCTTGCGGTGCAGCACCTGCGCCGAGCCGACAACCTCGTCACCGTCACCGACCACGAGCCGGTCGGCGCTCCACTCGTAGCGTGACTTCAGCTCACCCCAGCCCCACAACTGCAGGGGGTGTCCCCCGGTGCGGTCGAGGAGGTCGTCCCATTCGGCTCGATCGGAGCACTCGGTTACGCGCAAGGTCATGCGGTCAGGCTAACGGGCCGCACCTCAGCGGGCGCGCACCGACTTGGCCACCTTCTTCTTCGGCTTCGACAGCATCTCGTACTTGCGGGAGCCGACCTTCTCCGCGTGTCCGAGCATGGTCAAGCGGTGCAACACAACCGGACACTTCTTGCACCGCGGGTCGCTCTTGCAGCACTTCTTCTTGACTGTGATCGACGACACCCGGTCGATATTAGGGCAGCCTCAGGTAATTTCTGCGCATTGATCACGGGTTGGACGTCGGCGATCGCGCTCAGGCGTCGAAGGAGGTCGCCGGCTCGCCGCGCAGATCGCGCACCGGCACTCCCCCGTCGAGACCGAAGTCGCCGATGTGTTTGAGGTACATTCCGCGACCGACCTCGGAGAGGGTGCCGTCGTGAATCGGCACGACGACGGACGGCGCGATGCGGCGCACGAACGCGATGGTCTCCTTCACCGCGCCCCACGGGGCGCTCACCGGAACGGCGAGGATGTCGATGTGTTCCAACGGCTGCCCGTCGAGGGCATCGCCGGGGTGGAACAGCGTGGGATCGCCGTCGGCCTGGAGGGTGACGCCGAGGTTCGGGATGCGTTCGATGTAAGGGTGGATCTCGGCGTGCATCCGGCCGATCGGCGTGACCCGCACCGACCCGACGGAGAAGGCCTGACCGGCCTGGTTCTCCTGCGCGTCGATCCCCGCCTCGCGCAGCACCTTGAGCGACCCCGGGTCGGCATACACAGGGACGTCGGGGTTGCGCTCGAGCACTCCACGCAGCTTGTCGAGGTCGAGGTGGTCGGCGTGCTGGTGGGTGATCAGCACCGCGTCGACCACACTCACACCGCTGACGTCCGAGAACGAGCCCGGGTCGATGAGGATGCGCGCGTCGGGGTACTCCGCGAGCAGGCAGGCGTGGCCGAGATGGGTGATCTTCATGGCGTCACCGTACGAGCCGTCGCGTCAGGGTGGAACCGCCACGGACACAGTGACCACGTAGCGGACACCTCGATCGGACGACGGGGCGCAATGTCGGCGAATCGTGGTGTACCGACGAACGACGTAAAATCGCCTTCCGTGAAACTCCTCGGTGACCTCCCCCCGTTCGACCTCACGTACAGCGACGTCTTCATGGTGCCGTCGCGTTCGTCGGTGACCAGCCGACTCGACGTCGACCTCAGCACCCCCGACGGTGTCGGCACCACCATCCCGTTGGTCGTGGCGAACATGACCGCGGTGTCCGGTCGCCGCATGGCCGAGACGGTGGCCCGTCGCGGAGCGATCGCGGTGCTCCCCCAGGACATTCCGATCCACGCGGTCACCGAGACCATCGAATACGTCAAGGCCGCGCACCCGATCTACGAGTCACCGGTCACCGTCTCGGCCGACGCCCCGGTCGCGGCCGCCCTCGCCCTGCTCGGCAAGCGGGCGCACCAGGCCGCCGTCGTGGTCGACCCCGACCGCCACCCGGTCGGTGTGGTCACCGACGGCGATCTGCGCAAGGTCGACCGCTTCGCCACCGTCGGGCACGTGATGAGCACCGAACTGTTCACGGTCGGCCCGGATGCCGACCTCGACAGCGTCTTCGACGGCCTGGCCAAGCAGCACCTCGGGCTCGCTCCGGTCGTCGCCGACGGTCAGCTCCAGGGAGTGTTGACCCGCAAGGGCATACTGCGCAGCGCGATCTACTCCCCGGCGCTCGATGCACAGGGCCGTCTGCGCATCGGCACCGCGATCGGTATCAACGGTGACGTCGCCGCCAAGGCGAAGGCGATGTTGGAGTCGGGCGCCGACGTGCTCGTCGTCGACACCGCACACGGCCACCAGGACAAGATGATCGACGCGTTGTCGGTGGTGAAGGCCACGCGCGATGCACACGAGGCCGCCACCGGCGTCCGCGTGCCGGTTGCCGCCGGCAACGTCGTGACCCCCGACGGCGCCCGCGATCTGGCCACCGCCGGCGCCGACATCATCAAGGTCGGGGTCGGCCCGGGCGCGATGTGCACCACCCGCATGATGACCGGCGTGGGCCGCCCGCAGTTCTCGGCCGTGCTCGAATGTGCCGCTGCGGCAACCGAACTCGGTGCCCACGTGTGGGCGGACGGCGGCGTCAAGTACCCGCGCGACGTCGCCCTCGCGCTCGCCGCCGGCGCCGCGTCGGTGATGATCGGTTCGTGGTTCGCGGGCACCTGGGAAAGCCCCGGCGACCTCAACCGCGACGCGTCCGGGCGCTTCTACAAGGAGTCGTTCGGCATGGCGTCCGCACGCGCGGTGAGCAACCGCACCCAGGGCCGCTCGGCGTTCGACCGGGCCCGGTCGGCGTTGTTCGAGGAGGGCATCTCCTCCTCGAAGATGTACCTCGACCCGGCGCGTCCGGGCGTCGAGGACCTCATCGACTCGATCGTCGCCGGAGTGCGTTCGAGCTTCACCTACGCCGGGGCGCGCGACATCGCGCAGTTCCGCGAGCGGGCCACCGTCGGGGTGCAGAGCGCCAGCGGCTACGACGAAGGACGGCCGCGCGAGACCTCGTGGTGACACACCACTGATCCGGCGGACGGTGCCGGTGGCCTCGGGCCACCGGCACCGTTTGCGCGTGCCTGGGACCGGTGCCGGTTTTCCGATTCGGCGCGCGACCCACCGGCGCCGTGGACACGCTTGAGATGTCGGTGGACGAGAGCCGGCATCGGTGGAATACAGGCGTCCGCCGATCCTGCCCGTCCATGGCTACACCATCGACCGCTTTGCCGAACCCTCTGCAGCCGTAGGGGGTGCGGGTGGGATGGGCGGATGAGCCGACCGGTACGCCGGGTTCTGTCGTTGGGCGACCATCCATCTAGGACGACCGTTGCCGGTCGCCTCAAGCGGCCTACCCGCATGCTCGGGCGAGCAGCCCTCGGGCGCATGCTGTCTGGCCTTGCTCCGGGTGGGGTTTACCTAGCCGCCCCAGTCACCTGGGGCGCTGGTGGTCTCTTACACCACCGTTTCACCCTTACCTGCGCGAGCGCAGGCGGTCTGCTTTCTGTGGCACTGTCCCGCGGGTCACCCCGGGTGGCCGTTAGCCACCACCCTGCTCTTCGGAGCCCGGACGTTCCTCGGCGGGAGCAAGCTCCCGACGCGGCCGCCTGGTCGGCTCATCCGCAGCGAAGTCTAGTGGCCGCACGACGTAGCTCAAACCGCGGAGGTTCACGCCAGCGCCAGCTCGATCTTCCCGGCGGCGATGTCGGCCGAGACGACCTTCACCTGCACGGTCGACCCGAGTTCGGCGGTGCCGGGCACCGAGGCAATGACCGCGTGGTCGACGAGCTGCACCAACAGGCCGTCCTCGCCGTTCTTGTCGACGACGGCGGCCTCGAAGGTCTGGCCCACGCGGCTCGACATGAACGCCGCCTCGACGATGTCGGTCGCCGCCCGCTCCGCCTTGCCGGCCAACGAGTCCGACGTCTTCATCTCCTCGGGCAGCGTGGCGAGGGCTGCGCGCGCCCAGTCGGGCACCTCGCCGTCACGGCTGAGTGCCTCGCAGATCACCAGGCCGTAGCGGTCGACCAACCGGCGCAGCGGCGCGGTCACGTGGGCGTACGGCGCGGCCACCGCGGCCTGTTGGGTCACCTCCGGGATGTCGCCGTCGAACGGGGTGTACGCGGCGCCACGGAACAGGCTGGTCGCCTCGTAGATCAGCGCGAGGTGCCGGGGGTTGTCGCGATCGAGGGTGCGCAGGAATTCGCCGTACGTCAGGTCTGACCGCCAGTCGGCCCCGAGTGCATGCGCGGCTCGCTTGAACCGGGCGATCGCGTCGGGTTCGGGCTCGGGCATCGTGCGCAGGATGCCGATCTGGTTGTGCAGCATCATCTCGGCGGCCGCCATGCCGGTCATCAGCGAGATCTGCGCGTTCCAGTCCTCGGCGGGCACCGGCGGGCGCATCGTCAATTCATACCCGGCGTCGGTCTTGCTGACGATCTGCTCGGGCATCGGCAGGTCGGCGCCACCGCGTGACCGCTCCATCTCGATCCGCTTCTCACCGATCTCCCGCAGCAACTGCAGCGATTCGTCGGCCTTGCCCGAATCGATCTGTTCCTGCACGAAGTGGTAGTCGAGGCGCTTGGTGCTGCGCACCTTTGCGCGGTAAACCTCGTAGGCGGTGCAGTCACCGGACGCGTCGAGGGTCATGTCCCACACGAACGCCGGGCGCACCTGCCCCTCCAACAGCGACGCGGCGTCCTCGGACAGCACCGGCGGGTGCAGCGGCACGCGCTGGTCGGGCAGGTAGATCGTCTGGCCGCGCCGGTGCGTCTCGGCGTCGAGCGCTCCGCCCGGCCGCACGAACGCGGGAACGTCGGCGATGGCGTACCGTACGCGATACCCGTCGCCGGAGCGCTCCAGGCACATCGCCTGGTCGAGGTCGGTCGAACCCTCGGGGTCGATGGTGAAGAACGGCACCGCGGTCTCGTCGCGCTCGGGAAGGTCAGGGGCCGCAGCGGCTTGTGAGGCTTCTTGTTCGGCGTCGGCGGGGAATGCCTCGGGGAGCTCCAGACGCTGCCGCAGCGCGGCGAACGCAGGGGCCAGGCCGTCGCCGTCGACCTCGTCGGAGGAAACCTCGCCGGACACCTTGATGACACGCTTCACCATGCGTCTCACCTTAGGCAGAGCCGGTGACACCGACAGGCTTCGCGGGCACATTTCCGATCATCGAAACGTCGCGTCGACGCGCGACGACCACCGTCGCAGAGCTACGTGGACGACGGTCGGCGCACCCACGTCCGCTGCGTAGAATTCGCGGGTGTTCGTCCTGCTCCCGCCCTCCGAGTCGAAGACCCCCAGATCGCGCGGCAATGCCTACGCCTCTGCGTCGCTGTCGTTCCCAGCACTCGAGCCGGCGCGGGAGAAGGTGCTCGACGCGGTCGCTGCGGTGAGCGAATCCGACGACGCCGCAACGGTGCTCGGGGTCAGCCCGAACCTCGTCGAGGAGATCGCCCGCAACACCCGACTGCGCACCGCGCCCGCGGTGCCGGTCAGCGCGCTCTACACCGGGGTGCTGTACGACGCCCTCGACCTGCCGTCGATGGACGCCGCTGCGCTGCGCCGTGCGAACCGATGGCTGGTCGTGCAGTCGGCACTGTTCGGCGCGCTGCACCTGAAGGACAAGGTGCCGCCGTACCGACTGTCGATGGCTGTCAACCTGCCCGGCATCGGACCGCTCGCCGGCTTCTGGAAGCCGCTGCTCGCCGAGCCGATGGCGGCCGCCGCGGCCCGCGGGTTGATCGTCGATTGCCGCTCGAGCACGTACGCCGCGGCGTGGACCCCCACCGGTCCGCAGGCGGACGCGTGGGTGCAGGTGAAGGTGCCGGGGGCGACCCACATGGCCAAGCACACCCGCGGGCTGGTGGCGCGGGCGATCTGCGATCTGGGGCTCGACCCGCGGCGTCCGGAGGGTCTTGCCACCGGGCTCGCCGAGCGCTTCGACGTCGACCTCGCCGAGCCCGCACGAGCGGGCAAGCCTTGGGTGCTGTCGGCGACCGCCCGATGACCGACGACCCCGCAGCGGGCTCACCGGCTCGCAGTGGTCGCGCATGGTTGACGTGACTGAGCGTGATTGACCTCGTCGAGCGCGTCATCCCCGTGCTCGGGTTCCTGGTCGCGCTGACGATCGTGGCCGAGATCGGCGACCGTGCGGGCCTGTTCGACGTGACCGGCCACTGGGCGGCGCGTGCCGCGAAGGGCAGCGTGCTGCGGCTGTGGCTGCTGGTGGTCGTGCTCGCGACCGCGTCGACGATCGTGCTGAGCCTCGACACGACCGCGGTGCTGTTGACCCCGGTCGTGCTGGCCATCGCGCGCCGGGCCGATGTCGACCGCACCCTCTTCGCCCTGACCACAGTGTGGCTCGCGAACACCGCCTCGCTGCTGCTCCCGGTGTCGAACCTCACGAATCTGCTTGCCCTCCATCGCTTCTCCCGGCTGCCCGGGCACCCGGGCTATCTGGAGCTCGTGTGGCGGCCGTCGCTGGCCGCGATCGTCGCGACGGTGCTGGTGACCGCGGTGCTGCACCGGCGCACGCTGCGTGGGCAGTTCACCGCGACGGAGCCGGCTCAACCGCACGACCGGTTCCTGCTGGTGCTGTCGGCGGTGGTGTGCGTCGGGCTGGCACCGTTCTTCGTCTCGGGCGTCACCCCGGTCTACCCCGCAGCGGTCGCGGCCGTGGTGTTGCTGGTCGCCCTGGCCTGGCGCGACCGCGCCGGTCTGCGCGATCTCAAGCTTCCATGGGCGACGGTCGTCGCGGTGGTGGTGCTGTTCGTGCTGGTCGACCTCGCCGGAAAGCACGGGCTCACCACCCTGCTGCGGACGGTGGCCGGCACCGGCGACGGCGCCGTCGACCTGCTGAGGCTGGCCGCGTCGTCGGCCGGGTTGGCCAACGTCGGCAACAACCTGCCCGCCTACCTCGCGATGGAACCGGTGGCGGGCTCGGTGGACCGTCTGGCCGCCGTCCTGGTCGGGGTCAACACCGGCCCGATCGTGACCGTGTGGGGTTCGGTGGCAACCCTGCTGTGGCGCGACCGGTGCCGGCGGGCCGACGCGGAGGTGCCGTTGCGCACGTACGCCACGCAGAGCCTGATCGTGGCCGTCGCCTGTGTCACGGCTGCCACCCTCGCGATCGCCTGGTAGTCGCAGCGGGCTTCGTCAGCCGGGTTCGTCAGCCCAGTGCGGCAGTGAGGTCGCGGATGATGTCGCCGGTGTCCTCCAGGCCGACCGAGATACGCAGCACACCGTCGGTGATTCCGATCGCGAGGCGGGCCTCCTCCCCCATCCGCCGGTGCGTGGTGGTCGCCGGGTGGGTGATCAACGACTTGGAGTCGCCGAGGTTGTTGGAGATGTCGATCACCTGCAGCGCGTTCATCAACGCGAACGCCTCCGCCTTGCCGCCGGCGAGGCGGAACGTCACGACCGTGCCACCACCGGTCATCTGCCGGCGGGCCAGCTCGTGCTGCGGGTGCGACTCGAGGAACGGGTACCAAACAGCTTCCACCGCAGAGTGATTCGCCAGCGCCTCGGCGACCGCGACGGCCGACCGAGCCATCTGCTCGACCCGCAGCCGCATCGTCTCCAACCCCTTGACGAGCACCCAGGCGTTGAACGCCGACATCGACGGACCGGTGTGACGCAGGAGGTTCTCGACGGGGCCGTGGATGTACTCCTTCGGCCCGAGGATCGCGCCGCCGAGCACCCGGCCCTGACCGTCGATGTGCTTGGTGGCGGAGTAGACGACGATGTCGGCGCCGTGTTCGAGCGGCTTGGAGAACACCGGCGTGCCGAACACGTTGTCGACGACGACCTGCGCACCGACGGCGTGGGCGAGTTCGCTGACGCGGGCGATGTCGATGAGCTCCTGCATCGGGTTGCTCGGCGTCTCGAAGAACACCGCGGCGGTCGGCTTCGACAGCGCCTCCTCCCACTGCGCGAGGTCGGGGCCGTCGACGAACACGGTCTCGACGCCCCAGCGCGGCAGGATCTCGTCGAGGATCACGAAGCACGAACCGAACAGCCCGCGCGCGGCGACGACGCGGTCGCCCGCCCCGAGCAGGGCAGCCAGCGCGGTGAAGACCGCACCCATGCCCGATCCGGTGGCGTAGCAGGCCTGCGCACCCTCGAGCTGGCGCAGACGCTCCTCGAACGTCGCGACCGTCGGGTTGCCGTAGCGGCTGTAGACGAACCGGTCGACCTCGCCGGTGAACGCCCGCTCGGCGTCCTCCGCGCTCTCGTACACGAACCCGGACGTGAGGTAGAGCGCCTCGGAAGTCTCTTCGAAACCGCTGCGCGCCAGGCCTCCACGCACTGCGATCGTGTCGGGGGCGAACCCGTCGTGCGGCTGCTGGTCCATGACGCTCCTACTGCTGATCCACTGCTGATCTACTGCTGACCTACTCCGCTGAGCGGCTCGTGCGGTGTGGTCGATCGACGCACCGCGCGGGCCTGCTGTGCTGCTGCTTACCGTGCTCGCAGGTGGTTCGTATCGTTCACGAAGCTGATCGTGCCGTGGCCGTCGGACCACAGTTCGAGACCTGTGAACGACGCCGGGCCGATCGACAGCATCCACGCGTGGGTGAGGTCGATGCCGAGCAGGTCTGCGAGCACCACCATGATCGGCTTGCGGTGGGACGCGACGACCACCACCCCACCGTCCGGCGCCGACGCGAGCGCCCGGCCGAGCGCACCACGCACCCGCTCCACCAGTTCACGGTGCGTCTCGCCGCCACCGGGCGCCGCATAGGCCTCGTCGTCACGCAGACGCCGGAAGTCCTTGTTCTGCACCAGATCCCGCAGCAGCTCACCGTCCCACTCGCCGAAGTTCTGCTCGTCCCAGTCGGGGTCGACCTCCACCTCCAGACCGCGCGCCCGAGCGGCCGGACGAATGGTGTCCTGTGCCCGCGACAGGTCGGACGCGATGAACCGCACCGGCAGGCTGCCGACCTTGGCGTCGATGCCGGCTGCGACCGCGCGCGCCTGCGCGAGCCCCTCGTCGTTGAGGTCGGGGTTGGGGCCGCCGCGCCCGTCGAGCCGTCCGGTCACGGTGAAGTCGGTGACTGCGTGCCGCACCAGCAGCAGGCGCACCGGGCGCTCACGACCGGCCGACATCCGCTGCGCCTGAACCGGTTCCGCGGCCGCTCCGGCCTCGGCGTCGGCGTCGGCGACGACGTCGGCGGCCGACACCTCGGGTTCTTCGACGTCGACCGCATCCCCGGAATCCGCTGTCTCCCAGAGGTCCTCGCTGATCGACCGGCCGTCCATGCCGTCATTGGAGAGGGCGTCGGCGTCCTTGTTCTTCTCGCGCGGGATCCAGGAGTAGCTCACCGACCCACCGGCCGCCGCGATCGCCTGGGCCACCTCGCGGGCCTCGAGCGCGAGCCGCTTCATGTCCTCGTGCTTGATCTTCCAACGTCCCGACATCTGCTCGACGACGAGTTTGGAGTCCATCCGCACCTCGACCCGGGCACCGGGGTCGATCGCGTACGCCGCGGTGAGACCGGCGATCAACCCGGAGTACTCGGCGACGTTGTTGCTCGCCACGCCGAGTGGTTCGGCCCGCCGGGCGATGATCCGGCCGCTGTCGGGGTCACGGACCAGCGCACCGTAACCGGCAACTCCGGGGTTGCCCCGGGAGCCACCGTCGGCCTCGACGATCAGGGTGCGTTGCCGAGCGGCTCGACTCACAGGCCCGACTCGGAGGTGCGCACGACGATCCGGCGGCAGTCCTCGCAGCGCAGGATCTCGTTCTCGGGCGCGTTGCGGAAACGGGCGAGTTCGGAGGCGTTCAGCTCCAATCCGCAACCACCGCAGCGTCGCTGGGTGAGCGCCGCGGCGGCGAGGCCACCGCACTGCTCGCGCACCTTCTCGTAGAGCCCGAGCAGGTCTGCGCCCAAGCCGGGAGCAACCTGATCGCGCTGTGCCGCAACGGAGTTCGACTCCTTGTCGATCTCGGCGATGGCTTCGTCGCGCTGGTTGGTGAGGCTGACGATCTTCTCGTCGACCTCGGCCTTCTGCGCTTCGCGTCGGGCGAGGGTGGCCCGCAGTTCCTCGGCTCGCTCCATCACGGCGAGTTCTTCGTCCTCGAGCTCGGCCTGGCGGCGGGCGAGGGTCTCGAGCTCGTGTTGCATGCCCTGCAGGTCCTTCGGCGAGCCCTGGCCGGCGTCGAGCCGTTGCTGGTTGCGGGCCGCGCGGTCACGCACCAGTTGCACGGCGTCTTCGGCCTTGGTGATCTCGCGTTCGACGTCCTGGGCGGCGGTGCGGGCGAGCACCACCTCCTCGAAGAGCTCGGCCTGCTGTTTGGTGGCCGTTTCGAGCTCGGCGAGCACCGGCAGCATCCGCTTCTTGTGGGCGAGCTGGGTGAGCCGGGTGTCGAGGGCCTGCAGGTCGAGCATGCGCCACTGCTTGGCGAGGTCGGCGTTCATCGGTCAGCTCCCACTGTGCTCTTGTGTTCCATACCTAGGTCAGGTCGTTCTGCGCGGCCGCCTCGGGTCCGGCGACGAGGAAGTCCCAGGGGTCGGTGCGGATCGTGCAGATGTCGGTGTCAACTGTAAGACCGGTTTCGGCCAGCCGTTCACGCAACCGATCGGCGGCGGCCGCCAACCACAGCGATTCGGTGGCCCAGTGGCCGGCATCGATGAGGTACGGCGTGCCCCCGCGGACTTCCTCCCGTGCTTCGAGCGCCGGGTGGTGGCGCAGGTCTGCCGTGACGTAGACGTCCGCGCCGCTGCGTCGCACGACGTCGAACCGGTCGTCGCCGGCGCCGCCGAGCACCGCAACCCGCCGCACCTGGGCCGCCGGGTCACCACTCACCCGGACGCCGACCGGGGCGCCGGGGAGCTCAGCCGCGAGCCGCTGGGCGAATTCCTTGAGGGTCAACGGTTCCGGCAGGTCACCGACACGTCCGATCGGCTGGCCGTCCTCTTCGTCGAGGGCGTCGCAGCCGTCGGGCAGGCCACAGGCCCCGGCGAGGGCGTCGTTGACGCCGGGACGCGCGACGTCGGCGTTCGTGTGGGCGCAGTAGAGCGCAAGATCCGACACGACGAGCGCGGTGACCGCGGCGCCCTTGGCCGAAGTAGTCGCCACGGAGTGCACGCCGCGCAGGAGCAGCGGGTGGTGGGTGACGAGCAGGTCGACGCCGTCGTCGCGGGCGGCCTCGATCACGGAGAGGGTCGGGTCGACGGCGAACCGCACCCGTTGCACCGGTTGTTCGGGATCGCCGCTGACCAGCCCGACCTTGTCCCACGACGCCGCCGACGCCGATGGGTAGAACTCCTCGAGCGCGGCGACGACGTCCGCGAGTCGGGCCGCGCGATCCGTTTCGGCAGGTTCGGCAGCTGAGGTCATGCGCCCAACCCTAATGTTCGCCCCGACCTCGCACGGGCGAAGGCCGGACGGGGGTGCTCAACAGCAGGAGTGCCAGGAGCCGTGCAAGAAAACGGGAGCCGTTCAAGAAACGGAAGTGGGCCCGGCCGGCCTCGAACCGACGACACCCGCGGTGTAAACGCGGTGCTCTACCAACTGAGCTACAGGCCCTGAACCGCGCACCGTCGGGTGCGCGGTTGGTCAAGGTTAGTGGGGTTTCAGCCGAGGGCCGAAACGGCGTCGTCGTAGCCGGCGAAGTCGCGCGCCTCGCCGGGGGCGTTGACCTGCGTCCAGACGATCTTGCCGGTGGTGTCGACCAGGAAGGTGCCGCGGATGGCCATGCCGGCGTCCTCGTTGAACACGCCGTAGTCCTTGGCGATGGAGCCGTGCGGCCAGAAGTCGGACAGCAGCGGGAAGTCGTAGCCCTGGTCCTCGGCCCACGCACGCTGGGTGAAGATCGGGTCGCAGGAGATGCCGACGACCTGCACCTTGTCGTTGACGAACCGCGAGATGGCGTCGCGGATGGAGCAGAGTTCGCCGGTGCAGATGCCGGAGAACGCGAAGGGGTAGAAGACCAGGAGGGTGGCCTTGTCACCGGTGAGTCCGGTGAGGGTGACTTCCTGGCCGAACTGGTCCTTCGCGGTGAACGCGGGGGCCTGTTCGCCGACCTGCTTTGCAGACATGGAGATGTCCTTTCCGCACTGCGTGCGTGTGATGCCGACGGGTGGTCGGCGGGGGCTGGGTGGGCTGAACGGGTCGCGCCGGTTCAGCGCTGCTTCTGGGTGCCGCCCTGGACGAGCTTGGTGGCGATCCACGCACCGGCCTTCGCGGTGGAGCTCGCCTTGAGCCCGACGGTCTGGGCGGCTTCTTCGATCTCGGCGGCTTCGACGTGGTCGGGGTGGCCCGCCTGGGGCACCATGACGACGAGGAATCCCTTGTCGGCCAACGTGGTCAGTGCATCGACGCAATCGTCGATGAGGTCGCCGTCCCCGTCGCGCCACCACAGCAGGACGGCGTCGACGACTCCGTCGAACTGGTCTTCTTCGAGCGGGGAACCGACGACGGTTTCGACGTTCTCGCGGAGCGCGTCGTCGACGTCCTCGTCCCAACCGATTTCCAGAACGACCTGTCCCTGCGTGAACCCGACCCGGTTCACCCAGGTCCCCTCAACTGCGTCCTTGACCATGTCCCTTTCCCAGTGTGTTCCTCGAGCTCCGACGTCGGTCGGCTGACGACTGGTGCCGCCTCGATGATCCGAGGTTACAGATGGGCACAGTCCATCCGGTTGCCCCGCCCTTTGCAACCTACCGGCCCACGCACCGAACTACCGGAAAGTAACGGGCCTCGCCGGTGCGCGATGAACCTCGGCGGTGTTTGATGGACTTTGCGAATCATGTACGCGAAGGAGCCAATCGTGTCACCAGAACCCACCTCGGGCCCGATCCTCAACGGCCTTCCCTCTCAACTGCCGGACATCGATCCGGAAGAGACGCAGGAGTGGCTCGAGTCCCTGGACGGGATCATCGACGCCGGCGGTCGTAACCGCGCTCGTTACGTCATGCTCAAACTGCTCGAGCGCGCACGCGAGCGCCAGGTGGGCATCCCCTCCCTGACGACCACCGACTACATCAACACCATCCCGCCGGAGTCGGAGCCGTGGTTCCCCGGTGACGAGGAGGTGGAGCGCCGCTACCGCGCGTGGCTCCGTTGGAACGCAGCGATCATGGTGCACCGCGCGCAGCGTCCGGAGATCTCGGTCGGTGGCCACATCTCCACCTACGCCTCGGCGGCCACGTTGTACGAGGTGGGTTTCAACCACTTCTTCCGTGGCAAGGACCACCCGGGCGGCGGCGACCAGGTCTTCTTCCAAGGTCACGCCTCCCCCGGCATGTACTCCCGTGCGTTCCTCGAGGGTCGCCTGACCACCGAGCAGCTGGACGGTTTCCGCCAGGAGCACTCCCACCTCATCGACGGCAAGGCGGCCGGTCTGCCGTCCTATCCGCACCCGCGCAACATGCCCGGGTTCTGGGAGTTCCCGACGGTGTCGATGGGCATCGGCCCGATGAACGCGATCCACCAGGCACAGTTCAACCGTTACCTGCACAACCGCGGCATCAAGGACACCAGCCAGCAGCACGTGTGGGCGTTCCTCGGTGACGGCGAGATGGACGAGCCGGAGTCGCGTGGTCTGCTGCAGTTGGCGGCCGGCGAGGAGCTCGACAACCTCACCTTCGTCATCAACTGCAACCTGCAGCGACTCGACGGCCCGGTGCGCGGCAACGGCAAGATCATCCAGGAGTTGGAGTCGTTCTTCCGCGGAGCCGGCTGGAACGTCATCAAGGCCGTGTGGGGTCGCGGCTGGGACCCGCTGCTCGCGGCCGACCGCGACGGCGCCCTGGTCAACCTGATGAACTCGACGTCCGACGGTGACTACCAGACCTTCCGCGCCAACGACGGAAAGTACGTGCGCGACAACTTCTTCGGCCGCGACCCGCGCACCAAGGCGATGGTCGCCGACTGGTCGGACGAGGACATCTGGTGGCGCTTGAAGCGCGGCGGTCACGACTACCGCAAGGTGTACGCGGCGTACAAGGCGGCGTTGGAGCACCAGGGTCAGCCGACCGTCATCCTCGCCAAGACGATCAAGGGCTACAGCCTCGGCACCCACTTCGCCGGCCGCAACGCGACCCACCAGATGAAGAAGCTGACGCTCGACGACCTCAAGGCCTTCCGCGACTCGCTGAAGATCCCGATCAGCGACGCCGTGCTCGAGGAGAACCCCTACCTGCCGCCGTACTACCACCCGGGTGAGAACGACGAGGCGATCAAGTACATGCGTGACCGCCGCGCGAAGCTCGGTGGTGGGCTGCCGTCGCGGCGCACCACGTCCAAGCCGCTCACCTTGCCACCCGACTCGGCCTACGCGCAGGCGAAGAAGGGTTCGGGCAAGCAGCAGGTCGCCACCACGATGGCGTTGGTGCGGATCCTGAAGGACATGATGCGCGAGAAGGAGTTCGGCAACCGTCTGGTGCCGATCATCCCCGACGAGGCGCGCACCTTCGGCATGGACAGCTTCTTCCCGACGCTGAAGATCTACAACCCGCACGGGCAGAACTACCACTCGGTCGACGCCGAGCTGATGCTCGCCTACAAGGAGTCGCCGCAGGGGCAGATCCTCCACATGGGCATCAACGAGGCCGGATCTGTCGCGGCGTTCACCGCGGCAGGCACCTCGTACGCAACGCACGACGAACCGATGGTGCCGCTCTACATCTTCTACTCGATGTTCGGCTTCCAGCGCACCGGTGACAGCATCTGGGCGGCCGCCGACCAGATGACCCGCGGCTTCCTCGTCGGCGCCACCGCCGGTCGCACCACCCTCACCGGTGAGGGCCTGCAGCACGCCGACGGTCACAGCCTGCTGCTCGCCGCCACCAACCCGGCGATCGTGGCCTACGACCCGGCCTACGCCTACGAGATCGCGCACATCATGCAGGACGGTGTGCGGCGCATGTTCGGTGACAAGCCCGAGAACGTCATCTACTACCTGACGGTCTACAACGAGCCGATGCAGCAGCCCAAGGAGCCCGACGACGTCGACGTCGACGGCATCCTCAAGGGCATCTACAAGCTGTCCGAAGGCAGCTTCGAAGGTGTCGGCGACGACGCCCGCCGGGTGCAGTTGCTCGCCTCCGGTGTCGGTGTGCCGTGGGCCCTCGAAGCACAGCAGCTGCTCAAGGACGACTGGGGCGTCGTGGCCGACGTCTGGTCGGTCACCTCGTGGGGCGAACTGCGCCGCGACGGCCTGGCCGCCGACGAGCACAACTTCCTCCACCCGCAGGAGGAGCCGGTCGTTCCCTACATCACCCAGAAGTTGCAGGGCGCCCCCGGCCCCGTCGTCGCGACGTCCGACTGGATGCGTGCGGTGCAGGACCAGGTGCGTCAGTGGGTGCCGCAGGAGTTCGCCTCCCTCGGCGCCGACGGGTTCGGCTTCTCCGACACCCGCCCGGCAGCGCGACGCTACTTCCACATCGACGGCCCGTCGATGGCGGTGCGTGCGCTGCAGATGCTCGTCGAACGCGGTGAGCTCGACCCGAGCTACCCGAAGCAGGCCGCCGAGAAGTACCAGCTGCTCGACGTGCGTGCCGGTACCTCCGGCAACGCCGGAGGCGATGCATAACTTCTTGCGGCTCCCTCGGCCCTGAGGCCCCCAGCAGTCACTCCGTTCCTGCTGGGGGCCTCAGCCGTTCCGCCGCGTGAGCCTTCCAGCGTGGTCACCGTGGCAGCCACCACTGGCTACTGATGCCTGGGCTGACTCGTTTGATGTTGCTGGGCCTGCCTCGTCTGTGTGGGTAGTAGGTTCGGCGCATGTTCGAGCCCATCACCGCCGACGAGATCGTGCGCACGCAGTTCCGGCGTGGCACGCGCACGACCGGCTAGGCGTGCAGGCGAGCAAACTTTCGCGGGCTCGGCGCTCGACCGGTCAGATGTCGAGGGTGAGCTTGCGCGACAGCACCGCTAGGTCGGGCATGTCGCTGAAGATGCCGTCGAGACCTGTCTTCCACAGCTGCGCGAAGAAGTCGAGGACGCGTCCGAAGTCCGCCGGGTTCGCGCCGGTGCGGTAGTCGACCGGCAGGAAGCTGTTCTCCGCACGCACCGTCCACGGGCACACCTGCAGCCCGTTCGCGTGCGCGTCGGCGACCAGGCTCGTCGGCGAGCCGAGAGTGCCGTCGGCCTTCACCGGGATGACCCGCTTGGTGTCGGGGCCGACGCCGTCGATGTACTTCGCCCAGGCCTTCATGCCGGTGCGCGAGAGCAGTTCGTCGTAGCTGCGGGTGTCGCCGTACGGCTTGCCGGTGGCGGTGGCGAGGAACACCAGCGGAGCCTTCACCTTGAATTTCGTGCGCAGGTCGATGAGGTTCTGCAACTCGAACGACTGCACGAAGACCGGGGCCTTCGGCGCGTCGAGGTGATACTTGCGCAGCAGCGGAACCAGCTTCTCCTCCAACGGCTTTCCCTGGTCGCGGAAGTACGTCGGGTGCTTGGTCTCGGGGTAGACACCGATGCTGCGCCCGAGCTCCTTGGTGAGCTGCTCGCGCAGCTTGAGCACTTCCTCGAAGGTGGGCACCTGCCACAGGCCGTCGTAGACGGTGTTGTGCTGCCGCAGTTCCGGCAGCCGCTCGACGGCACGCAGCGTGCGCAGCTCGGCGAGGGTGAAGTCCTCGGCGAACCATCCGGTGGTGGCCACACCGTCGAGGTTCTTGGTGGTGCGACGCGAGGCGAACTCGGGCCGCTTCGAGACGTCGGTGGTGCCACCGATCTCCGGCTCGTGCCGGCAGACCAGCACGCCGTCCTTGGTGGTCACCAGGTCGGGCTCGATGAAGTCGGCGCCCATGTGGGCGGCCAACGTGTAGGACGCCAACGTGTGCTCGGGTCGGTAACCCGAGGCTCCACGGTGTCCCACGACGATGGGGGTTCCGGGACGGCGTCCGCGGTTGTTGCCGCCGGGGGTGGCGGAGGCGGCGGAAGTGGAGGCGACTACGGCGGAGGCGGCGCCGGCTGTGACGAGGCATGCGAACGTTCGACGGTTCATCCCTCCATGCCAGCGTGTCCGCAGCCGCGGCGGGTGACTACGGGATGACGAATCGCCGAACAGCGATGGTTTGGTGAATGTCCTACAAATAGGGTGGAGCGATGACCGCCGCGGAGAACACCCATCGCCGACTCCAGGCGGCTGCCGGCGCGATGGCGACCACCGCCGTGCAGCGGATGGAGGACGAGCTGCCGTGGTACCGCGCGCTGCCCGCCGAAGAACGCTCCTGGGTCGGCATGGTGGCGCACGCGGGCATCGCCGCGTTCATCGCGTGGCACGCCGAACCGCACGAACTGCCGCCGATCGCCGCCGACGTCTTCGGCACCGCGCCGCGTGAGCTCGCCCGGTCGATCACCCTGCAACACACCCTCGACCTGGTGCGCACCACGGTCGATGTCGTCGAGAAGACGGTGCCGACCCTGGCCGACCCGCCCGAACAACCCGAACTCCTCGCCGCGGTGCTCACCTACTCGCGTGAGGTCGCGTTCGCCTGCGCCCAGGTGTACGCGCAGGCGGCCGAGACCCGCGGCGCGTGGGACGCCCGGCTGGAGTCGCTGGTGATCGACGCGGTGTTGCGCGCCGAGGCCGACGACTCCTTGCGTTCGCGGGTGTCGGCGCTGGGTTGGGACGACGTCAAGGACATCGTGGTCATCGCCGGAAACGCGCCGCGGGGCGCGGCAACCGAGACCGTCGACGCGATCCGGCGGGTCGCCCTGCGGATCGGCGCCGAGGCGCTCGCTGCGGTGCAGGGACGGCGCCTCATCGCGATCCTCGGCAATGTCGCCGACCCGATGTCGGTGGCTGCCGACCTCGCCGATCTGTGGGGTGACGGGCCCGTGGTGGTCGGTCCGTTGGTGCCGCACGTGTTCGCCGCCGGCCGCTCCGCCCGCGCTGCCCAGTCGGGATTCACCGCGGCGGCCGCCTGGCCGAGCGCGCCGCGTCCGTGTCATGCCGACGAGTTGCTCGCCGAGCGCGCCTTGGGCGGTGACCAGCGGGCCCGCCGCCAACTCACCGACCGGGTGTCCGACGCGCTGAAGGTGCGGGCCAGCGCCCGCGACACGGTCACCGCATTCCTGGAGTGCAACAGCCTCGAAGCCACCGCACGCGCCCTGTTCGTGCACCCCAACACGGTGCGATACCGCCTGGGAAAGTTCGAGGAGGACAGCGGATTCGACATCACCGGCGCCCGCGATGCGTTCGCCGTCCGGCTCGGGATGATGTACGCCGCACTGCCCGGCACGCCCGACCGTCGTTGACGATTCCTCCAAACTCGTTCCGGCGATCTTCGTCGGATTCGGTGACCGTCCCGGCGGGCGGTGCACGGGAGAGTTGAATCGTGCTCGCAATCGTCTGCCCTGGACAGGGCTCCCAGACCCCCGGCTTCCTTGCCCCCTGGCTCGAGCTTCCCGGCTTCCGCGACCGCCTCAGTTGGCTGTCCGCCGTGGCCGCGATCGACCTGGTCGAGCACGGGACGACCTCCGACGCCGACACCATCAAGGACACCGCCGTCGCGCAGCCGCTGATCGTCGGCGCCGGCCTCGTGTCGCTGCTCGCCCTGTTCAGCCACCCCGCCGACGGCTTCCGTGTCGTCGGGGCGGGCGCCGGCCACTCGGTCGGTGAGATCACCGCCGCGTCCGCCGCCGGTGTGCTGTCGGCCGAGCAGGCGATGGTGTTCGTGCGCGAGCGCGGCAACGGCATGGCCGCGGCGAGCGCCGTCCGCCCGACCGGCATGTCGGCCGTCGTCGGCGGCGACGAGGCCGAGGTGATCGCCACGCTCGAGAAGCACGGCCTCACCCCCGCCAACCGCAACGGCGGCGGCCAGATCGTCGCGGCCGGCACCGCCGAGCAGCTCGACGCGCTCAAGGCCGACCCGCCCACCAAGGCCCGCGTGATCCCGCTCGCGGTGGCCGGCGCCTTCCACACCGAGCACATGGCCCCCGCCGTCGCCAAGCTCGGTGGTTACGCGCGCGCGATGTCGACGCACGACCCGCGGGTGCCGATCGTGTCGAACAAGGACGGCCAGGTCGTGCACAGCGGCGTCGAGGTGCTGCGCCGCCTCGTCACCCAGGTGAGCAGCCCGGTGCGCTGGGACCTCACGATGGAGACGTTGAAGTCGATGGGCGTCACCGGGATCATCGAGATCCCGCCGGCCGGCACGCTCGTCGGCCTCGCCAAGCGCGGTCTGCCGGGCGTCGAGACGCTCGCGCTCAAGACTCCCGCCGATCTCGAGGCCGCCCACCGCATGCTGCGCGAGCACGGCGAGCCGCGTCAGGCGATGGACCCGACCTGGCGTCTGGTCATCTCCCCCGCCAAGGGCACCGTCAAGATCGCCGACCTCACCGCCGGCGACACCGTCGAGCCGGGCTCCGAGGTCGCTTCGGTCACGACCCTGCGCGACTCCTCCCCCGTCACCGCGCTGCACGGTGGCCAGGTCGTCGAGTGGCTGGTGTCCGATGGTGACCCCGTCGCACCCGGTCAGCCGATCCTTCGTCTCTACCCCACGGAGCTGTAGATGGTTTCCCCCAAGAACACCGGCACCCTCGTCGCACCGGAGGGCGCCAAGCACGCGCGCATCCTCGGTGTCGGCGGCTACCGCCCCGAGCGGGTCGTCACCAACGAGGAGGTCTGCGAGTTCATCGACTCCTCCGACCAGTGGATCCGGGAGCGGTCGGGCATCATCACCCGCCGCATCGCGAACGAGCAGGAGACGGTCACCTTCATGGCCGAGGCGGCCGCGCGCAACGCGATCGAGAACTCCGGCATCGAGCTCGCCCAGATCGACGCTCTCCTCGTCGCCACCGTCACCCACCCGTTCCAGACCCCCGCGGCTGCCCCGCTGATCGCGACAAACCTGGGGCTCAACGGGATTCCCGCCTTCGACATCTCGGCGGCGTGCGCCGGTTACTGCTACGGCATCAGCCTCGCGAACGACATGGTGCGTTCGGGCAGCGCCCGTAACGTGTTGGTCGTCGGCGTCGAGAAGCTGTCCGACTTCACCGACAAGTACGACCGCGGCACCGCGTTCATCTTCGCCGACGGCGCCGGTGCGGCGGTCGTCGGTCCGTCCGACACCCCCGGCATCGGCCCGACCATGTGGGGTTCGGACGGCGAGCACTGGACGACCATCCAGCAGCGTCGGTCGTGGCTCGAGGTGCGCAGCGACTGGGCCGAGCAGCCGGAAGACGAGCGCACTTGGCCCTCGATCGGCATGGCCGGCCAGTCGGTGTTCCGGTGGGCCGTGTGGGGCATGGCGCCCGTCGCCCAGAAGGCGCTCGAAGCCGCCGGCATCACCGCCGACGACCTCGACGCGTTCATCCCGCACCAGGCGAACATGCGGATCATCGACGCGATGATCAAGCAGCTGAAGTTGCCGGCCGACATCCCCGTCGCTCGCGACATCGCCGAGCAGGGCAACACCTCGGCCGCCTCGATCCCGTTGGCGACCGAGCGGATGTTGCGCGAGGGCGAGGCGCCGCACGGCGGTCTCGCGCTGCAGATCGGATTCGGCGCCGGGCTCGCCTACGCGGCCCAGGTCGTCGTCCTCCCCTAAGACCCCCGTCGGCTCGGCGGGACAACCGGGTCAGCCCAGTTCCCTTGAAAATCAAGGGAATACACACCAAACAAGGAGTTCACCAAGATGGCACAGAGCGACCAGGAAATTCTCGAGGGCCTCGCTGAGATCGTCAACGAGGAGACCGGCCTCGACGTCAAGGAAGTGCAGCTCGACAAGTCCTTCACCGAGGACCTCGACATCGACTCGCTGTCGATGATGACGATCGTCGTCAACGCCGAGGAGAAGTTCGGCGTGCGCATCCCCGACGACGAGGTGAAGAACCTCAAGACCGTCGGCGACGCCGTCGAGTACATCAAGAACGCCCAGGGCTGACGGCGGTTCCACCGCACCGGGTGGGTCGGAGGGACCAGCGACCGCCGACCCACCCCGCCCGGGATCAGGCACCGCACCACGGATGCCGTCCATCACCCGCACCACGCGCCACCAATCACGAGGAGTTCGCACCCCATGAGCGCAGACACGCGCATCGTCGTCACCGGAGTCGGCGCCACCACACCACTGGGTGGCACGGCGGTCGAGACGTGGGACGCACTGCTGGCCGGACGATCCGGAGCCCGCACCATCGAGGCCGACTGGGTGCAGCAGTACGAGCTGCCGACCACGTTCGCCGCCTCGATCGCCCAAGACCCCGCAGAGGTTCTGGCCCGCGTCGAGACCCGCCGGATGGACCCGTCCGCCCAGTACGCACTCATCGCGACGCGCGAGGCATGGGCCGACGCCGGCACCCCGGAGGTCGACCCCGAACGCCTCGGTGTCGCCATCGGCACCGGCATCGGCGGCGTCCACACCCTCCTTTCCCAGTACGACGTGCTGAAGGAGAAGGGCGCGCGGCGCATCTACCCGCTCACCGTGCCGATGCTGATGCCGAACACCGCGTCGGGCAATGTCTCCCTCGAACTCGGTGCCCGTGCCGGCGCCCACACCACCGTGTCGGCCTGCGCCTCCGGCGCCGAAGCAATGGGTTACGCCGCAGAGATGATCCGCGCCGGCCGCGCCGACGTCGTCGTCGCGGGTGGCACCGAAGCCGCCATCCACGCGCTCACCATCGGTGGCTTCAGCGCGATGCAGGCGCTGTCGAAGCGCAACGACGACCCGGCCGCCGCGTCTCGCCCCTACGACAAGGACCGCGACGGTTTCGTGATGGGTGAGGGGGCCGCCGTCATCGTGCTCGAGACCTACGAGCACGCCAAGGCCCGCGGCGCGAAGATCTACGCCGAACTCGCGTCCGTCGGCGTGTCGGCCGACGCCCACCACATCACCGCACCCGAGCCCGAGGGCGCGGGAGCGAGCCGCGCAATGACCGAGGCCGTCGAGCGAGCCGGTCTGACCCTCAAGGATGTTGCCCACATCAACGCGCACGCGACGTCGACCCCGGTCGGCGACATTGCGGAGTCGAACGCGATCCGCCGCACCTTCGGCGACGCCACCGACGGCATCTGCGTCACCGCCACCAAGTCGATGACCGGACACCTGCTCGGAGCGGCCGGCGCGCTCGAGGGCGTGCTGACCATCTTGTCGGTGCACCACCGCCTCGTGCCCGCCACGATCAACCTCGACAACCCCGACCCGGACATCGTGCTCGACGTCGTCACGGGCGAGGCGCGCAAGCTGCCTGACGGCGACATCGCCGCCCTCAACAACTCCTTCGGGTTCGGCGGCCACAACGTGGCCATGATGGTGAAGAGCGTCTGATGGCACGTCAACCCAACGAAGCATCCGCGTCGGCATCGGCCGCCTCCAAACCCAAGGTCGACCGCGCAGACGACCCCCGAAACCCGCGCAAACGGCTGGAGCAGTTCTTCGACGAGGGCTCGGTCGAACTCATCACGGCCGAGGACACCACCGGCGTGCTGTCGGCCGTCGGCACCGTCGACGGCACCAAGGCCGTCGCATTCGCCTCCGACGCCACCATCCAGGGTGGCGCGATGGGCGTGGAGGGCTGCAAGGCGATCCTGGTGGCCTACGAGCGCGCGCTCGCCGACGAGGTGCCGGTGGTGGGCCTGTGGCACTCCGGTGGCGCCCGCCTCGCCGAGGGTGTCGTGTCGCTGCACGCGGTCGGTGAGGTCTTCGCGATCATGACCCGCGCGTCGGGCAAGATCCCGCAGATCTCGGTCGTCATCGGCCCCGCCGCCGGCGGCGCCGCCTACGGCCCGGCCCTCACCGACATCGTCATCCTCGGCCCCGACGGACGCGTGTTCGTCACCGGCCCCGACGTCGTGCGGTCGGTCACCGGCGAACAGGTCGACGCGCTGCGACTCGGCGGCCCCGAGCCGCACGGTCGCCGCTCGGGCGTCGTCCACGTCGTTACCGAGACCACCGAGGAGGCCTACGAACGTGGCCGCCAACTGGTGGATCTGCTTGCCGCACAAGGCGAGATGGACCTCGCCTCGGTGGAGGACCGCGACCTTGCGGCCACCCTCCCCGCGTCGGCGAAGCGCGCCTACGACGTGCACCCGCTGATCGCCGACCTGCTCGACACCGACTCCGCCCCGTTGGAGCTCCACCCGCGCTGGGCGCCGAACATCGTCACCACGCTGGGTCGACTCGGTGGGCGCACCGTCGGTGTGATCGCCAACAACCCGATGCGTCTGGGCGGCTGCCTCGACTCCTCGAGCGCGGAGAAGGCCGCCCGCTTCGTGCGGATGTGCGACGCGTTCGGCGTGCCGTTGGTGGTGCTCGTCGACGTGCCCGGCTACCTGCCCGGCGTCGGCCAGGAATGGGACGGCGTGGTGCGTCGCGGCGCGAAACTGCTGCACGCGTTCGCCGAGGCCGTCGTGCCGCGGGTGACGCTCGTGACCCGCAAGACGTACGGCGGCGCCTACATCGCGATGAACTCCCGCTCGCTCGGCGCCACCAAGGTGCTCGCTTGGCCCGACGCCGAGATCGCGGTCATGGGCCACGTCGCCGCCGTCCGCATCCTGCACCGTCGTCGCCTCGCCGAGGTCGACGAAGCCGAACGCACCGCGGTGGAGAACCAACTCGCGCAGGAGCACGCCGTGCTCGCCGGCGGCCTGCCGCGCGCCATCGAGATCGGCGTCATCGACGGCACCGTCGAACCTACCGGCACCCGCAGCGCGCTGGCCGCGGCGATTGCGGAGGCACCCGCCCGTCGCGGAGACCACGGCAACATCCCGTTGTAAACGGCATGAACCCGGCCCCGGTCACCGTCGCGGTGGCCGGGGCCAAGTCATTGCTGCGCTGTCAGCTCACGCGGTGCAGCCAACGGACGGTGGCGCCGTCCCCGGCGTAGCGGAAGGGTTCGAGCTCGGCGTCCCAGGCGACGCCGAGCAGTTCGGCCATCTCGGCACGGAACAGTTCGGGGTCGCCCTTGCTGGCGGCCAGCGCCGAGCGGAGCCGGTCTTCGTTGACGACGGCGTCGCCGTTGGCGGAGGTCCAGGTGTGGTGGATGCCGAGCGAGGGCGTGTGCGACCAGCGCGAGCCGTCACAGCCCGGGCTCGGCTCCTCGGTGATCTCGAAGCGCACGTGGTCCGATCCGCGCAGCGCGCTGGCGAGCTTGGCACCGGTGCCGGGCTCCCCCATCCACGACAGTTCGGTGCGCACGAGTCCGGGCGCCATCGGTTGCGGCGTCCAGTCGATGCGGACGGCCGAACCCAGCACGTTCTCCAGCGCCCAGCTGATGTGGGGGCACAACGCAGTAGGGGTCGAGTGAACGAACACGACCCCGCGCGTGACACGCGAATTCACCGCAGACATCCGAGCCTCCTAGCTGTGCGAGGGACGTCTTCCCCAACGGCCTCGCGTGGCCCGATATCAACGGTGCTGAGTTGTGCGTTCATTGTGCCCCATTTTCGCCACATCCGCACCACCGGGCACAGGAGAAACGCCGAGCGTCGCTCGAAAAACACTGTGGGACAACAGACTCGGCCGGGATGGGCCGTCCGCAACCGGAGAATGTCTCCAGGGCATGAAAGAGCCCGGGTCGTGGGACACAGGGAGGAGGGGTACGACCCGGGCTACTTGAGAAGAACGCTACGCGCCGTTCCTGGGAACAACCTGGGACCGACCGGGGACTTGCGTGCGGATCGCCGCGTGGGGACTCGTCAACGCCGCTTCGCGATGGTCGTGCCGATCACCGGAAGATGCAGGAAGCCCACGATGCCGCACAGCACCGCACCCGCCGCAATGTGCAGTTGGCTGAAGTCGGTGTCGCCTCCGGTGATGGTGCCGAGGCCCGCCGCCCAGAGCAACCCGGCGATGAGGCTCAGGACCAACGCGACGATCGAGCACGCGATGTGCCCCTTCCCGAGCGCCTGCGGGATGCCCAGTGCGCCGACGATCAGGGTGACCACCAGCAACATCTCGGCGATCCCGCCCGAGGTCGGGTCGGAGGAGTACGACGCCTCGGCGAGTTCGAGCCCGAAGGCCGACCAGGACTGCCCGTTCAAGGTCGCCCACGCCAGGTACAGGCTGAGGATCACCAGCAGCGACAACGCAATCCACGCCCAGCCCAGACCTTTCGCGAGCGGACTTGCCGGCCCGGCGTTCTTCTTCGGCGGCTGGTAGACCGACTGCGCGTACGGCGGTGAGATCGGCCCGCCCGCGAGAGGTCCGGACTGGGGTCGGTAGCCCTGGGGGCCGCCGATCGGCCCGCTGGTGTGCCTCCCACCGTGTCCCCCGCCCTGCCCCCCGCCCGGCGCGGCGTACGGCGCGGTGAACGCCTGTTGGTGCGTCGACGCGCTACCGGTGCCGGGCTGACGCAACTCGCGGGCGAACGCAGCCACCCCGGCCGGGCGCTGCGCGGGGTTCTTGGCGAGCCCGTGCATCACGGCGTTCCGGATCGCCGCAGGAGTGTTCGTCGACAACGGGGGCGGCGGCTCGTTGACGTGCTTCATCGCGAGCGTCACCGCCGAGTCGGCCTGGAAGGGACGCCGTCCGGTGAGCGCCTCGTAGGCGACGACCGCCAGTGAGTAGAGGTCTGCCTGCCCGTCGACGTGGTGCCCCAGGGCCGCCTCCGGCGGGAGGTACTGGGCGGTGCCCATCACCTCACCCGTCCGCGTCATCTTCGCCTCGCCGAGGGCACGGGCGATACCGAAGTCGGTGATCTTCACCTGACCCTTGTCGGTGATGAGGATGTTCGCGGGCTTGACGTCGCGGTGCACGACGCCCGCCTCGTGGGCCGCCTCGAGACCGTCGGCGGCCTGGCCCACGAGCGAGACGACCTGCGCCGGCGGCAACCCGCCGGGGTGCTGGTCGATCATCGAGGCGAGGGAGGTGCCGCGCACGTACTCCATCACGAGGTAGTCGGTGTCGGCGTCGCGACCGAAGTCGTGCACCTGCGCGATGTTCGCGTGGCTGAGCCGAGCCGCGGTGCGCGCTTCCTGATGGAACCGACGGGCGAACTCGGGATCTTCGGCCAACTCGCGGCGGATCACCTTCACCGCAACGGTGCGGTCGAGCACGTCGTCGTGCGCGATCCAGACCTCGCCCATCCCGCCACCGGCGATTCGTGAACGCATCGCGTAGCGCCCACCGAGCATGGTCCCGACGTCCACGACGTCTCCCTCCGATCGATTGTGTTCAAGCATGCCGCAGTGCGTGCGACGTTGCCGACACCGGACCGGCTCCGCTTGCGTGTCGGGCAGATCCACCCGATCGGCATGTGCGCGGCTCACCACTGCGGTCGGACGGGTAATCTCTGGGGGCCGGTGTTTGCGAGATGCAACGCCGGCGCGGGGCGGTAGCTCAGCCGGTCAGAGCAGCGGACTCATAATCCGTCGGTCCTGGGTTCAAGCCCCAGCCGCCCTACAGTGTTTGTGTAGGACTTCGCCTGATGCTTGACATTCGGGCTTCACCTGATGTCTGACG
This sequence comes from Calidifontibacter indicus, assembly GCF_003386865.1. Lineage (NCBI taxonomy): Bacteria > Bacillati > Actinomycetota > Actinomycetes > Micrococcales > Dermacoccaceae > Calidifontibacter > Calidifontibacter indicus. Next base: position 1,941,388 of record NZ_QTUA01000001.1, on the reverse strand, counting down.
GTGTTTCGGGTGATGCTTGACAGTTGCTTCGGCTGATCCTCGCCGATCCAGATCGCCGTCTTCGCCTTCGTCGGCCTCGAGCTGGTCGGGACGACCGCCGCCGAGACCAAGAACCCCGAGCGCACGCTGCCCAAGGCCATCAACTCGATCCCGATCCGCATCATGCTCTTCTACGTCGGTGCATTGGTCGTGATCATGGCCGTCACCCCGTGGCGAAACATCGTGGCCGACAAGTCCCCGTTCGTGGGCATGTTCACCCTAGCCGGTCTGGGCATCGCGGCGTCGGCGATCAACTTCGTCGTACTGACCTCGGCGGCGTCCTCCACGATCTGCGGCATGTACTCGACCTCGCGGATGATCTACGGGCTGGCGCTCGAGGGTGATGCACCGTCCCGACTCAGCCGGCTGACGAAGCGAAGCGTGCCCGCCCCGGCGCTGGTCTTCTCGTGCACCTTCCTGCTCGGCGGCGTCGCGCTGCTGTATGCCGGGTCCTCGATCATCCAGGCCTTCACGCTGGTCACGACAATCTCGGTCTGTCCCCAACCCTCAACCCGGCGCCAGCACGCTGCTGCGTCCAGCTGATCCACCGATCAAAGCAGTGAGCTCCTCGTCCAACAGGTCTGTCAGCAAAGCCTGCTCGGGCACGATGTCCGGATCGGCGACGACCGGGACGACGAGCCGCCCGGCGTACGAGAGGACGTCGAAGCACACTCCGACGTTGCCCGGAGTGACAGCCGCGGGAATCACCGTTCCGACCCGGTGCCCGGCGAAATGCACGGCCGACTCGGGGCCATGGATGTTCGTGACGAAGGTGTGCACCAGCCGCTGGTGGTCGATGAAGAGCTGAAAGACGCCCAGCGCGCCCAAGGTCCGGAAGACCGCGCCCATCGGTCCGGCGGAGGCGCCCCGCGAGGCGCCGCGGCGGCCGCTGGACATGGCGGCAATGGCACGCAGTCGCGCATCCGGGTCGGTAAGCAGCGGGATCGCCAGGGGACGGACCCCTGTGCGGTTGCCCAATTCGCCGCCGGTGGCCTCTCGCCGTGCGGAGATCGGCACTGACACGACCAGTTCGCCGGGCCGCTCCCCGCGCCGCCGAAGAACGGTAGCCATCGGCCCGGTGACGCCGCTGAGCACGACGCCGTTGAGGGTGCAGTCCCGGGCGTGAGCAAGATCGAGCACGCCGCCCAAGGGCACCTCGATGGTGGTCAGCCGCCGGCGCGGGCCGGTGGGACGGTTCAGCGAGGTGCGCGCGGCGAAGGTCGGTCGCCCCGCACCCAACCCGAGTTCGCGAAGCCCGTGGCGAGAGGCGCGCAGGCCGCTTCTCGTCTTCGTGAGGGCGCCGACCCGCTCTCGCCAGGTCGCGGCGGCCACGGACCGCCACCGCGGCAGCGGACGCGGGAAGGCGTCGGCGATGGGGTCCGTGCCCTCGTCGGCGAGCGCCGTTAGTACGGCGAGTCCGCCGACCCCGTCGGTGAGCACGTGGTGCATCACCAGGATGAGCGCCGCTCGATCGTCCGACGGACCCGTCACCCACCGGGCGGCCCAGAGCGGCTGGTGTCCGGGCAAGGGTGTGCACACCAGTCGGCGGCCACTGCCAGGACCTGTTCGTCAAATCGCCCGGCACCCGCTGAACCCGGCGCAGTCGGCAGCACCGTCTCGGACAGGTGGCGACCCAGGTCGAAGTCTGGTTGGTCCACCCACACCGGCCGCCCACAGCCGGGCGGTGTTCCCTGGAGCCGCTGGCGCAGCCGCCGCACCCGTGGAATTCGTTCTGCAAGAGTGGAACTCACCGTAACGAAGTCGAGATCGGAGGTCGCCTCGACAACGAGGACTGCGCCGATGTTCACCGACACACACGAACGGTGGCCCCGGTCCGATGACCGGGACCCCGCCCGAGGAAAACTGTCGTCCGGCCCGCATCACTGTGTGCCGTTCGGGCCCTGGCGCCGCATGCACGATCTCGCGCGCCCCTGCCGGAAACCGCGGGCGAAGCGCACAGTCACCTCGCTGTATCGATCGATGGCTCCGGGATCCCCCTGGCATCCTGGATGCCGTCGCTTCAGCCCGTGAACGGCGGTGAACGTTGCCGTACCCATTCCCCGCTACCCGGGCGTCGTGCGCGCGGCGGCCGATGCGCCTCTCCCCCGCGATGGCCGCCTCGGGAGCCTGTCCCGCCCGGGACGCAGCGGTCGTCGAACCCGCGGTCGCCCGGCGGCCCGGCCGGACACTCGCGCCACTCGGCCGTGACAAGCGCGTCGAACTCAGCCTGGACCAACTCGTCGTCGCCGCAGACCAACTCGATGAACTGCTCCTCGAGCGCCGAGGCTGACAGGCGCTCTGCGTCAGCTAGCACCCCCATGTTGCCGCCTCCGCTGATCAGGCGTTGATCGCCTGTCGGCCCGTGTCCTTGGTGGCCACCGCGATCTTGCGGGGCTTCGCCCGCTCGGCGACCGGGATCTCCAGAGTCAGGACACCGCTGTCGTAGCTGGCGCTGATCTGTTCGGTGTCCAGGTTCTCGCCGAGGATGAGTTGCCGGCTGAACACCCCGCGCGGCCGCTCGGCAGCGAGCATTTCGACGTCACCGCCGCGGACCGGGCGTTCGGCCTTCACCGTGACGACATTGCGCTCCACGTCCAGATCGATCGACTCCGGGTCGACGCCCGGAAGGTCGAACTCGACGTGGAAGGTGTCTCCGTCCCGCCACGCGTCCATCGGCATCATCGACGGTCGCGCCGGCGTCCCATCAGCGCCGAACACCTGCCGGCTGAGTCGGTCCAGCTCACGGAACGGGTCTGTGCGCATCAGCATCGTTTCCACCTCCATGACCCCTGTTCTCTCGGATGCTCCGATGTGTGGCCATGGATCGCGCTCGACGCGATCTATGGCGTGCGCTATAGATCCCGTTCTAGCACTGCTGTCATACTTACGCAAGATGAAAATTCTGAACCGAGGACGAGGGTGAGCGTCGTGTCGTCTCGAGTGGAACCAGACCCGGCTTACGGGATTTCAGCAGCAGCAGAATTGGTCGGCACGGGCGTCCAGAACCTGCGCGCCTACGAAGCCCGAGGTTTGCTCTCCCCCGACCGAACGCCCGGCGGCACCCGGCGGTACGGCACGGACGACCTGGACCGCTTGAGACGTATCGGGAAGCTCCTGGCGGACGGACTCAACCTCGCCGGAGTTGCCATGGTGCTGGACCTGCAGGATGAGAACACACGACTGCGCGCCAGAAGCGCAACCGGCAGTGAGAAGTAACGCGGCACAGAACCGAACAGGCGGCACACCGACCTGTACGAGTGGGCCCAGCGCACACGCCAGTCGAGCGTTGCCGCAGAGATCCAACAGCGACTCCTGCCTGAAGCTCGCACCTGCGAGGCGGGGGCATTCACGCTTTCAGCCTGGTTGGAGCCCGCCGCCGAGATCGCGGGCGACACCTTCGACTACAGCCTGGCCCGGGACGAGTTCCACCTGTCATTGACCGATGCCAGGGGCCACGGTGTGAAAGCGGCCCTGACCGCCACCCTGTGCGTGAGCGGGTTACGGGGCGCCCGGCGACGAGGCGCGTCCCTGGTGGAACAGGCGAAGGACACCAACGCCGCCGTCGCGACAAGCACCGACGAGGACTTCGTCACGGGGCTGATTGGGCGCTTGGACCTGGAATCGGGAGCGCTGGAGGTGATCAACGGGGCATGTGGCCCCCTTCCTCCTGCGCGACGGGCAGGTCACCAGCGTGGACCTGCCCGTCGATCTACCGTTCGGACTCTTCCCTGATGCGGCGTACCAGAGCACGACGATCACGCTGGAGCCCGGTGACAGGCTGGTGTTGGTCACCGACGGCATGCTCGAGCGCAACGCTGCCAACCTCGAAATCACCTCGGTGGTGCGCGCGACCCGGACGCTGCACGACCGCGAGGCCGTCCGCGAGCTGGCCGATGGGGTGTTGCGGGCCACAGGTCGGGAACTCATGGACGATGCCACGATCCTCATGGTGGACTGGCACGGTGGGCACGGCCGGGAAAGGCACGCTCCGTCGGGCGCGGACTCGGTCCCCGACGGCCTGAGGCCCACCGGTTGAGCCGATTGCTCGGGCGACCCGCCTGACGGTTGAGGCGGCGCTCAGGAAGCGCCGCTGCGTCCGGCCCGGTAGGCGGGCTCGCGCAGGGCGGTGACCCAGCCGTACTGCGTGGTTCCGGGCAGCTGATTGAGCACCGGGTCGAAGCGGATCTTCTGGTCCTCCTCGCGCCAGTCGACAGTGAGCTGCCCCACCGTGCGCCACGGGCCGCCGACGTGGCCGACGGACAGTTCGTAGGAGACCGGTAGCCCGGACGCAGTCGGGCCGGCACTCGGGACCAGCCGCAGCAACAAGGACCCGCCCGGGGTCGATACGGGCAGCAGGGTGGTCAAGCAGCCGTGCTGTCCGGGCCGGCGGGCAACGAGCGCATGCCGGGAGATGACCCCGTCGCCGGTACTGGCGAAGAGCACGTCCGCTACGACCCCACCAAGGTCCAGGCGAAGCGCCAGCCCTTCGATGTCCGCGGCACCTGGCGGCAGTCCCATCGCGCGGGACCAACGCACGATGACGTCGTGCTCGGCCGGCTCGTCGAGGAGCGGCACTTCCGTGGCGGCGCCGCCCTCGATGTGCAATCGGCCCGCGCCCATGATGCCGACCGGGTGCAACGGTTTCGTGTGCCGGATCCGTGCCGTGACCACCGCGCCCACCGCGAGTGCGGCCCCGGGGACGGCGCCGAGGGCGCGTTGCACAAACACTGGAGTAGTCACTGCCCCATCTTGACCCAGTCGGGGTCCAGGTGTCCGTCGCGAGCCGCCGGGACCGGACCCGGGACGGCCTTGCATGACCGACCACCGACCTCAACGTCTGACCAGGCGGTGCAGGGCCACGGCGGAGGCGAGCGCATACCCATGGACGACGAGCGGCGGACCGCTCACCTCCAAGCCGGTGCGGCTACCCGCGGCCTGGTCCTCGACGGTGTGCACGAGACGCATCGACAGGCCGAGCGGCTTCACCGCCCACACCCAGCGGCGCTCGTCCGGATCGACCTGCTCGATCCGGAACGGGACGCGCACACCGCCGATTGCGTGCACCATCCCTGCCGTACCGGCGCGGATGGTCCGGTGCGGGTAGTCGACCGACCGGATCTGCGGAGACCAGGACGACCACGTCGCCGGGGTGATGTAGCGCTGCCACACGATGTCGGGAGCAGCGTCACCGCTGACGTTGATGCGAGCGGCGGTGGGACGGGGAAACTTCATCGATGCAGTGTGTCGCGTCCGGTGGATTCGAAGTGGGCTGCGAGCGTGCACTAGCGGCCAAGACAACGACCACCCGGTAGATCAAGACTGCTGCCTTCAGCGCGAGGACGACGCGAGCCGCGTTTCGGCGACGCAGAGCAGACTCGCGACGACCGCGTCGAAGGCGGCGAGCGAGCGGTCATCACCCTCCGCCAGTCGGCCCAGGGGCACCAGGCTCAGCGCGTGCAGACCGTCCACTGCGGCGCCGACGCGGTGGGCGGTCGGGCCTCCCGTCGTCAGCAGGAGGAGGCCCTGGATGAGGTGCCGCGCTCCGAGCACCCGCGTCAGCGTCAGGCTGGTGCCCGAGGGCCGTTGCCCGACGACTGCGCACAGACGCTCCGGCGCGAGCAGTTGCAGGGCGCCGTAGGCGAGCCGGCCACCCTCCACGGCGTACCCGGCCCTCATCGGGTGCGCCCGCCGAGGACGCCGAGAAGAGCCGCCCCGAGCGCGCCCGCGACGACGCCGCCGACCACGCCGCGGTGCTGGGAGGCCCACACCTGGGTGGACCGCGCGGTCGCCCGGTCGTCGAAACTGCCGCGGGTGCCGAAGTCACGTTCGGCGTCCGCCGGCTCCCACAGGTTGACCGGCTGGTCAGGGTCACGCGGCTGATCCGTCTGGTGCGAGGAGAAGCCCGTGCGACCCAGGTAGCGGTCCAGCACGCCGGGTGCGGCGGCGTTCGCGATGAGCGTTCCGGCGGTGCTGCCGCCCACCCAGTACTCGCGGCGCTGGGGGTGGTCGGCCGCGTAGACGACCGCGCGGCCGGCCACTTCGGGTTGGTAGATCGGCGGCACCGGCTGCGCGCGCTTGGGCAGCCTGGACAGCACCCACCCGAACTGCGGGGTGTTCATCGCCGGCATCTGCAGCATGGTGACCCTGACCGGTGACTTCTCGTGCAGCAGTTCGCAGCGCAGCGCCTCGTGGAAGCCCTGGATGGCGTGCTTCGATCCGCAGTATGCGGTCTGCAGTGGTATGCCGCGGTAGGCGAGGGCCGACCCGACTGCCTAGCCACGTCGTCACGTGCCGTCCGCACTAAGGAACTCGGCCTGGCAGGGGGCGGGTCGACACCGATACCACCCCAATGGGGCGACCGCCGAAGACCCACACGCGGCCCGGCCGTTGATTTGATGGGGAGTCAGCCGTGCGCCGCGCGGCATCCCACCGAAAGGACGTCACGATGGCGGACAAGACCAGCTTCACTCTCCCCGGCCTGACCAAGGCGAAGTCGGAGAAGATCGTTCAACTCCTGCAGGTGCGCCTGTCGGCCTACAACGACCTACACCTCACCCTGAAGCACGCCCACTGGAATGTCGTCGGGCCCTTCTTCATCGGCGTCCACGAAATGATCGACCCGCAGGTGCTGCTCGTCCGTGGCTACGCGGACGAGGTCGCCGAGCGCATCGCCGCCCTCGGCGCCTCCCCCGGCGGCCGGGTCGGTGACATCATCCGCGATCGCGACTGGGACGACTACGACATCGAGCGCGACTCGGTCGGCGCGCACCTCGGCGCCCTCGACAAGGTCTACGAAGGCGTCATCACCAGCAATCGCAAGGTGATCGAGGAACTCGAGGACCTCGACCCGGTCACCCAGGACATGGTGATCGGTCACACCGCCGAGCTGGAGAAGTTCCAGTGGTTCGTGCGGGCCCACCTGGAGAGCTACACCGGCGTCCTGGCGGACGCGGGCACCACCACCGAGAAGGGCGCGGCGGCAAAAACCCGTAAGCCCTGACCGCTCGCCCCGACGACCCGGATGGGAGTCGCATGACGCACTACGACGCGGTGATCGTCGGCGCGGGGCACCACGGCCTGGTTGCCGCCATCGAACTCGCCGAGCAGGGTTGGCAGGTGGTGGTTCTCGAGGAGCGCGATGTGGTCGGCGGGGCGGTCGCGCACCGGCAGGTGGGCGACTTCGTGATGGACGAGTTCAGCGCGTGCCATCCGCTGGCGCTGGCCTCGCCGGTGCTCAAGGGGCTCGAACTCGAGCGGTACGGCCTGCAATGGGCCCGCACCGACCGGGTCGTCGCGCACCTCGCGGACCCGTCCGACACGCACGGCGATCTGCTATCCGCGGACCCCGCGGTCACCGCCGAGCATCTCGATGCCGGACACACCGGGGACGGTCACCAATGGCGTCGGCTCGTCGAGGCGTATGACTCGGTGAAGGGGCCGCTGCTCGACGCGTTGTTGCTGCAGTGGCCCCCGATCCGCTCCCTGCCTGCGCTGGTGCGCGCGGTGGGTGGTTCCCAGCTGCTCGACTTCGCCCGGTTCGCGCTGTTGCCGGTGGAACAGCTGAGCCGGGAGCGGTTCGGTGGGTCGGCGGCACGGAACCTGTTGTCCGGCAACGCGATGCACGCCGACATCCCACCCGATGCACCCGGCAGCGGGATCTACGGCTGGATCATGACGATGCTCGCCCAGGACGTCGGTTTCCCTTCGCCCCGCGGCGGCACCGGCGGCCTGGCGCAGGCTCTGGCCGCCCGCGCGCAGGCGTCCGGGGTGCAGATCCGCACCGGCGATCGGGTGACCCGGATCGAGACTTCCGGGGACCGCGTGCAGGGCGTGCAGACCGCTTCCGGTGAGGCTCTGCGAGCACGCGTCGTGATCGCCGACACCAGCGCGCCGATGTTGTACGGGGAACTGCTCGACGACGTCCCGGCCGGCATCCGGGCCCGGATGGACCGCTTCACCTGGGACCTGCCGACGGTCAAACTCAACCTCGGGTTGTCCGCACCAATGCCCTGGACGGCGGCGGCTGCCCGAGGCACCGGCGTGGTCCATGTCGGCGGCGACCACCGCGAGCTCGTCACCTGGAGTGCCGAGCTGAGTGCCGGGCGGATCCCGCATCACCCGTTCGCCCTGATCGGGCAGATGACGACCATCGACCCCAGCCGATCCCCCGCGGGGACCGAGGCGCTGTGGCTGTACACCCACCTGCCCCGCGGCCTCGAGGACGAGGACGCCGCGGCCGAACTGATCGGGCGGTCTGAGCAGATGCTCGATCGGTTCGCTCCCGGCTGGCGTGACCTGGTGGTCGAGCGCTGGGACCAGACCCCCCGAAGCCTCGCGCAGGCCGACGCCAACCTCGGGCGGGGCGCGGTCGGCGGCGGCACCATGCAGCTGTTCCAGCAGGCGATGTGGCGCCCGGTGACCGGTCTGGGCGGCCCACGCACCTACGTCCGCGGCCTCTATCTGGGCAGCGCCGCGATCCACCCGGGCGGCGGCGTGCACGGCGGTGCCGGGCACATGGCGGCCCACGCGGCGCTGCGCGACCGGGGTGTGGTCGGCCGCGGTGCAGGCCTGGTCGGTCGACGACTCCGCCGCATCATCGACAACACCACGCCGCGCTTCTGACGCCGGCACCAATCACACGGAGGAACTCCATGGACACGTTGCAGGTTCGACACACCACCAGCGCCTCGCCCGAAGCGGTGTGGGACGTGCTCGCGGACGGCTGGCGGTACCCCTGCTGGGTGGTGGGCGCGTCCAGGATGCGGGCGGTCGAGCGGGGCTTCCCCGCCGCGGGCACCAAGTTGCATCACAGCGTCGGTTCCTGGCCGCTGCTGCTGGACGACGACACCGAGGTGCTCGAGTCGCAGCCCGCTCGGCTGCTGCGTATCCGGGCGAAGACGCGCCCGTTCGGTACCGCGGTGGTCACCCTGACGCTGGAACCAGCCGCGGACGGCGGCACCACGATCACGATGGCCGAGGACGCGGACAGCGGGCCGATCAAGGCCGTACCCATGGTCGCCCGGCAGGCCGCAATCACCCCACGCAACCGCGAGTCCATGCTCCGTCTGGCCCTGCTCGCCGAACGCGCCGACCAACCCTGACCGGATTTTCTGAAGTTCGCGGTCGGCTCCGGGCGGCGAATGCAGTGGCCCCGCCCACCGACGCGGTCGGGGCCACTGCGTTCCGGCTGATCAGTCCCGGCGATCCTTGTCGCGGAACACCTGGATCAGGTCTTGCTGCCCTGGTTCATGAGGCACCGGCCACCGCGACCGGCTCGGAGGTGAACCAGAGCGGCGTCGGCGGTCGATACACCTTCATGGGCGACATCAACCCGTTCCCCGGGTTCCGGGCACCCGCAACGGGCTGCTGACGCAGGGTGACCCACCCGTACCCGCGGCGTTCCTGCGGGTACGTGAGCAGGCACCAAGCGGCGCCCGACGGATTCATTCCGTCGGGCGCCGTCTCGTCGATCGGGATCCGATCAGGTCAGTAGGTCTCCCCCGCCTCGGCCTTGGCCACCAGCGAGGCCGGCGGGTTGAACTGCGGGCCGTAGCGATCGGCAAGTTCACGAGCGCGGGCGACGAAGCCGGCAAGACCGCCCTCGTACCCGTTCATGTACTGCACGACGCCGCCGGTCCAGCCGGGGAACCCGATACCGAAGATCGAACCGATGTTGGCGTCCTCGACCGAACGCAGCACGCCCTCGTCGAAGCACTTCACCGTCTCGAGCGCTTCGGCGAACAGCATGCGCTCCTTCATGTCCTCGAACGGGAGTTCCTTGTCGCCAGCGAACTTCTCGACCAGGCCCTTCCACAGGCCGGTGCGCTTGCCGTCGGCGTAGTCGTAGAAGCCGGCGCCGCCGAGCTTGCCCTTGCGGCCCTGCTCGATCACCGAGTCAACGATGGCGTAGGCGGGGTGCTCGTAGTAGGAGTCCCCCTTGCCGTCGGCCACGAGACCGTCGCGGGTCTCCTTCTGGATCTTGCTCATCAGCGTCAGGTTGAGCTCGTCGGCGAGCTGCAGCGGCGCGGCCGGGTAGCCCGCCTGCAGACCGGCCTGCTCGACCGACTGCGGGTGCACCCCCTCGCCGACCATCGCGATGGCCTCGTTCAGGAAGGTTCCGATGACGCGGCTGGTGAAGAACCCGCGGCTGTCGTTGACCACGATCGGGGTCTTGCGGATCTGCTGCGCGATGTCGAACGCCTTCGCCAGCGTCTCGTCGCTGGTCTTGTCGCCGGCGATGATCTCCAGCAGCGGCATCTTGTCGACCGGGGAGAAGAAGTGCAGACCGATGAAGTTCTCCGGCTTCTGCACGCCGTCGGCGAGGCCAGTGATCGGCAGGGTCGAGGTGTTCGAGCCGAGCACGGCGTCGGCGTTGACGACCTCCTCGATCTCCCGAAAGACCTTGTGCTTCAGCTCGACGCTCTCGAAGACGGCCTCGATCACGAGGTCGCACCCGGCGAGGTCGCCGGCGTCGGCGGTCGGCGTGATGCGCGCGAGCACCTCGTCCGCCTGCTCCTGGCTCGACTTGCCGCGCGCGACAGCCTTGTCGAAAAGGCTTGCCGAGTAACCCTTTCCGCGCTCGGCCGCCTCCAGCGAGACGTCCTTGAGCACGACCTCCATGCCGCCGCGGGCACAGACGTACGCGATGCCGGCGCCCATCATTCCGGCCCCCAGCACACCCACCTTCTTCGCGGTGTACTTCGGCTGGTCGGCGGGCCGACTGCCGCCCCGGTTGATGTGTTCGAGGTCGAAGAAGAACGCCTTGATCATGTTCTTCGAGACCGGTCCGGTGACCAGCTCGGTCAGGTAGCGCGACTCGATCACGAGCGCGGTGTCGAAGTCGACCTGCGCGCCCTCGACCGCGGCAGCGAGGATCGCCCGCGGCGCCGGGTAGTTCGCACCCTTGAGCTGCTTGCGCAGGTTCGCCGGGAAAGCCGGCAGGTTGGCCGCGAACGCGGGGTTCGTCGGCGTGCCGCCCGGAATCTTGTATCCCTTGACGTCCCAGGGCTGCTGGGCCTCGGGGTTGGCGGCGATCCATGCCTTCGCCGCCGGCACCAACTCCTCGACGCTGCCCACGACCTCGTCGACCAGTCCGAGCTCGAGGGCGTCCTTGGCGGCATAGCGGGTGCCCTGGAGCAGCACCTTCAGCAGCGCGTCGGCGATGCCGAGCATGCGGACGGTGCGCACGACCCCGCCACCGCCGGGCAACAGACCGAGGGTCACCTCGGGCAGCCCGACCTGGGCGCCCTTGACGTCGGCGATGACGCGGTGGTGGGTGGCAAGAGCGATCTCCAGGCCGCCGCCCATCGCGGCACCGTTGATCGCCGCCACGACGGGCTTGCCGAGGGTCTCGAGGGCACGCATCTGCGCCTTGACCTCGCCGATCCCTTCGAAGAACTCCTGCGCCTGCTCCTTGCGGGTGGCCATCAGGTCGTGGAGGTCGCCACCGGCGAAGAAGGTCTTCTTCGCCGAGGTGATGACGACGCCGGTGATGTCGTCCTTCTCGGCGACCAACCGGTCGACGGCGGTGCGCATCGAGGCGATGTAGTCGGCGTTCATCGTGTTGGCCGACTGGTTCGGGTCGTCCATGGTGAGGACGACGACGCCGTCGCCGTCCTTCTGGTAACGAATCGTGTTCGAGTTGCTCATCAGTTCGATTTCCTTGGTTCGCAGCCTGTTTCGCGCGTTCAGACGCGCTCGATGAGAGTGGCGACACCCATACCGCCGCCGATGCAGAGGGTGACGACCGCACGCTTCTGGTCACGCCGCTCGAGCTCGTCGACCATCGTGCCGAGGATCATCGCGCCGGTCGCACCCAGTGGGTGCCCCATCGCGATCGCGCCGCCGTTGACGTTGAGCTTCTCGTCCGGGATGCCGATGTCGCGCTGGTACTTCAGCACGACCGACGCGAAGGCTTCGTTGATCTCGAACAGGTCGACGTCGTCGGCGGTGATGCCGGCGGTGTCGAACAGCTTGCGGGTGGCCGGCGTCGGACCGGTGAGCATGATCGTCGGGTCGGCGCCGCTGGTGGCGGTGGCCACGATGCGGGCGCGCGGAGTGAGCCCGAGCTCCTGACCGATCTGCTCCGAACCGACGAGCACGAGCGCGGCCCCGTCGACGATGCCGGAGGAGTTACCGCCGGTGTGGACGTGGTTGATCCGCTCGACCGCGTGGTACTTCTGCAGCGCGACGGCGTCGAACCCGCCAGCCTCACCCATCCCGGCGAACGCCGGCTTCAGCGACCCGAGGCTCTCGACGGTGGAATCGGGACGCATGTGCTCGTCGTGGTCGAGCACGACCAGCCCGTTGCGGTCGACCACCGGCACGACCGAGCGGGAGAAGTAGCCGTTCGCCCAGGCCTTCGCCGCCAACTGCTGAGAACGCACGGCATAGGCATCGACGTCCTCCCGGCTGAAGCCCTCGATCGTGGCGATCAGGTCGGCCCCGATGCCCTGCGGCACGAAATAGGAGTCGTAATTCGTCGCCGGGTCGTTCGCCCAGGCGCCGCCGTCCGACCCGATCGGCACACGCGACATCGACTCGACCCCACCGGCGATCACCAGGTGGTCCCAGCCGGAGAGCACCTTCTGGGCCGCGGTGTTGACCGCCTCGAGGCCCGATGCGCAGAACCGGTTCAGCTGGACGCCACCGACCGTGTCGGGCAGGCCGGCCGCGATCGCCGCGGTGCGCGCGATGACCGAGCCCTGGTCGCCCACCGGCGAGACGACGCCGAGCACGACGTCGTCGATGCGCGCGGGGTCGAGCGAAGGGTTACGGCGACGCAGTTCGTCGATGAGGCCGACGACGAGGTCGATCGGCTTGGTGCCGTGCAGGGAACCCCCGCGGTTGCGACCGCGCGGGGTGCGGATCGCGTCGTACACGAATGCTTCGGTGCTCATCGAGAGCGGTCCTTTCGGAGCAGGTCGAACGCCGCCGTTCCGGGGCGTGATCCGAGTATCGGCGGGCTGTTGACAGAGTGTCAACAGTGCGTCCACGATGGCGACCGACACGCCCGCAACGGATGCACGAGGCCACCATGACCGACGCCCAGGTCCGGTTCGAGATCACCGGACACACAGCGCTCATCACGCTCGACCGACCCGATGCGCGCAATGCGTACACCAACCAGATGGCGAACGAACTCGCCGCGGCACTGGTCGCCGCGAACCGGGACGACGCCGTCCGCGTGATCGTGCTGACGGGTGCAGGCAGCGACTTCTGCGTCGGCGCCGACCTCAGCGCCCTCGGCGGCGGCCGGATCACGGACGCAACCGAAGAACTCGAGCCGGCCTCCCGCGTCACCCGGCCGATGTACGAATCGGACAAACCCGTCATCGCCGCCGTGCGCGGAGCCGCCGTCGGGGTCGGGTCGACGATGATCCTTCCCGCCGACTTCCGGATCGCGGCCGACGACAGCCGCTTCGGGTTCGTCTTCGGCCGGCGCGGCCTCTTCCCCGAGGGCGGCTCGGTCTGGTTCCTCCCCCGCCTGGTCGGCATGGGCCGCGCCACCGACTGGATGGTCAGCGGACGACTGATCCCTGCCGCGGAGGCACTCGCGGCAGGGCTCGTCACCGAGTTGCGCCCGGCGGACGAAGTGCTCGAACGGGCGCTCGAACTCGCCGAGGAACTCGCCACCGTCACAGCTCCGGTGTCCGTTGCCGTCATCCGCAAGGGGCTGCACCGGATCAGTGCTCTCCCCTCCCCCGATGCGGCGTTCGATCTCGACTCGCGGCTCATCGCCTCCTGCGGGTCGAGCGCCGACACCGCCGAGGGCGTCACCTCCTTCCTGGAGCGGCGCGCCCCGCAGTTCCCCGGCCGGGTCGCGGACGACCTGCCGGACTTCCTTCCGTGGTGACCGGGACGGCGGGTCGGCACCGCCGGCTCGAGGCCGACGCGCGCCGCGAGGAGATCCTCGGCTGCGCCGTGCGGCTGTTCGGTGAGCGCCCGTATTCGCAGGTGTCGACGATCGAGCTCGCCGACGCGGCCGGGGTCACCCGTGGTCTGATCCACCACTATTTCGGCACCAAACGCGACCTCTACCTCGAGGTCGTGCGGGCGATGGTGTTGGTGCCGAACATCGACGACGCCGACGTGCCGCAGGACCGCCCGGTGCGGGAGCGCGTCGAGCACAGCGTCGACTGGTTCCTGGACACCGTCGCGCGCCACGGGCGCACCTACATCGCCGTCACCGGGCCCGAGGGCATTGCGGGCGACTCGGAGGTGGAACGGATCCTGGCCACCGCCGACGACATCGCCGCCCGGAAGATCCTGCAGATGGTGGGCCTCGGCACCGACAGCACGGAGCACTCACCCGAGCGCGCCGCGTTGCGGGCCTACTGCCTCATGGCGAAGGGCGCCGTCCGCGAGTGGCTGCGGTCGGACACGCTCACCCGCGCCCAGGCGCACCTGCTGCTCACGGAGTCGCTGATCGCGATCGTCGGCGACGTGTTGCCGGCGGTCACCGGCGACCACAGCGGCACCGAGGGGCATACCGTTCAACCATGACACGCCGTGTCCTCAGCATGGACGACCTGCCCGCACCCGAGCCCTACCGGCTGCTCACCGCGTTGGTTGTGCCTCGCCCGATCGCGTGGGTTTCCACCCTGGACGCGCAAGGCCGCGCCAACCTCGCGCCGCACTCGTTCTTCACCGTCGCCTCCGGGGCGCCGCCGATCGTCCAGTTCACCTCGGTCGGGCGCAAGGACTCGCTGCGCAACATCGAGGCCACGGGTGAGTTCGTGGTGAATCTCGCCTCCCGCGCGCTGCTGGAACCGATGAACGCCACGTCGGCGACCGCGCCGCCGGAGGTCGACGAGTTCGAGCTGGCCGGACTCGAGAAGGAACGGTCGACCAAGGTGGCACCGTGGCGGGTGGCCGCCTCGCCTGCGGCGCTGGAGTGCGAACTGCACCAGGTGGTTCCCGTGGGCGACTCGTTCGTGGTGATGGGCCGGGTCGTCGTGGCGGCCGTCGACGAGTCGGTGCTCGACGACGACGGCCGACCCATGGAATGGCTGCTCGACCCGCTCGCCAGGCTCTCCGGATCGCGCTACGTCACCTACGGCCGGACGGTGAACCTCCCCCGCCCGAAGTAGCCGGCCACTCGGATCCGACAACCGGGTCGGTTTCTCGGCCACACCCGGTGCGCGGCAACAGGATCAGCGCGTGGCGACGACGTCCTTGGCCGCCTGCAGTACGGCCGGGGTGGAATCGAGGCGCCAGTCACGTTCCTTGTCGGCGTGGAAGAAGGCGACGTGGGTGACCGCCGGGAACTGCCGGGGCAGGCTGTCCCGCAGTCCGGTGAGCCACTGCGCCTTGGAGCCGCCGGTCACCGGCTGTCCGGAGACTCGCGGGTGCGCGGTGTCGGCCGAACCGACCTCGCAGATCCAGACCGGTTTGTCGCCGGCCGCCTGCTGCAACCGTGCGTACTGCGGGGCGAAGATGTCGGCGAAGCTCGCCCAGCGGTGCCGTGCATCGCCTGCGGCGGTGCCCCAATTGTAACCGTCGAGACCGACCGCATCGACGACGTCGGCGCCGGGGTAGATGGAGCGGACGTCGGTCGACGCGGCGTACACGTCGGTCGTCGGGTTGAAGATCCAGGTGGCCTTCACACCGTGAGCCCGCATCAGGGTGACGACGTGCCGCCAAGCCTGCTTGAACTCCGCAGGCGTGCCACCACGTGGCTGCTTCCCGTCGACGGTCGGCTGGAAGGCCTGCCAGTCGGCGTTCATCTCGGCCCAAGGTCGGATGGCTAACGCGCCGTCGTAGTTCTTGAGCCGCGCGGCCTGTTGCTTCAGCACGGTGTCGCCCGCACCGGAGGACCACCAGCGGTAGTTGCCCCAATCCTCCAGCGACCACGACACGAGCAGCGTGCGTCCACGTCCGAGGGTGTGATCGACCGGGTAGGGCCAGGTATCGCCCTTCCCGCGGAAGATCGACGCCATCCCGAGTCGACCGGTCTGCTGTTCGAGTGCGGCGAACTTGGCGGGTTCCTTGTCGGCACCGTCGACGTACGCGCCCCAGGTCACCCGTCCGGGCGGCGCGGTCGTGCTCCGCGCGCCGCCGGTCAGCGGCGCGGCCGCGGTTTCGGCCCGACGGAACGGTGACGGGAAGACGCCGGTGGCGAACAGTGCACCGACGACGACGGCGATCACCAGCAGCGGCCCCCAGGACCGAGCCCGGCTCACCGCTGTGCCGCGGCTCGCTGTCGAGCGAGCCGCTCCACCGGCACCGGTTGCACCGATCGGTGCCGACTGGGCAAACGCACCGACGGCCCGCGCCGCACCGGCAGCATGCGACGCAGTGCAGAGAACGCCGCGACGAACGCGAACGCGGCCATCGCGATGTAGAGGTTGTGCCAGCCGACATAGACGAAGGCGCCGCCGGCGAGGGCGGGTGTCGGAGTGACGTACATCAGATCACCATTTCTTCTCGGTGCGGGTCAGGGAGTCGAGGTAGGCCTTCGCGTGGACGGCCTGGAGGAACAGGTCATAGGGCAGCTCGTACATCAGGAACGCGGGCGTTTGACGACGGATCCCCTTGTCCGACAACGTGATGAACCGTTCGAGACAGAAGATGAGCGTGACGGCGAGCCAGAGCGGTTGGAGTCTGAAGTCGCTGAACGCGACCGACATCGTCACGTCCATCAGGTACAGCGCCGTGACGACCACGCCGATCATGGTGAGCAGTTGGCGCCCCCAGTAGGGGCGGGTGAGCGGGGTCCAGCCGTACTGGAAGCAGTTCTCGACCGCGCCGCGCTTCCACCGGTGCCGCTGCCGCCACAACTCGCCCCAGGTGGGCATCGCCTCGGTCGTCAACCGGCACTCCGGCGGAGCGAGCAGTTGATAACCGAGGTGCATGATCGCGAAGCTGAGTTCATTGTCCTCGGTGAGCACGGTGGTGTCGTAGACACCGCCGCGGCCGTCCCCGGCCGGTAGGTCGCCGTCCAGCCGGGCGCGGGCGATGCCTTGCAGGGTCGCGGCCCGGAACATCGCAGCGGTGCCGGTGACAACGAGGCATTTACCGCGCAGCCGGCGTACGTCGCGGGCGTACCGGGCGTACTCGTTGTCCTGCAGGTGCCGTAGGAGCCGGGCGTTGCCGTTCCAGACGAGGTCGCGCAGGGCATGCACCGGGTCGGTCGCCCCTTCGCGCCGCTCGGCTTCCTGCGCGCGGAATGTGCCACCGACGGCGCCGAGCGCCGGGTTCTCGGTGAGGTACCGCGCCGCATGCTCGAGGAAGTCGACCGCAAGCACGCTGTCGGCGTCCTGTACGAACACGAGGTCCTGCGCCGCGAGTGTCGGCAGCAGATCTGCGAGCACCTGGTTGAGCGCGCCGGCCTTCTTGTCCCGGTTACCGACGGTCTCCACGACTTCGACGCCGTAGCTCTGGGCGATCGCCACCGTGTCGTCGGTGCAGTTGTCGGCCACGACGGTCACGCTGGCCGGCCGGAGCGTCTGTGCGGCAAGCGCGTTGAGCGTGGCGCCGATGCCGGCCTGCTCGTTGTGGGCGGGCACGACGACGTGCACGACGGGCTCGCGGGACATTCGACGTGCTCCTCTCGCGGTGATCGACCTGACCGAGCCGCATCCCGTGGGCTCGCGTCATGGAAACGGGGTGCGACGTCGCACCCCGAGTGATGACATCGGCCGATCTGCGTGATCCGTTACCCGAACTGGGCTGTGTCTCTGGTCACCTCGCTCGGGTGATGGGCCCCGGACGCGGCTCGGCCCCGCCCACCGAAGTGGACGGGGCCGAGCCGTGTCTCAGGCGTGTTCGCGTAGGTCAGGCCTTGTCGCGGAACACCTGGATGACCGACGGACGCGGCTGGCCGGTGCCGTCGTACGGGAACAGGCTGACCGGGTTTGCCGGGGTGGCGCCGGTGACCTCGCCCGGGTGCTGGATCGAGCAGAACACCGTCTTGTCGTCGACGATCAGCGGACCCGCCGACTCGGCGCCGTGGGGCACGGTGTGGAACTGCTTGAGGTGACCGGCCTCCTTGCCGGAGACCGGCGTCATGAAGAACGCGTCGGCGTTGCCGAGGGCGTTGCCGTCGGTCGAGATCCACAGGTTGCCCTTGGAGTCGAAGGCGACGTTGTCCGGGCAGGAGATCGGGCTGACCTCCGACTTGTCGTAGCCGTTGAAGTAGGTCGTCGGGTCGGACGGGTCACCGCAGATCAGCACGAGCTTCCAGGTGAACGTGGTGCTCGTGTGGTCGCCTCGGTCCTCGGTGATCTCCATGACCTGGCCGTGCTTGTTGCTCGGCCGCGGGTTGGCCTCGTCGACCTGAGCAGCGGTGCGGCTGGTGTTGTTCGTCAGAGCGACGTAGATCTTGCCGTTGACCGGGTTCGGCTCGACGTCCTCCGGGCGGTCCATCTTGGTGGCGCCGGCCTTGTCGGCGGCCAGCCGGGTCCAGACCAGCACCTCCTCGACCGACATGCCGGCGATCTTCGACTTGCCGTTGACGACCAGCGGGAGCCACTGGCCGGTGCCGTCGCTGACGCCGTCCTGCATGCCGTCGCCGGTGAACTTCGCGACGTAGAGGTCGCCCTCCTCCAGCAGCGTCATGTTGTGCCGGCGGTCGCCTTCACGGTACTTACGGCGCGAGACGAACTTGTAGAGATAGTCGAAGCGCTCGTCGTCACCGGTGTAGGCCACGACGTGGCCGTTCTTCGCGATCTGGATGTTCGCGCCCTCGTGCTTCACCCGTCCCAGCGCCGTGTGCTTGCGCGGGGTCGAGGTGGGGTCGGTCGGGTCGATCTCGACGATGTAGCCGAACCGGTTGACCTCGTTGGGCTCGTTCGCGGTGGCGAAGCGGGGATCGACCGACTCCCAGTTGCGACCGCCGCCGGTGACGCCGTAGCGCTTGTAGGCCGCTTGCTGGTCAGCCGGGATCTGGGCGGCGTTGAAGTAGCCGTTCCAGTTCTCCTCACCCGACAGGATCGTGCCCCACGGCGTCTGACCGCCGGCGCAGTTGGCGAAGGTGCCCTTCACCTTGCGGCCGGTCGGGTCTGCCTTGGTGCGCACCAGCTTCGAACCGGCCGCCGGGCCGGTGAGCGCGAAGTCGGTGTTCGGCGTGATGCGACGGTTCTTGCGCGCGCCCATCTGGGCTTCCCACAGGGCGCCCTTGGCCGAGACCTCGACCACGGACATGCCGTGCGCCGCCATGACGATCTTCACCTGCTCCTTGGTGAGCGAGGAGGCACCGGTGTATCCGCGGAACATGAGGTCTTCGTTGGTGTACTCGTTGTTGACCACGAGCAGGCCACGGCTCGACTTGCCGTTGCGCACAAGTCCGACGTAGTCGCAGTTGTAACCGAACTGCTTCTCCTGCGCCGCGGCGGTCTGGTTGTCGAAGTCGAAGGCCGGAGCACCGGCGATGATCGGGTCGCCCCACTTGACCAGGGTCTTCCAGGTGAAGCCTTTCGGAGTGACAACCTTGTCGGTGGCATAGGGCACGGGCGCGGTCGACTCGAAGTCGTAGACGGGGCGACCGAACGCGGTGCCCCTGCCATGACCCTTTCCGTTACCGGGGTTTCCCTTGCCGGGGTCGGCGGCGGCTGCACCGGCGGTGGCGAGCGTGGTGCCGGCGACGGCGGTGGTGACGCCGATCGCCTTGAGCAGGGTGCGGCGGGACGATCCGCGCTTGGCGTCGCGCAGGATGTCACCGAAGTATTCGTTGTCGCTCTCGTTCGGCACCGGCTGGAAACAGGCGTCGCCACAGCGGTAGTGACAGGTCATCAGGTCGCGGCTGCCGTTGTGGGGGCGCTGCGGGGCCACCGGGATGAGCCGGCGGTGCTCGGGCTGTGCAGGGGTCAAGGTCGTCGCCTTCCGTGCAATTCGGGGTGCGTGTCGGCGAGGGGACGGGTCCTGTCGACACCGGCCGCCGCGGGGAAGACGGCCGGTGTCGACGCTAAGGCCGCCGCCCACATCGGCCGGTAGCGATCGGGTGAACGTCAGGTGATCGTTGAGTCAAGGGCAGGTCAAGGACCCAGTGCTGACACGATGAGGGCGTGTTCACCTTCAGTTCGCTCGACCTGCCGATCATCGTCGCGCCCATGGCCGGCGGCCCGTCCACCCCCGAACTCGTCGCCGCGGTGGCGGACGTCGGTGGCACCGGTTTCGTCCCCGCCGGGTATCTCGACGCGACCGCGATGACCGACAAGATCCGTGCGACCCGCAAGCTCACCGATCGGCCGTTCGGGGTGAACCTGTTCGTGCCGAACGACGACGAGGTCGACGGCACGGCGTTGGACGCGTATCGCGCGACATTGCAACCGGTGGCCGACAGGTTCGGGGTCGAGCTGCCGCAGCACCGCCACGACGATGAGGACTTCGCGGCGAAAATTGCAGCACTGCAACGCGATCCGGTGGCCTTCGTGTCGTTCACCTTCGGACTGCCCGACAGGTCGGTGATCGAGCCGCTGCAGTCCGCCGCGATCGCGGTCGGAGCCACCGTCACCTCCCTGGACGAGGCACGCGCCGCCGCCGCGGTCGGCTACGACTTCCTCGTCGTGCAGGGTCCGGAAGCCGGCGGCCACCGTGGCACCCACCACGCGTCGACCACGCCGGACGACACGCCCCTGCTCCCCCTGCTCGCGCAGGTCGTCGCCGAGATCGACCTACCGGTGATCGCGGCGGGTGGACTCATCGAGGCACCAGCGATCGCCGACGCACTGTCGCTGGCGGACGCCGTCCAACTGGGCACCGCCTACCTGCTCGCCACCGAGGCCGGCACCTCGGCGATCCATCGTGCCGCGTTGCAGGACCAGCGCTTCACCGAAACGGTCACCACCCGCTGCTTCACCGGGCGGCCGGCCCGCGCCCTGCGCAACACCTTCACGACCGAGTTCACCGACGCCCCGGCGGCGTATCCCGCCGTCCACCAGATCACACAGCCGCTGCGCAAGGCGGCCGCTGCCGCCGGCGACGCGCATTATGTGCACCTGTGGGCCGGAACTGGCTGGCGCGCAACGGTTTCGGCACCGGCTGCCGACATCACCAAGGCACTGTGGGCGCGCGTCGCGCCGTTGGTCTCAGCCGACTGATCTCGCCGCGGCCATCGTCGGCAAGCTCGTCGGCAAGCTCGTGGGCATGGCGTGGTCATAGCGGGGTCGCGGCGTCCGCGCCACTGATCGACGGGTCGCGTCGCTCCGGAAGCGGCGCGCAGCACCGGCAACGCATTTCGGTGCAAGCTAGGTAGATGAGCCTGCTGCGCACTGCCCTCTTAGCCAGCCTCGCCGTCGGCGCAACGGGATGTTCGTCGGAGCCTGCGGCACCGCGGATTCGTCGTCCACTACCGAGTCGGCGGGCGAGCGCAGCAAGCACAAGCCCCCGTCAACATGGCTGCCTGCGCCGACCCCGATTCGGCTGAGTGTCAGTCGTTCCCGAGATCGATCGGGCTCGGCTGAGAGCCACGCAGCGGCGGGTTCATCAGCGGCCGTCGCTCTCCCGAGACACCGTCCCGCGCGACGCCGATGACACGCAGGTAGACCGCCGTCAGATCCTCCACGAGTTCTTCGAAGGCGCCCTCCTCGTCGGGCACCTTCGAGCCGAACCGGCGGAACATCGCCACCACGACCTCCGCCACCACCGCAGGGGCGGCCGGGGGGTCGGCCGCGCCCGCGGCGGCCATCCGACGGACATACCGAGCCACCCGCCGAGTGGGTCGCTGGTCGATCTCCTCCCAGATCGCGGCGATCCGGTTGTCGACGCGGGCCAGGCTCTCGATCACCGGCAGCAGGCGCTCGTTCGCGGCGTACGCGGCGAGGAACGCGGCGCTGGAAGCGCGCCCTAGCTCGTAAGGGTCGTCCTCGTCGACACCCGGGATCTCGTGCGCTGCGAGGAACTCGTCCCGCACCCGCTCGGCGAGCGCCGCGAAGATCTCGGCCTTCGCGGCGAAGTAGGCGTAGAACGCACCCCGCGACACCTTTGCCCGGGCGGTGATCAGCGCGACGGTCGCCGCCGCATAGCCGACATCGGCGAAGATCTGCGCCGCAGCGTCGAGCAGCAATCGCCTGGTTTCGTTCTCCGACTCCGCGCGGATCGCGCGGGCCCGGGCCCAGGCCGGTGCCGACTCAGCCATCGGTGCCCGGAGCCAGCAGTTCGCCGAAGATCTGCTGACGCAGCTTGTACTTCTCGATCTTGTTGGTCGGGGCGCGAGGAATCTGGTCGACGACACGAATGTGCTTGGGGTGCATGTACTTCGGCATCGTCTCGAGGAAGGGATTGACGACCCCCATCACGCCCTTGCGCGTGACCTCGGCGCCGGTGCGCACCAACGACCCGCCACTCACGGTGAGCTCGCGGATCTGCTCGCGCGAGTAGCCGCGGTAGAGGTCCGCCGGGGTGCCCTCACCCTCCGCCAACTCATCAATGGTCACCGACCGCGGGGCGCCGCTCTCGGTCTGGCCAAAGCCGGCGGTGACCACCTCGATGCCGAATCGCTCGGCCACCTCTTGGTGCTGCAACGGTAGCGGCTGCATGTACACCTTGTTGAGGCTGTTGCTCCGATCTTCCTCGCGCTCAGGCGCATTCATCACCATGGTGGTCTCCCTCTCGGGTCAGGGGCGGGTGCCGAAGCTGGGGCGACCGAGCAGTTCGGGCAGCAGGCGGTAGGCGTCGTGCACCCAGTCGCACAGCAGCGGCCGGGTCTCGCGCGGGTCGATGATGTCTTGGACGCCGAAGTGGGCGGCGGTCCGGAACGGTGACCCGACCGCTTCGACGAGTCCGGCGAGACGGTCGAGTTCGGCGGTGGGGTCGGGCGCTGCGGCGATCTGTGCGCGGAAGGCGGCTTCGACTCCGCCGCGCGAAGGCAACGACCCCCAGTCGCTCGAGGGCCATGCCCACGAGCGAACAGACCTGTGCCGGTTCACGATTCCCGCGCCGCCGACGCCGTAGATGCGCCGGACGATGATCTCGGCCTGCGGGATGCGTGCCTGGTAGACCGCGGTGATCGCGCGGGCACCGTGCCGGATGACCGCGGCCTTCTCGGCGGCCGAGCCGATCGTCATCCCGGCCTGGTCGGTGAGGCTGATCAACGGCAGGTGGAAGGTCTCGCACAGGTCGACGAGCCGGGTGGCCGCAAGGGCGCCCTCGACCCCCATCGTCGCGCCGACGTGCGGATCGGTGGCGAGCACCCCGACGGGGTGACCGTCGAGCCGGGCGAGCCCGGTGAACACGCCCCGGCCGTACTCGGCATAGGGGAAGACGGAGCCCTCGTCGAAGATGGCATCGAGCAGCGTCCGCAGTTCGTAGAGCCGGCGCGGGTTGCGTGGCACGGCGCCGAGCAGCGCCTCGTCGCGACGATCGACCGGGTCGTGCCCCTCACGCACGGGCGGCAGTTCGAACACGCTCGAGGGCAGATAGGACAGGAAGTCGCGGATCACGTCGAAGGCGTCCTGCTCGGTGGCGACGATGCGCTCGATCGCGCCGTTGTCGCGGTGCACGGCCGCACCGCCGAGTTGCTCCTTGGTGAGCTTCTCCCCCGTGCCGCCCTCGACCACCGGCGGGCCGGCCGTGAACAACTGACCGACGCCGTCGACCATCACGGCCAGGTGCGACATCACCATGCGGGCGGCGCCGAGGCCGACGGTCGGGCCGAGCGCGGCCGACACGACCGGCGCGATCGAGAGGTTGTCGACCACCGCATCCCATCCCGGATTGACAGGAATGTAGGTGTATCCGGCATCGATCGCCATCTTCACCGAACCGCCGCCGCTCGCGCCGTCGAGCAGACGCACCACCGGCAACCGCATCTCGCGGGCGTAACGCTCGGCGAAGATCTGCTTGTCGTGGATTGCCGCGTCACCCGACCCACCGCGCAGGGTGAAGTCGTCGACACCGAGGAGCACCTTGCGTCCGTCGAGCCGGGCGGTGCCGGCGACGAAGTTGGACGGCGTGAACTGCTGGTCCTCGTCACGCAGCGCGCCGTCGACGAAACCGGACAACACACCGATCTCACGGAACGACCCTTCGTCGGCGAGAGCGCAAATGCGTTGCCGCGCATCGAGTTTGCCCTCGCCGTGCTGACGTGCCAGCTTCTGCTCGCCGCCCATCCGGTGTGCCGCGTCGCGGCGGCGCTCGATCTCGGCCACCTCCGGCGCCCAGTCGGGGTCGTCGTCGATCGCGGTGTTGATGTCGGCGTGGACGTCGTCGTGCTCGCCGGGCACGCCGTGCAACAGCAGGTCGCCCCCGGCGACGACCGACCCGACCGGTGCGACGACCGCGCTCACCGTCATCGCCTGCGGCGCGCGCACGACGTGCTCCATCTTCATCGCCTCGACCAGTGCCACAGGTTGATTGGTAGCGACCACCTGGCCCGGCTCCACCGCAAGCTGCACCACCACACCGGGGTTGGGCGCCCGCACCGCGACAGCGCTTTCCGCGAGGTCGGGTTCGACTGCGACGCTTGCCGATTCGGCCGCGTCATCTGGCACCACCGACCGCGGACGGCGATGGGCGACCAACTCGCCGAGGTGGTCCGGGATGAAGGCGGTCGTCCAGGGACGTTCGGTGAAGTCGTCGGCGGTCACGATGCCGTGCAACAGGTCGGCGTTGGTCTCGACCCCAGCGATCTCGAGGTCTTCGAGTGCCTGGCGGACGCGCGCGGTCGCCTGACGCAGGTCGGCACCGTGCGCGATCACCTTGGCCAGCAGCGAGTCGTAGCGCGGGTTGATCTCGTAGCCGGTGTAGCCGTAGCTGTCGACGCGGATGCCCGGCGCGCTCGGCAACTCCAGGCGTTGCAGCGTGCCGGCGGCAGGGACGACCGAACCATCGTCCGTGAGGGTCTCGGTGTTGACCCGCACCTGGATCGCGACACCGCGCACGGCGGGCGGCTCGGTGAGGCCGAGATCGGCCAACGAGCGTCCGTCGGCGATCGCCAGCTGGGTGCCGACGAGGTCGACGCCGGTCACTTCCTCGGTCACCGTGTGTTCGACCTGCAGACGCGGGTTGGCCTCCATGAACCAGAACTCGTCGCCCTGCACCAGGAACTCGAACGTGCCGAGGCCGCGATAGTTCACCCCCGCGGCCAATGTCGTTGCTGCGGCGATGATCTCGGCTTGCTGTTCGTCGTCGAGCCAGGGGCTGGGCGCGACCTCGACGAGCTTCTGGTGCCGGCGCTGGATGCTGCAGTCACGCTCCCCCAGCGCGGCGACCGCACCGGTGCCGTCGCCGACGATCTGCACCTCGAGGTGCCGCGGCTCGGTCACCAGCTTCTCGACGTAGACGTCACCGCGCCCGAACGCCTTCTGTGCCTCGCCGGACGCCTGCGCGTAGGCCTCGGCCAGCGCCGATGGGTCGGTGACGGACCGCATCCCGCGTCCACCTCCACCGGCGAGCGCCTTGATCATCACGGCACCGTGCTGCGCCGCGAAGTCCTGCGCCTGGGCCACGGAGGTCGCCTGTTCGGTGCCGGGCACGACCGGCACACCCCGGGCGATGGCGTAGTCGCGGGCCCGCGCCTTGTCACCGAACAGGTCGAGGGTCTCGGCGTCGGGTCCGATGAACGTGGGGCCGAGTTCGGCGCAGCGCCTGGCGAATTCGGGGTTCTCGCTGAGGAAGCCGTAGCCCGGGTGCACCATCGTGCAGTTGCGGTCGACCGCGGCGCCGGTGACGGCCTCGATGTCGAGGTAGGCCGCCGTTCCGGCGCCGGGAAGCTGCACGGCGTCGTCGGCCAGCAGAACGTGCCGCGAGGTCGCATCGTCGGCCGGGTGCACCGCGATCGCGCGGCCCCCCGCCTCGTGCACCGCCCGGATGATCCGTACGGCGATCTCACCGCGATTGGCCACGAGTACCGACAACATGCCTGCGAGCTCCTTCGAGGTGGGTGATGCAACTCACGGTACGCCGATTGACACTAGTGTCAATCGACGTCACGTCTTTTGGACACCCGGCCTCGCAGGCATACGAAAAGGCCCGGAATCACGTGGATTCCGGGCCTTCGTTGCTCCCCCGGTTGGACTCGAACCAACAACCTGCCGGTTAACAGCCGGCTGCTCTGCCAATTGAGCTACAGGGGAATGTGTCCCTTGTGAGGCGCGACGGAAACTGTAGCAAACAGCCGCCCGAACCTCCGAATCGACCGCACGGGTCGACCGCGCGGGCTCGTTGAGTCAGGGCGGCGGCAGTCCCACCTGGTCGCGCAGGTTGGCGCTGGCGCGAGCAACCGCCTGGGCGACCGCCGGGTCGGACAGCGAGGTGCGGCGTCCGAGCACCACCTGCTCGAACAGCTCACCGGTGCGCAGGTCCTTGCGGATCACCACGCGTCCCGACTGTCCCGCGCCGGTCGTCGGCAGCGCCGTCGTAAGCACGACCGAAGCCTGCACCCGCTCGTGGAACACCTCCGGCAGGCGGGTCTCGACCTCCTTGAAGGTGTATTGCGAACCACGTCCGCGGTCGACCCAGGTGATGCTCAGCGTCCAGGTGTCGGGGTTCCACTGGCCGGTGTCGACGTCCGACCACGGACGCCGCGACGTCACCTGTCCCTCGGGGTCGACGATCGCCAGCTCGGTCGTGCACGCCGCGAGCGTGCTGCCGGTGTTGTCGTCGACCGCGAAGGCGAGCACCTTCTCCCCGCGTGGCAGGTCGAGCGCGGCCACCAGGTCGGCGGGGGCCTTGGGGTCGCGTCCGAGAAAACGCATCACTTCTCCAGGTGTTCAGTCGCCGGCGACGAGGCGGGCGTGCTCGGCCTGCAGTTGCAGCAGGCGTGCGGACAGTTGGCGGGCCATCTCGGCGTCGCCCGAATGCTGACGCAACTGGGCCATGACGTCGTCGATGCTGCGGCGCATCGAGGCGTCGCGCACCCGTGCGATGAGCGAGGCGGCGAACCGCGGCTCGGGCAGGCCGGTGTTGCGGTCGATGCGGGTGGGCAGTTCGGTGACGCTCAGCCGAGCGACATAGCCGGCGATCTCGGCCGGCGCCGCGTCGCGCACCGCGTCGCTCCACGCCTTGAGCGAACGCGATCCGGGGTCGCCGACCTGCATGACCGCTTCGAAGATGCGGCTGTGTGCGAGTGCACCGAAGTCGTCAACCGTGAGCTGCATCAGTTGCGGGCCCGGCACGGCCGCCGGGTACTGCAACATGCACGACAGCAGCTGCATCTCCGCGACGACGATCGGGTCGCGCAGATCGGGTGTCGGGATGCCGGGGCGTTCGGGTTGGGGCTCGGGTTCCTCGATGCGGGCGGGCCTGTCGTCGACCTTCACCGCGGTGGCCTTGTGAACCTCGAGTTCGAGCTGGTCGAGCGGCACACCGAGCCAGCCGGCCACCTCGCGGGTGTAGGCGGGGCGCAGCGCGGTGTCGCGAATGCCCTTGATGATCGGCGCCACCGCGCGCATGCCCCGCACCCGCCCCTCGACCGACGCCAGGTCGAACCGGTCGAGGGTGGTGCGCACCGCGAACTCGAACATCGGCATCGCCGAATCGATGAGCTTCTCGACACCGGGCGCACCCTCGGCGAGGCGCAGCTCACAGGGGTCCATGCCGTCGGGCGCGACGGCGACGTACGACTGGGCGGCCCACTGCTGCTCCATGTCGAACGCCTTCATCGCCGCCTTCTGCCCGGCGGCGTCGCCGTCGAAGGTGAACACCACGCGTCCCGGTGCTTGGCCCTGCTCGTCACGGATCAGCCGACGGATCGACTTGATGTGGTCGCTGCCGAACGCGGTGCCGCAGGTGGCGACCGCGTGCGGCACACCGGCCAGATGACACGCCATGACGTCGGTGTATCCCTCGACGATGACCGCCTTGCGGTCTGCCGAGATCGACTTCTTGGCCAGGTCGAGCCCGTAGAGCACGTGCGTCTTCTTGTAGATCGGTGTCTCGGCGGTGTTGAGGTACTTCGCCTCGATGCGGTCGTCGTCGAAGATGCGCCGTGCGCCGAAGCCGATCGTGTCGCCGGTGATGTCGCGGATCGGCCACATCAGCCGTCCGCGGAACCGGTCGTAGAGCCCGCGGCGGCCGCGTCCGGCAAGACCTGCGGTGACGATCTCGTCGTCGCTGAAACCCTTGCTGCGCAACAGTTTTGTGAGCGCTTCGCCGCTTCGGGGCGAGTAGCCGACGCCGAAGTGGCGGCAGTCGGCGCCGTTGAAGTCGCGGGCCCGCATGAAGTCGCGGGCCACGCGTGCCTGGGCGTCGCCGCGCACCAGGAGCGCCTGCTGGTAGAACTCGTCGGCCACGCGGTGTGCCTCGATGAGCCGGGTGCGGCGCCCGATCGACTCCGGACGGGGGCCGCTGCCCTGCTCGTAATGCAACTCGACCTGGTATTTGGCGGCGAGACGCTCGACGGTCTCGGCGAACGTGAGGTGGTCGACCTCCATGACGAAGCTGATGACATCACCGCCCTTGCCGCAGCCGAAGCAGTTGTAGGCGCCGACGGCCGGACGCACGTAGAACGACGGCGTCTTCTCGTCGTGGAACGGGCACAGTCCCTTGAGCGAACCCGGGCCGGAGCGGCGCAGCGTGACGTGCTCACCGACGACCTCCTCGATGGAGGCCCGCTCCTTGACGAGGGCGATGTCGTCCTCCTTGATCAGGCCCGCCATCGCATTCCTTCCGGTCCTCCTCGCAAAGCGGAAGTCTACGTCGACGGCGTGGGGACGCCGAGGCGCCCTCCACAGCTCCGTCCCGAACCGGCCGCGCCCCGACCGACGGCCGGACCACGCCTGCCTGGACCGCGCGCGCCGCCGGTGGTTCTCAGCCGGCCGTCACCTGCGACCCGATGGCCTCGAAGGCGCGCACGGCGCCGGGTCGGTCACGCAATGCTTCGCTCAGCGACCGCAGCCGCGTCCGCGCATCGTCGTCGAGGGCGAGGAGCCTTCTGGCCGCGGCACGCAGCTGGCCCGAGGTGGCCGAGTTGGGGTCGAGTGCCTCCCCGAACCCCGCCTCTTCCACCGCGGCAGCACCGGCGAACTGGTCGGTGGACAGGGGCAACAGGACGAGCGGCACGCCCGAGCTGAGGGCTTCCGTCACGCTGTTGTTCCCGCCGTGGGAGACGGCGAGAACCGCCTGCTGGAGCAACCGCACCTGCGGCAGCTGCGGCCGCACCAGCCAGTCCGAGGGCAGTTCGCCCAGTTCGCCGGGAGCGCTCGATCCGCTGGCCAGGGCGACACGCACCGGCAGGGGGCGCAGAGCCTCGACAATGCGAGTGAGCACATCCGACCGGACCGACAGGAAGCTGCCCAGGCTCACGTAGACCACCGGACGGGTACTCGCCGCGAGCCACCGTTCCACCTCCTGCTCGGGTGCCTCCGTGCGCACGGCCGAGCCGAGGAAGACGTGCGGCGGGAGCAGGGCCGTCCGCGCTGCCGGGTGGATCTCGGCGGGATAGTTCAGCAGCAGCACGTCTCCGGTCTCGGCGAAGGCGTCGTCACTCAGCCGGGCCCCCGGGTCGAGCACCTGCAGCGCCTGGTTCCACTCGGCGGTGAAGCTGTCCCGGACCCGGTGGCACAGCCGCCGCAGGGCGACCAGGCCGTCAGGATCCGGCCTGATCGCAGCCGGGAAGGCGGGTGGGCAGCCATAGACCTCATCGCCCACTACCAGCGCCGACGGGTGGCCCAGAACCACATCGGCGTGCCGGGCTCCGGACGCGGTCAGCGCCAGCCGGGCACCGAAGGCCAGATGGTCGACGAGGATCGTCTCAGGACGCACCCGGTCCAGCACGTCCTGCACGGCACGCGCGACGCCCACCGGGTTCCACAACAGGTCGGCGCCACGAGCGCGCGCCTGGAACTCAAGCGTGGCCAGCGCTCCGCGCCGGGTGGCCGCGAAGAAGCCGCGCAGCGCGTCGTCCTCGCCCCTTGGCTGTGCCTCCGCGCGGATGATGCCCGGGTTGGAGCCACGCCCGAGCTGCAAGCCGACCCGTTCGAAGCCGAAGGCGGTGACGATGGCGTCCGTGGCCGGGCCGGTCGCGACGACGACGCGCTCGCCCGCATCACGCCACGCCGTCGCCAGGGTTGCGAGCGGATACAGGTGCGAGGCGTAATCGGGACTGATCACCAGCAGCGTCATGATGCCAACACCGCCGCCCGCCCCTGGCCCGTACGGTCCGTGGCCACCTGCCGATAGATGCCGGTCAGGGCTGCGGCCATCGTCGCGATGCCGAACCGGTCACGGACCGTGGCCTGGGCGGCCGCGGCGCGCTCGGCGGCCCCCGGCGCGACGGCCAGGTCGAGCGCGCCGATCACAGCCTCACCGAGACGGTCGCGCGATCCCGTCTCGGTCAGGACGCCGGTCACCCCGTCGGTCACGTAGGTCGCCGGTCCACCACTGCGCGGAGCCACCACGACCAGGCCGGTCGCCATCGCTTCGAGGATGGCGATCCCGAACTCCTCCTTCAGGCTGGCCGAGACGTACACGCCGCTGGGTGCGGCCAGACCCGGTCGGCCGTCACGGACGGCGCGCAGCCAGGTCGCGACCGTCGCGTTGGGCCGGTGACCGGGCAGCAACAGGCCGTGCGTGGCAGCCTCGTCCATGGGCAGCACGGCGTCGATGGCGGAAAGCTGTTGTTGCTCGTCGGTCGTCGGAGTCGTGACATCGCCGCCGACGATCAGCAGGTTGCAGCGCGCGCGCAACTCGGGGCGCGTGGCCCAGGCTTCCACCAGCGTGGCCATCCCCTTGACGGCGTTGAGCCGACCCACCGAGACGGCGATCGGCAGGCCCCGACGCTCGGGCGGCAACTGGCCCAGCAGGTGGTCAAGGTCGGCGAGCGCCCGGGCGGCCGCCGGGCCGTCCGGCTCCCTCGCTGCATCGATGCTCGCCAGGCTCAGTCCTTCGGGCACCACGGACACCCGGTCGCCCTCCGCCTCGATGTCCAGATTCATCAAGGCACGCATGTCGCCGGCGATGTCGGGGCGGGGGAAGAGCACCAGATGCGATGCCCCCGCCTGCAACTCGGAGAGCAGACGCTCGCGGAAGAGAAGGTGTTCGACGGCGTCGACGGCGCCGAAGTTCTCACGTGTGAGCGTGCCCTCGGCGTCCCGGACGGCCACCAGCGCGTTGGGATCCGGTGCCAGGGTGAAGACGACGGGCAAGCCGCTCTCAGCAGCGGCCTCGGCCGCCACCATGGTGGCGACATCGGCCATCCGGAGGTGGATCACGTCGACCCCACCGGCCACCCGCAACAGGCGACGCAATCCACGTGCCACCTCGACTCGTAGCGGCCAGGCCTGTGCGGCAGGCACATTCGGGCCCCGGAGCGGAACCGACAGGTAGTGGTGACCCGGCTCCCCCAGGCGGCTCAGGTCACCGACCCCCTCGCTCGCCCGACCGCGGGAGATCGTCAACACCCGCCGCACCCCCGGCCCTTGCAGCAGGGCGTCCCCGAGTTGGACGAGCAGGGTGGCGATACCGCCCGTGTCGCCCCGCCCGGCGTTCGTCAGGTCGCCGTCGATGTCGGCGTGCAGGAAGAGTTGGGCGACCGTCAGGCCCCCGCCCGGATCAGCGGCGACGGCCGGGACGAGCTCGAGGTCGTCGAGGGCGAGCCGGGCCACCGACGCCAGCGGTTCGGCCCCCTCGGCCATTGCGACGAGCATCCGTCGTGTGGCGGAGTCACCGTCGACCGAACCGCGGTCGCCGAGGGCGGCAACCGCCGCCGCCCGCACCCCGGGATCCTGTGACTGGTCCGCGGCGACGCGGCGCAGGACCCGGCTTGTGCCAGCACCCGGCACCAGGCCGAGGGTCTCGACCAACACCGCCCGGGCGGCCGGATCGTCGTGCCGACCCAGGGCGAGCTCGAGCGCCGACCTCACAGCTGCCGGACGCTGCCTCGACCAGCGCTGCAGCGTGCGCTGTGCGAGCATCCCGGCGAAGCCTCCGGCTGCCACCAACCCGGTCAGCCGGTCCACCGCGACCTTGACGAAGGGACCGCGGCCGAGGGCGCGGATGACGTGGTCCGGACCGCCGGCGGGCGGGTCCTGCAGCAGCCCGGCCAGCAAGCGCCCGCCGGCCCTGGTGGCCACCGAGCCGAGGGCGAGCGTGGCGATCGCGCCCGTCAGCTGGTCGCAGGGGTCGGCAATGGCACTCTCCAGCAGTGCGATCACCTCGGCCTCCGCAGCGGCGCCGCGTGCGGCATCGGTGCTGGCCGCACGGTCGAGGGCAGGGCCGTGGTGCATGGCCCCCAACACGGTGGAGGCCGTACGTACCGAGTCCAGGACTTGTCGCGTGGCATCCGCCCGAGGCTGCGCACTCCGCGTTCGTTTGTCCAAAGTTGGAGGAGCGGCATTGTGCAGGGACGCAGGGGACATAGCCGGAAGCGTAGAACGAAGCTGCGACGGAGCGAGCCTGTTTGTCCAAGGTTGAGCGGGCGCCGACGGTCCGCCCGGGGTCAGAGGTGGGTCCGCACCAGTTGTCGGGCACGGACGTCGGTGAGCGAGGCCACCTGGTCCACCACCACCCGCAACCGCGCGCCGTCGTCACCGGCGCTCGCGTGGTCCTGCGCGAAGATCGGGTCGAGCAACTCGGGACGGCGGCCGAAGAGCCCGACCAGAGCGGTCAACTCCTCCCGCTGCTCGCTCATCAACTCGTTGCGTTCCGCGGTGAACATCACGTAGCGCGCGGCGGTCGCCTTCAGCAGGGCGTTCTCCGCGAGCACCGCGTCGGGCACCACCAAGTTCGCGTCATAACGCAGCAACTGTCCGTCGCCGTAGCGCTCACGGGTCGCGCGTACCGCCTCCCGCACGAACCACCCGATGAGCCGGCTGGTCATGTCCTTCAGCGCGGCAGCGGCCGCCCGCCCGGTGGCGGCACCGGTCGGGAAGGCCTTGCTCTCCCGCAGTGCGACCGCGGATCTGCGCAATCGGTCCAGCGGCAGTCGTGGGGCGTACAGCGCCCGGGCCAGTTCCGCCAAGTCCTCCAACTCACCCGGATCGTGCAGCACCCTCAGGTCGATGAGCCCGGCGGTGACCCCGTCCTCCACGTCGTGGACGGAGTATGCGACATCATCCGCCCAGTCCATCACCTGCGCTTCCAGGCACCGCGCGCGGCGGTCGCCGAGCGGCGCGTCGGCGCGCACCCAGTCGAAGATCTCGCGGTCGTCGGCGTAACAACCGAACTTCGGCGTCCGCTCGGGGCCACCGCCTCGGCCCCAGGGATACTTCGACGCTGCGTCGAGGCTGGCACGGGTCAGGTTGAGGCCGACGGGGCGTCCGTCGGCGGTCGACCGCTTCGCCTCGATCCGGGTCAGCAGCCGGAAGGTCTGCGCGTTCCCCTCGAAGCCACCGATCGCATGCGCGACCGCGTCCAGCGCCTTCTCCCCGTTGTGGCCGTACGGCGGGTGCCCGAGATCGTGTGCGAGGCAGGCGGTGTCGACTACGTCCGCGTTGCAGCCGAGCGCCGCAGCGATCTCCCGACCGATCTGCGCGACCTCCAACGAATGCGTCAACCGGTTGCGGATGAAATCGTCGGAATCGGGTTGCAGCACTTGGGTCTTGGCCGACAATCGGCGCAGCGCCGCCGAGTGGAGCACGCGCGCACGGTCGCGGGCGAAGTCGTCGCGATCGGCGCTCTTCTGAGCGGGATCCTCGCCGACGAATCGTTCCCGGTCGCGGTCGCCGTACGCGTTCACCGTCCGCCTTCGGGGCGTCGTGCGAACCGACCACCGGCGGCGAGCGCCCGGAACGGCAGTCGCATCGCGTGCTCGGTGTAGCCACCGATCGCCAGGCCGGCGCCGCGTTCGAAGACGTTGCGCGACCAGACGTCGCCGGTGAGCACCTTCGACCACGCACACGCCAACAGGTAGGCGGGGATGAACGGTAGTCCGCCGAGCCGTTGGTACTGGAACGAATGCCATTCCTCGTGCCGGAACAACCATTCGCGCTGGGCGAGGATGTCGGGCCACTGGTGCTTGGTGATCGCGACGCTGCCGACCGTGAACGCTCCGGCGTCGGGAAAACCGAACCGGTAACCGTCGGCGAGCCACATGCCCCGCGGCCCCTTGCTCACCCGGCAGCCGCCGATGCGCGCGACGAGGAGCCCGAAGGCGGTCGATCCGTTGATCGCGTTCGCGCGGTTCTTGCGGGCGATGAGCGCCGGATCGTGTTCGCGGACAAAGGGATCCGCCATGAGGCTGAGGCTCATCGGTCGCTCACTGCGGCTCGCCGAACGAGTCGAGCGCGGCCGCCACGAACCCGGAGACCCACTCCCGCTGCTGCACCGCCCAGTGACCTGCGACGGGGTCGACCGGAAACAGGATCGAGGACTCGTCGGGGCTGGCCAGCGCGAGGTCACGACCCTGGTCGTCGGTCACGATGCGCCAGTCGGCGTCGCTGTTGCGGCGAAGGTGCTCCCCCAACGCCATGCCGATGGCGGTGAGCGTCGGGGTCGGATCCTCGCGTTGATCGGGCTCGGTCGCCAGCACCTGGTCGAGGTACTTCTCGTAGGCGTCCTGCAGCGTCTCCAGGAGTTCGGGGTCGATGCCGAGCCGCGCAGCATCGCCGAGCCAGCCGCGCAGCACGATGCGGGCCTGGGTGTCGAGTGGCTCGACCTGCGGCGCGCCCTCGTCGGGGGCGTTCACGCGCTCGCGCCGTACCTGACCTGCGCGCGGGCGCGCGCCTTGGCCGCCTCGGCCTCGCGGTTCTTGGGCGGCGCGGTGGTCACGAGCGCATCGATCAGGTGGCGGCTGATGTGAGCGATCTCGTCGACGGCGGCGTCGAACGCCTCCTGGTTGGCGGCCGACGGCTTGGTCGTGCCGGCAATCTTGCGCACGTACTGCAGCGCTGCGGCGTGCACCTCGTCGTCGGTGGCCGGCGGCTCGAAGTTGTTCAGCGGACGGATGTTGCGGCACATGTGTCCAGCGTGTCATACCACCCCTGGATGCGTCCCCTCCGCGCACCTTCGCGTCCTACGCTTGCGCCATGAGCCGCCGAAGCCGTCCGTTGGTGAGTGCCGAGCGCCTGAAGCAGGTGCTCGACGAGGGTGAACGCAACCCGCTGTTGCTCGACGTCCGCTGGCAGTTGAACGCGCCGTCGCAGCGTGCGGAGTACGACCGGGCGCACCTGCCCGGTGCGCAGTGGGTGGAGTTCGAGGAGGTGCTGACCGGCACCCCCGGTGCGGGAGGTCGGCACCCGATGCCCGACCCGGAGCCGTTCGAGCGCGCGATGCGCGCCGCCGGCGTGACCGACGACCGTCCGGTGGTGATCTACGACCAGGCGAATTCGCTTGCTGCGAGCCGGGCTTGGTGGTTGCTGAAGCACTTCGGCCACACCGACGTGCACGTGCTCGACGGCGGCATCGACGCCTGGGTGGCCGCCGGCTACCCGGTCACGGCGCAGGTCACGCCGGAGCCCGAAGGCGACTTCGTGGCCACCCCGGGGTGCACGACCTTGCTGGAGGCCGACCACGCGGCCGACCTCGCCTACCGGTCGGTGCTGCTCGACGCGCGTCCGGCCGACAGGTTCCGCGGCGAGAACGAGACGATCGACCCGGTCGCCGGGCACATTCCGGGCGCGGTCTCGATGCCCGCACTGACCAATGTCGACGAGTCGGGCAAGTTCCTGCCGCCCGACGACCTGGCGCTGCGGTTCACCGCGGCCGGTGTGCAGCCCGACACCGAGGTCGGTGTGTACTGCGGTTCCGGAGTGCAGGCGTCACACCTGGCGTTGGCGCTCGAGGCGAGCGGCATCAACCCGCGCACGGGTGTCTACGTCGGGTCGTGGTCGCACTGGATCACCGACCCCGAGCGGCCGATCGAGGTCTGATCCCGACGCCGTCGGGCGGCGTCAGCCGCCGGAGACGTCGAGCTCGGCCGCGGCAATGGTGGCCCGCTGCTGCGGCGAGAGTTCCTGGCTGTCCAACCAACCGTCCGGCAGGATGACCCGCCGCTCCGAACCCGCGCGCCCGCGCTGTCCCTCCGCAGCCTCCCCCGGCCACGGCTGGTCGAGATCCATGGTGGCGATCAGGTCATCGAGCGCGGCCAGGCTGTCGACCAGCGCGAGTCGGTGCCGGATGTCGGAGCCGGCCCGGAATCCCTTGAGGTACCACGCGATGTGCTTGCGGATGTCGCGGCAGGCCTTGGTCTCCGACTCGTAGAACTCCACGAGGTACTCGGTGTGGCGGCGCAGCGTCGTCGCGACGGTGCGCAGGCCTGGCTCGACGCGGTGGTCGGAGCCGGCGAAGGCGGCGGCCAGGTCGGTGAACAGCCACGGACGCCCCAGGCACCCGCGTCCGACGACCACCCCGTCGCAGCCGGTCTCGGCGACCATCCGCAGGGCGTCCTCGGCCGACCAGATGTCGCCGTTGCCGAGCACCGGCACGCTGGTGACGGTCTCCTTGAGCCGGCGGATCGCCGACCAGTCGGCGGTGCCGGAGTAGGCCTGGGCGGCGGTGCGCGCGTGCAGCGCGACGGCGGAGGCGCCCTCGCCCTCGGCGATCCGGCCGGCCTCGAGGTAGGTGAGGTGGTCGTCGTCGATGCCCTTGCGCATCTTGACCGTCACCGGGATGTCGGCCTTGCCGGCTTCACGCACCGCGTTCGACACGATGCCGCGGAACAGTTCGGTCTTCCACGGCAGCGCCGATCCGCCGCCCTTGCGGGTCACCTTGGGCACCGGGCACCCGAAGTTGAGGTCGATGTGGTCGCAGCGGTCTTCCTCCACGAGCATCCGGACGGCGGCCGCCGTGGTGGCCGGGTCGACGCTGTAGAGCTGGATCGACCGGGGCGACTCGTCGGGGTCGTGCTCGATGAGGCGCATCGTGATCGGGGTGCGCTCGACGAGCGCCCGCGAGGTGATCATCTCGCTGACGTACAGGCTGCCCGCGCCGCTCACACCCGCGGCGTCCGAACCCGCATCGCCGTACTGGCGGCACAGTCGCCGGAACGCACGGTTGGTTATGCCGGCCATCGGGGCCAGCACCACGGGGGTCTCGATGCGCTGGTTGCCGATCTGCAGGGCAGGCAGCACGGGCGCGGGGGCAGTCACAGTCATAACGCCATCCATCGTCTCAGGCCGATGCAAATCGGCGACCTCTCCCGTCCCGCAAACTCCCCCTCCCGCAAACGCTGCAGTACTCGTCAGTCGCTGCGTTTGCAACTGCAGCGACCAAGGAGTACTGCAGTGTTTGCGGGGTTCAGAGCCAGCCGTTGTTGTCGGCGATGGTCACGGCCTCGGCGCGGTTGCGGGCTCCGGTCTTGCCGATGGCCGACGACAGGTGGTTGCGGATGGTGCCTTCGGACAGGAACATCCGCTTGGCCACATCGCTGACCGTGCCTCCGGCGCGCGCTTCGCGCAGCACCTCCGACTCACGGGTGGTCAGCGGTGACTCACCGCTGACGAGGCTGTCTGCGGCGAGGCTCGGGTCGACCACCCGCAGCCCGACATGGACGCGTCGGATGGCGGCTGCGAGTTCGCGCGCGGGGGTGTCCTTGACGACGAATCCGGCTGCGCCGGCTTGCAGTCCGCGCCGCAGGTAGCCGGGACGACCGAAGGTCGTGACGATGAGCACCCGGACGTCGGGGATCGCCGCCGTGACGTCGGCCGTGGCGGTGATGCCGTCCTTGGCGGGCATCTCGACGTCCATCAGCACGACGTCGGGGCGGGTGCGACGGGCCACGTCGACCACGTCGTCACCCGAACCCACCTCGGCCACGACCTCCAGATCGGATTCGAAGGACAACAGGGCGGCCAGTCCCCCGCGCACCAGCGCCTGGTCGTCGGCCAGCATCACCTTGATCATGCGTTGCCCTCCGGGGCGGCCATGCTGACCCGCACCCCGTTGGACTGAACCAGGTTCACCTGCAATTGCAACCCGGCGATGCGCGCCCGCTCCCGCAACCCGACCAGCCCCTCGCCCGACGCGATGCCGTCGTGTCCGACACCGTTGTCCTGCACGCTGACCCGCTCCGACCCGATCGTGATCGCGCACGTCGTGGCGCCCGAGTGGCGCAGCACGTTCGTGACCGCCTCGCGCACCGTCCAGGCGAACGGCTCGCGCAACTCCTCCGGCACGTCCTCGACGCTCGAAGGCAGGGACGCCTGAATGCCCGCCGCGTTCAGTGCCGACCGGGCCCGGCTGAGTTCGCCCGCGAGCGAGATCTCGCGGAAGCCTTCGACCGCGCCGCGCACATCGGCGAGCGCCGAGCGCGACAGACGCTCGAGGTCGGCGACCTCTTGACGGGCGCGCGCAGGGTCGACGTCCATGAGTCGCCCGGCGAGTTCTGCCTTGATCGTGATGACGGTCAGGCTGTGACCGAGGATGTCGTGCAGATCGCGGGCCATCCGGTTGCGTTCGGCCTGCACCGCGAGTTGGGCGTTCTCGATGCGCGCGACACCGAGCGCCCGTTGCCGACGGGCCGCCGCCTGTGCTGCGAGCACTGCCACCGTCGCGAAGCCCAGGGCGATCAGCCCGCCGAAGTCGAAACTCCAGCCCGGCGCGACCACCATCGCGATCGTCAACCCGACCCCGGATGCGACGCAGATCGCGAGCGCCCATGGCCACCGAACGGTCCACAGCGCTGCGACAGCCGCGAAAACGACTGCGGTCAGACCGGATTCACCAACACCGAAGATCAAAATCAGGGCGAGGATCCACATCGCAGCGAAGGTGAGGGCTCCTCGCCGATCGAGACCGGGGTGTTCGGCGGTCGGCGTCTCGGCGAACACCGCGCTGCGGGCGATGAAGTGCGCCACGTAACAGCCGGCGAACGCCACGACGGCTGCAGCAAGGGCGTAGCGCAGCACGGGTCGATCGAGGTTCAGCGCGTCGAAGAACACCGGGACGAGCCAGATCAGCCAGACGCAACTCCAGAACAACCCGAGGACGCTGCCGACGCGTCGCGCGCGCTCCGAGCCGTCGGCGCAGTCGAACCGATCGACACGGTCGTTCATGCGGTCGTTCACCCGCTCGTTGGCGCCGACGGCCGACACCGGCAGTCCACGTCGACGCATCCCGTTCCTGGGTCCCACAATCATCGAGCCTGCCACTTCGACCCGCCGGATCACAGCGGCGGGCCGATGGTCGTGACAAATGTCAGGTCGGGCGCCCCGTACCCTCGTTGTCGTGCAGGACAAGCCTTCCGTTTCCGTGTCGCCGCTGCGGGCGAAGCTCGAACACCGCAGCAACCCGATGGTCGAGGCGCTCAGCCGGACCCCGCGGGTCGTTCCGATCGTGCTGTTCGCCGTGCTGGTCGTCGCCGGTCTGGTGCTGCGCGGCACCGTCGGCGGTGTGCTGCTCACCCTCGCTGCCGCCTTCGTCGGCTGGCTGGCGTTCCTGGTGTGGCGGCAGCTGACGCTGCCGGAGCGATTGTTCCGGTGTGCGGTGCTCGTGCTGATCGCCGCGTTGGCGATCGTGTCGTACGCATCGGACGGCTTGCTCGGCTGAGCCGGGGAGCCCAAACGGGCTCCCCGGTTGGGCCCGAAGTTGACAATCGTTCTCATCTCAATAGAGAATGATTCTCATGTTCTCCTCTCGTCGCACCCTGTCTGCCGCGCTGACCACGACCGCCATGCTCGCCCTCACCGCGTGCGGCAGTTCGGATGCGAGCGACGGGTCGTCGGGCGGTGCGTCGTCCGGCAAGCCCTCCCTGGAGGTCGTCGCGTCGTTCTACCCGCTGCAGTACGCCGCCGAGCGCGTCGGCGGCAGCCACGTCACGGTGTCCTCCCTGACCAAGCCGGGCGCCGAGCCGCACGACCTCGAACTCACCCCCAAGCAGGCCGGTCAGGTCGCGCAGTCGTCGCTGCTGATCTATCTCGCGGGGTTCCAGCCGTCCGTCGACGCGG
This sequence comes from Calidifontibacter indicus, assembly GCF_003386865.1. Classification (NCBI taxonomy): domain Bacteria; kingdom Bacillati; phylum Actinomycetota; class Actinomycetes; order Micrococcales; family Dermacoccaceae; genus Calidifontibacter; species Calidifontibacter indicus. The sequence continues at coordinate 1,901,648 of NZ_QTUA01000001.1, read as the reverse complement.
CGGCCAAGGAGGCGCCGCAGCGCCTCGACGTCGCCTCGGTGGCCGACCTCAGCCTGCATGCCGACGAGGTGACCGCGGTCGACAGTGAGAGCGCCGACGACCACGATCACGACCACGGCTCGGAGCACGGGGCTGACCCGCACTTCTGGCTCGACCCGACGCGCTACGCGAAGGTGGTCACTGCGATCGGCGAGAAGTTCGCCGGCCAAGACCCCACCCACGCGTCCCAATACCGTTCATCTGCAGCGTCATTCGTCAAGGAGTTGACCGCTCTCGACGGATCGTTCTCCACCACGCTCGCCACCTGCAGCAACCGCAACCTGGTCACCAGCCACACCGCGTTCGGCTACCTGGCCCAGCGCTACAAGCTGCACCAGGTCGGTGTCACCGCCATCTCCCCCGACCAGGAGCCGACACCCGGCCGCCTCAAGGCCGTGACCGCGTACGTCAAGGCCAACAAGGTGACGACGATCTACACCGAGACCCTCGCCTCGCCGAAGGTCGCCGAGACCGTCGCCAAGAGCACCGGCGCGAAGGTCGCGGTGCTCGACCCGCTCGAAGGCATCAGCGACAAGTCGGCCGGCACCGACTACCTGTCGGTCATGCGATCCAACCTCAACACGCTGAAGCAGGGACAATCGTGTCAGTGACCACCCCACCAGCTCTCGACCTGCGCACCGCCGCCTTCGGGTACGGCGGTCGCGTCGTCGTCGAGCACCTCACCTTCGACGTGCCGGCCGGTCAGGTCGTGGCCGTCGTCGGTCCGAACGGGTCGGGCAAGTCGACCTTCGTGAAGGGTGTGCTCGGCCTCGCCGACCATCTCGCGGGTGACTTCTGCGTCTTCGGGCAGGCCCCGGGCACGCGGGCGACCCGACGGCGCATCGGGTACGTGCCGCAGCGGCACACCCTGTCGGCCTCGGTGCGCGCCACCGTCCGCGAGATCGTCGAGACCGGACGGCTGGCCCACCGTCCGTGGTACCGCCCGGCGGGTGCCGACGACCGAGCCGGGGTCGAGGCGGCCCTGGCGCAGGTGGGGCTCAGCGACCACATCAATGCCGAGGTGTCCGATCTGTCCGGTGGCCAGCAGCGCCGCGTGCTCATCGCCCGCGCGCTCGCGGGTCGCCCTGACATGCTGATCATGGACGAGCCCACCGCCGGGGTCGACGTCGCGAGCCAGGACGTGCTGGCCGAAGTGTTGCACCGACTGTCCGGCGAGGGCACGACGATGCTGATCGTCACCCACGAACTCTCCGCGCTGCGCGGCATCCTCGACCGAATCGTCGAGATCGCCCAGGGCAGAACCACTTTCGACGGCACCCCGGCCCAGTGGGCCGACCAGGAGCACACCCGCATCCTCGCCACCGCAGCCCACGACGGTCACTGCGGCCCGGCCGACGAACAGCGGGCCGCCTACGCGTCGGGCCCCTGGGACTGCGTCGAGCTGCCGACCAACGCACCCGAAGCCGCCGCAGGTCGCCGTGCTTGAGATGTTCCAACTCGACTTCATGCGCCAGGCCTTCGTCGCCGCGTTGCTCGTGGGCGCCGCGGCTCCGGCCGTCGGCGTGTTCCTCCTGCAGCGGCGCCTGTCCCTCATCGGCGACGGCCTCGGTCACGTGGCCCTCGCAGGTGTCGCGATCGGGGTGCTCACCGGGGCTGCGCCCACCTGGACGGCGTTGGTCGCGGCGGTGCTCGCGGCGTGCGTCATCGAGGCGATCCGGTTGCGCGGCAACACGAATGCCGACGTCGCCCTCGCGGTGATGTTCTACGGCGGTATCGCGCTCGGCGTCGTGCTGTTGGCGAAGGCTCCGGCCGATGAAGGCGCCTCGATCAACACCTACCTGTTCGGGTCGATCCTCACCACACAGGCCGACCAGTTGTGGCAGTTCGCGGTGCTCGCGCTCATCGCGTTGGCCACGACGACGGTGTTCCGCAAGCGTTTGTTCGCGGTGGCCAACGACGAGGAATTCGCCCGCGCCGCAGGCCTTCCGGTGATGCGCACCAACCTCATGCTGTCGGTGCTCACCTCGATGACGGTCGTGCTGTCGATGCGGGTGATCGGTCTGTTGCTGATCAGTGCCCTGATGATCCTGCCGAACGCCACCGGCCAGCTGCTCGGTCGCAGCTTCCGGGCCTCCACCATCTGGGCGGTCGTCGTCGGTGTGCTCTGCGGTGCGGTCGGGGTGGCCGGTTCGTACCAGCTCGACACCCCCTCGGGTGGCACGGTCGTGCTCACGTGCGTCGTCGTCTTCGTCGCGGTGTCGGTCGCGGCCTCGCTGCGCCGAGGAGCAGTGCTGCGCCGGGCTCGCCGCAGCAACCACCCGCACCAGCACTTCGACGGATGCGGGCACCCGGCGGTGCTGCACGCCGACCACGTCGACTACGTCCACGACGGTCACCGGCACGCCGCACACCTCGACCATTGGGACGAACACCCCGACGAGACGGCTACCGAAGCTCCCCGCGAGGAGGCGCACTCATGACCCGCAAACCGACCCGCCAGCAGACCGCCGTCGCCCAGGAGCTCGCGTCTCGCGAGGCGTTCACCTCGGCGCAGGAACTGCATGCCGCGCTGACCCGTAGCGGCGCCTCCGTCGGGTTGGCGACGGTCTACCGCACGCTGCAGTCGATGGTCGAGGGCGGCAAGGTCGACGCCCTTGTCTCACCCGACGGCGAAACCATCTACCGCAGTTGCGGCAGTAGCGGCCATCACCACCACCTCGTCTGCCGCGAGTGTGGGCGGACGGTGGAGCTCGAGGGGCCGGCCGTCGAGCGATGGGCCGACAAGGTCAGCGCCGAGCACGGCTTCCGCGACGTCGAGCACACCCTGGAGATCTTCGGGGTCTGCCGCGACCACTGAGTCGCGTCCAGGCTGCCGGTCAGGCAGTCTTTCGGTCAGACGGCCTTGCGGTGAGTCGATGTGGTGATCGGTTCATCGATCACCTCGGGTCTTCTCGCTCTGAAGGCACCAACGCCGACGGTGTACTGCGAACCGCGGTTGCATCTGAACGGCGTAGCCCAAACCGCGGATTGGGACAGCCGGCGTAGCCCAAACCGCGGATTGGTCGTGCCAGCTAGTGCAAACCGAGGGTCATAGAGCGCGGTCTGCACTACCTGGGTCCGCCCAACCGCGGTTTGCACTACGCCGACGACCGCCGGCGCCCTCCCCAGCCGGCCAGTGTCCGCAGCCCCATCCACAGTCACGCCGGCTCCTCCACCGCACCAGCGCACTCGAGGCATTGGGTATCGCGATGACAAGTGTTCCGAAGAAGGTCGGCCGAGCCTGGCGCGCACCGCTCGCCGAGCAAATCGCCGCCACGCAGGGCGGTGTTGTCCATCGCTCACAGCTGCGATCCCAACGCATCGGCCGCGACGACGTCCGAGCCGAGGTTGCGGCAGGTCGCTGGCAGACCCATGGCAAGCACACCGTCGCGGTGCTTGCCGTTCCAACTGAGCCGATTGCTGCCTACTGGACTGCAGTATGGGAAAGCGGATCCGGTGCACTCCTCGATGGACCGGCCGCCCTGATTGCTGCTGGCATGACGGGGTTCGAGCCTCGCCGGATCGACGTCGCGCTGCTCAACGGTCGCAAGGGATATCAACGTGCAGGTGTCCGGATCCGCCGCCGTCGCGAGCTCGTCCGAGACCCCACCGCCGGCGGCCCACCCCGTGTGCCCGTCTCCATCGCCACCATTCACGCCGCGCAGTGGGCTGTCTCCGATCGCCAGGCTGCGTTGCTCCTGTGCCTGCCGATCCAGCAGCGCCTCCTGACACCGAATTCCCTCGCTCAGGCCTGGCACGACATGGGACCATCGCCGCGACGCGAAGTCATTGCCTCGATCATCGCCGACGTCAGCGCAGGAGCACATTCCCTCGGCGAACTCGACTTCGGCGGGCACTGCCTCGCCTTCGGCATCCCCGAGCCAGCGCGCCAGGTGGTTCGCGACGGTGCCGACGGTCGCGCTTACCTCGACGCCGGGTGGGACGACATCGGCCTCGTCGTCGAGATCGATGGTGGGCACCATCAACTGGCGCTGAGTCCGATCGACGACGCGCTTCGCCAGAACGACGAGACCATTCGCGGGAGCAAAGTCCTCCGCATCCCGGTCGTCGGGCTCCGAGTTGCGCCCGATCGCTTCATGAAGCAGGTGGCCTCCGCGTACTGGATGTTGTGGACGGCGACCAACGGTGTCGCGCACGCGCACACTGCAGCGGCGACATTGTGCAATCCGCGGTTTGGAAGGACGCCGTAGTGCAGACCGCGGTTTGGAAGCACGCCGTAGCGCAACCTGCGGGCTATGGAACGCGGTTTGCACTACACGCGGCACCCAAATCCGCAGTTTGCACAACCCCGTCATCAAAGTGGCAGGCGCCGCGATCACCGACACGAACTCGCGTCAGACGCGCGTTACTCCGGAGTTCAGGCCGATACGCCCGAGTAAGTCGCGCCTGACGCGACTTGGTGCGGGGCGGCGTCCGCCGGTCAGCTCGAGGCCGCGGCGTCGACGGCCCCACCGAAGCGGCGATCACGGTCGGCGTAGATCTGCACGGCGCGCCAGAGGTCCTGGCGGGTGAAGTCGGGCCACAGCGTGTCGAGGAAGACCATCTCGGCGTAGGCCGACTGCCACAACAGGAAGTTGCTGGTGCGCTGCTCGCCCGAGGAACGCACGAACAGGTCGACGTCGGGCATGTCGGGCCAGGTGAGATTGCGCGCGATCATCTTCTCGTCGATCGACGACGGCTTGATCTTGCCCTTCTTCACCTGCTCGGCGATGCGCTGACAAGCCTGCGCGATCTCGGCCCGACCGCCGTAGTTGACGCACATCTGCAGCGTCATCCCGGTGTTGTTCGCCGTGATCTCCTCGGCCCGCTTGAGCTCCTTGAGCACCGACAGCCACAACCGCGGACGCTGCCCCGACCACCGGCAGCGCACGTTCCAGGAGTGCAGGAGGTCGACTCGGCGACGGATCACGTCACGGTTGAAGCCCATCAGGAAGCGCACCTCGTCGGGTGAACGCCGCCAGTTCTCGGTCGAGAACATGTAGGCCGAGAGGTTCGGGATGCCCATCTCGATGCACCCGGCGATGACGTCGATGAGCTGCGCCTCGCCGGCCTCGTGCCCCTTGGTGCGCGGCAGACCGCGCTGGTTGGCCCAGCGTCCGTTCCCGTCCATCACCATCGCGACGTGCTGCGGCACCAGTTCCTTCGGGATGGCCGGCGGAACGAGCCCCTCGACATGCAGCGGCGGGGCCTCGGGAATGGTCACTGACGGGCTCCTTCGGTGGACGGGGTGCGGTCGACCAGACGCAACGATCTCACGCCACGCTCCAGGTGCCATTGCACATAGGCGGCGACGAGGCCGGTGGCCTCGGTGCGGACTTCCGGGGCGCTGGCGTCGGCGACGGCCCAGTCGGCCGACAACAGTGCGCCGAGCAGTTCGAAGGTCTGCGGACGAGGGGCTCCCGAACCGGGCGTTCGGCACGACGAGCAGACCGCTCCCCCACTGGCCAGGTTGAACGCACGATGGGGTCCTTCGGCGCCGCACCCGGCGCACTTGTCGAAGGTGGGCGCCCAACCCGCGATGGCGACGGCGCGCAACAGGTAGCTGTCGAGCACCAGACCCGGCTCGTGTGACGAATTCGCCAGTGCGGCAAGACCACCCGCCAGCAGGTTGAACTGCTGCACCTGCACCTCACGTTCGTCGCAGAGGCGCTCGGCGGTCTCCAGCATGGCCGCCGCCGCGGTGTAGGCGGAGTAGTCCTGAGTGATGTTGTCGCCGTACGGCGCGAGCAGTTCGGCCTGGGTGACGGTGTCGAGGTTGCGCCCCTCGTAGCACTGCACCTGCACGATCATCGCGGGCTCGAGCCGCGACCCGAACTTCGACTTGGTGCGCCGCACCCCCTTGGCGACGGCGCGCACCTTGCCGCGACCGCGCAGCAACATCGTGACGATGCGATCGTGCTCGCCCAGCTTGTGGGTGCGCAGCACGATGGCGACGTCGTTGTAGGTGGGCATAACTCCTTCCATTGTCCCCCAACCGCCGCAGCGGCTGCGGCACCGACCCCTAGGATCGAGGCCATGCACAGCAGCTCGCACGACGTCGTCATCGTCGGTGGGGGCCACAACGGCCTCACCGCAGCCGCCTACCTCGCCAAGGCGGGCAAGTCCGTTCTCCTGCTGGAGCGTCAGGACGACCTCGGTGGCGCCACCGTGTCGGCGGACGCGTTCGACGGGATGGGTGCTCGGCTGTCGCGCTACTCCTACCTGGTGAGCCTGATGCCGCGCCGCATCATCGACGATCTCGGGCTCTCGCTGCGGCTCGCGCGGCGTCGTTACTCGTCCTACACGCCGATGCCCGGCGGCGATCGCGGGCTCTTGGTCGATCATCAGGACGCCGCCGCGACCCAGGCGTCGTTCAAGGCCGTCGGCGCCGGGGCCGACTTCGACCGGTGGGGTGAGTTCTACGGGCGCACAACGAAACTCGCCGAGGCGATCTGGCCCACGATGACCGAGCCGTTGCGGCGACGCGGCGAGATCGACCGGCTCGTCGGCGACCCGGCGCTGGCCCGCGACTTCCTCGACCGTCCGCTCGGTGAGGTCATCGAGTCGACCTTCGCTGACGACCTCGTGCGCGGCGTCGTGCTCACCGACGGCCTCATCTCGACGTACGCCTCGGCGCACCAGACCGATCTGCGGCACAACATCTGCTTCCTCTACCACGTGATCGGCGGAGGCACCGGCGACTGGGACGTTCCGATCGGCGGCATGGGCCAGGTGGCAACCCAATTGGCCGACATCGCACGCGCCGCGGGCGCCACGCTGACCACCGGTGCCACCGTGACCGGCGTCGAGCAGGGTGCCGTCACCTGGCACGACACCGCCGGCGTAGAGCACCGCGCGACCGCCGACACCGTGCTGTGGGCAGCGGCGCCGGAGGTGCTCGACCAACTCGCCGGCGGCACCCGCGGTGAGCGGGTCGAGGGTGCCCAGGTGAAGGTCAACCTGCTGTTGTCACGCCTGCCCCGGTTGCGGGAGACCTCCGTGGCTCCCCAGGCCGCCTTCGGCGGCACGTTCCACATCAACGAGCTCTACAGCCAGCTCGAAAATGCCTACACCGCAGCCGAATCGGGCACCGTCCCCGACCCGATGCCGGCCGAGATCTACTGCCACTCGATCACCGACCCGTCGATCCTGTCGCCCGAGCTGCAGGCGTCCGGCGCGCAGACGCTCACCGTCTTCACCCTGCAGACCCCTGACCGGCTGCTCGACGACGCCGACGGCGCCGCCATGCGCGACGACCTGCAGCGCCGCGTGCTCGATTCGCTGAGTTCGGTGCTCGCCGAACCGATCGAGGACGTCGTGATGCGCGACCGTGCGGGCAACCCGTGTGTCGAGACCAAGACCACGCGTGACCTGCAGGACGTGCTCGCGATGCCCGGCGGCAACATCTTCCACGCGCCGCTCACCTGGCCCTGGGTCGACGACGACGCACCCTTGGAGACGGCGGCGCAGCGCTGGGGCGTCGCGACGGCGTACGACGGAGTGCTGCTGGCAGGCGCCGGCTCGCAGCGCGGTGGCGGTGTGAGCGGCCTGGGTGGGTTCGCGGCAGCACAAGCCGTGCTGGAGGGCTGAGCCGCTCTTCGCCCCGGGCGCCGGTCAGACCGACTCGAGGGCGCCATCGATTCGCCTCGCGATCGAACAAATGTACTGGCCGTGAATCTGTGATCGGCGTATCATCGAACACATGTCCTATGCATTGCAGGGTTCACTGCTCGACCAGGTCGAACAGGTCGGACTGCGCTCCCTCGCCGGCGCCGTCCGCCGCACGCCGCTTTCCCGGGGAGCGTGGGTGGATCTGCGGCCGGGCTGGCTGACCGGTGCCGATGAACTCTTCGCCCGACTGATGCCCGGCGGCAGTGGCGGCGTCGACTGGCGGGGCGAGCGACGGATGATGTACGACCGCGAGGTCGACACGCCGCGCCTCCTGCGGTTCTACTCCGCCACCGAACGCTGGCCCGATCCCGTTCTGCAGCAGGCGCGTTCGGCCCTCTCCACCTACTACGCCGACGAGCTCGGCGAGCCGTTCACCACTGCGGGCATGTGCCTCTATCGCGACGGACGCGACTCGGTCGCCTGGCACGGCGACCGCGAGGGGCGCGCGTCGACACACGACACGATGGTCGCGATCGTGTCCATCGGTTCACCGCGCGCGCTGATGATGCGCCCGGCAGGTGGGGGCGAGTCGATCCGGTTCACCCTCGGGCACGGCGATCTGGTCGTGATGGGTGGCTCGCATCAGCGGACGTGGGAGCATGCGATTCCCAAGAGCAGCAAGCCCGTCGGCCCACGGATCAGCGTGCAGTTCCGCCCGCACGGCATTCGCTGACGGGTTCGCCGGCCGTCCGGCCACCCACAGCTGGGCGCCGGCTAGGCGCGAGCGAGCCGGCTCACGAACCCGCCGCGATCGCCGCCACGACGACCAGCAGGATCAACACCAGGAAGAACGCACCGATCCCGTACAGGCAGCCCTTGCCCTTCGCCTTCTGCTTCTCGTGGCCGATGCTGCCCGTCGTGAACTGGTGCAACGGCGCCCGGTAGAAGACCGGAACCTGTTGTCCCGGAATGATGTTCAGCGCCATCTCGGCCTGCCCGTACTTGCGCATCCACTGGGCGTAGATCTCCAGGTGGTGCTGACCGGGCGGCAGCGGGTAGGTGTTCGATCCGTACGACGCCGGGTAAGGACGCCCGTCGATCACCACGTTCGGCGTGAGCATGTTCGACGTCGCCGCGCTGCCCTGAATGGTCAGGTGCAGATACCCGGGAGGGCCGGGCTGCTGGGACTGCTGGCCGCCGTACAGCGGCTGACCACCCTGCCAACCCGGCTGCGGCCCACCCTGCGGGTACCCGGCCTGACCCTGCGGGTAACCAGGCTGACCCTGCGGGTAACCGGGCCCGCCCTGCGGATACCCGGGCTGACCGCCGTAGGGCGGCTGCCCACTCACAGCGCGGCGTCCAGCGCCTGCCGGGTGATGTCGGCAAGCTGCCCGACCTCGTCGTCGGTCATGACGAACGCCGGCGAGAACTGCACGCCGCCCGCACCGACCGCCCGGGTCGCGACACCGAGTTCACGCATCTTCGCCACCACCGGGGCGGCCTTGGCGACCTCGTGCAACTGCACCGCGGCGACAGCACCGGTGCCGCAGCGCACCTCGGAGACCAGGTCGTGGTCGGCCAGCGGCGACAGCGCGGAGGCGAGGCTGCCTTCGAGGCGAGCGGCCTCGTCCAGCAGGTTCTCCTGCTCGAGGATGTCGAGGTTGGCGTTGGCGACGGCGGCCGCGACGGCGTGCCCGGAGTAGGTGTAACCGTGGCGCAGCCAGCGTCCGGCGTCCTGGTCGAAGAACGGCTCGGCGACGCGCGGAGCCACCAGCACTGCACCCATCGGGATGTATCCGGAGGTGAGGCCCTTGGCCGTGGTGACGAAGTCGGGCTCGAGACCGAACTTCGCGGACGCGAACCAAGCACCACCGATTCGTCCGTAACCGGTGACGACCTCGTCGGCGACGAAGAGGATGTCGTGCTCGGTGCAGATCTTGCGCACCGCCATCAGGTAGTCCTCGGGTGGCGGGTAGACGCCACCGGCACCCATGACCGGCTCGGCGAAGAAGGCCGCGACGTTCTCCGGGCCGAGGCGCTCGATCGTGGCGCGCAGATCTTCGGCGTCGTCCCAGGCGACGTGCGCCTGGTCTTCGACGAGCGTGCCGTAGCCCTCGATGTTGCCCTGGATGCCGCCGAGCGAGGTGCCGGCGTAGTGCATGCCGTGGTAGGCCTTCGAGCGGCCGATGATGTAGCGCTTGGACTCCTGGCCCTGCTCGAACCAGTAGCGGCGCGCGATCTTCGCGGCCGTCTCGACCGAGTCGGAGCCACCGGAGGTGAGGAAGGTCTTCGACCCCGGCACCGGTGCGATGCCGGCAAGGCGCTCGGCCAGCTCGATCACCGGCGGATTGGCGTAGTCGCCGAAGGTGCTGTAGGCCGCGAGGGTCTGCGCCTGGTCGGCGGCAGCCTGCGCCAGTTCCTTGCGACCGTGGCCGACGTTGGCGAACCACAGACCGGCGGTGGCGTCGAGGTACTGCTTGCCCGACGCGTCCCAGACGTGCACGCCCTCACCGCGCGCGATGACGAACTCGCCGTTCTTCTCGACCGCTCCCATGTCGGAGAACGGGTGCCACAACGCGCCCATCGGCGCACCTCCTGCAGATCGGGGACTGTGGAGCCGCGAGTCCGGTGGAGCCGGGGCTCCCCGCCACCCTAGCCGGGCAGCGGAAATCCGGTTGCGGTGTCCCCCACCGTGGATACGGTCGAGGCATGAGACAGCCGACGAACGACCAGTTCCGCGCCGAGATCGACCGCCAGTCCGCGTTGTTCCGCACCGCACTCACCGGCTGTGACGAGGCCGCTCGGGTGCCCGCCTGCCCCGACTGGGCGGCGACCGACCTGCTCGCCCACCTCACCGAGGTGCAGGCCTTCTGGGCCCATATCGTCGCCACCCCGATCACCGAGGGCTCCCAGCTCGACAGCTACGACGACCCGACCCCCGCCGACACCTATGCCGCGCGGCTCACCGAGTTCGACGCGGCACACCGTTCACTGGGCACCGCCGTCGGCGCCGCGACCCCGGGTGACGCCCGGTGGATGTGGGCCTCCGACCAGGGGCTGCACACCGTCGGCTACATCACCAGGCGGCAGGCACACGAGGCGTTGATCCACCGGGTCGACGCGGAACAGGCGGCCGCACAACCCGTGACGGACGCCGACCCCCACCTGGCCGCGGACGGCGTCGACGAGATGGTCACGGTCATGCTGGGCGGGCACCCCGAGTGGGCGAGCTTCGCCGGCGACGGACGCGTGGTGCGTCTTGCGGCCACCGACACCGGCGACGAGTGGCTGGTCGAGCTCGGACGCCTCGCCGGCACGCATCCGCGATCCGGCGAACAGTTCGAGGAGGCCGGCCTCAGGCCGGTCACCGGCGGCGAGCCGATCGCCACGATCAGCGCTCCCGCGTGGCCACTCGACCTGTGGTTGTGGAACCGCACGGACGCCGCATCGGTGGAGCGCACCGGCGATGCCGATGCGCTCCGTCACGTCGACGATGCCCTCGCCGAAGGGTTGAACTGATCAGTCCGCGTCGCGGGTCGCCCGGTTGACGGCCGACAGGATCGCGGTGAGCGACGCCTTGACGATCGAGCTGTGCACACCGACGCCCCAGAGCACGCGCTCACCGATGGCGGCCTCGACGAACGACGCCGCCTTCGCGTCGCCACCGGCCGACATCGCGTGCTCGGCGTAGTCGAGCACGCGCACGTCGATGCCCAGGGTCGACAGCGCGTCGACGAACGCCGCGATCGGGCCGTTGCCCCAGCCCTCGATGGTGATCTGGCGACCGTGATCCAGCAGTTCGGCGGTGATGTGGTCCTTGCCCTCCGAACCCGACTCGACCGTGTGGCCGATCGGGCGGAAGCGTCCCCAGCCCTCCGACTCGGCGTCCTTGCTCGGCAGGTACTCGTCGCTGAACAGCTCCCACATCTGAGCCGGCGACACCTCGCCGCCCTCGGAGTCGGTGCGCTTCTGCACGACCCCGCTGAACTCGATCTGCAGTCGCTTGGGCAGGTCGAGGCCGTACTCCGACTTCAGGATGTAGGCGGAACCGCCCTTGCCCGACTGCGAGTTCACCCGGACGACCGCCTCGTAGGTGCGGCCGATGTCGTGCGGGTCGATCGGCAGGTAGGGCACGCCCCAGACCAGCGAGTTGAGTTCCTTGCCGGTGTCGGCGACCTGGCGGTCCATGTCCTCGAAACCCTTCTTGATGGCGTCCTGGTGGGAGCCGGAGAAGGCGGTGTAGACCAGGTCGCCGCCCCACGGGTGGCGCTCGGGCACGCGCAACTGGTTGCAGTGCTCGACGGTGCGGCGGATGTCGTCCATGTTCGAGAAGTCGATCTCGGGGTCGACGCCCTGGCTGAAGAGGTTCATGCCGAGGGTGACGAGGCAGACGTTGCCGGTGCGCTCACCGTTGCCGAACAGGCAGCCCTCGATGCGGTCGGCGCCGGCCAGGTAGCCGAGCTCGGCTGCCGCGACACCCTCGCCGCGGTCGTTGTGCGGGTGCAGCGACACCACCAGCGACTCGCGCCGCTCGAGGTGCCGGATCATCCACTCGATCGAGTCGGCGTAGACGTTCGGCGTGGCCATCTCGACGGTGGCCGGCAGGTTGATGATCATCTTGTGGTCGGGCGTCGGGTCGATGACGTCGATGACCTCGTTACAGACCCGGACGGCGAACTCCAGCTCGGTGCCGGTGTACGACTCGGGCGAGTACTCGTAGAAGACCTTCGTCTCCGGGATGGTCTCCTCCAGCTTCTTGCACAGCCGCGCGCCCTGCAGCGCGATGTCGACGATGCCGTCCTGGTCGAGACCGAAGACGACCCGGCGTTGCAGCACCGAGGTGGAGTTGTAGAAGTGCACGATCGCCGTCTTGGCGCCCTTGATGGCGTCGAAGGTGCGCTCGACGAGGTGGTCGCGGCACTGGGTCAGCACCTGGATGGTGACGTCGTCGGGGATGTGGCCGCCCTCGATGAGCTCGCGGCAGAAGTCGTAGTCGGTCTGGCTGGCCGATGGGAAGCCGACCTCGATCTCCTTGTAGCCCATGCGAACCAGCAGCTTGAACATGCGCATCTTGCGCTCGGAGTTCATCGGGTCGATCAGGGCTTGGTTGCCGTCGCGCAGGTCGACCGCGCACCACCGCGGTGCCTTCGTGATGACCTTGTCGGGCCAGGTGCGGTCGGGCAGGTCGACCTTGATCTGCTGATCGAACGGGAGGTACTTGGCGGTGGGCATTCCGGAGGGCTGCTGCGGGAAAATCATCGTTGCTCCTGGGACTGAATTCTTGGATTCGGCCCGGACATCACGAGACTCCGCGGCGAGGAAGGCCGACGATCAGGCCTCGCCGCGGCAGCCAAGGAGGAGGCTCATCCGCACGTCGTCACTCTAACCCGGCCGATCCCGGCTCGCCACGGGGTGGGCCCGATGTCCGCATCCCGGGACGTTTCCGGACGATCCCGGACACTTCCGGGCCGTCCTCGACGCCTCCCGACGCTCCCCGACCTTCTCGGATCCGGGGTCCGGTTTGCCACACTGACCCGGTGACCGACATCTGGGTGGAGAGCTCGCGCTCCCGACGCGTGCGCCTCTGGGCCGAGTCGATCCTGCTCGTCCTGCTCGGCTTCACCTCCCTGGTGGTCGGTCTCACCAACCCCTGGCCGGCGGTGGCGGCCGCCGTCGTGATGTTCGCGGCCGTGCTGCTGCGGCACTGGCGGCCGAAGCTCGCCGCCGGCCTCGCGCTCGTCGCCGGGCTGATGCAACTCACCCAGTGGACGGCGTTCAACCCGGTGGCCGACCTCGGGTTCGCTCCGATCTGCTATCAGCTTGCGGTACAACGAGATTCGTCGGCGCGCCGGCTAGGCCTACTGCTCGCTGGGCTCGCCACCGCCTGCGTGGCGATCGTGATGCCGCTGCGCGCGCCCGGCCCACGCACCGCCGCCGACCTGGTGGCCACCGGCGCCGCGCTCGGCGCGATGGGCGCGGTCGTGGCCTTCGGTGGGTGGGCCGGCGGTTTCATGCGGTTCCAGTCGCGGCGTGCGGTCGAGGAGCAGGTGGCCGGACAGCTTGCCGAGGCCGACCGCCGGCGCCTGATGGATGCGTACGAGCAGGCCCAGACCCGCAACCGGATAGCCGCCGACATGCACGATGTCGTCGCGCACTCGTGGGCGGTCGTCGCCGCGCAGGCCGACGGCGCGCGATACAGCCTGCGCACCTCCCCCGACCGTGCCGAGCAGGCCCTGGAGGTCATCGGCGAGACCGCCCGCGGGGCGATCACCGACCTGCGCCGCATCCTCACCCAACTGCGCCATGCGGAGTCGGACGAAGGCACGATCGGACCCGAGCAACAGCAGGTGGTGCTCGACCGGATGAGCGCCAGCGGGATGGATCTGCGGTTCACCGAGACCGGCGAGCGCCCCACGTCCTCGCTGCTCACCCTGACCGCTCATCGCCTGCTCGCCGAGTCGTTGACCAACGCGTTGAAGCACGGTGACCTCTCCCGGCCCGTGACCGCAATCCTGCTGTGGGACAAAGGTTTCACCCTCGACATCCGGAACGCGATCGGCGCGACACCCGGGTCGGGCACCGGCCACGGCATTCTCGGCATGACCGAGCGCGCCGACCTCGCCGGAGGTCAGGTCACCTCCCGCCGCGAGGGCGACCAGTGGGTGGTGCGGGCGACCGTGCCCCAGCCAGGTCAACAGGCAGGCCAGCAGACAGGCCAGCAGACGCAGCGACCCCAGCAACAGGAGCAGGCATGATCCGCGTGGCGCTCGTCGACGACCAGGCGATGTTCCGAGCGGGCATCGCAATGGTGATCGACAGCCAACCCGATCTCACCGTGGTCGCCCAGGCCGGCGACGGAGCCGACGCCGAGGCGATGGTGCGTGAGCACCGTCCCGATGTCGTGTTGATGGATGTGCGGATGCCCCGCGTCGATGGGGTCGCCGCCACCCGTCGCCTGGTCGACGCCTTCGGGGACGAGTGCCCGAAGGTGTTGGTGCTGACCACCTTCGACCTCGACGAGTCGGCCGCGGGTGCGATCGAGGCCGGCGCCAGCGGGTTCGTGCTCAAGGACACCCGTCCGGAGTTGTTGCTGGAGACCATCCGGGCCGTCGCCGACGGCTCGCAGGTGATGGCGGCGGGCGCCACCCGACGGCTGTTCGAGACCTTCCGGTCGCGCTCGGTCCGCAGCACCGGCCCGGAGTACGACGCGCTCACCCCGCGCGAGCGCGAGATCCTGGTGCGCGCGGCGCAGGGCATGTCCAACGGCGAGATCGCCGCGGCCGAATTCCTTTCGGAGGCAACGGTGAAGACGCACGTGTCGCGCATCCTGACGAAGTTGCAACTGCGCGATCGGGTGCAACTCGTCGTCTACGCCTACGAGCACGATCTCGTCTGACGAGGCGCCCGAGTCAGCCCCGGGTGGCAGCCCCGCGTACATCTGAGGATGTACACAGGATCGATCTGCGGCCCGATGTGCCCGCGGGCCCGGCCGACCAGGCTGGTCGGTATGAACCTGCACACCGCGAACCCGAACCTCGACGCCTCGGCCACGCACGCCGTCGTGACCTTCCGAGACGTCACCAAACACTACGGCGACCCGGCGGCACCCGTCCGCGCACTCGAGGGCATCACCGTCGACATCCACCGCGGTGAGTTCACCGCGATCATGGGCCCGTCGGGTTCGGGTAAGTCGACCTTCATGAACATCGCCGCGGGTCTCGACGACCCGGCGTCCGGCGAGTGCCATATCGCCGGGCAGCCGGTGCACCGCATGGACGACCATCAACGAACTCTGTTGCGCCGCAGCGCCGTCGGCTTCGTCTTCCAGTCGTTCAACCTGGTGCCGACCTTGTCGGCCGCCGAGAACGTGGTGTTGCCGTTCCAGTTGGCCGGACGCACCGTCGATGCGGAGACCCGCCGTTGGATCGATCACCTGATGTCCACCCTCGGGTTGGCCGAACGCGCCGCGCACCGTCCGGCGCAGTTGTCCGGCGGCCAGCAGCAACGGGTCGCGATCGCACGGGCACTCGCCTCGCGACCGCAGATCGTGTTCGCCGACGAGCCCACCGGCAACCTCGACACCCGCACCTCGCCGGAGGTGCTGTCGTTGCTGCGCACGGCGGCCTCGGAGTACGGCCAGACGATCGCGATGGTCAGTCACGACCCGGTGGCCGCGTCGTACGCCGACCGCATCCTGATCATCAGCGACGGACGGCTGGTCGGCGACCACGGCCGCCTGTCCCCCAGCCAGATCTCCGAGCTGCTCATCGGCACCGAGGTCGGTGCGGCATGAGCGCCCGCATCAGCAACCGGTCGCTGGTGATGGGCAGTCTGCGCGAGCGCAGCACCATCACCCTCGTCGCCGGCCTGTCCGGCTTCTACGCCGCAGCGCTCATGATGGGCGCCTCGATCCTGCAGACGCTCTCCGCGGGCGACGGCAGCTCGGTCGGTGTTTACCTCAGCATCGTGGCCGGCGTCTTCATCGGCATCGCGTTGTACGTCGCGGCCGTCGTGATCACCGGATGTGTGGCAACGGTCATCGCCGGACGGCTCCGGCAGATCGCCACCCTGCGCCTGATCGGCGCCGACAGCCGCACCCTTCGCCGCGATGTCTGCCGCTCGTGCGGCATCGCGGGCCTGGTCGGCGGCGCGATCGGCATCCTCGTCGGCACGCTCACCGCCGATATCGCCCGCATCTGGTTGGTGCACCGCGCCACACTGCCGGCGCGGGCCTACGCCTCGGTCGACGTCCGCAGCATGTTTGCGTTGGTCGCCGTGGTCGGATGCGCGGCGTTGGCCGGCTACGTTGGTTCGCGAAAAGTGTTGGAGGTCAACCCTGCCCAGGCCATGACCGGAGTGCTCGACGCGCACGGCACCAAGCGAGCCGGACGGGTGCGGGCTGCCTTCACGGTGCTGCTGCTCGTGCCAGGAGTCGCCCTGCTCGCGCTCGCGATGAAGCTGCGCGAGCATGACTCCCAAGCGGGGTTCTTCGTGGCCTTCCTCGGGTCGGTGCTCGCCGGGAGCGCGGTGCTGATCGGTGCCTCGTTCATCGTGCCGCGTCTCGTCGCCCTCGTCGGACACCTGCTCGGCAACGATCCTGCTGCACAGGTGGCCCGCCGCAACGCCACCGCCGATCCGATGCGCACCACCCGCGCCACCGTGGGTCTGGTGGTCGGCGTGACGCTGGTGACGACCTTCGCCTCGGGCATGAAGGCGTTGCAGGACTCCGTCGCCGGATGGGATCTCTCCCCCGCCGACGAACGTCACGCGCAGCAGGTGCTGTCGACCTTCAGCACGGTGCTCATCTGCATCGTCGTGATTTCCTCGGTCATCGCCGCGGTCGGGTTCGTCAGCACGATGTCGCTGCTGGTGATCCAGCGACGCCGCGAGATCGGGCTGCTGCGTGCGCTCGGGTTCACCACCCGCCAGGTCGCGACCATGGTCACCAAGGAGGCCGTCGCACTCGGCGCCACCGCGGTGCTCTTCGGATTGCTGCTCGGGGTGACGTTCGGCTCGGTCGGCGCGCAGTCGCTCGTGGGATCGGTGAACGACGGGTTCGTCTGGGGCCTGCCCGCGCCCGTGCTCGCCGCGATCGTGCTCTGCGCCGTCGCACTGGTGCTGGTCGCAGCCCTGCCGCCGGCCCGCCGAGCGTTGCGGATCACGCCGGTGCAGGCGCTGCGCGTCGAGGCCTGATCCACGGCAGCAGACGTCGCGGCGGTTCGTCCGGTACGGGGGTCCGGACGAACCGCTGCTGGCTGCTTGTCGGTGGTCAGGCGCACGATGGAGACATGAACACGACAGCCTGCACGATCGTCCCGCCGCACATCCTGCGTGCCCTGGCACGCTCATCCGACGAACGGGTGGCACAGGCGGCCGAGCACACGCTGCGCACTCGCCTCACGGTCGAGGGCAAGCGGGCCGCGCAGGCGAGGCGGCCGCGTCCGGGTGACCGATCTGCCCCGGGCGGCAGCGGTTTCCTGCCCCGCGATCTGCAAGCGCGTGCCGAGCGCACGCTCGATCTGCCGCCGACGGCGACGACCACTCCGAATCCGCAGCGTTCGATCCACGACGCGCAGCAGGGCACGAAGCTGCCCGGGGTGCTCGAGCGCTCCGAGGGCGAGCCCGCCGTCGCCGACGAATCGGTGAACGAGGCCTACGACGGGCTCGGCGCCACCTGGTCGCTGTATTACGACGTGTTCGGCCGCAACTCCCTCGACGACAACGGGCTGCCGCTGGTCGCGAGCGTGCACTACGACAAGAAGTTCGACAACGCCTACTGGGACGGCGAACAGATGGTGTTCGGCGACGGTGACGGCGTCTACTTCAGCTCGTTCACCGACAGCATCGACGTCATCGGACACGAGCTGACCCACGGCCTCACCCAGTACACCGCCGGATTCGTCTACGTCGGCCAGTCCGGTGCGCTCAACGAGTCGATGTCCGATGTGTTCGGGTCGATGGTGAAGCAGCGCTCGCTGGGTCAGTCTGCGGCTCAAGCAGATTGGCTCATCGGGCAGGGCCTGTTCACGGCGCGGGTGCACGGCGAAGCGCTGCGTTCGATGAAGGCACCGGGCACCGCCTACGACGACCCGAACATCGGCAAAGACCCGCAGCCGGCCACGATGGACGGCTACCAGCAACTGCCGCACGACGACTCCGGCGACAACGGCGGCGTGCACATCAACTCCGGCATCCCCAACCACGCGTTCTACCTCGCTGCGGCGGCTCTCGGCGCAAACAGCTGGGAGACGGTCGGGCCGGTCTGGTACGACACCCTCACCCGGGGCGGCCTGCCCAAGGACGCCGACTTCGCCGGGTTCGCGGCCGCGACGATCAAGGCCGCCGAGACTCGCTACGGAGCCGATTCCGAGCAGGAACGTGCCGTCCGGACGGCGTGGGAACAGGTGAAGGTCGTCGTCAGCGCTTGATGTCCGGCAACCGGCGAATCGCGAAGTAGCGGTCGTTGATCTCCTCGATGCCGAACTTGCCGATCGGGATCTCGTCGAGCACGAGGTCTTCGTCGAGGCCCCAGGCGGCGATGGTGGCGGCTTCCTCACGCACCTTCTCACCGTCGCGCAGCACGACGAAGGTCTGGGTGATCTCCATCCGGTTGTCGCGGCCGGGCTTGGCCTCGAACCACCGCTGGTATTCGTGCCGGCCCATCGAGGCGGTCGAGGCGAGCTTCTTTTCGACGGCCTCCTCGGGCACGCCGCCGTACGACCGGCTCATCAGGATCGGGGCACCCGGCGCGAGCACGTCGGCCATTCGCTGCCAAAACCGGTCGCGGGCGCGGCCGCCGAGGAAGTAGATGACGTTGAAGAGCAACGCGCCGCCACACTGCGCCGGCAACCAGGTCTGGCCGATGGTGTCGGGCAGAACCGTTGTGCGCGAACGAAGTTCGGGGTGCTCTGCGATACGTGACATGAGCAGGGAGCGCATGATCGGGTCGGGCTCGACCGACAGGATCTCGGCGTCGGGGTACTTCTCCCCCAAGGTCACGGTGACCAGGCCGCTGCCCGAACCGATGTCGATGAGCGGCAACTGCGCCATGAACGCCGCCTGCTCCCACGGGATGTCCCGCACATAGTCCGAGTCGTCGATCGGCAACCGCAATGTGTCACCGAACTCGGCCCACACCAAACTCTCGTCGGCCATCTGTTCTAGAACCCCAACTTCGACAATTGATTCGGGTCGGTCTGCCAGTCCTTGGCGACCTTGACGTGCAGATCGAGGAACACCCGCTGTCCGAGCAGCCTCTCGATGCCGGCTCGCGACTTGGTGCCGACCTCGCGCAGTCGAGACCCGCCACGGCCGATGATGATCGCCTTCTGCGACGGACGCTCGACGAACACGTTGACGCGCACGTCCATCAACGGCTTGCCTTCGGGTCGTCCCTCGCGCGGGGTCATCTCCTCCACGACCACGGCCAGGCTGTGCGGCAACTCGTCGCGCACTCCCTCCAACGCGGCCTCGCGCACGAGTTCGGCGATCATCACCAGCTCGGGCTCGTCGGTCAGCACGTCGTCCGGGTACAGCTTCGGCGACTTCGGCAGGTGCGAGGTGAGCACCTCGGCCACCGTGTCGACCTGGGTGCCGTCGACCGCCGAGCAGGGCACGATGTCGTCCCAGTCGCCGAGCTGATCCATCGCGACGAGGTGCTCGGTGAGCCGGTCGCGACTCACCGAGTCGATCTTGGTGGCGATCGCGACGACCGGCTTGCGGCGGCCGCGGCGCAGCTCGGCGAGTTCGTTGGTGATGAACTGGTCGCCCGGCCCGATCTTCTGGTCGGCCGGCAGGCAGAACCCGATGACATCGACGTCCATCAGCGTTTCGCGCACGACGTCGTTGAGCCGCTGGCCGAGCAGCGTGCGCGGTTTGTGCAGCCCGGGGGTGTCGACGAGGATCAGCTGCGACTCGTCGGTGGTGCGGATGCCCCGAATCGTGTGCCGCGTCGTCTGCGGCTTGTTCG
Organism: Calidifontibacter indicus; assembly: GCF_003386865.1. Taxonomy (NCBI): domain Bacteria; kingdom Bacillati; phylum Actinomycetota; class Actinomycetes; order Micrococcales; family Dermacoccaceae; genus Calidifontibacter; species Calidifontibacter indicus. The sequence continues at coordinate 1,881,529 of NZ_QTUA01000001.1, read as the reverse complement.
AGGTGATCGCCACCTTCTGCCCGACCAACGCGTTCGTCAGGGTCGACTTGCCCGCGTTGGGTCGTCCGACCAGACAGGCGAATCCGGCTCGGAACTCACTCATGGGCAACTCCTCGTGTCGACTCCCGCTGCCTGAGTATGTCCGAGACGTCGGACGACGTGTCGTCCGACTCCGCCGACTCGGGCGACTCGGCGGACTCGGGCGACTCGGCCGACTCGGGCGTCGGCGGCTGCCGATCGACCGAGACCGTCGCGATCTGGTGCCGGCGTCCCGCCATCCGCTCGGCCCGCAGCGTGAGGCCCTCGATCTGCACCGTCGCACCGACGAGCGGCACCCTGCCGAGCAGTTTGGTGAGCAGGCCGCCGACGGTGTCGACGTCGTCCTCGGTGATCGACACCTCGAACAACTCGGCGAAGTCGTCGATCGCCATCCGGGCCGGCACCCGGGTCGTGCCGTCGTCGAGCAGCTGCACTCCCGGTGTCGCACGGTCGAATTCGTCGTCGATCTCGCCTACGACCTCCTCGACGATGTCCTCCAGTGTCACCAGACCGGCGGTGCCGCCGTACTCGTCGATGACGATCGCGAAGTGGCGGCGCTCGGCCTGCATCTCGCGCAACAACACGTCGGCCGGCTTGCTGTCGGGCACGAACACGGCCTCCCGCATGTGCTCGGTGACGAGGTCGTCGCGATGGTCGTCGCGGGTGCTGACGAGCCGGGCGGCGACGTCCTTGAAGTAGAGCGCGCCCTCGACCTCGTCGGGGTTGCCGTCGACGACCGGGATGCGGGAGAAGCCCGACCGGGTGAACAGCGACATCGCCTGCCGCAGCGTCTTGCTGCGATCGATGCAGACCATATCGGTGCGCGGCACCATCACCTCGCGGGCGATGGTGTCACCGAGCTCGAAGACCGAGTGGATCATCCTTCGCTCTTCGGCCTCGATGAGGTCGGATTCGCCTGCCAGGTCGACGAATTCGCGCAGCTCGGCCTCGGAGTCGAACGGTCCGTCGCGGTAGCCGCGCCCGGGCGTCACCGCGTTGCCGACGGCCACCAGCAGGTGCGCCAACGGGCCGAACAGGTTGCCCATCCAGCGCACGATCGGCGCGAACGCGAGCGCGAAGCCGCCGGCATGCTGGCGGCCGAGGGTGCGCGGCGAGACACCGACGATCACGAACGAGGCGACCGCCAGCACCGCGATGGAGATCAGCAGCGTGCGCCAGAACTCCCCACTCAGCCGGTCGACCGCCAACGTCACCATGACCGCGGCCGACATCTCGGCGACGACGCGCAGGAAGTTGAGCACCATCAGTGCGGCGCTCGGGTCGTCGGCCAGGTCGGCGAGCGCGGTCGCACCGCGTCGACCGTCGGCCACGAACTCCTCGACCTGGTGTCGACCGACCCGCGACAGCGCGCTGTCGACCGCGGCGAGGGTCGCTCCGATGACGATCGCCACGAAGGCGGCGATCAGTAACGGGATCATCGACCGGTCACTCTCCGGTGGGCGGCGTGATCCGCACGGTGGCCGGACGGCGGGCCAGGAAGGTGAGCAGGAGCGTGCGCTGCAGGCCGAACATCTCCTTGCGCTCTTCCGGTTCGGCGTGGTCGAACCCGAGCAGGTGCAGGATGCCGTGCACGGTGAGCAGCAACAGCTCCTCCGCGGGCGTGTGCCCGGCTTCGGCGGCCTGCTTCGCCGCGACGGTCGGGCACAACACGATGTCGCCGAGGATGCCTTCCTCCGGGTCGACCCCCTCGCGTCCGGGGCGCAACTCGTCCATCGGGAAGCTCATGACGTCGGTCGGGCCCGGCAGGTCCATCCACTTGACGTGCAACACCTCCATCGCGGCCTCGTCGATGACGGCGATCGTGAGGTCGGCCTCCGGGTGCACGCGCATATCCTGCATCACCCAGGCGGCGCAGTCGTGCAATTCCTCGAGGTCGACCTCGACGTCGGTCTCGTTGGCGAGGTCGATGCTCACGAGTCGGTGCCCTGTCGCGAGTCGCGCACCGGACGCGTGCGCCGCCGTGCGTCGAAGTGGTCGTACGCCTGGACGATGTCGCTGACCAGCCGGTGCCGGACGACGTCCTGGGCACTCAGGTGGGCGAAGTGCACGTCGTCGATGTCGCCGAGGATGTCCTGCACGATGCGCAGACCCGAGGTGGTGCCGCCGGGCAGGTCGACCTGGGTGACGTCGCCGGTGACGACCATCTTCGAGCCGAACCCGAGCCGGGTGAGGAACATCTTCATCTGCTCGGCCGAGGTGTTCTGCGCCTCGTCGAGGATGATGAATGCGCCGTTGAGGGTGCGGCCACGCATGTAGGCCAACGGGGCCACCTCGACGGTGCCCGACGCCATCAGCCGCGGGATCGACTCCGGGTCGACCATGTCGTGCAACGCGTCGTAGAGCGGCCGCAGGTAGGGGTCGATCTTCTCGTTCAGCGACCCGGGCAGGAAGCCCAGCCGCTCACCGGCCTCGACCGCCGGACGGGTGAGGATGATGCGGTCGACCTGCTTGGCCTGCAGCGCGGCGACGGCCTTCGCCATCGCCAGGTAGGTCTTGCCGGTGCCGGCCGGGCCGATGCCGAACACGATGGTGTTCTCGTCGATCGCGTCGACGTACTGCTTCTGCCCCAGCGTCTTCGGCCGGACGGTGCGCCCTCGGCTGCTGACGATGTTCATCGTGAGCACGTCGGCGGGGCGTTCGCGGGTCTTCTGGCGCAGCATTCCGATCGACCGCTCGACCGCGTCGCGGTTGAGCGGGTGGCCGGCGTCGGCGATCGTGATCAGTTCGTCGAGCAGGTCTTCGACGAGCGCCATGTCGCCCGGGTCGCCTTGCAGGTGAACGTCATTGCCGCGAACCGCGATGACCAACTTCGGAAAGGCACGCTCGATCGTGGTGAGCAGTTCGTCGCGCGGTCCGAGCAGAGCGACCATCGGCACGTCCGGCGGAATCTGCACGGTGTGAGAGGTCTGGACGGTGTGCTGCGGGTTGCCTGAGCTGTCTGTCATCGTGTGGTCCATTCTACGGGCGCGAGCCGGGCGACTCACCCGAATAACTCCGGCGGTCTCCAGCGCGCGCAACCGTCGGTTCAGTCGTCGGCCGCGGGCTGTTGCGTCCATCGGGTGGCGGCCATCACCACCGAGATCGCGGCCGGGCCGGCGCTGGAGGCACGCAGCACGTGCCGCCCGAGGCGCACCACCCGGGCGCCCACGTCGCGCAGGGCGTCGAGTTCGGCGGGGCTGATGCCGCCCTCCGGGCCGACGACCAGCACGACCTCGCCGGCGGCGCTCAGGTCGAGCCCGGCGAGCGCCTCGTCGGCGTCCTCGTGGAGCACGAGCAACGCAACGTTTGCGTTTGCGTTTGCGTCTGCGTCTGCGAGGCTGGCGAGCCGCTTGCGGTCGAGCAGTTCGGCGACGACCGGCACGGTCGCCCGGCGCGACTGTTTGGCCGCCGCGCGCACCACTTGTTCCCACTTGCGCCGTGCCTTCGCCCCGCGCTCGCCGCGCCACTGCACGATGCTGCGCTCGGCCTGCCACGGCACGATCCGGTCGACCCCGAGCTCGGTGGCGGCCTCGATCGCCTGGTCGTCGCGGTCGCCCTTCGCCAACGCCTGCACCAGCGTGACCCGGGGCCGACCGGGGTGCTCATGACGCACCGCGACGATGCGCACCTCCAACCGGTCGGCGGCCGCCGCGACCGTCTCGCACTCGGCGACGACGCCGCTGCCGTCGGCCAGCAGCACCGGTTCGCCCGGCTCGATCCGTTTCACGGTCGCGGCGTGCCGGCCTTCGGCGCCGTCGACGACGATCGTCTGACCAGGGGTTGCCCCGGTCAGACGTCCGGCGTCGAGCAGGAAGAGCGCTGCGGTCACTTCGGTTCGGTCACTTGAAAGCGTCGCGCAGCTTGCCGAACAGTCCCTTGTCGGCGCGCTGGAAGTTGCCTTCCGGTCGCTCCTCGCCGCGAGCGGTCGCCAGCTGCCGCAGCAGGTCGCGCTGTTCGTCGGTGAGGTTGCTCGGCGTCCGCACGTTGGCGTGCACCAACAGGTCGCCGCGCTGCGAGGAGCGCAGGTGGGTGACGCCGAGCCCCTTGAGCGTGACGACGTCACCGGCCTGAGTGCCCGCCTTGATCTCGACGTCCCGCACACCGTCGAGCGTCTCCAGGGGCAGGTTCGCACCCAGCGCGGCTGCGGTCATCGGCAGTTCGACCGAGCAGTGCAGGTCGTCGCCGCGCCGCTGGAAGGTCTGGTGCTTACGCACCCGCACCTCCACGTACAGGTCGCCGTTGGGGCCACCACCGGGGCCCACCTCGCCCTCGCCGGTCAGCTGGATGCGGGTGCCGGTGTCGACGCCGGCCGGCACCTTGATCTTCAGCGTGCGGCGGTCACGGCGGCGTCCCTCGCCGGCGCAGTCGACGCACGGCGACTCGATGATCTCGCCGTAGCCGTTGCAGGCGCCGCAGGCGCGGGTGGTCATCACCTGGCCGAGGAACGAGCGCTGCACCTGCTGCACCTGGCCCGAGCCGTGACAGATGTCGCAGGTACGCCGTCCGGTGCCCGGTCGGGCGCCGTCGCCGTGGCAGGTCTCGCACAGCACGGCGGTGTCGAAGACGAGCTCCTCGGCCCCGCCGAACACGGCCGTCGACAGGTCGATCTGCAGGGGCACGAGCGCGTCCTGACCGTGCTGCACGCGCGACCGCGGGCCGGCCTGCGCTCCAGCACCGGCGCCGAAGAAGGCGTCCATGATGTCGGTGAAGCTGAAGTTGCCGCCGAAGCCGGTCTGACCGCCGCCGAACGGGTCGGAGCCCATGTCGTACTGCTGACGCTTGTTCGGATCGGACAGCACCTCGTAGGCCTGCGAGATCTTCTTGAACTCGGCCTCGGCCTCCGGGCCGGGGTTGACGTCGGGGTGCAGCTTGCGAGCCTGCCGTCGGTAGGCCCGCTTGATCTCCTCGGCGGGGGCATCCCTGGACACGCCGAGGTCGGCGTAGTAGTCGTTCACGAAGTTCCTTTACTGCTCGAGAATTTCCGAGACGTAGCGGGCGACCGCACGAACGGCGGCCATGGTGGTCGGGTAGTCCATCCGGGTCGGTCCGAGCACCCCGATGCCGCCCGCGGTGTACTGCGCGCTGACGACCGACGCCGCACGCAGCCCGTCGACGGCGTTCTCACCGCCGATCCGCACCGCGACGACATCGCCGCTGTCGGGCGCCATCTGCTGGAACAACCGCAACAGCACGACATGTTCCTCCAGCGCGTCGAGCACCGGTCCGATGGTGTCGGGGAAATCCAGCCCGGAGCGGACGAGGTGTGCGGTGCCGGCCATCGCGACCCGCTCCTCGCGTTCTTCGGCGAGGAAGTCGGCGATGAGTTCGGCGCCGGGCACGAGCTCGGTCTGCGCGTCGGTCTGTGCGTCGGTCTGCGTTTGTCGGGCAACCCATGCGGCGATGCCGTCGGTGGCCTGGGCCCGGGTCTTGCCTTCGGCGAGTTCGTTGACCACGGCCCGCAGCGCGGGCAGATCGTCGTCACTGTGCGCGAGCGCCAGAATGCGTTGCTCGACCCGACCGGTCGACATGATCAGCACCACCATCAGGCGCTGCTCGGTGAGCGACACCAGTTCGACGTGGCGCACGGTGGCCGCCCCGATCGACGGGTACTGCATCACCGCCACCTGGTGGGTGAGCGACGACAGCAACCGGACCGTGCGGTCGACGACATCGTCGAGGTCAACGGCCTGCTGCAGGAAGGTCTCGATCGCCACCCGCTCCGAGCGCGACAGCGGCTTCATGTGACCGAGCCGGTCGACGAACCTGCGGTAACCCGCGTCGGTGGGCACACGTCCGGCGGAGGTGTGCGGGGCGCTGATGAGCCCCTCCTCCTCCAGCGCTGCCATGTCGTTGCGGATCGTCGCGGCGCTCACACCGAGACGGTGCCGTTCGAGCAGGGCCTTGGAACCCACCGGCTCGGAGGTCGCGACATAGTCCTGCACGATCGCGCGCAACACGTCGAGTCGACGTTCCTCACTCATGGCGGTCCTCCTCCCGGCGATGGGTTCTCGGGCCGGCACTCACTGGCACTCAGTCGGCCCGAGTGCCAATTCTACGACCCGCGCGAGGGTGGGCGTGTCAGGTGCGGTGGTGAGCTGCGCCGCCCTCTACCGTGTGCGCCGTGACTGATCGATACGGCTCCGATGTCCTGTCCGGCGACTGGCGTGCACCCAAGCGTGGGCGCTCGCAGGATGTGCCCGCCGAGCGCGACGTGGTGGTCGAGGAGGTCGAGACCGGGTTCGTCGGCGCCGTCGTGCGGGTCGAGAAGGCAGGCGGAATGCACGTCGTGCACCTCGAGGACCGCCGCGGCAAGGTGCGTGCGTTCCCGCTCGGACCGGGTTTCCTCATCGACGGTCGTCCGGTGAACCTCACTCCCCCTCGTCCGGCGGACGCCGCGGCGCTCGCCGCCGCACGCGCCGCCACCACCCGTACGGCGAGCGGGTCGGTCGCCGTTGCCGACCAGCGCGCCAAGGTCGCCCTCGGGTCGCGGATCTTCGTCGAGGGCCGCCACGACGCCGAACTCGTCGAGAAGGTGTGGGGCCACGACCTGCGGGTCGAGGGCGTGGTGGTCGAAATGTTGGACGGCGTCGACGACCTCTCGGCGGTCATCAAGGACTTCGCGCCGGGCCCCGGCCGGCGCATTGGCATCCTGGTCGACCACCTCGTGCCCGGCACGAAGGAGCAACGGATCGTCGATGCGGCCCGCGCCCTGCCGCAGTCGCGCGACCACGTGCTGATCCTCGGCCACCCGTACGTCGACGTGTGGCAGAGCGTGCGCCCGCAGAAGCTGGGGTGGACCAAGTGGCCGGTGATTCCGCGCGGCACCTCGTGGAAGCACGGCATCCTCGCCGAACTCGGCTGGCCCCACCGCACCCAGGCCGACGTCGCTCAGGGCTGGAAGCGCATCCTCGGCACCGTCGACAACTACGCCGACCTGCAGCCGGAGTTGCTCGGCCGGGTCGAGGAACTCATCGACTTCGTCACTGCGCCGAGCTCGTGAGGGCGGGCCACGAACAAGTAGGTTCTGGGGCATGACCTCCCGCCCGGCCGCTTCGCTACACGCCGACCTGGTGGCGGTCGTGGTCTCCGTCGGCGCTGCGAGTGCTTCCGCCGACCAGGGGCCGATGGTGCTCGCCGCCGGCGATCCGCTGCACCTGCCGGCGGGGCCGCTGCGCACCGACCACCACTCGCTGCAGAACGGCGCGCGCGCGTTCGTCGCGGAGCAGACCGGCCACACTCTCGGCTTCGTCGAGCAGCTCTACACGTTCGCCGACCTCGGCCGCGACGGCTCCGCCGGACGCGCTGTGTCGATTTCCTACCTCGGCCTCACCCGTGCCACCGCCGATGCGGGATGGCGCGACGTCTATGCCCTCCTGCCGTGGGAGGACCGCCGTTCCGAGATCTCGATCGCGTTGTGCCGCAGCCTTGTTCGCGAGCTCTCCAGCGGGTCGGGCGACGCGACCGAGCGGATCGAACATCTCTTCGGTGATGGCGACCTGCCCTGGCGGCCCGAGTTGGCGCTGCAGCGGTACGAGCTGCTCTGGGAGGCCGGGCTCGTCGCCGAGTCACCTACCGCGTCCGCCGGGGTGGAGGAACTCACCGGCGAGCGGATGCACTCCGACCACCGCCGCATCCTCGCCACCGGCCTGTCCCGGCTGCGCTCGACGATTCAGTACCGCCCGTTGGTGTTCGAGCTGATGCCGCCCACCTTCACCCTGGGCGAACTACAGGCCGTCGTCGAAGCGCTCGTCGGGACGGGACTGCACAAGCAGAACTTCCGGCGTTCGGTCGAGCAGCAGGCGCTGGTCGAACCCACCGACGACACCTCGCGGGCCACTGGCGGACGACCGGCCCGGCTCTACCGCTTCCGCCGCGAGGCCATCGCGGCGCGCGGGCAGGTCGGCACCAAGGTGCCGATCCCCCGCTCGCGCTGACTTTCCCCACTCCGCAAACGCTGCAGTACTCGCCAGTCGCTGCGGCTGCACGCAGCATCTGGACGCAGCCGCAACGTTTGCAGGAAGTGGTGTTATGCTCACTTCAAGTATTTACTCAATATGAGCAAATCGAAGGAGCCGACGATGTCGACAGCCACCTACGAGAAGGTCCGCCACCTCATCCCCGAGGTCGAGTGGGCGGTCTTCGAGCCGGAGATCGAGGCGATCCAAGCGCTCAAGCGCGAGCACGACGCCGTGATCCTGGCGCACAACTACATGACGCCCGAGGTGTTCCACGGCGTCGCGGACATCGTCGGCGACTCACTCGCCCTCGCCCGGGAGGCCCAGCACGTCACGGCCGGCACGATCGTGCTCGCCGGCGTGCACTTCATGGCCGAGACGGCGAAGCTGCTCAACCCCGCCAAGCGGGTGCTGCTGCCCGACCTGCGCTCGGGCTGCTCGCTCGCCGAGAGCATCACCCCGGACGACATCGCCGAGTTGCGCCGCCAACACCCCGGCGTGCCGGTGGTCACCTACGTCAACACCAGCGCCGCGGTGAAGGCAGCCAGCGACATCTGCTGCACCTCCGGCAACGCCGTCGAGATCATCGAGTCGCTCGGGGTCGACCGGGTCATCATGATCCCCGACCAGTACCTCGCCCGGAACATCGCCGCCCGCACCGGCGTCGAGGTGATCACCCACCCGGGTGCGTGCGAGGTGCACGAGCGCTTCACGCCCGCCGACATCGACGACATCCGCTCGGGCAACCCGGGGGTGACGGTCATCGCCCACCCCGAGTGCCCACCGAATGTCGTTGCCGCATCGGACTTCTCGGGCTCCACCGCCCAGATGATCGACTTCGTCGGCCAGGTGTCCCGGGCGGGCGTGCCCGACGCCGGCGGACGCCGCAAGGTCGCCCTCATCACCGAATGCTCGATGAGCGACAACGTGGCCGGCGAGCACCCCGACGTCGACTTCGTGCGCCCGTGCAACCTGTGCCCGCACATGAAGCGCAACACCCTCACCGCGATCCGTCGCTCGCTCGAACTCGGCCAGCACGAGATCACTCTCGACCCCACCCTCGAAGCACCCGCGCGCCGCGCCATCGAGCGCATGCTCGCGGTCAAGTAGGAGCACACCATGAACAAGCCGGTCATCATCGGCTCGGGCCTCGCGGGCCTCACCGCGGCCTGGGCCCTGGCCCCCACCGAGTGCGTCCTGGTCACGCCGGGCACGCTCACCGACAACGCCGCGAGCATGTGGGCGCAGGGCGGCATCGCCGCGGCGCTGGCCGACGACGACTCCCCCACCCTGCACGCGGCAGACACCGTGCGCGCCGGCGCTTTCGTGGGCGACACCCGCACGATCCGCCGCATCACCGATGCCGCACCCGATGTCGTCGCGCTGCTCGCCGACCTCGGTGTGCCGTTCGACCACACCGACGACGGACGCCTCGACCTCGCCCTCGAGGGCGGCCACAGCCGCAGCCGGGTGGCGCACGCCGGCGACTCCTCCGGCGCTGCGATCACCCGGACGATGGCCGCCGCGGTCCGCGACCTGCCGAGCGTGCACACCCTGGAACGGCACGCGGCGCGCCGCCTGCTCACCGGCGCGGACGGCGCGATCAGCGGCGTGGAGGTCATCGCCCCCGACGGTTGCGCCCTGGTGCTCGAGACGGACGCCGTGGTGCTGGCGACCGGAGGCATGGGTGCGCTCTGGCCGTGCACGACCAACCCGGCCACCGCGCTCGGTCAGGGCGTTGCGATGGCCGCGCGTGTCGGCGCCCGCACCGATGACCTGCACCTCGTGCAGTTCCACCCGACCGCGCTCGACGTGCCCGCCTTCCCCAACCCGCTGCTGACCGAGGCGCTACGCGGCGCGGGAGCGATCCTGACCGCCGACGGTGAACGGTTCGTGCACGAACTCCAGCCGCGCGACGTCGTTGCCGCCGCGGTCTGGGAGCAGTTGCAGGCGGGTCGATCGGTTCGCCTCGACTGCCGCGAGATTCCCTGCGTCGCAACTCGTTTCGCCGCTGTTGCGGAGCTGTGCGCGGCGCACGGGTTCGACATCGTCCGCGACCTGCTGCCCGTGCGACCCGCCCTGCACTACTCGATGGGCGGCGTCAGTGTCGATGCGCACGCTCGCACCTCGGTGCCCGGTCTCTGGGCCGTCGGTGAGGTGTCGCGCACCGGCCTGCACGGAGCCAATCGCCTGGCCTCCAACTCGTTGCTCGAAGCGGTGGTGACCGGCCGCGCGGCGGCCGACTCGATCCGAGGAGCCGACACCCGTTGGACCCCGCAGGTGCTGCCGGTCGACCCTGCCACCGTGGTGCCGCCGTCCGCGGGCGCTGCGGTCGACCTCGGCGAGGTGCGAGCGATCCTCGGCGCCAGCTGTGGGGTGTTGCGCGACGGCGAGTCGCTCGAGGGCGCGGTCGACCGACTCGCCGAGTTGCGGCACGACGATGCGGGCTACGTCGCCTGGCTCGTCGCCCGCTCGGCCCTGTTGCACCCGCACACCGTGGGCGCCCACCGGCGCATCGACGAACAGCTCGAAACCGCTGCGGCACAGGAGGTTCCGGCATGATCGACACTCAGATCGGGATGGAGATCGACCGCATCGTGCGCACGGCGCTTGCCGAAGACCTCGGCCAGGCCGGCGATCTCACCACCGCGACCACCGTGCCGTCCGACATCCAGGGCAGCGCGCACCTGGTCGCCCGTCAGGACGGTGTCGTCTCCGGGGTGCGCGCGGCGCAGCACGCCTTCGACCTGGTCGACGCCTCGCTGGAGGTCGACTGGTTCGTGTCAGACGGTGCGACGGTCGCGCCGGGCACGCGCATCGCGACGGTCACCGGGAGTGCCGCATCGATCCTCACGGCCGAACGCACCGCGCTGAACCTGCTCGGCCACCTCGGCGGCATCGCCACCCGCACCGCAGGGTTCGTGCGTCTCGTCGACGGCACGGGTGCCCGCATCGCCGACACCCGCAAGACCACGCCCGGGCTGCGCGCCCTGGAGAAGCGCGCGGTGGCCGACGGCGGTGGAGTGAACCACCGCTTCGGGTTGCACGACGCAATTCTGGTGAAGGACAACCACATCGGCCTCGGCGGCGGACTCGACAAGGTGCTCGCCCGCCTCGCCGAACACACCGGTCACCTGGTGCGAGTCGAGGTGGAGGTCGACACGCTCGACCAACTGCGTGAGTTGCTCGCCTTCGATGCCGACCGGCTCGGGCGCCGCCTCCCGCCGGTGGTGCACGGTGTGCTGCTCGACAACATGACGCCCGACCTCATCCGCGAGGCCGTCGGCCTGATCGACGACCACCCTGCATCGCTGGTCATCGAGGTCTCCGGTGGCGTCGACGAGACGACCGTGCGCGGGTTGGCCGAGGCGGGTGCGCAGATCATTTCGATCGGTGCCCTGACCCACAGCGTCCGGACGCTCGACATCGGCCTCGACCTGTAGGCAGACCGATTGGGCGGCGCCGATCGTTGCCGAGTCGCCGCGCGCTCAGACGGGACCCAACGCGACCCCGGCGCCGTCCGGCAGCTCGACCGTGATCGGGTCACCCGCTCGCACCGTCCCGCTCCGCTCGACGACCGACATCACGCCCGCCCGGCGAATGACCTGCACCGTCCGCGCCTCGGGTGAGGCCGTCGACGGGGCGGGTTCGTCGGTCGGGGTGCCGTCGGCCCGGGAGAGCACCACTTTGAGCAGACCCGGCTTGAAGTCGTTGATCTGCACGCACGGGTTGCGCAGGCCGGTGAGCCGCACGACGGCCTCGTCGCCGAGGTGCAGGCGGGTGTCGACCGGGAGCGCATGCAGGTCGACACCGCTGGTCAGCACGTTCTCGCCGAGGTCGCCCGCGGCCAGGGTGTAGCCCATGCGCTCGGCGGTTTCGAACACCTCGCTGGGCACGAGATGCACCTGCCGCAGGTTGGGTTGGTTCGGGTCGCGATGCACCCGGGACCGGTGTTGCACAAGGGTTCCCGCGTGCGCGTCACCTCGCACCCCCAGGTCGGCGACCAACTCGATCGCCTCCACCGGCGCCTTGGAGAAGCGGTGCAGCTCGTCCCGGCAGACGGCGGCCACGCGAGGCTTAATCATGAGTCGATCCTCGCGCACTCGTCGGCCAGGCGGCACCCACGCCCCCGCACCAACTCGCGTCGGACGCGACTTACTCGGCGGTTCGGCTCCGTACGCGTGAGTAACTCGCGCCTGACGCGAGTTCGTGCGGTGCGCCGGTCAGAAGTCGAGCAGCCGACGGACGGCGGTGTCGGCGAGCAGCCGTCCACGCAGGGTGAGCACGAGTCGCCGATCGCGCAGGGCCGTGGGCCCGTCGACGAGACCGTCGCCGATCAGCCCGGCGACGGCGGTGCGCCCGGCGGGTTCGAGGTCCTCGAGGGCGAGGCCGGCGTCGCGACGGATGCCGAGGAGCACGCGCTCCTCGTATCGCTGTGTGTCCGTGAGCAATTCGCGTCCGGCGCCCGGCGAGTTGCCCTCGGCCAGCACCGAGGCGTACGCCGCAGGGTGCTTGCGATTCCACCAGCGCACCCCACCCACGTGACTGTGCGCGCCGGGCCCGATCCCCCACCAGTTCGCGTCCGACCAGTACAGCTCGTTGTGGCGGCAGCGCAGCGCGGGGTCGGTGGCCCAGTTCGACACCTCGTACCAGGAGTAGCCGGCCCCGGCCAGCAGTGAGTCGGCGAGCTCGTACTTGTCGGCCTCGTCGTCGTCATCGGGCATCGTCACCTGACCGCGGCGCACCTGGGCGGCGAGCTTGGTGCCCTCCTCGACGACCAACGCGTAGGCGCTGATGTGCCCGGGCTCCAACGCGATTGCGGCCTCGAGCGAGGTGCGCCAGTCGTCGAGCGACTCCCCCGGTGTGCCGTAGATGAGGTCGACGCTGGTCGCGAGCCCGGCCGCCTTCGCCGCTTCGACGCTGCGGCCGACGTTGGCGGGGTCGTGCGTGCGCTCGAGGGTGTGCAGCACGTGCGGCACCGCCGATTGCATCCCGAACGACACCCGGGTGAAGCCGCCGTCCGCCAGCACCTGCAGCGGGTCGGGGGTCACCGAATCGGGGTTCGCTTCGGTGGTGATCTCGACGTCGTCGGCAAACCCGAAGCGCTCCCGCAGCGCCCCGACCATCCGCACCAGGTCGTCCGCCGCGAGCATCGTGGGTGTGCCTCCACCCACGAACACCGTCGAGACGGCGGGCGCCGCGTCACCCAGCACCCGCGCAGCGAGCTCGATCTCGCGGATCGCGGTGTCGGCGTAGGAACCGACGCTCGCGCCGGGGCCGAGCTCGGTCAGCGTGTAGGTGTTGAAGTCGCAGTAGCCACACCGCACCCAGCAGAACGGAACGTGCAGATAGACCCCGAACGGCTTGTGCGGCAACGACTCCAGCGCCGCGACGGGCAGACTTCCGTCGGTCGGTACGGGTTCACCGTCGGGCAGCGCGCTGGGCATTGCTCCATTCTCGCCGACGTCGACCCGCACGCCGAATCGCTGCACCAACCGCCACAGTCGCTGCACCTGCGTCCGGCCACTGCTGGTGCACCACCAATGGCCGGCGAGTAGCGCAGCGTTTGCGGGCGGGGGTCAGAGGGAGCCGGTCAGCGCCTGCACGCCCAGGCTGGTCGACGCGACGAGCACCGACAGGATCGCCCCCAACAGCAACGGACGGACGCCGGTGCGGCGCAGTTCCGACGGACGCATGGACAGCCCGATCGCGGTGAGCGCCAGGGTGATTCCGAAGGTCGCGATCGACGAGAGGGCCGGGTGCCACGACGACGGGACGAGTCCGCCCGAGTTGACGGCCGCGGCGACCACGAACCCGACGAGGAACCAGGGCACCACCTGACTCAGTGGAATGCGCACCGGCGAGCGGCCACCTGCCACCGACCCGGCCGACGAAGCAGCCGCAGCCGACCGGCGCGCGGTCAGGTACGCCAGCACCATCGTGATCGGGATGATCATCAGCGACCGGGTGAGCTTGACGACGATCGCGTGATCGCCGGCCCCGTCACCGAAGCCGTACGCCGCAGCCACCACCGACGACGTGTCGTTGATCGCCGTGCCCGCCCACAGGCCGAAGCTCTCACCGGTCATGCCGAGCAGGTGACCGATCGCCGGGAAGGTCAGCACGCCGATCACGTTGAAGACGAAGATCGTGCCGAGGGCGTACGCCGCGTCGGCCTTCTTGGGGCGCATCACCGCGGTGCTCGCCGCGATCGCCGACGCACCACAGATGCCGGTGCCCACCCCGATCAAGGTGCGGACGTCGCGCCCCACCCCCAGCCGCCGTCCGATGAGCGTGGCGCCGCCGAGGGCGACCACCAGGCTGGCGAGCATCACCGGCAGCGACGACGCCCCCACCTTGGCGACCTGACGCAGCGACAACCCCGTGCCGAGCAGCACCACCGATGCTTGGAGCACCTGTTTGGCACAGAAGTCATATCCGGCGCTCAGACGCGACGACCGCAGCCGAGGCACGACGACCCCGGCAAGGAGACCCAGCACGATGCCGCACACCGGGCCTCCGAGCACGGGCAAGAAACGACCGAAAACCGTTGCCACGCAGGCGATAACAATCACCACGAGCGCACCGACAATGGCACCCCGGCGTGCGGTGCGAACAGGCATGGCGTGCAACATGCCTCCACCATCGGGCATCAGTGCCGCCGCCGGTAGCCGGAGAACACGCAGGAGGGCATATCCTTCGCATATGGCAGATCGCCCCGACCCGGCAGCCCTGGAGCTCCTGGTTGCCGTGTCCGACACCGGAAGCGTCGGCGCCGCCGCACGCTCGATCGGCATGGCACAACCCAATGCCACCCGTTCGCTCGCCAGGCTCGAACGCCAACTCGGCCTCGACCTCGTCGTGCGGTCGACTCGCGGATCGACCCTCACTGATGCGGGGACGGTGCTGGTCGATCTGGCCCGCCAGGCACTCGCGGCGATGGACGCCGTCACCGAATCGGCCGCCGCCCTACGAGGCGAAGCCGCGCCGCCGCTGGCGGTCGCGGCGAGTCAGACGATCGCCGAACATCTGCTCCCCCACTGGCTGTCGACGCTGCGCACCAGCAGGCCGAGCAGCACCGTCGCCGTGCACGTGCACAACTCCCACGACGTCGTCGATGATGTGCGATCCGGCCGCACCGCACTGGGATTCGTCGAGGAACCCACCGTGCCCGGCGACCTGCACAGCATGATCGTGGCCCATGACGAGATGGTGCTGGTCGTCGCGCCCCATCACGTATGGGCCGGCCGACGCCGCGCCGTCACCGCCGACGAACTCGCACGCACCGCCCTGATCACCCGCGAGCCGGGCTCGGGAACGCGAATGGCTCTTGACGAGGCGCTCGACCAGCAGGTGCGGCCGCACCTCGAGCTTCCGAGCAACGCCGCGGTGCGGGTGAGCGTTGCGTCCGGCGCGGCACCCGCCGTACTCAGCCGCCTTGCGGTCGCCGACGCCCTGTCGGTCGGCACCCTGGTGACGGTGCCGCTCGGCTTCGACCTGCACCGACCGCTACGCGCGGTCTGGACCGGGTCGCGGCGCTTGTCCGGCCTCGCGGCCGACCTCGTCGCTATCGCCCGCGACGAGGGGGCGGTCAACTCTTCGCGGTGACCCAGACCGGGATGACGCCCGACACCACTTCACTGCCGTCCTCGATGTAGGCGGTGCAGCGCACGTCGACCTGGAAGGGCGGCTGCTTGTCCCAGTCGGCCATGTCGGTGCGCGCTTCACACCGGACGTCGGTGGGCACCTTGGCGCTGTAGTCGAGCCGAATCCCCTTGGGAATCCAGCGCATTCCCTTCGGCGTGGTCGCCTCGCAGAGCAGACCCATCGCCGCCTCGAGACCGTTCGCGACGGCGATCGCGTGCACCGTGCCGATGTGGTTGTGCACGCCGCGCCGCTTGCGGATCGTCACCACGCCGCGATGTGGCTCCATGACCTCCACCTTCGGTCGCACGGTCGCGAAGTAGGGCGCCTTGAGCATGAAGGCGAGCGAGAACGCCCGCTTGCCGAGCGGCTTGCTTTCGATCTGGCGGTACAGCTGGAAGGTCGAGGCCATGCGCAGATGTTACTCAGAAGTAACTTCGGCGCGCCAGCCCCGCGGAAGCAGCCATCCGCAAACCGCTGCCCGGCAACGGCTGCCACCCGGCAAACAGCTACAGCCGCGTCACCGCAAGATCGCGCACGATGCGCTCGACCCGCAGCCCCTTCTTCTCGAAGCGGGTCATCGGACGGTCCTCGAAGCGCGGCGCGAACCCGCCCCGCGAACCCTCCGGGTCGACGTCCGGATCGCCGGGGTCGGCGAACCGTCCGGCGTACGGGTTCGTGAACTGCGCGCAGCCTTCGACGACGTCGCGCATCTGCCAGGCGTAGTCGGCCCAGTCGGTCGCGAGGCGCCACACGCCGCCCGGCTCCAACAACTCGGCGACCTCGAGCGCGAACGACGGCTGCACCATGCGGCGCTTGTGGTGCTTGGTCTTCGGCCACGGGTCGGGGAAGAAGGTCCACACCTCGTGCAGCGAGCCCGGCTCGAACATCAACGGCATCGACCACGCGGCGTCGGCGATCGCGATCCGCAGGTTCGTGACGCTGGCAGCCACCGCCTTGGTGATGGTGTGCGCGACGCCGGGCCGCCACACCTCGAAGGCAAGGAAGTCGACGTCCGGGTGAAGCGTCGCCGCATGCACGACGGCGTCGCCGGCGCCCGACCCGATCTCGACGATCAGCGGCGCCGACCGACCGAACACCGCCTCCTTGTCGAAGCGGTACTCCGGGTCGAGTGTGGTGTCGGTGCCGTTGAGCGGCAGGTCGAGCAGGTAGGTCGCGCCGTGCTCCTCCATCGCCCGCTCGTGCCGGTCGGGCATCCGTCCACCGCGCCGGGTGAACGATCGCGTGCGGGCGAGCGGACGCCCGTCCGGGGTCGTCGGAACAACCGGGTCGAGACCCGAATCACGTTGTGCCACAGTGCTACTTCTTCGCCTTCTCGGGCGCGGAGTCTTGCGACAAGGCAGCGATGAAGGCTTCCTGCGGCACCTCGACGGAGCCGACCATCTTCATCCGCTTCTTGCCTTCCTTCTGCTTCTCCAGCAGCTTGCGCTTACGCGAGATGTCACCGCCGTAACACTTCGCGAGCACGTCCTTGCGGATCGCCCGGATGTTCTCGCGGGCGATGACCCTCGCACCGATCGCGGCCTGGATCGGCACCTCGAACTGCTGCCTCGGGATGAGCTCCTTGAGCTTGCCGGCCATCATCACGCCGTAGGCGTACGCCTTGTCACGGTGGACGACGGTACTGAACGCGTCGACCTTGTCACCCTGCAGGAGGATGTCGACCTTCACCAGGTCGGCCTGCTGCTCGCCGTCGGGTTCGTAGTCGAGAGAGGCGTAGCCGCGGGTGCGCGACTTCAGGGAATCGAAGAAGTCGAAGACGATCTCGGCGAGCGGCAGCGTGTAGCGCATCTCGACGCGATCCTCGGACAGGTAGTCCATGCCGCGCAGGGTGCCGCGCCGGCTCTGACACAACTCCATGATCGCGCCGATGAACTCGCTCGGCGCGAGGATCGTGGCCCGCACCACCGGCTCGGTGATCGACTCGATCTTGCCCTCGGGGAACTCCGACGGGTTGGTCACCACGACCGTGCGCCCGTCGTCGAGCTTCACCTCGTAGACCACCGACGGCAGGGTCGAGATGAGGTCGAGGTCGAACTCGCGCTCGAGGCGCTCGCGCACGATCTCCAGGTGCAACATGCCGAGGAAGCCGATGCGGAACCCGAACCCGAGGGCCGCGGAGGTCTCCGGCTCGTAGACCAGCGCGGCGTCGTTGAGCTTGAGCTTGTCGAGGGCATCACGCAGCACCGGGTAGTCGGAACCGTCGATCGGGTACAGACCGGAGAAGACCATCGGCTTCGGGTCGCGGTAGCCACCCAGCGGCTGCGTCGCACCGTCGCGGGCCGAGGTGATCGTGTCGCCGACGCGCGACTGGCGCACGTCCTTCACGCCGGTGATCAGGTAGCCCACCTCGCCGACGCCGAGCCCCTTCGCCGGTTCCGGCTCCGGGGAGATGACGCCGATCTCCAGCAGTTCGTGGTTGGCCTTGGTCGACATCATCTGAATCCGCTCGCGCGGGTTGAGGCTGCCGTCGACCACACGCACGTAGGTGACCACGCCGCGGTAGGTGTCGTAGACGGAGTCGAAGATCATCGCGCGGGCTGGAGCCGACGCATCGCCGACCGGCGCGGGAATCTGCCGCACGATCTCGTCGAGCAGCGGCTCGACACCGACGCCGGTCTTGCCCGACACCTTGAGGCAGTCTTCGGGCTCACAGCCGATGAGCCCGGCGAGTTCCTCGGCGTACTTCTCCGGCTGGGCCGCCGGCAGGTCGATCTTGTTGAGCACCGGGATGATCGTGAGGTCGTTCTCCATCGCGAGATAGAGGTTCGCGAGGGTCTGCGCCTCGATGCCCTGCGCGGCGTCGACCAGCAGCACCGCACCCTCGCAGGCGGCCAGCGACCGGGACACCTCGTAGGTGAAGTCGACGTGGCCCGGGGTGTCGATCATGTTGAGGCAGAAGGTCTCGCCGTCGAGCTCCCACGGCATCCGCACGGCCTGGCTCTTGATCGTGATGCCGCGCTCACGCTCGATGTCCATACGGTCGAGGTACTGCGCACGCATCGCCCGATCGTCGACGACCCCGGTGATCTGGAGCATGCGGTCGGCAAGCGTGGACTTGCCGTGGTCGATGTGCGCGATGATGCAGAAGTTGCGGATCTGCGAAGGCGGCGTCGCGGCTGGTTGCAGCGCGGTGCGTGCCATGGGTGCCACAGATGTTCCTCGAGGTCTCAGTCGTCGGACGGGTATTCGGTCCAGTCTCCCACGTCCGGCCGTGAGGTCGAATCGACCGGGCAGACCCGCGAACAGGACCGCGCACCCGATCCAGCACACGACGTCCCGTCGCCGTCGAAACCGACGAGTAACTTCGTGTGCTCCAACTCACACGGGCGACCTCACGCCTTGTTACTCTCCGGTAGCCCGCCCGATCCATTCAGGCGGCTTTCCCTACCGAGGAGCACCCGATGAAGACCCTCGTCCGACGCACGACCCTCACGGCAGGCGCCCTGGCCACTTGTGCCGGCGTCATCCTCGCAACGAGCCCCGGCGCCTGCGCGGCGACCGTGTGGACGTTGAACTACAACGCCACCGCGACCACGACCATCGCCAAGATGGGCAAGAGCGTGACCACCACCGGCACCAGCACCACCGACGTCACGCTCGAGACCCGGACGCTCACGTCGTCGTTGACGTTGGCTCCGGTGACGACGTCCGCGGTCGACCTGGGCAGCCTCCCGCTGGCCTACGCGACCGTCGCGGTGGAGCCGACCGCGAAGGCCACCGGGACCATCGACGACAACCAGGTCATCCACATCACGCAGTACGCCTACCTGCACATCACCAAGCTCACCGGACCGGCGAAGCTGGTCAACCTGGTCGGCGCGAACTGCCGCACCGCCACCCCGGTCAGGATGGACCTCAGCGGCAAGATGCAGGGCCTGTTCGACCCGACGAAGCTGTCGGGCACGTTCACCATCCCGCAGTTCAGCGGTTGCGGAGCCTTCGGCATCCTCAACTCGGTCGTCTCCTCGAAGATGTCCGGTCCCGGCAACACGGTCGCGCTCACGCTCACCCCGCGCTGAACCACCGGCCCCCTCCCCGCTCGTACGCCCGCCTGTTGTTCTGGCGGGCGTACGGCGTTCTCCTCAGGCGGGCGTACGGCGCTGCAGCGCCGCCGACACGGCCGTGATGAACAGACCGCCGACGGCGAGCAGCGCACCGAACCGGCTGGGCCACTCGTAACCCATCCCCCGGTCGAGCACGACGCTGCCGAGCCAGGCACCCAGTGCGTTGGCGGCGTTGAGCGTCGAGTGATTGAGCGCGGCCGCGAGCGACTGACCCTCGTGTGCCACGTCCATCAGTCGGGTCTGCAACATCGGCACGAGGATCGTCGGCAGGAAGCCGAGCAGGAACACCCCGATGACCGCGGTCACCTTGCCGTGGGCGAGGTCGCCGAAGACGGCAAGCAGGATCGAGATGCAGACCAGCGACCCGAAGATGCCGCGCAGGATGCCGAATTGCGCGACGCGCCCGGCCACTGTCGCACCGATCGTCATGCCGATCCCGTAGACGACCAGGATGAGCGGGACGGTGCTCTCGGCGAAGCCGGCCAGCTCGGTCATCGTCGGGGTGATGTAGGAGAACGTGGCGAACATGCCGCCGAACCCGACGGTGCCGATGCCGAGCGCCAGCCACACCTGCACCCGGGTGAGGGCCTTGAGTTCCTTTGCGGCGGAAGCGTGTTCGTCGGCCGGCTGGCGAGGCACCCAGGCGAGCACCGCGCCCACGCACAGCAACGAGATCAACCCGACGAAGACGTACGGGTACTGCCAGCCCAGGTGCTGACCGAGCACGGTCAACAGCGGAACTCCGATGATGTTGGCGACGGTCAGCCCGGCGAGCATCATCGACACCGCCCAGGTGCGCCGGTGCGGTGCCACCAGTGAGGCCGCGACGACCGAACCGATGCCGAAGTAGGCGCCGTGCGGCAGACCGGACAGGAAGCGCGCCACCATCAGGGTGCCGTAGGAGCCGGCGAGCGCCGAGGCGATGTTGGCTGCGGCGAACGCCACCATGAGGCCGACCAGTTGGGCCCTGCGCGGCGCCCGCGCGGCCAGGGTGGCGATCAGCGGCGCGCCGATCACGACTCCGAGGGCATACGCCGATACGACGTGGCCGGCCGCCGGAATCGAGATCTGCACCCCGTCGGCGATCTGCGGCAGCAGCCCCATCGTGACGTACTCGGTGGTGCCGATCGCGAATCCGCCGAGCGCGAGCGCGAAGAGCGCGAGCCCGACATGCTGCGGTCGGGCGACCGTCCGATCATCGTCGACGTCGCGGGTCTGCGGGGCGCTTGCTTCGGTCACCGATCGAGTCTCCCGGCAACCGGAAGTTGTCCGCGAATCCGCGCGCTGGTTCGTGAGGAACGTCACCCGTCGCGGTGGCGACCGGCCGCGACGATCGGAACCCACCCACCCACAGCATCGAAACGATTGCTACGGTATTCCATACAGAAGGAAATTCATTCCGCAATGCGGAATTCCGTGCACGTCAGCCAGACAGAGGAGTCGCATGTCCACCTTGAAGCTGCCGGATGGCGTCGAAGTCACCGGTCCGGTGAAGGACCGTTACGAGGAGATCCTTTCCCCCAAGGCGCTCGAACTGATCGCCAAGCTGCACCGTAAGCTCAACGCTCGTCGCCTCGAGCTCCTCGCCGCGCGCGAGGAGAGGGTGAAGAAGGTCGCCGCCGGCGAAGACCTCGACTTCCTGCCCGAGACCAAGAACATCCGTGAGGACGACAGCTGGAAGGTCGCCCCGCTCGCGCCGGGCTTGGAGGACCGACGCGTCGAGATGACCGGTCCGACCGACCGCAAGATGACGATCAACGCCCTCAACTCCGGTGCCAAGGCCTGGCTGGCCGACCAGGAGGACGCCAACACCCCAATGTGGGGCAACGTCGTCCAGGGTCCGATGAACCTGATGGACGCCCTTGACGGCACCATCGACTTCACCAGCCCGGAGGGCAAGGAGTACAAGCTCGTCGAGCCCGAGAAGCAGCCGACGATCATCGTGCGCCCGCGCGGCTGGCACCTGCCGGAGAAGCACATCCTGGTCGACGGCGAGGAGACCTCCGGTTCCCTCGTCGACTTCGCGCTCTACTTGACCGCCTGCGGTCAGAAGCAGATCGACCGCGGCAAGGGCCCGTACTTCTACTGCCCGAAGATGGAAAGCCACCTGGAGGCTCGCCTCTGGAATGACGCGTTCGTCATCGGCCAGGACTTCCTCGGCATCCCCCAGGGCACCATCCGTGCCACCTGCCTCATCGAGACCTTCCCAGCCGCGTTCGAGATGGAGGAGATCCTCTACGAACTGCGCGACCACTCCTCCGGCCTCAACGCCGGACGCTGGGACTATCTGTTCTCGGTGATCAAGACCTACCGCACCCGTGGCGCCGACTTCATCGTGCCCGACCGCAACACGGTCACCATGACGGTGCCGTTCATGCGGGCCTACACCGAATTACTCGTGCGCACCTGCCACAAGCGTGGCGCGTCGGCGATCGGCGGCATGGCCGCCTTCATCCCGAGCAAGGACGAGGCCGTCAACAAGAACGCGTTCGAGAAGCTCAACGCCGACAAGAGCCGCGAAGCGAACGACGGCTTCGACGGTTCGTGGGTGGCGCACCCGGGCATGGTGCAGGCCTGCGACGAGGTCTTCTCCGCGAAGTTCGCCGAGGGCAAGACCAACCAGCTCGACAACCTGCGCGAGGACGTCGAAGTGACCGCCGCGCAGCTGCTCGACGTGAAGTCGACGCCCGGCGAGGTCACCGAGGCCGGTCTGCGCGCGAACATTGACATCGCGCTGCAGTACCTGCGCTCCTGGCTGGCCGGCCGCGGCGCCGTGGGCATCCACAACCTGATGGAGGACGCCGCGACCGCGGAGATCTCCCGTTCGCAGATCTGGCAGCAGATCAAGAACGAGGTCACGACGGCCGACACCGGCAAGCTCATCACCAAGGAGTTGGTGCTGGAGTTGATCGACGAGGTCATCGCCGAGCTGCCGGGCGAGGCGAGCGACTACGACGACGCCAAGGAGACCTTCCTGGAGGTGGCCGTCGCCGACGACTACGCCAACTTCCTCACCCTGCCGGCCTACGAGCGGATGCCATAGCCGATGTCTACCCCGAGCGGGCCGATCGCAGCCGTCATCGAGCGGCTGCGGTCGGCCCTGCCGCATTCGCAGGTGTTGACCGACCCCGCGCAACTGGCGTCGTACGACTGTGACGGCCTGCTCGTGCACCGCGTGCGTCCCGCCGTGGTTGCGCTCACCGACGACGCGGAGCAGGTGCGCGCGGCGGTGCAGGCGTGCGCCGACCTCGACGTGCCGTTCGTCGCCCGGGGGTCCGGCACCGGCCTGTCCGGTGGCGCGCTGCCGCACGCCGACGGCGTCCTGATCGTGATGAGTGGGTTCCGGGAGATCAAGGAGATCTCTGCCGCCGACCATCGCGCAGTGGTCGACCCTGGCGTGATCAATCTTTCTGTGACACAAGCGAGTTCGCCCGAGGGATACTACTTCGCGCCCGATCCGTCGAGCCAGCAGATCTGCTCGATCGGCGGCAACGTGGCCGAGAACTCCGGCGGCGCCCACTGCCTGAAGTACGGCTTCACCAGCAACCACGTGCTCGCCGCCGAGGTCGTCATGCCCGACGGCTCCGCGGTGCGGCTCGGGCAGCGGGCCCCCGATGCTCCCGGCTACGACCTGCTGGGCGCATTCGTCGGGTCGGAGGGCACGCTCGGCGTGACCACCGAGGTCACGGTGAAGCTGTTGCGCAGCGCCGAGTCGGTGCAGACCTTCCTGGCCGGGTTCGAGTCGACCGACGCCGCGGGAGCGGCGACCTCGGCGATCATCGCCGCGGGCATCGTGCCGGCCGCGATCGAGATGATGGACGCCCTCGCCATCGAGGCGGCCGAGGCGGCGGTCGCCTGCAACTACCCCGCGCGAGCGGGGGCGGTGCTGGTCGTCGAACTCGATGGCCCGACTGTCGAGGTCGAGGCCGAATCGCTTGCCGCACAACAGATGTGCCGCGACGCCGGCGCATTCGAGATCCGGCTGGCGGCCGACGCCGAGGAGCGCGCGGCGATCTGGCGCGGCCGAAAGTCGGCCTTCGCCGCGGTCGGTCGCATCTCCCCCGATTACATCGTGCAGGACGGCGTCATCCCGCGCACCAAGCTCTCGGAGGTGCTGCACCGGATGGGTGAACTCGCTGCCGAAAAGGGAGTGCGCGTCGCGAACGTGTTCCATGCGGGCGACGGGAACCTCCACCCTCTGGTGCTCTTCGACGGTGGCGTGCCCGGCGAGAGCGAACGCGCCGAGGAGGTGTCCGGAGCGATCCTCGACCTGTGCCTGGAACACGGCGGATCGATCACCGGCGAGCACGGTGTGGGCTTCGACAAAGCGAAGCACATGCCGAAGATGTTCACCGAAGTCGATCTCGACACCATGCAGCGGGTGCGCTGTGCCTTCGATCCGCACGGACTGTCGAACCCCGGCAAGATCTACCCGACGCCGCGGCTGTGCGGCGAGGTGCCGCGCAAGCGGTCGGCGAACGATCCGAACCCCTACGAGGGCAAGGCGGAAATCTTCTGATGAGCTTGCGAGAAACATTGCAGCACCGTGGAATCGATGTCGAGCAGGGCACAACGGCGACGCTGTTCGACGGACGCGCGCCGAGTTGCGTCGCGCGGCCGGCGTCGACCGAAGAGGTAGCCGAAACAGTCCGAGCCGCTCGTGAGCACGGCGCGGTCGTCGCGGTGCGGGGTGCCGGCACGAAACTGACATGGGGTTCCCCCGCCGGCCACCACGACCTGGTCCTCGACCTGTCGGCGATGAACCGGGTGCTCGAACACCAGCCCGGCGATCTCATCGTCAGCGCGGAGGCCGGTTGCCCGCTGAACGTCGTCCAGAGCACCGTCGCTCGAGCGGGCCAGCGGCTCGCGCTCGACGAAATGGTGCCGGGCACCACTGTCGGTGGGCTCATCGCAACCAATACGAGCGGGCCGCTGCGTGTGCTCGCGGGCACCGTGCGCGACCTGCTCATCGGGGTGACGGTCGTGCTGGCCGACGGCACCGTCGCCCACGCAGGCGGCAAAGTGGTCAAGAATGTCGCTGGCTACGACCTCGGCAAGTTGATGGTCGGCTCGTACGGCACGCTCGCGATCGTCACTGAGGCGACCTTCCGGCTGCACCCGGTGCCGCAGGCGTCCGAGTGGGTCGTCGGTCAACACCCGATCGCCGAATTGCCGCACATACTCAACGACCTTTTGCATAGTCAAGACGCACCGAGCGCGGTCGAGATCCGTTGCGAGACTGCGGATTCGGTAGTTCTCGCCGTGCTGATCGAAGGCACTGAGGGGGGCGTTTCCGCCCGCTCCGGGCGGATCCGCGCGACCGTCGCCGGAGAGAAGGCGCCAGCACCCGGGTGGACCGGCACCTACCCGTGGGCCGTGGGCGAGGGCATCGGACTGAAGATCACCGCGCAACTGTCCGCTGTGCCGAGTGTCGTTGCGGCAGCGGCCGAACTCGGCTGGACGATCCAGGGATCAGCCGGTGCGGGAGTGCTGTACGCATCTGCGTCCGGCGCAGCCGAACCGGATGATGTCGAGGCCACCGCAGCACGTTTTCGTGAGGTCGCCCTCGGCGGCAGCGTGATCGTGCTCGATGCGCCGAAGGAGATGCGCGGGCAGGTCGATGTGTGGGGTCCGATCCCGGCCATCGACATCATGCGCCGTGTGAAACAGCAGTTCGATCCGGAAAACCATTTGGCCCCAGGCCGATTCGTGGGAGGAATCTGATGCCCGACCCCCGCACCGCCTCTGAACCGGCTATCACGCCAGGCGTTGACGTCAGTGTCGAACCGATGTCGCTGATCACTGGGTTCGACGAGCACAACCCACCCGACCCGAGCCTGCTGTCCGACTGCGTGCACTGTGGTTTCTGCTTGACGACCTGCCCGACGTATGTGCTGTGGGGCGAGGAAATGGACTCCCCGCGCGGCCGTATCCACCTGATGAAGAACGTCACCGAGGGCGCACCGCTCGACGACACCGTGGTGGGTCACATCGACGCCTGCCTCGGCTGCATGGCGTGCGTGACGGCGTGCCCGAGTGGGGTGCAGTACGACCGACTACTGGAACAGACCCGCGCGCAGGTCGAGCGCAAGGCGCACCGCTCTCGCTCGAACAACGCGTTGCGTGGAGCGGTCTTCAAGCTGTTCCCTTACCCCAAGCGACTCAAGGCCCTGCGCGGGCCGCTGCGGGCCGGCCAGCGTCTCGGGCTCGACCGCGCCATCGCGAAAAGCGTTCTGCTCGAACGCATTTCGCCGTCGCTGGCAATGCTGCAAAGCCTCACCCCCGAGCTGACCAAGCCGGAAAGGCTGCCCGAACGCATCCCGGCGAAGGGCACCAAGCGGGCGACCGTCGCGATGCTCACCGGCTGCGTGCAGGACGCGTTCTTCTCCGGGGTCAACGCCGCTACCGCGCGGGTGCTTGCCGCCGAAGGATGCGACGTGGTGGTGCCGCCGAACCAAGGATGTTGCGGTGCGCTGTCGAGCCACTCCGGCCGTGAACCCGAGGCCCAGAACTTCGCCCGCGCGCTCATCGACACCTTCGAGCAGCACGACGTCGACTACATCGTGGTCAACTCCGCCGGGTGTGGCAGCGCGATGAAGGAGTACGAGTTCCTGCTCGCCGACGACACGACCCACGAGGCCGACGAACGCGTCAAGCGTTTCCGCGCCAAGGTGCGTGATGTGAGCGAACTGCTCGCCGACCTCGGCCCGGTGGCCACCTACCACCCGCTGCCGATCACCGTCGCCTACCACGATGCCTGCCACCTCGGCCACGCCCAGGGCATCCGCAACCAGCCGCGTGAGCTGCTGCGCGCGGTGCCGGAGCTGACCGTGAAGGAGATCAAGGACGCGTCGATCTGCTGCGGCTCGGCGGGCATCTACAACGTTCTGAACCCCGAGCCGGCCAAGCAACTCGGCGACGCGAAGGCCGCCAACGTGATCGCGACGGGTGCGCAGTTGCTGGTGACGGCAAACCCTGGGTGCATCATGCAGATCGCCCTGGGTGTCGAGAGAGCGGGCGGACGCATCGGCACGGCCCACATCGTCACCGTGCTCGACCACTCGCAACGAGGACTTCCGACTGACGGTCTGCTGAAGTAGCGCTATGCGCTTTTCCATCAACGACGCCCGACGGATCACCCGGCGGGTGCTGGAGGCTGTCGGCTCGGCCACGTCCTCGTCGACGTCCAGGTCCTCGTCCTCGTCCACTCGGCGTACGCATTCCGAGCGCGCGGACGACGGTGCGCCCGCTCGGCGCGGAGCACCGTCCGGCAGCGAAGCACCGTCCCGTAGCAGTGCACCGTCCGAAACCGCTGCGCAGCAACGGATTTCGTACGCCGGAGACTTCAGGGGTATGCCCGCCTTCGAGTACGCACCGAACCCGGACGGCCTGCCCGACCCGGGCGAGATCGTGTGGACCTGGGTGTCGTACGAGGAGGACCACAGCCAGGGCAAGGACCGTCCGGTGCTGCTCGTCGGCCGCGACGGACGTTGGCTGCTGGGGATGCCGCTGACCAGCAAGGACCACGACCGGGACGCGGCGCAGGAGGCCCACGCCGGCCGCACCTGGGTCGACATCGGGTCGGGCCCGTGGG
Organism: Calidifontibacter indicus; assembly: GCF_003386865.1. Lineage (NCBI taxonomy): Bacteria > Bacillati > Actinomycetota > Actinomycetes > Micrococcales > Dermacoccaceae > Calidifontibacter > Calidifontibacter indicus. Next base: position 1,854,209 of record NZ_QTUA01000001.1, on the reverse strand, counting down.
ACACCGGCGGACGCCCGAGCGAGGTGCGCACGAACCGGGTGATCCGGGTCGACCCCGACGCGGTGCGACGCGAGGGGGCGGTGCTCGATCGCGCCCGCTTCGAGCAGGTCGCCGCAGCCGCCCGCGCCGCCCGCGGCCGCTGAACCACCCCACGCGCCGCCCCCATCCCCGTCACTCCTCCCCCCAAACCAACACCCCACCCCGCAAACGCTGCACCGCCCGTGCAGCGTTTGCGGGGTTGAAATATTCGGTACGGGATGTTTCCGATACTTGGAGTATCAGTTTCAGCTAGGGTTGATCGCACGGGCGCCGTGCCGGCGCCGCTCAATCTTTCTGGGGAGGCTGAGATGTCGCTGCAGAGCAAGGCATCCCTCGCCGACCGGGGCCAGGCGTTCGGGATGCGCCTGATCACCCGGGCCGGCGGGCTCGATGCACTGAAGAACCCCGTGCTGCGGGGCAAGGTCGAGAAGGTGCTGTACCGCGGCGCCAAATCGGGCTTCACGGCGCAGACCGTCGCCGGCCGCGCGTTCGCCCGCAAGCCCGGATCGGGTGACCCCACCCGTCCGGCCCCGACCAAGCCGCGCCGGGAGTTCGATCTGACCCCGACCGACGACCAGCAGATGATCCAGGAGGCCGCTCGCGAGCTGGCCACTGAGGTGCTGCGGCCCGCCGCGGCCGATGCCGACGCCGAGCGTCGCACCCCTGACACCGTGTTCGAGCAGGCCGCCGCGATGGGCATGACGCTGCTCGGTGTGCCGGCCGAGCTCGGTGGCGTGGCCGAGGAGCGCTCGACCGTCGCGGGTGTGCTCGTGACGGAGGAGCTCGCCCGCGGCGACATGGGCCTCGCCGTGTCGATCATGGCGAGCGCCGCAGTCGCGAATGCGCTTGCCAACTATGGTGATTCCGCCCAGCAGGCGACCTTCCTGCCGCCGTTCACCAACGAGAAGGAGCCGGCCGGCGGGGCGCTCGCACTGCAGGAACCGCAGCCGCTGTTCGACCCCTTGGCGCCCGCCACCACCGCCGTCCGGCAGGGCGACCAGTTGGTGCTCAACGGCCGCAAGTCGCTGGTGCCCGGCGCCGAGAACGCCGACCTGTTCATCGTGTCGGCGCTGCTCGACGGCGAGGCACGCCTCGTCATCGTCGAGCCCGGCACCACCGGCCTGACCGTCGGCGAAGACCCCGCGATGGGGCTGCGCGCCGCGCGCACCAGTTCACTCCAACTCTGCGACGTCCGGGTGCCCACCACCAACCTGCTCGGCACTGCCGACGACCATCTGGATGCCGTCCGCCGGGCCCGGCTGGCCTGGGCGGCAGCCGCGGTCGGCACCGGACAGGCAGTGCTCGACCACCTCAAGACGTACACGGTGGAGCGCAAGGCGTTCGGCGAGCCGATCGCCTACCGGCAAGCGGTCGCCTTCACGGTGTCCAACATCGCCATCGAGGTCGACGCGCTGCGACTGGTCGTGTGGCGCGCCGCCGCCCTGCTGGACGCCGGCAAGGACGCCTCCTCGCTGATCGCCCAGGCGCGGGTGCTCGCCGCCCGCCACGGCGCGCAGATCGGCAGCGACGGCGTGCAGATGCTCGGCGGACACGGCTTCGTCAAGGAATTCGACAACGAGCGCTGGTTCCGCGACCTGCGCGCGACGGGCGTGCTCGAGGGCATGCTGCTGGTCTGAGGAGCAACCGATGATTGATCTCGAGGTCCCCCGCAAGTTCACTCCCCTGCTGAAGCAGGCGGGCGCGCTCGCCGACGAGGTGTTCCGTCCGATCAGCCGCAAGTACGACCTCGCCGAGCACGAGTACCCGCGCGAACTCGACCTGCTGTCGGCGCTCATCGACGGCCTGAGCGACTCCGGCGCGAGCCAGGGCGCCGGCGCGTCCGGTTCGGCGAAGGCGACGTCGGACGAGGAGCCGAAGGGTGTCGGCTCCGGCCGCAACACCGGGTCGGCCAACCGCAACGGCACCAACCTGTCATCGGTGCTGTCGATCATGCAGACCTGCCGCGGCGACGTCGGACTCACCCTGTCGATCCCCCGCCAGGGTCTCGGCAACGCCGCCATCGCGGCTGTCGCCAACGACGAGCAGAAGGCGCGCTACGGCAACCGCTGGGCGGCCATGGCGATCACCGAACCCGACACCGGGTCTGACTCCGGCGCCATCCGCACCACTGCGGTCAAGGACGGCGACGAGTACGTGCTCAACGGGGAGAAGATCTTCGTCACCGCCGGTGAGCGTGCCGAACTCGTCGTGGTCTGGGCGACGCTCGACCGTGCCCTCGGCAAGCAGGCGATCAAGTCGTTCGTGGTGGAGCGCTCCAACCCGGGCATGAAGCTGGTGCGGTTGGAGCACAAGCTCGGCATCCGCGCCTCCGACACCGCAGCGTTCAGCCTGCAGGACTGCCGCGTGCCAGCCGAAGACCTTCTCGGCGACCCGGAGATCCGCATCGAGGGCGGTTTCGGCGGCGCGATGCAGACCTTCGACAACACCCGTCCGCTGGTGGCGGCGATGGCGGTCGGCCTCACCCGTGCGTGCCTCGACACGACGACCAAGCTGCTCGCCGACGCGGGCATCACGCCCGACCCCGACCGTCCGCTGGCGAGCCAGCCGCAGGCAGCCGCGCGTCTGCTGCAGTTCGAGGCGGAGTTCCAGGCCGCCTACCTGTTGGCGTTGCGCGCGGCCTGGATGGCCGACAACGGCAAGCCGAACTCGATGGAGGCGTCGATGGCCAAGGCGCAGGCCGGGCGCACCTGCGTCGAGGTCGCCCTTGGCTGCGTGGAGCTCTGTGGCGCAACGGGTTACGCCGAGACCGCGCTGCTCGAGAAATGGGCGCGCGACTCCAAGATCCTCGACATCTTCGAGGGCACCCAGCAGATCCAGTTGCTGGTGGTGGCGCGGCGTCTGCTCGGCCTGAGCTCGGCCCAGCTGAAGTAACGCCGGCAGACCACGAGCCCCCACACGGCAAAGGCCCGGCCATCCCCCCACGGGTGACCGGGCCTTTGCCACGGTCAGGCACGCTGCGATCGCCTACTCGATGCCCTCCTGGCGCAGCGCCTCCGCCACGACGGCCATCACCTCGGTGCGTTGCGGGCTCCAGCGCCGCACTCGCACGACGAGTTCGCGGGCGGCCGCCTGGAGTTCCTGTGCCGCGGAGTCCTGACCGGCCGAGATGAAGGTGCCGGCGCGGCCACGCGTGACGATCAATCCCGATCGTTCGAGTTCGGTATAGGCCTTGGCGACCGTCCCCGGGGCGATCTTCAGTTCGGCGGCGAGTCCCCGCACGGTCGGGAGTTTGCTGCCGACGACGAGGGACCCGTCACGCACACCTTCGGCCACCTGCTCGCAAATTTGCTCGTAGGTCGCCAGGGGGTTGTCCCTGTCGATGGTGAACACGTGATCATTCTCACTGATCCGATACCCCTTGCGCCGCGGAATCGCAACTATTGGCACAAAGGCCCAGTCCGTCACATATTGGGAACGCCCCCGCCGCAAGGGCGAGGGCGTAGCCGCGATGCGGCCGGAATCAGAAACCGGAGCGCTGCCAGGCCATGATCAGGTCGTCGCGCGACGCCGGGGTGCCGGCGTTCTCGATCGCCTTGGAGAAAGCGCGACGGGCGCGTGCGGTCTCACGGTGCTGCTTGATCGACTTCGCGAGCGAGGTCATGGCGGGTGGCTCCTTTGCCGGTCCGAGTGGTCTGGGTCACTTAAGTTCCATTTGGAACTTTTCGATATCGAAACTCTACTCCTGTCGCCATGGTCGGACCAAACCGGAAACCACCTTCGTGAGGGATCTCACACCGTCCGCGGGCCACGCGGGATATCCGGGTGACTACGGCCACCCGGATGAGCCATGCTGGCACTCGTGGGACATATCGAAGCCAACTCCGTCGACTACTTCCTGCCCGACGGCAGGCCGCTGCTCGGCGGTGTGAGCCTGCGCGTCGGCGAGGGCGCGAAGGTGGCCTTGGTCGGCCCGAACGGCACCGGCAAGACGACCCTCCTGCGCATCATCGCCGGCGAACTCGACCCACACGACGGCGCGATCACCCGCAGCGGAACCCTCGGTGTGATGCCCCAGTTCATCGGCCGGGTGGGCCGCGACGACGACCAGCAGGTGACCATCCGTGACCTGCTCCTGACCGTTGCTCCCGACAAGATCCGCCAGGCGGCGGCTGCTGTCGACCGCACCGAACTCGCTGTGATGGAACGCGACAGCGAGGACGACCAGATGGCTTACGCGCAGGCCCTGGCCGACTGGGCGGAGGTGGGCGGCTACGAGTGGGAGACGCTGGCCGACGTGTGCACCGTTGCGGCACTGTCGATCCCGTTCGAGAAGGCGCAGTGGCGCGACGTCAACACCCTCAGCGGCGGTGAGCAGAAGCGAGTCGTGCTCGAGGCCCTGCTGCGCGGCCCCGAGGACGTCCTCCTGCTCGACGAGCCCGACAACTACCTCGACGTGCCGACCAAGCGTTGGCTGGAGGAACAACTCGTCGCGTCACCCAAGACGGTGCTGTTCATCAGCCACGACCGCGAACTGCTCAGCGCGGTCGCCACCCGCATCGCGACCCTCGAACCGCAAGCCGCGGGCGCGATCTGTTGGATGCACGCGGGGTCGTTCACGACTTACCACGAGGCGCGCAAGGAACGGAACGCCAAGCTGGCCGAGCTGCGCAAGCGGTGGGACGAGGAGCACGCCAAGCTCAAGGCGCTCGTGCAGATGTACAAGCAGAAGGCCGCGTACAACAGCGACATGGCGGCCCGCTACCAAGCGGCGCAGACCCGGCTGGCGCGGTTCGAGGACGCCGGGCCGCCGGAGGCGCTGCCGTTCGAGCAGAAGGTGACGATGCGGTTGCGCGGCGGTCGCACCGCCAACCGAGCGGTGATCTGCGAGGGCTTGGAGCTCACCGGGTTGATGAAGCCCTTCGACAACGAGATCTGGTACGGCGAACGGGTCGCGGTGCTCGGATCGAACGGTTCGGGCAAGTCGCACTTCCTGCGTCTGCTCGCCGCCGGTGGGTCCGACCCCGGTCCCGAACACCGTCCGGTGGGTGACTTTCAGCCGGAGCCTGTGCAACACAACGGGATTGCGCGGCTGGGGTCTCGCGTGCGGCCGGGTTGGTTCGCGCAGACCCACCAGCACGCGTCGCTGCTCGATCGCAGGCTCCTCGACGTGTTGCACCGCGGCGATGACCATCGCGACGGGATGCCGCGGGAGCAGGCGTCCCGGGCGCTCGACCGGTACGAGTTGGCACGCAGCGCCGAGCAGAAGTTCGGCTCGCTGTCGGGTGGCCAGCAGGCACGTTTCCAGATTCTGCTGCTCGAACTCAGTGGCGCCACGTTGTTGCTGCTCGACGAGCCGACCGACAACCTCGATCTCCACTCGGCCGAGGCGCTGGAGGAGGGCCTGGACGCGTTCGACGGCACGGTGATCGCGGTGACGCACGACCGCTGGTTCGCCCGCGGGTTCGACCGGTTCTTGGTGTTCGGCGCCGACGGACGGGTCTACGAGACCCCGGAGCCGGTGTGGGACGAGGGACGGGTCGTGCGGGCGCGCTGACCGGGCAAATGCCCGTGCGGCTGCGGTGCAGGTTGAGCTAGTAGGTTCTCGCGCAGGCAAACCGGTCGTAGGAGGGTCCGCATGAGCGCCGATCTCGGTGACATCATCCGCGTCGTCGACCTCGTCGGTGTTGCGGTCAACGGCCTGCTGGGCGGCGAGATCGCGCGGCGGGAACGCTTGGACCCCATCGGTTTTGCGGTGCTCGGCATACTCTCGGCCCTCGGCGGCGGAATGCTGCGCGACACCCTGTTGCAGCGCGGCACCCCGGTCGCCCTGACCGACCCGTGGTACCTGGTCGTTGCCCTGGTCGCCGCACTCGTCGCGTTCGTCGTCCCGTTCGAAGGGCGCACCTGGAATGCGATCTACCCCTCACTCGACGGTCTCGCACTCGGCACCTGGGCGGCGGTCGGCACCCAGAAGGCGCTGAGCTTCGGCCTCGGCTGGTTGCCGGCGTTGTTGCTAGGCACGATCACCGCCGTCGGCGGCGGCATGATCCGCGACATCGTGCTGGCGCGAAGGCCCGCCTTCCTCGGCGGCAACACGCTCTACGCGACGTGCGCGATCATCGCCTGCGGCGTCGCCATCCTGTTGAACGGACTGGTGACCGCCGAGGTCGCGGTGCTGGTGTCGGCCGCCATCGGCGCCCCGCTGGTCGTGATCGCGAAGGCGCGCGGCTGGAAACTGCCCGGCGAGTCGGCGCGCGAGGGTGTGCGCGCTATCCGGCGTCGCTATCCGCGCACGCCGTCCTGACCCGCACGCGACCTCAGCCGATACATTCCGCCGGGGCGTCGTGCCCGGCCGCGTGCCAGGCGGTGATCGAGGCGCCGGCGAGGCCGACCCGCGGCCCGAGGGCCGAGGCCACCACGGACGGCGCCTGCCGCCACACGATCTTGTCGGCCAGCGCCCTGCGCACCGGCACGACCAGTTCCTCACCGGCGGCGGACAGACCGCCGCTGAACACCACCACGCTCGGGTCGAGCAACATCGTCGCCGTCGCGATCGCGAGCGCCAACGCCTCGACGGCTTCGTCCCAGACCCGTGCGGCCACTGCGTCGGTGCCGAGTTGCAGCACAACCGAATTGCGGGCGGCAGCCGGCTCGTGACCGCCGTAGGTCAGCTCGGCGATGCCGCCCGCGGTGACGTCGTGACCGAGTCGGGTCGGCAGGCCGGTGTGATCGGCGAGCAGTCGCGCGAACGGCACGTCACGCCACCCCAGGTTCGCCGAGTAGACGGCCACCCCCGCTTCCACATCGCCCCTGCCCGGGCACGACGACACCGAGCCCGACCGGTCGACGCCCCCGCTCGATGCTCTCCCGACGCAACTGGTCGGCGAGGTCGAGGATCAGCGCGATGCTGTCGTCGGGGCGCGGCGGTGTCGGCTCGGCGAGCGACAACGGCTCCCGTGCCGTCGACGACGGCACCCTTCATGGTGGTGCCGCCGACGTCGATGGCGACGACGACGTCCGGCCCGATCGCATCGACCGAGCCGGACGTGAGCGGTGCGGTGCTCAGGGCGTCGGCGCCTGGCCGTCGATGGCGGTGGCGGTCGAACCCTGGCCGAGGCTGCCGCCGTAGACGTTGAAGCCGCGGGGGGTGCCGGGTGCGATGCCGTCGTCGGTGACGACCGCACCGGTCACTGTGCCGCTGTCAGATGCCATGCCCCCGTTATAGCGGAGACACCCGAACGGCGGCTGTCAGCTTGCTCTCAACCTCCCCCCTGCTTCGGTCGACCCGGCACAGCGACCGAATGGCGGACTGGCAGTATCCGAAGCAGAAGCGAACAGCAGGCGACACGGAGGCCCCGACGATGAGCACCGACCCGACGATCGAGGTGACCGGGGTTGCCCAGAAGCAGCACTGGGCCGACAAGACCTTCCCGGACGTCGAGGAGGTGCGCTCCGGCCTGTGGTCGATCCCGGTGCCGATGGGCGCCATCCCGGTGCGGTACACGCTGGCCTGCGCGTTCGTCGCACCCGAAGGTGTCCTGCTGGTCGACCCGGGCTACGCCGACGACGAGAGCCACGCGGCGCTGCGGGCCGGCTACGAGAAGGCGGGGGTCACGCTCGCCGACACGGTCGGCGTCCTCATCACGCACGCCCACCTCGACCACTTCGGGCTGGCACGGGCCGTGCAGCAGGAGTCGGGCGCGTGGGTCGGGATGCACCAGGACGATGTCGCCGTGCTCACGTCGGCATTGGCCCGGACCGCTGAGGACGAGCGTGCCTCGTTGACGCCGTGGGGTGTGCCGGCCGAGCTGACCGACGAAAATGCTCTGGTCGTCAACCGAACACGGCGAGCGGATGCCGCTGCCGGAATGGAACAAGCAGATCAGCGACGGCATGGTGATCCGGCACGGCGACCGCGATTTCGTGCTCATCACAACGCCCGGCCACACCGCCGGGCACACGTGCATCTACGTGCCGCAGGACGACGTGCTGCTCACCGGCGACCACGTGCTGCCGCGCATCTCCTCGCACGTCGGCGACCCGGGCTGGCACGCCGAGCCGCCGGCGCTGGCCCGCTACTCCGACTCGTTGCACAAGCTCACCCAGTACGCGTCGGCCGAGGTGCTGCCGGCCCACGAGTACCGCTTCCGGGACATCGGTGCACGCGTGGCGCAGCTGGAGGCCCACCTCGCGCAGCGATCGGACGAGATCGTCGACGCGTTGCGCTCGTTGGCCGACGAGACCACCTGGGAGATCGCCAAGCAGCTCACCTGGTCGCGCGGCTGGGACGCGCTGAACAGCCACTCGCTGCGGATGGCTGCCGCCGAGACCTCGTCGCACCTCAACCTCCTGCGCGAGCAGGGACGCGTGGTGTTCGAGGGCACGGCACCGGCCCGTTACCGGGTCGGTGCGAACGACTGACGGTCTACCCTGACCATCGCCGAGAAACGAAGCAACCCTGCCGCCGATTACGGGGGCAGGGTCGAACCTCGACCAAATGGTGGACCTACGTAGAGAGTTCGACAACCTGGCTCCGCCGCGCGAACCGTATGTTCACGCCGCGGTCGAAGCGGCACTACTCGGGCAAGTTGTAGCTCCGTCTCGGCGAGGAACTGCACCGTCGTCTGGCGATCGAAGCCGCCGAGCAGCATCTCGGCCTGAACCAGTACGTCGCACGCAAGCTCGCCGCCGCGGCCTGAACTGCCGTCGCTGGAGCCGAGGGCCAGACTCACCAATGTTCCGCCACGTGGCATTCCCAGTCACGTGCCGAATCGAGCGAGGGCGCGCCCGAGACAAGCTATACATTCGCGCCATGGGATGCCAAGAATTCAGCTCTCGTGATCTGTCGAACTCGATCTTCCGGGACGTGAGCCTCAGGGACGCGGTCATGCGGGGTGTTGACGTGGACGGCCTCGACATCGACGCTCCGTGGCTGCTCGAGGAGCCGGGGCGGCTCATCGTCAACGGGGTGGATGTCGCGCCCCTAGTCGACGATGAGCTCGACCGCCGGTTCCCCGGCCGTGCCCTTCGTCGAGCTTCCAGTGCGGACGGTCTGCGCGACGCCTGGGCCGCCGTCGAACACGCATGGCAGTCGGCGATCCGACGCGTGGACGCCATGCAACCAGGTTCGGTGGATGCCCAGATCGGGGACGAATGGTCATTCGCACAGACGGTGCGCCACCTTGTCATGGCGACGGACACGTGGCTCCGCAAGGCAGTGCAGGGCGTGGAGCAGCCCTATCACCCCGCTGGTCTGCCGGACACAAGCTTCGTCGAGGACGGTCGCGACACCAGCGTTTTCAGCGTGGGGTCCCCCAGCTGGGCCGAGGTGCTGCAGGCCCGAGCCGACCGAGTGGGCATGGTCCGGGAATTCCTGGGGTCCGTCTCCGAGGACGAACTGACGTCGACTCGACCCAACCCGCATGCCCCTGAGCACCAGGAGACTGTCCTGTCGTGCGTCCGGACGATCCTCGAAGAGGAGTGGGAGCACTTGCGGTACGCAACCCGCGATCTGGACGCTCTCGAGAGGAGCCAGCAGGAGGACGCTCCCAGAGGCTAGACCAGATGGAAGCCTTTGGTAGGTCTTCGAACCCGGGCTCGCCCCGCTCCAGTCGCGCTCATGAGCAGAAGAACAGTGAGGCCCACCCACAGTTTTCTGCGAGCACGCGCCGGCGGCACGCTTGCCCCGCCAGCCGTCAGTTCGGTCGCGGAGCAGTTGGACGTGACGTTTCCCTCATGACGAAAGTCGATCGTTCTTTCCAACCCAGTTCGCCGTGTGAAGGATCCATCCGAGCGCTCGCGAGCACGACGTCGACGATGGGGACGTGCTTCAGGCGGCCTAATGGACGCAGTAGGTCGAGTTCCTGGAGGACGACACTGGCCCATTGGGATTCGACACCCACCTCCGACTACTGGAGGCCATCGTGCTGGCCTTCGAGAGCGGCAACGAGCTGGCGTTCCGCCACCGGCGCCGATGTCTACGAACGCTGCGACAACACCAACCGACGCCTCTGCAGCCAAGCCTTCTTCACCAAGATCTACATCGACGAAGACGACCAACTCCGCGTCGAGAACAACCGCCCTTCGAAATGCTCCTCGATCCCCAGATCAACGCCAACGCCCTCACCTGGGCCCAAGACAGCGACAAGGCCCGAACCGAAACCATCCAAGATGGCAAGGGTTCGAGCCTTGTGCGTGGGGTGGAGCATAGGGGATTCGAACCCCTGACCTCTTCCATGCCATGGAAGCGCGCTACCAACTGCGCCAATGCCCCAGGTGGGTTGTCTCCCTCGTTCGGGCGACTGGACTAGCTTACTGACCCCTCCCCCGCGACACCAAATCGGGTCGGGGGAAACGCTCTTGACCCCGGCTTTACTCGTCGGCGGGCATCCTTGTCGGTCATGAACGACCACGTCACAGCTCCGGACGAAGCGCCCACCTCCGCGCTCGGCCACGGACTCAAGCAACGTCACGTCACGTTGATCTCGATCGCCGGTGTCATCGGCGCGGGCTTGTTCGTCGGCTCGGCGAACGCGATCAGCAAGGCCGGCCCGGCCGTGCTCATCTCCTATGCATTGGCCGGCACGCTCGTCGTGCTGGTGATGCGGATGCTCGGTGAGATGGCAACCGCCCACCCCGACACCGGCTCCTTCTCGACGTACGCCGACCGCGCGCTCGGCCGGTGGGCCGGTTTCTCCATCGGCTGGCTGTACTGGTGGTTCTGGGTGGTGGTGATTCCGATCGAGGCCACCGCGGGCGCGGCGATCCTCAACCACTGGACGGGTGCGCCGCAATGGCTGTTCGCCCTGCTGATCACGGCGTTGCTGATGGGCACCAACCTGCTGTCGGTCGGCAACTACGGCGAGTTCGAGTTCTGGTTCGCGCTGGTGAAGGTGGTCGCGATCGTCGCGATCGTCGCGTTCATCGGGGTCGGCCTGCTGGCGATCTTCGGCCTGTTGCCGGGATCGCACACGTCCGGCGTCTCCCACCTGACGTCCGAGGTTTCATGCCCAAGGGCTGGAGCGGTGTGATCGCCGCGATGCTCACCACGATGTTCACCTTCATGGGCACCGAGATCGTCACGATCGCGGCCGCCGAGTCGCCCGATCCGGAGCACGGAATCCGCAAGGCGGTGAACTCGGTGATCTGGCGAATCTCGTTGTTCTACCTGGGTTCGATCTTCGTCGTGGTGTCGCTGGTCAGCTGGAAGTCGCCCGGCCTCACCGAGCACGGTTCCTACCAGTTCACGCTCGAGCAGGTCGGCCTGGGCAACCTGACGTGGCTGCTCGACCTGGTGATCCTGACGGCGGTGGCGTCGTGTCTGAACTCCGCCCTCTACACCGCATCGCGGATGGCGTTCTCGCTGTCGCAGCGCGGTGATGCACCACGCGCCTGGTCGAAGGTCACGGGCCGCGGGGTGCCGGCGTGGGCGATCATCGTCAGCTCCGTCGTCGGCTTCCTCGGCGTCATCGGCAACTACCTGCTGCCCGACAAGATCTTCGGGTACCTGCTGGCGACGTCCGGGGCCATCGCACTGTTCGTCTACATCGTCATCGCGTTGTCGCAGTTGCGAACTCGCATGGGTTCACCGGACGCCCTGCGGGGCGCGTCGGTGAAGATGTGGGCCTTCCCCTACCTGACCATCGCGACCATCGCGTTCATCGTCGTGGTGCTCGTGCTGATGGGCGTCATGCCGGGACAGCGTCTGGAATTGGGTCTGTCACTTGCCCTGGCGGTAGTGATCGTGGCCGCCGGGTTCGTGGTGCAGAGTCGCCACGGTCGCGCCGGCCGCGAGTCGACCGAGGCCGAGGACGCGCGGGTGAACTGAGCCGAAAAGGTTCTGCTGCAGCCCGATCCGGTCAGTCGGCCGGGTCGGGCTGCGGGCCGTCCGGGACGTCGGCGCGGGCCTCGCGCTTCTTGCGCACATACAACTGCCGGCGGACGCGGGCCACGACGGTTCCGTCGGCCAGGGTCAGCTCGGTCTCGAACCACGGCAGCACCTTCTGTCCCGACAGCGCCTCGGCGCGAATCTGGTCGGTGCGTTCGAGCGGCACCTCGAAGGTGCCGTATACCGTCGACGTGCCGGGGCTGACGTATTCGATCTGCGCGGCCTTGTCCCACACGTGGTAGTCCGGTCCGAGCTGATGCATCAGCAGCAGCGCGTAGAACGCGTCGGTCATCGCGCCGATCGACCCGCCGAAGGCGGTGCCCTGCTGGTTGCGGTTCAACCGGTTGAGCTTGAGTTCGACCCGGCACATCGTCCAGTCGTCGCTGACTTCCTTGACCCGCAGCCCCATTCCGAGGAACGGCGGGAAGAAGTTCATGATTTTCTGGAAGGTGCCCGGCGCGAGGCGGCGGCGCTCACCGTGTCGTGAACTGTGCGACCCGACCTTCGCATCATGCTTCGCGGTCAGCTGATTGTCCCGGGCCATGCTCATGCGTGCGCGTTCCACTTCTCGATCCGCCACCCATGGGCACCCTCGGTGAGCTCCACCCAGTGGCAGTTGTGCAGCCCACCGAGGCCAAGCCAGGCGGCGTGCAACTCGATGCCGACGAGGGCCGCCGCGAGGGCGCGTCCGGCGACACCGTGGGTGACGATCACGCCCAGCTGTCCGGGCGCGAGGTCGGCGATGGCGTCCTTGGTCGCCGCGAGCGCTCGCTCGGCGACCTCGGCGACGGTCTCACCCGTGTCGCCGCGACGGCGGTCTTCGCCGGCGGCGATGGCCTCGAGGTCGTCACCGTGCGTCTCACGCACCTGATCACTCGAACGGCCTTGCCACGAACCGACATCGATCTCGCGCAGACGCTCGTCGGCCTGGATGGCCAGCCCCGTGCCGGCCGCAATGGCCTCGGCCGTCGCGTAGGCACGCTGCAGGTCACTGGCCCTGATCAGGTCGGGTCGACACTCGGCGATCGCGATGCCCGCGGCCCGCGCCTGGTCACGTCCGACTGCGGACAGTTCGGTGTCGAGCTGTCCCTGCCAGATGCCGCCGACATTGTGGGCGGTCTGTCCGTGCCGCAGCACGATGAGGCGCTTCGGGTCGGCACCGAGCATCAACCGCTCGGACGGCCCGGGAACCGCGCCGCTCATTCCGTGTCGGACTCCGTGCCGGACTCCGTGTCGGACTCCCTGCCGGACTCGTCGTCCGACTCGGCGTCGGAATCGTCGGATTCACCGGCGGGCAACTCCAGGTCGACCGTCGGGCAGTCGCGCCAGAGCCGCTCGAGCTGGTAGAACTCCCGCTCGTCGTCGTGCTGCACGTGCACGACGATGTCGCCGAAGTCGACGAGCACCCAGCGGCCGTCGCCGCGTCCCTCACGACGCTTCGGCTTCACGCCGCGTTCGAGCAGGGCGTCCTCGACCGAGTCGACGATCGCATTGACCTGCCGCTCGTTGTCGGCCGACGCGATCACGAAGATGTCGGTGAGGGCGAGGTGCTCGCTCACGTCCAGCGCGATCACGGTCGTGGCCTTGAGTTCGTCGGCCGCGTGGGCTGCTGCCTTGGCGAGCTCGATCGACTCGGTGGTGGCGGTCACTTGTCCTCCTGCAGCTCCCCGCCGCCGGGCAGGTAGAGCTGATATTTGTTGATGTACTGGACGACGCCGTCGGGCACGAGGTACCACACGGGTTCCTCTTCGCGCACCCGGTCGCGGCAGTCGGTCGAGCTGATCGACATCGCCGGCACCTCTTTGAGCACGACCTTGTCCTTGGGCAGGCCCTTATCGGACAGTTCATGGCCCGGACGGGTCACGCCGACGAACTGCGCGAGATCCCACAGCTGGTCGACGCCCTTCCACGACAGGATCTGCGAGAGCGCATCGGCGCCGGTGATGAAGTAGAGCTCCGCGTCGGGACGCTGCTTCTTCAGGTCGCGCAGGGTGTCGAGCGTGTAGGTCGGCCCCGGACGGTCGATGTCGACCCGGCTCACGGTGAACCGCGGGTTGGACGCGGTGGCGATGACCGTCATGAGGTAGCGGTGCTCGGCCGGCGCGACGTCGCGGCCTTCCTTCTGCCACGGCTGCCCGGTCGGCACGAAGACCACCTCGTCGAGGTCGAGCAACGACTGGACCTCGCTCGCGGCCACCAGGTGGCCGTGGTGGATGGGGTCGAAGGTGCCACCCATGACCCCCAGACGGATGGTCAGTGACCCGACCGTTCGACGTCGGTGCCGCGGGCGGTGCCGTGCTCGGCACCGTGCTGCTCGCTGAGCTTGGGTGCGGTGTTGCGGAACGACCACAGGAAAGCGAGCATCGCCATGAAGACGATGAACGCGATCACGCCGTACATGAGGTGGCTCATCGGCAGCTCGTTGTGGTGCAGCTCCGGAACATCGCCCTCGGAGACAAGGGCCAGGACACGCGACGTCATGCGGCCACCTTACCGCCTGGTTCGGCGGCGATCCGGGCGACCTCGCCGCTAGCCGCCGATCTCGCCGGCCGGGCACTCAGCGGATCTGACCGTCGCCCTCGACGACCCACTTGGTGGAGGTGAGCTCGGGCAGTGCCATCGGCCCGCGGGCGTGCAACTTCTGGGTGGAGATGCCGATCTCGGCGCCGAAGCCGAACTCGCCGCCGTCGGTGAACCGCGACGACGCGTTGACCATCACCACGGCGGCGTCGACCCGGGCGACGAACTCGCGGGCGGCGGCGCGGTCTTGGGTGACGATCACCTCGGTGTGCTTGGTGCCGAACCGATCGATGTGCGCGATCGCGGCATCGAGTGAGTCAACAACCCCGACGCTCATCTCGAGTCCGTGGAACTCGGTGGCGAACAGGTCGTCGGTCACCGGTTCGCCCTCGACACCGGCCAGCCCACGCGCGGTGTCGTCGAGGTAGAGCTTCACCCCGGCGCCGGCGAGCGCTTCCAACGCCGCGGGCAGGAAGGCCGCGGCCACGTCACGGTGCACCAGCAGCGATTCGGCCGCATTGCACACGCTCGGACGGTGGGTCTTGGCGTTGAGGGTGATCTGCGTGGCCATCGCCAGGTCGGCGGACGCGTCGACGTAGACGTGGACGTTGCCGATGCCGGTCTCGATCACCGGCACGGTCGCACCCAGCACGACGGTGCGGATGAGCGACGCGCCGCCGCGCGGGATGACCAGGTCGACCAACCCGCGCGCGGTGATCAGCGCCTCGACATCGTCGTGTCCGCCGTCGAGCAACTGGACGGCGTCGGCGGGCAGGTCGCGCTGCTCCAGCGCCTCGCGCAGCACGTCGACGATGACGGCATTGCTGGACGCGGCGGCCGACCCACCGCGCAGGATCATCGCGTTGCCGCTCTTGAGGCCGAGCCCGGCGGCGTCGACCGTGACGTTGGGGCGGGCCTCGTAGACCATCCCGATGACACCCATCGGCACCCGCACCTGCTTGATCTGCAGACCGTTGGCCAGCGTCGAACCGCGCACGACCTCACCGATCGGATCCGGCAGCGCGGCGACGTCCTGCAGTGCCCGCGCGATCGACGCGACGCGTTCGGGGGTGAGCCGCAGACGGTCCTGCAGGCTCTCGGTCATGCCGCCGTCCCGGCCGCGGGCGAGGTCGTCGGCGTTCGCGGCGACGATGCGGTCGGTCGCGGCCCGCAGCGCATCGGCGAGGGCGACGAGGGCGGCGTCCTTCTCGGCGCGGCTCAACAGTGCCAGACGCTTGCTCGCCGCCTGGGCGCGCAGGCCGGCTTCCTGGACCCGCTGGGTCGCGGTGATCGGCGCGGTGGTGCTCATTGCTCAAGGGTAGGTCGGCCCCGACCCGCTTGCCGCCGGTGTCCGAGGAACGACCCGGCGGCAGGGCGGCAGGGCGCAACGACCCGCGGCGCCCGGTCAGCGGTCGAGCGGTGTGCAGATGCACGCCCGGTTGCCGTCGGCGTCTTCGATCACCCAGTAACTCGGCGCCGCCTTGTCACTGACCAGCGTGCCTCCTGCGTCGAGCGCGGCCTGCATCCGGCGCTCGCCCTCGTCGTGCGGCACCCACACGTCGAGGTGCCAGCGCTGCTCGAATTCCTGTGCGGGCAAGGAGAATTCATCACGCTCGCCCGCCCCCGGGCCCTGCCACCAGACCGTCGGCACCTGACCACTGGGGTCGACCGGTTCACCGTTTCGGATCTCGCCGCCGAGCAGCGCGGCATAGAACTCCCCCAGTCGCGAACCATCGCCCGTCGCGGTGTCGAGCCCGAGCTCGACCTGGGTGATGCCGTGGACGTCGGCCTCGACGCCGAGCGTCTTCGCGTGCGCGCTGATCTGCTGGGCGAGGTCGATGTCGCGGGAGGTGATGCCGTCGACATCGTGACTGGCCAGCGCAACGATCACGTCCGTGTAGCTCAGCGAGACATCGGGGTGGTGGTTCGCCTGCTCGGCCGACTCCCCGATGAGATTCACCAACTTCAGGCCGGTCGCGAAGTCACCGGTGCGGAAGCGCGCCTTGATGCGTCCGAGCACCTGCCGCCAGTCGTCGAGGCCGGCCTCGCGGATCTGGGCCGGGTTCAGTGTCGCTTCGGGGTCGCTCATCTCATGCTCCTTGCCGATCGGTTGTGCGTGCACTCGCGGTACTCGATGTGGTCGACGTACTCGGTCACCGTAGAAGTGGATCCGGACGATTGCCTTCCCCTTTGCGGAGGGTGACGGAGCTCAGTCGCCGACGTTCGCCGTCTGGCAGACGGTCTCGGCGTGAGCTGCACACCGACAGTGCACCCGGATCGGCATCAACCCGTCGCGAGAAACTCCCGCGCGCCACGCAAGCGGGTGCGCAACAGCGCCTGGGTCGCGGTGCAATCGAGGCGCAGGTCGAGGGCGCCGGGCACCGGCAGGTCGGCCCGCAGGCCCGGCACCAATCGGTCGGCGGGCAGTCCGTCGCGGACACAGACGAGTTCGCCGATCGCCATGCGGGACAGCGCATCCGGGCCACCGACGTGGAACATCCCCGGCCGGCGTGCGTCCGCGAGTTCGAGCAGCGCGGCGACGAGGTCGTCGACATGCACCGGGCAGCGGACGTCGTCGGTGAACAGCACCCCGTCGCGCTCACCGGTCGCGAGGGCGCGGCTGAGGGTTTCCATCGGTGCGGCGCGGTGACCCATGATCAGCGTCGTGCGCACGACGGTCGAGTCGGGTGCGGCGAGCCGCACGCCGACCTCGGCGGCGGCCTTCGCAGCGCCGTACGGAATGAGCGGATCCGGCAGATCGGTCTCGACGTACGCGGGCTTGTGGCCGGAGAACACCGCGTCGGAGGAGATGTGCACGACCTGCGCACCGGCGTCCGTGGCCGCTGCGGCGAGCACGCCCGGCGCGACCGCGGTCACCGTCCAGTCGGCATAGGCGTAGGCGGTGTTGACGACCAGGTCGGGTCGCACCTCGCGCACCAGGGAGGTCACCGCGGCCGCATCGGCGAGGTCGAGCGGCACCGTCTGCACCCCGGCCACCAACACAGGCACCCGATGCCCGGTGGCCACGACGTCGTCGCCGCGGCGCAGCAGCGCGGCGCTCAGGTGACTGCCGAGCGCGCCCGAGCCGCCGGTGACCAGGACGCGCACGTCAGGAGGCTCGAGCCTGTTGTTGCTTGCGGGCCCGCATGAAGGTCGTGACGAAGATGAAGACCAGCATCACGATCGCGAAGTAGTTGGCGTAGCGCGCGATGACGTTGACGAGGTCCTTGGCAGGCTCCCCGATGCGGAAGCCGAGGTACATCCACAGGCCGCGGTAGACCAGCGCTGCGAAAAGGTCGATCGCCATGTACCGGCGCAGTTTCATGCCGACATCGCCGACGAACGCGGCGACGATCGCCCCGGGGATGAACGGGATGAACCAGGCCAGGAAGATCGCGGGTCCACCGAACCGGCGGGCCAGCCGTTCGGCGGCGGCACCGGTCTTGGCCGCCCACTTCGAGCGTCCCGACATCACCTTGATGATGTTGTGGCCCCACAGTTTTCCGGCCCACCAGAAGATCCAGTCGAACTTGATCGACGTCAGCGAGGCCGCGATCCAGGCCACCCACCACCACGGCTCGTGACCGGTCGCGAGCTTCGCACCGATGTCTGCCATCGCGATGTTCGAGCCGGTGACGAACGCCAGCACGTAGGAGTCGAGGCCGAGCAGGATCGGCCGCAACGGCAGCAGCACGATGCCGTAGACACCGAGCAACGCGATCGACAGCCAGCACAGCTTGTCGGCGCGGGTCGGTTTGCCCTGCCAGGGCAGGTTCGGGTCTTCCCACCATTCCTTCTTCTCGGCCTGCTCGGACGCCGTCGGTTCGGTGTCGTCCTCGACCGGGACGTCGGCATTGCCCTCGACCGGAAGCTCGGTGATGGGCTCGGTGCCGGGCTCGGTGATGGGATCCTCGTGCGACCCCCGGGCGGGTTCGGAGGGCTGACTCATCGAATGGCCTTTCGCAGCACGACGAGGTCGTCGCGGTGGATCACTTCACGTTCGTACTCCGGCCCCAACGCCGCAGCGAGTTCCTTGGTGCCACGCCCGAGCAAGGCGGGCAGTTCGTGGGCGTCGTAGTTGACCAGTCCCCGCGCGACCGTCGCGCCGTCGAGACCGACCAGGTCGACCGCGTCGCCCGCACTGAACTTCCCGCTGACGGATCGAATCCCGGCGGGTAGCAACGATTTTCCGCGCTCGACCACGGCCGCCACAGCGCCGTCGTCGAGCACGAGCCGTCCGCGCGCCGTGGTGGCGTGCTCCAGCCAGAGGTGCCGCGCGCGCCGGGTGCGTGCCTGGGGGGCGAAGACGGTGCCGACGCTCTCCCCCGCGACCGCTGCGGCGGCGTTGGCGGCGCTGGTGAGCACGGTGGTGATGCCGGCACCGGTCGCGATCCGCGCCGCCTCGACCTTGGTGACCATGCCACCGGTGCCAACGCCTGACCCGGTGCCGGCGATGTCGATGCCGTCCAGCTCGGATTCGTCGAGCACGGTGTCGATGCGGGACGTGCCGGGCCGCGAGGGCGGCCCGTCGTAGAGGGCGTCGACGTCGGAGAGCAGCACCAGCGCGTCGGCACCGACCAGATGTGCGACGAGGGCGGCCAGACGGTCGTTGTCGCCGAAGCGGATCTCGTGGGTGGCGACCGTGTCGTTCTCGTTGACGATCGGCACGGCCCCCATCGCGAACAGCTTCTCCAGGGTGCGGCGGGCATTGGTGTAGTGCCCGCGCCGGGTGACGTCGTCGCTGGTGAGCAGCACCTGCCCGACCACGAGGTCGTGCCGCGCGAAAGCCTGCGTGTAGGCGGCCATGAGCACGCTCTGACCCACGCTCGCCGCGGCCTGCTGCCGGGCGAGATCACGCGGACGGCGTTTCATGGCCAGCGGGGCGAGTCCGGCCGCGATCGCACCGGAGGACACGAGCACCACGTCGTGGCCGGCCCGGCGACGCCGGGCCAGAACGTCGGCGAGCGCGCCGACGACGTCCGGGTCGAGACCGCCCTGCGGTCGGGTCAGGGAACTCGAGCCGACCTTCACCACGAGGCGGTGCGCCGTGGCGACGGCGGAGCGCAGGTCGGCAGTCACGACGGCGAGGATACGGGGTCAGATACGGGGTCGCAGTCAACGGCCGGCACGCACCGACCGACGCAGTGCCGCATCAGTCGTCGGTCCAGACCCCGGCGTCGCGTTCGGTCCAGAGCTCTTCGCGGGCCTCGCGCTGGGCATCCTTGCGGGCGTGGAAGTCGTCGCGCTTCTCCGAGCGGGTCGGGCGTGCGTTCTCCTCCAGGCGCAGGTCGGTGCCACGGGCACCGAGCAACTCGGCGCCGGCCTGCAGCGTCGGCTCCCAGTCGAAGACGACCGCGTTGTCCTCGGGGCCGATGACGACGGTCGAGCCGGGCACGGCTCCCGCCTTGAACAGTTCTTCCTCGACGCCGAGGCGGGCCAGCCGGTCGGCGAGGTAGCCGACCGCTTCGTCGTTGGCGAAGTCGGTCTGGCGCACCCATCGGGTCGGACGCTCACCGAGCACCCGGAACACCGGCGACTCGGTCGAGCCCTCCTTGCGGATGCGGAACCCGCTGTCGTCGACCGCCTTGGGCCGCAGCACGACCCGGGTCGGTTCGGTGTCGCGTTCGATCTCGGCGCGCGCCTCGGCCACGTGCTTGGCGAGGGAGAAGGACAGTTCCTTCAGTCCGCGGTGGGCGACGGCCGACACGATGTGCACCTCGAGGCCGCGCGCCTCCAGGTCGGGCTTGACGAACTCGGCCAGCTCCTGCGCGTCTGGCACATCGGACTTGTTCAGCACCACGATGCGGGTGCGTTCGGCCAACGGCTTGCCGCCGAGGGTCGCGTCGGGCACGTACTCCGACAGTTCGTGCTCGATGACGTCGAGGTCGGTCATCGGGTCGCGGCCGGGCTCGAGGGTGGCGCAGTCGACGACGTGCACCAGCACGGAGCAGCGCTCGACGTGCCGCAGGAACTCCAGGCCGAGCCCCTTGCCCTGGCTCGCGCCCGGGATGAGCCCGGGCACGTCGGCGATCGTGTAGCGCTCGCCGCCGGCGGTGACCACACCCAGGTTGGGCACGAGGGTGGTGAACGGGTAGTCGGCGATCTTCGGCTTCGCGGCCGACATCACCGACACCAGCGACGACTTGCCGGCCGACGGGAAACCGATGAGCGCCACGTCGGCGAGCGTCTTCAGCTCCAGCACGACGTCGAGTTCGTCGCCGGGCTCGCCGAGCAGCGCGAAACCGGGTGCCTTGCGCCGCGGGGAGGCGAGGGCCTTGTTGCCGAGTCCGCCGCGTCCGCCCCGGGCGACGACGAAGCGGGTGCCGTCGCCGACCATGTCGGCGAGGATGTCGCCGCGCGAGTCCTTCACCACGGTGCCCTCGGGCACGGGCAGCACGAGGTCTTGCCCGTCGGCGCCGTTGCGCTCGTCACCGGCGCCGGGCTTGCCGTTGGTGGCCTTGCGGTGCGGGGTGTGGTGGTACTCCAGCAACGTCGTGACCTGCGGGTCGACGGCGAGGATCACGTCACCGCCGCGGCCACCGTTGCCGCCGTCGGGGCCGCCGAGCGGCTTGAACTTCTCCCGGTGCACGGACGCGACGCCGTGGCCGCCCTTGCCGGCGGCGACGTGCAGCACGACCCGGTCTACGAAGTTGGTGGCCATCGACGGCACCTTCCGATTGTGAACGCTCTGTGAAAGCTGGGGCCCGACGCGATCTCGCGCCGGGGACCGAACAGGGTGGGCCGGTTTGACCGGACCCACCCTGTTCGAGGTTGGAGCGAAGCCTTTGTCAGGCCTCGGTCTGAACGATGTTGACCGTCTTGCGGCCGCGCTTGGCGCCGAACTGCACCGAGCCCGGGACGAGCGCGAACAGCGTGTCGTCCTTGCCGCGGCCGACGCCCTCACCGGGGTGGAAGTGCGTGCCACGCTGGCGGACGATGATCTCGCCGGCGCCGACGACCTCGCCACCGAAGCGCTTCACGCCAAGACGCTGTGCGTTGGAGTCGCGACCGTTACGGGTCGAAGACGCACCCTTCTTGTGTGCCATGTCTGTACCTACCTGATCCTTGTTCGAACGCGGGTGATGAGGCTCAGGCCTCGATCGCGGTGACCTTCACGCGGGTCAGCGGCTGACGGTGGCCCTGACGCTTGCGGTAGCCGGTCTTGTTCTTGTACTTGATGATGGTGATCTTCGGGCCCTTGGCGGACTCGACGACCTCAGCCTTGACCGTCACCTTCGCCAGCTTCTCGGCGTCGGAGGTCACCTTGTCGCCGTCGACCAGCAGCAGGGCCGGGAACTCAACGGACTCGCCGGCCTTCACGGCCACCTTGTCGATGGTCAGGACGTCGCCCACGGAGACCTTCTCCTGGCGACCGCCCGCGCGAACAATCGCGTACACGTCACAACTCACTTTCGTCTTGGCGCACTCGCTCTGTCTGAACCGGCCAACAGCTACCCCTGACGGGACGTCGGCTCGGTGGGCGCACCGAGGATCAACTTTACCGGTCGGTGTCGTCGGTCTCCAAATTCACCGGAGGACCGGCCGGGGCGACGACACGCGCCCGCTTCGGACGGCGCTTCACCGGCTCTGGTGCCGCGACGGGAGTGGTGTCGGCCACCGACTCCCCCGCGTCGGGCGCCTCGGCGGCGACAACCGTGGTCGGCACCTCCTGCGGCTGCGGCGCGTGCGCCGGTGCGACGGACGGCGACCCGGCGCGCCGCGAACCGCGGCGACGCTTCGGGGCGGGCTGCTCGGCCACGGGTGCCGCAGCCGGCTCGACGACGGGCTCGCTGACGGGTTCGGTGACGGGTTCGGCGGTCTGCCCCGCAGGCTTGTCCTCGACCTGCTGGGCCGGTGCGACATCGACCGGAGCGGCGACGACTGCCCCCGCACCGTCCGCGACGCCGTCCGCTGCAACGACCTCGGTGACCGCATCGGTCACAGCGTCGGTCGCGGCGTCGCTCACGGCGTCGGCGACATCGGCCGATGCGGTCTTGCTCGCGGCGGCGTGTGCGGCGGCGGCGATCTGCGCGGCGGTCGGCCCGCTCGGCTTCGCGTCGGTCTGCTCGGGCTCGTCGTTCTTGCGGCCACGCTTGCTGCGTCGGCTGCCGGAACCGTTGCCGCCACCACCGCTGCCGCCGTTGTTGCCGCCGCCGTGGTTGTGGTTGCCCGACTTCTCGACCGGTGCGTCGTGCACGATCACGCCGCGTCCGTCGCAGCTTGCACACGGCTCGGAGAAGATCTCCAGCAGGCCGCTGCCCACGCGCTTGCGGGTCATCTGCACGAGGCCGAGCGAGGTGACCTCGGCGACCTGGTGCTTGGTGCGGTCGCGGCCGAGGCACTCCAGCAGCCGGCGCACGACCAGGTCGCGGTTCGACTCCAGCACCATGTCGATGAAGTCGACGACGATGATGCCGCCGATGTCGCGCAGCCGCAGCTGGCGCACGATCTCCTCGGCAGCCTCGAGGTTGTTGCGGGTGACCGTCTCCTCCAGGTTGCCGCCCGACCCCACGAACTTGCCGGTGTTGACGTCGATGACGGTCATCGCCTCGGTGCGGTCGATGATCAGCGAGCCACCCGAGGGCAGCCACACCTTGCGGTCGAGCGCCTTGGTGAGCTGCTCGTCGACCCGGTGCACGCTGAACAGGTCGGTCTCGCCGGTCCACTTCTCCAGGCGCTCGGCCAGGTCGGGGGCGACGTTGCCGATGTAGTTCGACACCTCGTTCCACGCCTTGTCGCCGGAGACGATCAGCTTGGAGAAGTCCTCGTTGAAGACGTCGCGGATGACGCGCAGCGTGAGGTCGGGCTCGCCGTGCAACAGCGACGGCGCCGACTGGCTCTTGCTGGCCTTCTGGATCTGCTCCCAGGTGTTCTGCAGACGCTCGATGTCGGCGCGCAGGTCTTCCTCGCTGGCGCCTTCCGCCGCGGTGCGGACGATGACGCCGGCTTCCGCGGGGACGATCTCCTTGAGGATCTTCTTCAGCCGCGCGCGCTCGTTGTCGGGCAGCTTGCGGGAGATGCCGGTCATCGAGTTGCCCGGCACGTAGACCAGGAACCGGCCCGGCAGCGAGATCTGCGAGGTGAGGCGGGCGCCCTTGTGACCGATCGGGTCCTTGGTCACCTGCACCAGCACCGATTCGCCCGAGGAGAGCGCGTGCTCGATCCGCTTGGGCTGGTTGTCGAGGCCGGCGGCGTCCCAGTTGACCTCGCCGGCGTAGAGCACGGCGTTGCGACCGCGGCCGATATCGACGAACGCGGCCTCCATGCTCGGCAGGACGTTCTGCACGCGACCGAGGTAGACGTTGCCGGCCATCGAGGCCTGCTGGGTGTCGCGCGAGACGTAGTGCTCGACAAGCACACCGTCTTCGAGCACACCGATCTGGGTGCGGCCATCGCGCTCACGCACGACCATGACGCGCTCGACGCTCTCGCGGCGGGCGAGGAACTCGGCCTCGGTGATCGAGGTGCGGCGACGGCCGGCTTCGCGACCCTCGCGGCGGCGCTGCTTCTTCGCCTCGAGCCGCGTCGATCCCTTGATCGCGGTGACCTCGTCGCGCTCCTTGCGGGGCTCGCGCACCTTGGTGACGGTGCCGGGCGGGTCGTCGGAGTCGCCGGTCGAACCGCTGCGCCGACGGCGGCGGGTGCGGCGACGGTTCGACCCCTCGTCCGCGGAGTCGTCGTGGCCGTTGTCCGCCCCGTCGTTGCTGTCGTTGTCGGCCTCGTCACCGGACTGGGTCGAGTCGTCCGAAGCATCCGAGGCGTTGTTCGCACCCGAGCGCTTGCCGCGCGTCGAGTCGCCGTTGCCATCGCCGTCGGACTCGCCGCGGGAGTCGTTGCGCGAGTCGTTCTTCGACTCGTTGCCGTCGGCGTCCTGCGAACGCGCGCGGCGCCCACGACCGCCACGGCGGCGGCCCCGAGAACCGGACTGCTCGCCGTCGCCGGAGTCACCGGAATCGCCCGCGTCGGCCGAGTCGTTCGAGTCGTTCGAGTCCGAACGGTCATCGTCCCGGCCGGTGGTGCCGTTGCTGTGATCGTCGTGCTCGTCGTCGCGGTCGTCGAACCCCTCGGCGTCCTGCTCGGCGCGGCGGCGCGGTGCGCGCACCTCGAGATCGGGGGTCTGGAACAGCAGTCCGAAGCTCATCGGGCTCTGGATCGCCGGGGCTTCCTGTGGTTGTGCTTCCTCGGCTTCGACCGGTTCGGAGAACAAGTTGCCGGGTTCGTTGATCTGGGGGCCCATGGCCCTCCTTTGTCATCAGCATGCGAAGCGGCCCACGCCGAAGGTTCGCACCCTGCACACTCCGCATGACGCGGTGTCTGCCGTCGCGCCCGAAGTCCGGGGGCGACGAGAAGTCGACTGTTACACCAAGGCAGCTCGCGCGGTGCGCGGCACTGCTTCGATGCCGTCGGGCGCTTGACCGGCTGCGCGCTCGCAGATGGGGCGCAGCGATCGATGTCTCGACGGGGCACGGCGCCGGCGTGGCAAGCGGCGTGACCGAGGTCGATTATCGCACACGCTCGCGCTACCGAGTCGTAACCGGTGACCTGTACCACCGGACGGTGTGCTGCGGACGCCGCCGGATCAGCCGAGCAGCCCGGTCGAGCAGACCGGTCGAGCAGCTCAGTCGAGCGGGTCGGTGATCGCGCCGTCCGGCGCCGGGGTGCCCTGGCGCAACCGCGTGATCAACGGGGTGCGGTCGACGACCAGCCCCGACACCTCGCGCAACGCGGTGAGCACGTCGTCGGGGCGCACGCTGGGTGTCGTGTGGGTCAGCGTCAGGTCGAGGGTGGTGCCGTCGACCGACGCGCGCACGATCGCCTCGCGCACCTCGAAGGTGCGCGGGCCCGACTTCATCATCCGGGTGACCTCCACCCGGTCGCGCGCCAGCAACTGCTCGACCGCATGCGTCAGCACCGACTCCTCGACGTCGCCGAACGCCAGCCGCCAGTCGCTGGCGAGCAGGCCGTCGGCCAACGACCCGGTGCCGGACACGACCACCTTGAGGATGTCGAGTCCGTCGGGCAGCGCCTCGTCGAGGGCGGCGCGCACCTGTTCGGGGTCGCACTCACGTTGCAGCGCCAGCTCGAAGTACTCCGCCTCGCTCGCGGTGCCGGTGGCCGCCGCGTTCGCGTAACTGATCCGCGGGTGCGGGTGGAACCCGGCCGAGAACGCAATCGGCACCTGCGCCCGGCGGACGGCGCGTTCCAGCGCCCGCTGGAAGTCGCGGGTCGAAGTGAACCGCAGCCGGCCACGCTTGGCGTACTGCACGCGCAGTTTCTGCACCACCGGCGCGGGCGGCGGCCCCTCGGGCACACGCTGTCTGGCCATCGGTCTTCCTATCTGTCCTTCAGAGCACGCGGGAGTTGCGGGCCTCGTTGCAATACAACGGGACCCGGGAGCGGGGTCGGGTCAGACGACGGTGAGCGGCAACAGCTTCTTGCCGGTGGGGCCGATCTGGATCTCGGTGCCCATCTGCGGGCACACGCCGCAGTCGAAGCAGGGGGTCCAGCGGCAGTCGTCGACCTCGGTCTCGTCGAGCGCGTCCTGCCAGTCGTCCCACAGCCATTCCTTGTCGAGGCCGGAGTCGAGGTGGTCCCAGGGCAGCACCTCGGTCTCGCCCCGCTCGCGCGTGGTGTACCAGGCGACGTCGAGACCGTGCGGGCCGAGCGCTTCGGCCGCGCAGCGCATCCAGCGCTCGTAGGAGAAGTGCTCGCTCCAACCGTCGAAGCGTCCGCCGTCGCGCCACACCGCCTCGATGACCGACCCGACGCGGCGGTCGCCGCGCGAGAGCAGTCCTTCGACGATGCCCGGCTGGCCGTCGTGGTAGCGCATGCCGATCGAGCTGCCGTAGCGCTTGTCGGAGCGGATCGCGTCGCGCAGCTTCTGCAGCCGGGCGTCGGTCTCCTCCACACCGAGCTGGGCGCACCACTGGAACGGGGTGTGCGGCTTGGGCACGAACCCACCGATCGACACGGTGCAGCGAATGTCCTTGCGGCCGCTGACCTGCCGGCCGGTCTCGATGACCCGCTTGGCGAGTTCGGCGATCTGCAGCACGTCCTCGTCGGTCTCGGTCGGCAGGCCGCACATGAAGTAGAGCTTCACCTGTCGCCAGCCGGCACCGTAGGCCGCGGCGACCGTGTTGATGAGGTCGTCCTCGGTGACCATCTTGTTGATCACCTTGCGGATGCGCTCGGAGCCGCCCTCGGGTGCGAAGGTCAGACCCGAGCGGCGCCCGTTGCGGGTGAGCTCGTTCGCGAGGTCGATGTTGAACGCGTCGACACGGGTCGACGGCAGCGACAGCCCGGTCTGGGTGCCCTCGTAACGATCGGCCAGACCCTTGGTGATCTCGGCGATCTCGGTGTGGTCGGCCGAGCTGAGCGAGAGCAGACCCACCTCCTCGAACCCGGTCGCGGCGAGGCCCTGGCGCACCATGTCACCGATGCCGGTGATCGAACGCTCGCGCACCGGACGCGTGATCATGCCGGCCTGGCAGAACCGGCAGCCACGGGTGCAGCCGCGGAAGATCTCGACCGACATCCGCTCGTGCACGGTCTCTGCCAGCGGCACCAGCGGCTGCTTCGGGTAGGGCCACTCGTCGAGTTCCATGACGGTGTGCTTCGACACGCGCCACGGCACGCCGGTGGCGTCGGGCGCGGGTGCGACACGCTTGATCCGGCCGTCGGGCAGGTAGTCGACGTCGTACAGCGACGGCACGTATACACCACCGGTGCGGGCCAGTCGCAGCAGCAGTTCCTTGCGACCACCCGGGCGACCCTGCGCCTTCCAGGCGGCGACGTGCTGGGTGATCGCGAGCACAGCCTCCTCACCGTCGCCCACCACGGCGGCGTCGATGAAGTCGGCGATCGGCTCGGGGTTGAACGCGGCGTGCCCACCGGCCAGCACGATCGGTTCGTCGTCGCCGCGGTCGGCGGCGTGCAGCGCGATGCCGGCCAGGTCGAGGGCGGTGAGCATGTTGGTGTAACCGAGCTCGGTGGAGAACGACAGCCCGAAGACGTCGAAGTCACGCACTGCGCGGTGGCCGTCGACGGTGAACTGCGGCACGCCCTGCTCGCGCATGGCGGCCTCCATGTCGGGCCACACCGCGTAGGTGCGCTCGGCGAGCGCGTTCGGCTGCTCGTTGAGCACTTCGTACAGGATCATGACGCCCTGGTTGGGCAGGCCGACCTCGTAGGCGTCCGGGTACATCAACGACCAGCGGACGGTGAGTTCCTCGCCGTCCGGGCCGTGGCCACCGCAGTGCCAGTCCTTGGTCTGGGAGTTGAGCTCACCGCCGACGTACTGGATCGGTTTGGACACCTTCTCCAGCAATGGTTCGAGGCGGTGGAACAGGGACTCACCCGGGGATGTGGCGGAGGTGGGCACAGACATGAACTCCAGGGTAGGTCAGCGTCGGGTCCGCGTCGAACGCGAACGGCCGGCCCGCACCCGAGGGTACGAGCCGGCCGTCCGTGTGGTCGAGCCTGTGGTTGGTCGAGCCGGATGTCAGTCCGCGTACAGCGTGTCGAGGTCGTCCTTGAACTTCTGCACGACGATCTTGCGCTTGAGCTTCAGGCTCGGGGTGATCTCGCCCTCCTCGATGGACAGGTCACGCGGCAGGATGATGAACCGCTTGACCTGCTCCCAACGGGCGAGGCCCCGGTTGAGCTCGTCGATGTAACCCTGGACGAGGTCGCGCACCTTGTCGCTGGTGACGATCGTCTGGTAGTCGGCGCCCTTGAGGTCGCCGCCGTGGTGCTCGGCCCATTCCTTGATGGAGTCCTCGTCGAGGGTGATCAGCGCCGACACGAACTTTCGCCCGTCGCCCTCCACGACCAACTGCGAGGCGAACGGGCAGATGCCCTTGAACGTGGCCTCGATCTGGCTCGGCGCGACGTACTTGCCGTTGGACGTCTTGAAGAGGTCCTTCTTGCGGTCGGTGATGCGCAGGTGACCGGTCGGGCTCAACTCGCCGATGTCGCCGGTGTGGAACCAGCCGTCCTCGGTGAGCACCTCCTTGGTGACGTCGTCGAGACCGCGGTAACCCTGCATGACACCGGGGCCCTTGACGAGGATCTCGCCGTCCTGCGCGATCTGCACCTCGGTGCCCGGCAGCGGCCAACCGACACTGCCCGGAACGTTGGCGTAGGGGCGGTTGACGAACGACGCCGCGCTGGTCTCGGTGAGGCCGTAGCCCTCGAGGATCGGGATGCCCATGCCGTCGAACCACTTCGCCACGTCGCGGTTCAGCGCCGCCGAACCCGAGATGAAGAAGCGGATGTTGCCGCCGAAGCGCTCCCGGATCTTCTTGGCGATGATCGCGTCGCCGACCTTGTGCTGCAGGGCCGTCGCGGCACCGATTTTCTGGCCGGACGCGTTGGCGTCGGACACCTTGCCGGCGTTGCCGGAGTGCCAGTCGAACAGCTTGGCCTTCACGCCGCCCTCGTCACGCATCATCATCGAGATGCGGCCGTAGACCTTCTCGAAGATGCGGGGTGCGGCGCCCATCCAGACCGGCTTCACGATCGGGAGGTTCTCGACGATCTTGTCGACGCGTCCGTCGATCGCGGTGGTGAAGCCGACCTGCAGCGGCAGCGTCAGCAGCACCTTGCCGAAAACGTGGGCCAGCGGCAGCCACAGGAAGGCCTTGTCGTCGGGTCCGAGGATGTGCACGGAGTCGACGGCGGCGGCCTCGTAGGTCCACGCGCTGTGCGGCAGACGAACGCCCTTCGGACGACCGGTGGTGCCGGAGGTGTAGATCAGCGTGGCCAGGTCGTCGGGCTTGATCTGCGCGACCCGCTCCTCGATCGATCCGGGGTTATCGGCCAGGTAGCCCTCGCCCAGCTTCTCGAGGTCGTCGAGCGAGATGATCCAGTCGCCGTCGGACGTGCCGTTGATCGTGACGACCTTGACCACGGAGTCGATCGCGTCGCGACCCTCGGTGAGGATCTTGTTGTGCGCGTCGGTCTCGGTGAAGACGACTTTGCTGCCGGAGTTGGTGACGATGTACAGGGTGTCGTCGACGGTGGACGTCGGGTAGATCGTCGTGGTGGCGGCGCCGGCGAGCATGATGCCCAGGTCGATCAGCGCCCATTCGACGCTGGTGGCACTGGCGATTGCGCAACGGTCCTCGAGTTCGACGCCGAGGCTGACCAGTCCGGCGGCGATGCGGCGGACGCGTTCGTCCACTTCCTGCCACGTCATCTGGTGCCAGTTCTCGTTGGCGTCGGGGAACTCGAAGGCGACCTTGTCGGGGGTCTTCGACACGCGATCCAGGAAGAGGTCGGCAACCGACTTGGCGGCGTTCTCGACCACCGCGAGATCGGGCTTCTCATCCTGCTGGGACATCATGGGCATGGGTTCTTCTCTCCTCCATCCGGGTTCGGACTCCCGGGTGATGTGACCCAGGTTACTTGCGAGTTCGGTGAGCGTCACGCGTTAGGTCGATAATTCGCCGTGATGGGTCGCGGCCCGCTCAGTAGAGGCGTCGCAGGCTGACCAGGTGGACGTTCTCCAGCAGACCGATCGCGATCCAGCAGGCGAACATGCTCGATCCGCCGTACGACACGAACGGCAGCGGCAGCCCGGTCACCGGCATGAGCCCGAGGTTCATGCCGAGGTTCTCCAGGATCTGGAACAGGAACCAACCCACCACCCCGACGGCCACCAGACGACCGAAGGAGTCCTGGGCGCGGCGGGCGATGAGGATGCCGCGCACCACCACCAGTCCGAGCAGCGCGACGACGATCAGGGCGCCGATGAAGCCGAACTCCTCCCCCGCGACGGAGAAGACGAAGTCGGTCTGTTGGAACGGGATGAACCCGCCCTGGGTCTGCCGTCCGCTGAACAGGCCCTGTCCGGTCCAGCCGCCCGACCCGATCGCGATCTTCACCTGCTGCACCTGGTAGCCGATGCCGGTGGGGTCGGCGCCGGGGTCGGCGAACGCGGTCAGCCGAGCCCGCTGGTACGGGTCGAGCAGGTCGGTGCGCACGGCGGCGAACACGCCCGCCGCCATCAGTGCGGCCGCCGACATCAGCCACCAGCGCGATGCGCCCGAGACCGCGACGACACCGAGGGTGAGCATCACCAACACCAGCGCCGACCCGAGGTCGGGTTGCGCAAGCACCAACAGGATCGGCACCCCCGCGATCACCACCGCGAGCCAGACGTCGGCCCGGGGCGGGGGCGCTGCGCGCTCGCCCCGTTCGGCCAGGATCATCGCCAACCCGACGCATAGCGCAACCTTCGCCAGTTCGGCCGGCTGGATCGAGAAGCCGGGCACCTGGATCCAGGAGCGCGATCCGTTGATCGTCGACCCGAGCGGGCTGAGCACGAGCACGAGTCCGAGCACCGCGCCGAGGTACACCCACGGCGCGAGCGCCCGGATGATCCGGGAATCGGTGCGGATGACGAGCACGGCGAGCGTCACTCCGATCGCGGTGTTGATGAGGTGTCGCACCAGGTAGCCGGCACCGTCGACGTGGCGGGTGGCCGACCACACCAGCAGTGCGCCGATCCCGCAGAGGGCACTCGCCGCCAGCAGCAGACCCCAGTCCGACCGGGTCCAGGACAGCTGCCGGGAGTCGGCGGTCCAGCCGCCCGGCGGTGCACCGGCGGCAGTGCGGGTCACGCTCACCGGTCGGCCCCGAGCGCCGCGCGGCGGCTCAGATGGTGGGGTCGGGGCACAGTTCGCGGGCCTGGTCGACGTCGCGCGTCATCTGCTCGATGAGCGGGTCGATGCCCTCGAAGCGGATGTTGCCCCGCAACCGGCGGACGAACTCGACGGTGACGACCTCGTCGTAGAGGTCGAGGTCGGTGCGGTCGATCACGTAGGCCTCGACCGTGCGCTTGGTGCCGTCGAAGGTCGGGTTGGTGCCCACCGAGATCGCGGCGGGCATCCGGTGGTCGGCGGCTCCGGCCGGCAGGTTCGGACGCACCAGGTATCCGGCGTAGACGCCATCCGCCGGCACCATGCCGGTGGCATCTTCGGCGAGGTTCGCGGTCGGGAAGCCGAGCTCGCGCCCGCGCTCGAAGCCGTGCACGACCATGCCGGTGACGGTGTGCGGACGGCCGAGCATGCGGGCCGCCTCGGTGACGTCGCCGTCGCGCAGCGCCTGGCGGACGCCGGTCGAGGAGAACCGGTGATGGGCCTCGTCGGCCATCACGTCGTTGATGACGACGACCTCGAAACCGTGGTCGGCACCCAGTTCGCGCAGCGTGTCGACGTCACCGGAGTTGCGCGCGCCGAAGCGGGTGTCGTGGCCGCAGACGACAGCCGTCGCGCGCAGCCGCTCGACGAACACCTGCTCGACGAACTCCTCGGGTGTCATCGCCGCGAGTTCGTGGGTGAACTCCAGCACCAAGGTCGCGGTGACGCCGGACTCGGCGAGCCGATCGAGGCGGGTCTGCAGGTCGGTGATCTGGTCGGGGGCGTCCTGCGGGCGCAGCACCGCGATCGGGTGCGGCTCGAAGGTGACGGCGACCGGCGCGGCGGAGCGTTCGGCCGCCAGCTCGCAGACACGGCGCAGCAGCGCCTGGTGGCCGCGATGCACCCCGTCGAAGTTGCCCATGACGACGACCGTGGGTCCGAGGTCTGTGGGCACGTCCTCGATGCGGGAGATCACAAGCACGGCGGCAACTGTAGTGCGCGACACGGTCGGCGGCGGCGGTGGTGTGGCGCGATCGACTCGATCGCGATCAGGCGAGCGGGAAGACCACACTCGAGCGGGGATGCGGCCCGCTCTGATCGAGGATCGCGACGAGATCGTCGGGCTCGCCTTCGTGACCGGGGGCGATGGCCGCGACGACGGCTTCGGTCGGCCCACCCGGCGCCAGCTTCTGGCCGTAGCGCAGCGTGCGCGCCTGTGCCTCGTCGAGTTCGCGCACCGCGAACTGCGCGCGTGCCGCGTCGGCCATCGGCAACACCGGCAGCGAGTCCCCGGCCTGGACCCGCGACGTCAGATCCTCGAGGGTCGGCACGTCGTCGACGCGATACCGCCCGACCCGGGTGCGGCGCAGCGCGGTCAGGTGTCCCCCGACCCCCAGCGCAGCGCCGAGATCGCGCGCCAGGGCACGGACGTAGGTGCCCGAGGAAACTTCGACCTCGACTTCAAGGTCAAGGACGCCGGGGCCAACCTCGGGGCGCGCCTCGATCGACCTCAGGTCGAAGCTCGACACAGTCACCGGCCGGGCCTTCAACTTGACCTCGTCACCGCCGCGCACCTTGGCGTAGGCGCGTTTGCCGTCGACCTTGATGGCGCTGACCGAGCTGGGCACCTGCTCGATGTCGCCGGTCAGTCCGGCGATCGCCGTCCGGATGGTCGCCTCGGACAGGCCGGTGGCATCGGCCGACGCGGTGATGTCGCCCTCGGCGTCGTCGGTGACCGTCGTCTGACCCAGTCGGATCGTCGCGGTGTAGGTCTTGTCGCAGCCGACGAGGAAGGTCAGCAGCTTGGTGGCCCGGTTGATGCCGAGCACCAGGAGGCCGGTGGCCATCGGGTCGAGCGTGCCGGCGTGTCCGACCCGCCGCGTGCCGGCCAGCCGCCGGGTGCGTGCGACGACGTCGTGACTGGTCCAGCCGGCCGGCTTGTCGACCAGCAGCAGGCCGTCGGTCATTCCTCCGGCCGGTCCTCGGCGGGCTTGCGGTAGGGGTCGGCGTCGCCCGCGTAGGCGGCCCCGCCGGCGTTGCGGGCGAGTTCGGCGTCACGCTCCTTGGCGGCTGCCAGCGCGGCCTCGATGTTGGCGGCACCCTCGGGGATGGCGTCGGGGATGAACTCCAGCGACGGTGTCAGCCGGATGCCGAGTCCCTTGCCGACGTGTGAGCGGATGCGGCCGCGGTTGTCGGCCAGCGCGGCCTCGGTGTCGGCGCGCGCCGCCTCGTCGCCGAACACGGTGTAGAAGACGGACGCGTGCTGCAGGTCGCCGGTCACCCGGACGTCGGTGACGGTGATGAATCCGAGCCGCTCGTCCTTGAGTCGGAACTCCAGGTATTCGGCCACGAGGGCCTTGATGCGTTCGGCGATCTTGCGGGCGCGTGCGGGGTCAGCCATTCCCCAAACCTATCGCGCCGCGACGGGTGCTCCTGCCGCCCGGTCACAACGTTCACCCAGCTTCACCCAGCGTGGTGCGAAGCCGGTGACAGCCTCCTGACAGGTGCGGCGCGGATGGTCGATCAACGAATGGCCAGAGCTCCGGCCCCACGCAAACAGGAAGGCACACCATGGCGAGGAAGAAGATTGTCGCAGCGGCGGCATTGGCCACCGTTGCGGCGGCCGGCGTCGGCACCGCAGCCACCGCGATGGCGGACGGCAGCAGCGCTGCGTCGGCCACCAGCACGTCGCCCTCCGGTTCGACCGACGCGAAGGACGACACGAAGGACGACACGAACGACAAGGCCGACCGTGGCGGGCACGAGCACACCACGGTCACCGGTACCGAGGCCGACAGCGTCAAGAAGGCCGTCACCGCGAAGTACTCCGGCGTCACGATCGAGCGAGTGCTGAAAGACCCCGACGGCTCGTACGACGTCATGGGCACCAAGTCGGGCAGCAAGGTGATGTACGAGGTGAGCAAGGACCTCAAGACGATCACCGAGCGCACCGGCGGCCCGGGACGCGACGGCAAGGGCGGCCCCGGTCGTGGTGCCCATGGCGATCACGGCCCGCGCGATGATCGGTCGGGCTCCTCCGAGGGCTCGAGCGGCTCGAGTGGTTCGAGCGGCTCCAGCCGCTCGACGTCGGATGCCGCGCCGAGCTCGTCGGCGACACCCGCCTGACCGATCCGGTTGGACGCAAGGGGTTCCGGTCACTGGACACAGTGTCCGGAACCCTTTGTCGTGGCAGCGATCAGTCCTTGCGGGCGACGATCAGGTCGCGGTCGATCGAGGCGTCGACCCGGTGCCGGAAGGGTGCCGCCTCGATGTCGGTGACCACGGTGAGCCCGTGTTGTTCGAGCAGGAGTGCCAGTTCGTCGGCCGGTGCCACGTGCCGGTTGTACGACAGCCCGACCGCACCGCCGGTGCGCAGCGTGGTGGTCCACGCGGGCAGGGCACGGTCGATGAGCTCCATCGGACGCCGTGACAGGCGGTCGCCGTGCGAGCCGTGCTGCACGCCGTACGGCGTGTCGGTGACGATGACATCGATACTCGCGGCACGCACCAGGCCGGAGAGTTCGGTGGTGTCGGTCGACAGGTAACGCACGGTGTGGGTCTCCCCCGCCTTGAACGCGTCCTTGTCCGGGGCCACCTCGAGGGTGAACTCCCGCCCGCGGGCCCGCCCACCGGTGGTGCTCGCGCCGCGATCCATCGTGTGCTTGAGCCGGTGGGTCTGGGCCCAGGTCTTCAGGAACGCCGCGTAGGTGTCGTAGTCCTTGCGGTCGATGTCGACGCCGGTCACCGAGTAGCCGGCGAGCAGCGCGATGTTGAGCGTGGTGCCGCGACCACACATCGGGTCCATCACGTCGAGCCGCCCGTCGAGCCAGCGGCCGGGCTGCTTGGTCGCGGCGGCGGTGACATTGAGCAGCAGGCGGGTCCACTGCTCGTTGGTCTTGCCTTGGTACTTCTGGATGGTCACCACGTCGTCGGGGTAGAACTGCCTGCGCTGCAACGGAATCGGACGCAGCAACTCGCCCTCAGCGGCGAAGATCGCGAAGGTGGCCGACAGGTTCGACAACACGTCGAGCGCGTGCTCGGAGTCGGACTCGACCCGCAGATAGTCGACCCCCGCGACCTGGGTCGGCGCGACCGCCGTCCACGACCCGAACGCCCCGAGCACTGCCATCGCCTCCTGCGCGGCGAGCCGAGGCGCGGCATCGGCATAGACCCGATTGGCGGACGGTGCGACCAGCACCAGGTACTCATTCACGCCCGCCAACGCTACCGGGCGCAGGAAACGACAACGGCCCAGGTCGTGACCTGGGCCGTTGTCGGCTGGCTGGAACTTCGCAAGGAACTAGTCCCTGGGCTTCTCGCGCATCTCGTAGGTCGCGATAAGGTCGCCCAACTGCAGGTCGTTGTACGACCCGAGGTTGATACCGCACTCGAAGCCCTCGCGGACCTCGGTGACCTCGTCCTTGAACCGGCGCAGACCGGCGATCTCGATGCCCTCGGCGACGACCACACCGTCACGGGTGATGCGGGCCTTGGAGCCACGCTTGATCTCACCCGAGCGCACGATCGAACCGGCGATGTTGCCGAACTTGGACGAACGGAAGATCTCCCGGATCTCCGCGGTGCCCAGCTCGTGCTCCTCGAACTCCGGCTTGAGCATGCCCTTGAGCGCGGCTTCGATCTCCTCGATGGCGTTGTAGATCACCGAGTAGTAGCGAATCTCAACGCCTTCCTTGTCGGCGTACTCCGCGTTCTGCCCCTCGGCTCGCACGTTGAAGCCGATGATCACCGCGTTGGAGGCCACCGCGAGGTTGATGTTGTTCATCGTGATCGCACCGACGCCGCGGTCGATGATGCGCAGGTCGACCTCGTCGCCCACGTCGATCTGCATGAGGGCGTCCTCGAGGGCCTCGACCGAACCCGACACGTCACCCTTGAGGATGAGGTTGAGGGTCTCGACCTTGCCGGCAGCGAGCTGCTCGTTGAGGTCTTCCAGGCTGATCCGCTTGCGGGCCTTCGCCAGGCTGGCCTGACGGTCGGCCGCTTCACGCTTCTCCGAGATCTGACGGGCGGTGCGGTCATCGGGCGCGACGATGAAGGTGTCACCGGCCCGCGGAACGGACGCAAGACCCATCACCTGCACCGGACGCGACGGACCGGCCTCGTCGAGGTTGTTGCCGTGCTCGTCGAGCATGGCACGGACGCGTCCGTGGGCCGTGCCGGCGACGATCGCGTCACCGACGTGCAGCGTTCCGGACTGGACCAGGACGGTGGCGACGGCGCCGCGTCCACGGTCGAGGTTGGCCTCGATCGCGACACCGCGGGCGTCCTTGTCCGGGTTGGCGCGCAGGTCGAGCGCGGCGTCGGCGGTGAGGAGCACGGCCTCGAGCAGCTGGTCGATGTTCTCGCCCTGCTTGGCCGAGACGTCGACGAACATGGTGTCGCCGCCGTACTCCTCGGCGATGAGGTTGTACTCGGTCAGCTGCTGACGGATCTTCGCCGGGTTCGCACCTTCGACGTCGATCTTGTTGACCGCGACCACGATCGGCACGTCGGCCGCCTGGGCGTGGTTCAACGCCTCGATCGTCTGCGGCATGACGCCGTCGTCGGCCGCGACTACGAGGATCGCGATGTCGGTGACCTTCGCACCACGGGCACGCATGGCGGTGAACGCCTCGTGACCGGGGGTGTCGATGAAGGTGATCGCACGGTCGACGCCCTCGTGGTCGGTGTGCACCTGGTAGGCACCGATGTGCTGGGTGATGCCACCGGCTTCGGAGGCCTGCACCTTCGCGTTACGGATCGCGTCGAGCAGTCGCGTCTTACCGTGGTCGACGTGACCCATGACGGTCACGACCGGCGGACGCGGCTTGAGGTCTTCGTCGGACTCCGCGTCGGCCTCGGCCTCGAGGTCGATGTTGAACGAGCTAAACAGCTCCTTCTCCTCGTCCTCTGGCGAGACGACCTGGACGTCGTAGCCCAACTCGGCGCCGAGCAGCTTGAAGGTGTCCTCGTCGAGCGACTGGGTCGCCGTGGCCATCTCACCGAGGTGGAACAGCACGGTGACCAGCGACGCGGGGTTCGCGTCGATCTTGTCGGCGAAGTCGGTCAGCGACGAGCCGCGACGCACCCGCACGATGGTCTTGCCGTCACCGCGGGGGACGGTGACACCACCGATCGACGGCGCCTGCATCTGCTCGAATTCCTGGCGCTTCGCGCGCTTGGACTTGCGGCCGCGGACCTTTCCGCCGCCTCGTCCGAACGCACCCTGCGTGCCGCCACGACCGCCGGGACGGTTGCCACCGCCACCGGGACGGCCGGCGAAACCGCCACCGCCCGGACGGGCGCCGCCACCGGCACCGGGACGACCGGCGCCGCCACCGCGGGCCGGACGCTCACCGGGGCGAGCGATCGATGACCGCTCCGGCATCATGCCGGGGCTGGGACGCGGACCACCCGGACGCGGCGCGCCACCACCGGGGCGGGGTCCCGCCGGACGCGGACCCGCGGCGCCACCGGTGCCGCGAGCGGCCGCCGGACGCGGCATGCCCTGGCTCGGGGCGAACGGGTTGTTGCCCGGACGCGCCTGCTGCGGACGCCCGGACTGCATGCCCTGGCTGGAGCTGAACGGGTTGTTGCCCGGGCGCGGGGCACCCGGACGGGCGCCACCACCGGCGCCAGGACGGCCCTGCGGACGCTGACCGTCGCCACCACGACCCTGCTGGCCCTGCTGACCGGGCTGGCCCGGACGTCCCTGCGGACGCTCCTCGCGAGCGGCCGGACGGGCACCCGGCTTGGGTGCTGCCGGACCCGGACGTGCCGAGGTCTGGCGGGCGGCCGGTGCCGCCGGAGCGGCAGGTGCTGCGGGTGCCGGTGCGGCCGGCTTGGCCGACTCGTCGGCCTGTGCCGCGGGCTTGCGCGGGGCAGCGTCGGCGGACGGCTGCGGGGCCGCTTCGGTCGTCTCGGCGGGCTTCGCCGCGGGCTTCGGACCCGGACGGGCACCGGCCGGCGACGGGGTCGCCGCGCCCGGCTTGGCGGCCGGCTTCGGTGCGGCGGCCTTTGCACCCGGCTTGGGGGCGGCCGGCTTGTCGGCGGCGCTGCCCGCGCCTGTCTGGTCGCCGCCCTTTGCGGAGGCCGGCGGGTTCTCCTTGATCTTGCGCACGACCGGAGCCTCGATGGTCGAGCTCGCCGTCTTGACGAACTCGCCTTGCTCCTTCAGGTACGCAAGAAGTTCTTTGCTTTCGATCCCGAGCTCTTTTGCGAGCTCGTGAACTCGGACCTTTGCCACGCTTCTCCTTTTGGGATTGCGACGGTCCGAGCGCGACAAGGGTCGCGAGCGAACCGTCAGTAGAGGGTGATGCTCATCGCTGAGTACTCATCGGGTGCTCATCAGCGTCAAACCCGCTTTCGGTTCTTTTCCTGGCTCGCGACACCGGGCGGTGTCTCGAGGTCTTGCATGGCCCACCACTCCTGCAACGGCGTGGTGTCCACTGGTTCCGGTGTGCGCAGCGCACGCCCGAACGCCTTGCGGGCGATGGCCCGTTCGACGCACTCGGCACGCGGATGCAACCAGGCTCCCCTGCCGGGCAGCCCACCTCGTTCGTCGACCACGACCTGCCACCGTGGTGGCGGGCCCCCAGCGGTCTGCGCGACGAGGTGCACCAGTGCGGACCGTTCGTCGCGGGCTCGGCAGCCGACACACGTCCGGAGACCGGCGTGGAGTGGCTTTCGGGGCGACGGCGGCGAACCGTCCGGCGGCAAGTCTACCGCAGGATTCACTCCCGGCCGGCGGCGGTTCCCGCCGCGGCACCCGGGCCGTCCGGTGCGGTGTCGGGACGGATGTCGATCCGCCAGCCGGTCAACTTCGCTGCGAGCCGGGCGTTCTGGCCTTCCTTGCCGATCGCGAGCGACAGCTGGAAGTCGGGCACGATCACCCGCGCCGCCTTCGCGGCCCGGTCGGTGATTTCCACCGAGGTCACCCGCGACGGCGACAGCGCCGCGGCCACGAACTCGGCCGGGTCTTCGGAGTAGTCGACGATGTCGATCTTCTCGCCGTGCAGTTCGGTCATGACCGCGCGCACCCGCGACCCCATCGGGCCGATACACGAACCCTTGGCGTTGACCCCGGGCACCTTGGTGTGGACCGCGAGCTTGGTGCGGTGCCCGGCCTCACGGGCGAGCGCGGCGATCTGCACCGTGCCGTCGGCGATCTCGGGCACCTCGAGCGCGAACAGCTTGCGGACGAGGTTGGGGTGGGTGCGCGACAGGCCGATCTGCGGACCCTTCGGGCCGCGCTTCACGCTGACGACGTAGCAACGCAGCCGCTCGCCGTGCTTGTAGACCTCACCCGGCACCTGCTCGGCGGTGGGCAGGAAGCCCTCGACGGTGCCGAAGTCGACGCGCACCACGCGCGGGTCGTTCGACTGCTGGATGACACCGGCCACGATGTCACCCTCGCGGCCCTTGAAGTCGCCGAGGATGGCTTCGTCCTCGACGTCGCGCATCCGCTGCACGATCACCTGACGGGCGGTGGCCGCGGCGACGCGACCGAAGTTGTCGGGGGTGTCGTCGAACTCCGGGCCGGGCTCGCCGCGCAGGCCGTCCTCGTCGACCTCGCCGTCCTCGCGCGCCCAGACCACGACGTGGCCGGTCTTGCGGTCGAGTTCGACGCGGGCGTGCCGAAGCGCGCCGTCGACGCGGTGGTATGCGGTCAGCAGAGCCTGCTCGATGGCGGGCACGATGACGTCCATCGGAATCTCGCGCTCGCGTTCGAGCGCGCGGAGTGCGGCCATGTCGATGTCCATCAGTGCTGCCCTTCCTTCGTGGTGTCGGTGGTGTCGTTCATGTCGGTGCTGTCGGCTGGGTCGGCTGGATCGGCGCGGTTGAACTCCACGTTGACCTTGCCCTTGGTGACGGCGTCGTAGCCGAGGGTGATCACGCTCGCCGCACCGGCTTTGCCGGCCTGGGGTTTGCCGCCCTCGGGCCGCAGGTCGAAGTCGTCGGCGCCGGCGCGCACGAGGCGCCCCGTGGTCTCGCCGCCCTCGGGCCGCTGCACGGTGACCAGCCGGCCGATGTTGCGTCGGTAGTGCCGCGGCTGGGTCAGCGGACGGTCGACGCCCGGTGAGGAGACCTCCAGCACGTAGGGCTGCTCCCCCATCGCGTCGGTGGCGTCGAGGGTGTCGCTGATCGCCTTGGTGAGGTCGCCCACGGTGTCGAGGTCGAGCGGTTCGATGACCGACGTCTCGTCGGGCAGGTCGAGCGAGTCGAGGTCTTTGTCGACGAGCACCCGCACGATGCGGCGCTTGCCGGCGGGAGTCACGGTGAGGTCCTCGACGCGGGCGCCCAGCGGTGCCAGCGCGGCGGTGAGGTCGGCGTGGATCTGCTGGTGCCGATCCGTCGGGCTGCTGCTCATCGCCTGACTCCTGTGTTCTCGTGTGGGGTCATCCACTCTAAGTCAGAGCGTCTGCGCTGCACCAATCGCGAGCCACGACATGTCGTGGCCCGCGAGATCGAAGTTGGTGCAGGTGGGTCAGCCGGCGGTGTGGATGCCGCACTCGGTCTTGCCCGTGCCGGCCCAACGGCCGGCGCGCGCGTCTTCGCCCGCCAGCACCCGACGCGTGCACGGGGCACACCCGATGGACGGGTATCCCTGGGACAGAAGCGGATTCATGATGACGTCGTGCTCACGCACGTAGGCGTCGACATCGTCGTCGGTCCACGCCGCCAGCGGCGCGAGCTTGATGAGGTCGCGCCGGTCGTCGAACGAGACCACCGGCGTGTTCGCCCGCGACGCCGACTCCGCCCGACGCAGACCGGTCGCCCAGGCGGCCCGGCCGTCGAGCGCCTCGTCGAGCGGGTGGGTCTTGCGCAGGGCGCAGCACAGGTCGGGGTCGCGGTCGTGCAGCTTCGGGCCGTACTGCGCGTCCTGCTCGGCGACGGTCTGCCGTGGGGTGATGTCGAGCAGCCGCACGGGGTACTCCCGGGCCACCCGGTCACGCGTGGCGAGCGTCTCGGGGAAGTGGTAGCCGGTGTCGAGGAAGACCACCTGCACGCCGGGCACCACCTGCGAGGCGAGGTGCACCAGCACGGTGTCCTGCATCGATGCGGCGACCACCAGGCCGTCACCGAAGGTGTCGCCGGCCCAGCGCAGGATCTCCTGCGCGGGCGCGTCGGCGAGCTCGACGGCGGCCTGCTCGGCGATGCGCTGGAGGTCTTCGGCGACGGGCACTGTCATCGCAACGCCTCGTCGTCGGCGCGGGCGACCCAGTCGGCGAACCGCTCGCGGTCGGTGCGCTCGCGGGCGAAGTTGCCGACGATCCGCTCGACGTAGTCGCCGAGCTCGGCCGAGGTCACCTTGTGCGCGCGCAGCTTGCGGCCCCAGCCGAGTTCGAGGCCGAGCCCACCACCGAGGTGCACCTGGAAGCCTTCGACCTGCTCGCCGTCGGCCGTCGTCACGATCTGTCCCTTGAGACCGATGTCCGCGGTCTGGATGCGGGCGCAGGAGTTGGGGCAGCCGTTCAGGTGGATGGCCACCGGCACATCGAGGTCGAGGTGTCCCAGGCGCTGCTCGAGTTCTGCGACGAGGTCCATCGAGCGCTGCTTGGTGTCGACGATCGCCAGCTTGCAGAACTCCAGGCCAGTGCACGCCATCGTGTATCGGCGCCACTGCGACGGCTCGGCTTCGAGGCCGATGGCCCGCATCTGGGTGATCAGCTGCTGCACCCGCTCGGGGGCGACATCGAGCACGAGGAGCTTCTGGTGCGGTGTGAGGCGCACCCGGTGCGAGCCCACGCCCTCGGCGAGCGCGGCCACGCGCGACAGGATGTCGCCGCTGACGCGTCCGGAGATCGGGGCGAAACCGATGTACTTGTTGCCGTCGGTCTGGTCGTGCACGCCGACGTGGTCGTAGCGGGTCTCCTCCACGATCGCGGCGGGGCCGTCGGGCAGCGCGCGGCCGAGGTACTCGTTCTCGATGACCTCGCGCACCTTCGCGGCGCCCCAGTCGTCGACGAGGAACTTCAGCCGGGCACGGGCCCGCAGCCGGCGGTAGCCGTAGTCGCGGAAGAGGCGGACGACGGCGTACCAGACCTCGGGGACCTCCTCGAGGGTGACGAACGCGCCGAGCCGCTGTGCGAACTTCGGGTTCGTCGACAAGCCACCGCCGACGAGCACGTCGAAGCCGGGGCCGAGCTCGGGGTGCACGACGCCGACGAACGACACGTCGTTGATCTCGGGCACGGTGTCGGGCAGCCAGGAGATCGCGGTCTTGAACTTGCGCGGCAGGTTGGAGATAGACTGGTCGCCGATGTAGCGGGCGATGATCTCGTCGATGGCCGGGCTGGCGTCGAGCACTTCCTCGGCGCTCACGCCGGCGACCGGCGAGCCGAGCACCACGCGGGGGCAGTCACCGCAGGCCTCGGTGGTCTGCAGGCCGACGGCCTCGAGACGCTGCCAGATCGTGGGGACGTCCTCGATGCGCACCCAGTGCAGCTGGATGTTCTGCCGGTCGGTGATGTCGGCGGTGTCGCGACCGAACTCGGTGGAGATCGCGCCGATGACCCCGAGCTGCTCGGTGGTGAGGGCGCCACCGTCGATGCGCACCCGCATCATGAAGTACTCGTCGTCGAGTTCCTCCGGCGGCAGCGACGCGGTGCGGCCGCCCGGGATGCCTTGGCGACGCTGGGTGTAGAGGCCCCACCAGCGCATGCGACCGCGCAGATCGTCACCGGGGATGGAGGCGAAGCCCTCCTGGGAGTAGATCTGCTCGATCCGGGCACGAACGTTCAAGGCGTCGTCCTGCGCCTTGAACTCCTCGTTGTGGTTCAGGGGCTCACGCTGGTGCAGCGCCCACTGACCTTCGTTCTTCGTCGTCACAGCGGTCACAATCCATAACTGTCCATTAGGTTTTGATTAACTCCAAATGATGCACCCTTGAGTCTCGGACGGCGAGACAGCCACCCCGATGAGCGCGTGCGAGACTGGCGCCCATGCCCGGCCGCTCCAACCACCCGACCCGTCGGACCCTCCTCCTCGCCGGGTTGGCACTCCCCCTCGCCGGCTGCGGCATCCGGGTGGAGCGGGACGCCCCCGAGATCCTCGGCATCCCCACGCTGCCACCGCCTGCCGACAGCACGGTCATGCAGGACACCGTCACCAGGCTCCGACAGGTGGCCGGCGCGCTCGCCGGTCAAGACCCGGCCGCGTGGACGGCGCCGTTGCGTGCTCTGCACACCGACCAGGCCGACCGGCTGACCCGCATCGCGGCGTCCGCCGGAATCGAGATCAGCGCTCCCGCGACATCCTCCAGCAGCAGCACGTCCACGAGTTCGCCGCAGGCCGGCACCACCGCACCCACCACCGTCACGACCGACCCCGCGCCGACGTCCGCCTCCATGCCCGGCGGATCGGCCACCTCCTCGGGCGCGACCGCGAGCACGGTCACCGTCCACCCGGCGAGCACGACCGAGACCGCGGCCTTCACCGCGAGCGCCGTGGCGGCTGCCGCCGCCGCGACCGGCGAACACCGCCCGGCACTGTTGGCCACGCTTGCCGGACACCGCTGCGGCGCACGGGTGCTCGGAGCGACCGACCTGCCGGTGTCGGTGGGCCTGCCGAGCGCATCCGCCGCCGCGGTGCTCGAGCCGGTGCGTCTGGCGGTCTACGTCGCCGAGACGCTGATCGCCAAGACCGCGGCGAAGGACCGCACCGAACTCTCGACCCTGCTCTCGCTGCTCACCGCGGAGCGGATGCGCCTCGGCACAGAGGCCGGCACCGCGGCGAAGCCCGAGCAACTCAGCTATGCGCTGCCCAGCGGCACCGACGACCCGGCACACACCCGCACGACCATGGCCCGGCTCGTGCACGACTGCGCCACCGCGGTTGCCGCCCAGTCGGGCACGGCCACCACCACGGGCGCGGCGACCCGACTGGTGCAACTGTGGGGAGATCTGACCGCCGCGGGGTGGCAGTGGGGCCAGGCACCCGACACCTTCCTCGGGCTCCGTTGAGCGCCAGCGGCCACGTGAACAGGGTGGAGACCCCGTGATCGCCGCGATCGAGGTGCCGGCGCCCTTCGCCGAACGGATCGCCGGACGCGCTCCCGAACCGACCGTCAGCGGCGACGACTGGCTGCGGCGCCTGCCCGCCCTCGCCGCCGACGTGCTCGACGACTGGCACCTGCGGGTCACCGGCGACCCGATGTACGGCGAGTGCGCGCTGGTGCTGCCGGTCACCGGGCCCGACGGCGACGCCGTCCTGAAACTCACCTGGCCGCACGCGGAGGCCGCGACCGAACACCTGGCGCTGCGCGCGTGGGACGGCATCGGCGCCGTCCGCCTGCTGCGGGCCGACCCACGACGCTGGGCGCTGCTGTTGGAGCGCTTGGAGAACCGCGACCTCACGACCGTCTCCGTGCTGGAGGGGTGCGAGGTGA
Organism: Calidifontibacter indicus; assembly: GCF_003386865.1. Classification (NCBI taxonomy): domain Bacteria; kingdom Bacillati; phylum Actinomycetota; class Actinomycetes; order Micrococcales; family Dermacoccaceae; genus Calidifontibacter; species Calidifontibacter indicus. Next base: position 1,809,769 of record NZ_QTUA01000001.1, on the reverse strand, counting down.
TCGGCGGGCTGATGGCGCGACTCGATCGTGCGGCGCTGCCCCAACTCGACCGACTCAGCGACCTCGCGCCCCGCTGGGCCGACCTGTGTCGGAACGGATCACCGAACGTGCCCCGCCGGTTCACCGAACAAGCCGCCGCCCTGCTCGGTCACCTCGCCGGCGACGACCTCGACCGCTCGTTGGTGCACCAGGACCTGCACTTCACCAATGTGCTCGCCGCCGATCGCGAACCGTGGCTGGCGATCGACCCGAAGGCCCTCGCCGGCGAGTGGGAATTCGCCGTGGCACCGGTGCTGTGGAATCTGCCCGAGCTCACCCGCGCCGCCCACAACCCTCGCACTCACCTGCGGCTACGACTCGGATTGGTCTGCGAGAGCGCAGGATTGGACGAGGATCGGGCGGCGGCCTGGACCTTCGTGCGGGTGGTGGTCAACGCGCTGTGGGGCGCCGACTCACCCGAGTGGGTCACCCGGATGGTCACCGTCGCGAAGGCGATGACCGACTGACCGACCGACTGACCGTCAGCTCTTCTTCGCGTACTGCTCGACGACGGTCTTGAAGGAGTTCTGCTGCTGGGTCAGCTGCGTCAACGCCGTGTTGTCGTTGGCGGTGCTGTGCCCGTTGACGATCAGGGTCGGCGTGCCGTTGACGCCGTTCTTGCCGCTGCGCTGCTCGGTCGCGGTCACGTAGCTCTTGTACTTGTCGTCCTTGACGCAGGTGTTGGAGGTGTTCAGCGCCGTGCCGGTGATACCGACCTTCTGGGCGACCGTCTGGTAGATGGAGGTCGGATAGCCGGCACCCTCCTGGGCCGGCTGGTTCTTGAACAGCTCGGTGTGGAACTGCGGGAACTTGCCGGCATCATCGGCGCAGAACGCGGCGTTCGCGGCCTGCTTGGAGGAGTTGTTGCCGAGGTTGTTGTCGAGGAACGACATCACGTGCACGGTGAGCTTGATGTCACCCGCCTGCGCCATCTGCATCATCTGCTCGCCGTTCGCCTTCTCCAACTCGTTGCAGATCGGGCACTGGTAGTCGACGTACAACTGCACGTCGGGCACTGCGGCCTTCGCCTTGCCCGGGTAGACCTGCAGGCCGTTGCCGTCACTGATGGAGTTCGCCGGGCCGGTCGCTTTGGTGGTGCTGTTGCCCGAGTTGGTGAGGATGACGGCGGCGAACCCACCGACGACCAAGGCGAGCACCAACCCGACCGCGATCCAGAGTTGAAGCTTGCCGTTGTCCTTCGGCTTGGTCGCGGCGAGCTTGGTGGATGCGTCCGGGCGAGGCATGCGAGTTCCTTTGACAGATCGATAACTACTACAGAGCCTAGTCGTTACACGCGGGGCGCGTCGGCCGGGCCCGATGACTCAGCCGAACAGTCTCCGGTCGAGCGAGAACCGCGACCCCGGCCGGACGACCAGCCAGAGTCCGTGGGCAAGCAGCGCGACGTCGCGCAGGAGTTCCTGGAAGTACTTCGGGTCGGCCGTCGCCCCGCCGCCACCGAAGCAGCCGCAGTCGATCTTGATGCCGCGCGCCCAGACCGACGCGATCCCGATGATGAACGCGATCATCAGCAGCGTTGCGATGACCGCCGACAGTCTCGTCATCAGGCCGAGGATGAGCAGCAACCCGACGACGATCTCGACGAACGGCATCATCGCGCCCCACGCGTTGGCGAGGTCGTAGGGCAGCAACTGGTAGGCCCGCGTCGCCTGTTGGGTCTCGGGGATGTTCGTCGCCTTGGTGAGGCCGGCGTAGAGCATGACGCCGCCGAGCAGCAGGCGGCACCACAGGCCGACCCAGTCGGCCCAACCGGTGCGCCGGAGGCCGGGCTCGGTGGCACGTTCCGTGCTGCGCGCGGTCATCGATCGCTCTCCCGTCGTCGGTTCTCGGGCACCGTACGTCATCTCGTTGTGTGCGCCGCCCAGCCGGCTCACAGCACCCCGAACTGGGTGAGCACGTCGTAGCCGATGCGCAGGATGAAGGCACTGACCACCACGACGAACACGATCCGGACGAAGTTGGCGCCGGCCGCGACCGCGGTGCGCGCTCCGACATAGCCACCGGTCATGTTGGCCGCGGCCATCGCGATACCGAGCTTCCAGAAACCCGCGCCTTGCGGGATGAAGATGACCAGCGAGGCGAGGTTGGTGGCGAAGTTGGCGATCTTCGCCTTTGCCGATGCCTCGAGGAAGGCGTAGCCGAGCAGGCCGACCAGTGCGAACACCAGGAACGACCCCGTGCCGGGGCCGAGCGCGCCGTCGTAGATGCCGATCAGGAATCCGGCGAGGCCGGCGAGCGCGACGTGCTTGCGGCCGGTGAACCGCAGCGCCGTCGTCTGACCCATCGCCGGCTTGGCGAGCGTGTAGAACATCACGACGATGAGCGCCACCAGGATCACCGGGTTGAACGCGCTGCGCGGTAGGTGGGACGCGATCAGCGCGCCCAGCAGCGACCCCGCGAACGCCGGCACGGCGAGCGCCAGCGCCGTCCTCGGGTCGGGTCTGACCCGGCGCCAGTAGGTGACACTGCTGACGGTGGTGCCGGCGATGGAGGCCATCTTGTTGGTGGCCAGCAGATGCACCGGCGCCGCCGACGGGAACGCGATGAGCAGCCCGGGCAACTGCACCAGTCCCCCACCGCCGACGACGGAGTCGACCCAGCCGGCGGTGAGCGCGGCGAGCACCAACAGGATAAAGACGGTGGTGCTGATGTCACCCATCAGCGGCACCCTGCGATGTGCCGACCGATGTGGCCGGCGATGTGTCGGGCGACCTCATCGAGGGCGACCGCCTCGGGTCGCACGCAAGCGGCCGGAGCGGTCACGCGTCCTGCGCGACGTCGTGCTGACCGACCTCGCGCAGCACCTCGGCCACCGCGTCGTCGACGGCAACCTCGCGCCGGTCTCCGCTGCGGCGGTCCTTGAGCTCGACCACACCGTCGGCGAGTCCGCGCCCGAGCACCAGGATGGTCGGCACACCGATGAGTTCGGCGTCCTTGAACTTCACACCCGGCGACACCTTCACCCGGTCGTCGTACAGCACCTCCAGGCCCTTGGCCTCGAGCTCGGCAACAATCTCGGCGGCCTTCACGAAGACCGCGTCGTCCTTGCCGGTGGCGACGACGTGCACGTCGGCCGGAGCAACCTCGCGGGGCCAGATGAGGCCGAGCTCGTCGAGGTTGTCCTCGGCGATCATGCCGACCGCGCGGGTGACGCCGACGCCGTAGGAGCCCATCGTGACGGTGACGAGCTTGCCGTTCTCGTCGAGCACCTTCAGGCCGAGCGCCTCGGCGTACTTCGTGCCGAGCTGGAAGATGTGGCCCATCTCGACGCCGCGCGCGAGGGTGAGGCCCTTGCCGTTCGGTCCGAGGTCGCCCTCGCGGATCTCGGCGGCCTGGATGGTGCCGTCCGCGGTGAAGTCGCGGCCGTACACCAGGTCGAGGACGTGCTTGCCGTGCTCGTCGGCGCCGGTGACCCAGGCCGATCCCTGCGCGATCGTCGGGTCGAGCAGGTAGCGGATGCCGCTGGCCTTCTCCTCGCCGAGCACGCCGGGGCCGATGTAGCCCTTGGCCAGCATCGGGTACTCCTTGAAGTCCTTCTCCTCGAAGGCCTCGACTTCGGCCGGAGCGACCTTGGTCTCCAGGCGCTTGGCGTCGACCTCGCGGTCGCCGGGCACACCGATCGCCAGCGGGGTGCGCGTGCCGTCGGGGTGGGCGAGCATCACGATGACGTTCTTGAGGGTGTCGGCGGCGGTCCACGCACGGCCGTCGGCGCGCGGGTGGTCGGCGTTGAGCGCGTTCACCAGCGTCTCGATGGTCGGGGTGTCGGGGGTGTCCTCGACGTGCGCCGGTCCGGCGGTGATCTCGACGGGGGCTGCCTGGGGCACCTCGACGGCCTCGACGTTGGCGGCGTAGCCGGAGTCGTCGCGCACGAACGTGTCCTCGCCGTGCTCGCTGACCGCGAGGAACTCCTCGGACGCCGATCCGCCCATCGCGCCGGAGTCGGCCTGCACGATGACGTACTCGAAGCCGAGCCGGTTGAAGATCTTGATGTAGGCGTCGCGGTGCGCGTCGTACGACTTCTGCAGACCCTGGGAGTTGATGTCGAAGGAGTAGGAGTCCTTCATCACGAACTCACGGCCGCGCAGGATGCCCGCCCGCGGACGCGCCTCGTCGCGGTACTTCGTCTGGATCTGGTAGAGCGACAGCGGGAGGTCCTTGTACGAGGAGTACATGTCCTTCACCGCGAGGCAGAACATTTCTTCGTGGGTGGGGCCGAGCAGCATGTCAGTCTCGCGGCGGTCCTGCAGGCGGAACAGGTTGGGGCCGTACTCGGTCCACCGGTTCGTCGCCTCGTAGGGCTCGCGCGGCAGCAGCGCCGGGAAGAGCACCTCCTGGCTGCCGATCGCGTTCATCTCCTCGCGCACGATCGCCTCGACCTTGGCGCGCACCTTCATGCCGAGCGGCAGCCAGGTGTAGATGCCGGGCGCCACCCGGCGCACATAACCGGCGCGCACCAGCAGCTTGTGACCCGGCAGTTCCGCATCGGCCGGGTCCTCGCGCAGGGTTCGCAGGAACAGGGTCGACATACGCATGGCCACGGGCTGATCTCCTCGGGGTTCGTGGGGTACGCGCACAGCCTAACGGCCGCGCCGCCACCCTCGAATCCGCGTGAGTTTGTGGGGTTCGTACCGCGTACGAACCCCACAAACTCACGCGGATTCGAGGCCGGAGCGCAGTGTTGCGAGGTCGAAGGCCTTCCACATACGCGTCCGCAGTGCGTCGGGCGCGCGATAGAGATCGTCAGCGGTCACCCGCACCACGGTGTAGTTCTCGCTCTCGAGCCGGGCGATGCGCGTGATGTCCTTGCGGAACTGCTGCTGATCGGTGCGGTGGCCGTCCCCTTCGTACTCAACGATCAGCCTCAGCTCACGCAACAGCAGGTCGGGACGCGCGAGGAAGGTGCCGTCGTCGTCCCACAGATCCGCATTGACCTCGAAATCGGGGAACCCCGCGTCGTCGAGGACCATCCGCAGGTCGGACTCCGGCGGCGAGGCCACGCCCGGTCGGAGCAGTTCGACTGCCAGGCGCAGCTTCCCGACGCCCACGCAGCCCTTCCACCGACGCACGGCCGCCAGCAGATCCGCGACAGGCACCGGAACGAACCCAGGCCGCCGGCCGACGTACGCGTCGTTCGTGCTGATCATCGCGTCGCCGATCCGGACGAGTTCTCGCAACGAGCACTCACGTGCGAGCGTGCACCAGGTGAGCGCCGGCGTGGTCACCCGCGTGCCATCCAGCTCGACCACGTCGAACAGCTCCGGCTTCAATTCACGGGTGATGACCCCACGCACGACGGAGCGGGTTCGACTCTTGGCGACAGCGATCGTGACGAAGCCTGGTCCAGCCGAGCGAGCCGGGATGGGCAGCCCCCAGAGGACGGCAGCCGACGGCCCCGTGAACGCGTGAGTTCCTGCGAGCCGCGGAGCGTAGGCCAGCGTGGCCGCGCGCGCAGAGTCGGGCTCGGCGGCCGCCCGCACACCGCGGAAGGGAGACACGAGGTCACCGCCGCGGAGTCGGTCGGAGCTGAGCCCGGCCGCCCGCGCCTGCCGAACGCTGAACGGGCCTGTAGGTACCGGGATGCGACCAGTCATGCCGCCGATCCTGGCGTACCCGGACAAGGTGCCTGCCCACTCATCCACAGGCACGAGAATCCGCGTGAGTTTGTGGGGTTCGTACGCGGTACGAACCCCACAAACTCACGCGGATTCTGGTGAGGTCGGTGGGCTCAGGCGGGGTCGGCGGGCAGCGCGCGGCGGGCGATCGCGGTCACGTCGGCGGACGCCGACAAGGTGCCGTAGACGCCGTCCCACTGGCCGGCGACCCGGCTGGCGACGAACGCGTCGGCCACCTCCGGGGTGGAGTGACGCACCAGCAGCGAGGCCTGCAACAGCACCGCCATCCGCGCGGTGAGCGAGCGGGCCCGGCCCTCGGCGCTGCCGAGGTCGGCGGCGGCCGCGTGGAGGTCGGCGAGCACCGCGTCGACGGCGCGGTCGAGCGCGGCGTGCTGCCCGGCGGCGAGCGTCACCTCGGCGCGCCAAGCCTCGATTGCCTCGGGCGAACGCGCCAGCACGCGCAGCAGGTCGAGGGCGTTGACATTGCCGCTGCCCTCCCAGATCGAGTTGAGCGGGCTCTCGCGCACCAGCAGCGGCATGCCCGATTCCTCGGCGTAACCGTTGCCGCCGAGGCACTCCATCGCCTCGACGGTCACCGTCGGGGTGCGTTTGCACACCCAGAACTTCGCCAGCGGCAGGGCCATCCGGCGCAGCGCCTTCTCCTGGTCGTCGTGCGGCGCCTCGACGGCGCGGGCGAGGCGCAGCCCGAGGTGGGTGGCGGCCTCGGCCTCGAGCGCAAGGTCGGCGACGACATTGGTCATCGCCGGCTGGTCGATGAGCGTCGCACCGAACGCCGCTCGCTGCGAGACGTGCCAACTCGCTTCTGCCACAGCGCGTCTCATCAACGAGGTCGACCCCAACACGCAGTCGAGGCGGGTCGCGGCGACCATCTCGATGATCGTGAGCACGCCGGCACCCTCGTTGCCCAGCCGGATCGCGTAGGCACCGTGGAACTCCAGTTCGCTGGAGGCGTTCGAGCGGTTGCCGAGCTTGTCCTTGAGCCGCACGATGCGCACGTCGTTGCGCGAACCGTCCGGGCACACCCGCGGCAACACGAAGCAGCTGAGTCCGTCGGGCGCCTGTGCGAGCACGAGGAACAGATCGTTCATCGGCGCCGAGGTGAACCATTTGTGCCCGGTGAGCCGGTACGACCCGTCGTCCTGGCGGTCGGCGCGGGTCACGTTGGTGCGCACGTCGGACCCACCCTGCTTCTCGGTCATGCCCATGCCGGCGAGCAGGCCGCGCTTGGTGTGCGGTTCGCGCAGCCCGAAGTCGTAGCTGGTCGAGGCCAGGAGGTCGGTCCATTCCTTGGCCAGCGCGTCGTCGGAGCGCAGCGCCGGCACCGAGGCGTACGTCATCGTGATCGGGCACCCGTGGCCCGGCTCGAGCGGGGTCCAGGCGATGTAGCCGGCCGCGCGGCGCAGGTGCGGCAGCGGCTCGTCGCTCACCCACGGCGTCGCGCCGAGACCGTGGGCGATGCCGCGACTCATCATGTGGTGCCAGCTGGGGTGGAACTCCACCTCGTCGATGCGGGTGCCGAACCGGTCGACCGGGCGCAGTGCGGGCGGGTGCTCGTTGGCGAGCATCCCGTGCTCGCGGGTTTCGGCCGACCCCGCCTCGAGCCCGAGTTCGTCGAGCGAGTCGAGCAGCGCGTCAGCCTGCTCGCCGGCCTGGGCGCGCACCGCGGCGACGAGACCTGCATCGCCCCGGACGCCGTTGTGCCCGACGAGCGGGCGCGGCTGGTTGATCGGGTTGCGCTGGAAGACATCGGTGCTCACCCTTCGAAGGGTAATTTGCCCGCCGCGCCGTCCACGCCTCGGGACTTATTCTTGACTCATTCCAGAAAACTTGAAAGGTTCGTGTCATGTCCACCCCGACCGATATGCTGCGCGATGCACAGTTGCGTGTCACCCGTCCGCGGGTGACCGTGCTCGAGGTGCTGCGCGACCATCCGCACGCCAGTGCGGAGGCCGTGGCACAGCAGGTGCGCGCGGCGATCGGCACGGTGTCGACACAGGCCGTCTACGACGTGCTGCACGCGCTGGAGGGTGCGTCGCTCATCCGCCGGTTCGAGCCGGCCGGGTCGAGTGCGCGCTACGAGTTGCAGGCACACGACAACCACCACCACCTGGTCTGCCGCAACTGCGGCACCATCACCGACGTCGAGTGCGGCACCGGCCGCGCGCCGTGCATGGACGCCCCCGACGACCACGGGTTCGTCATCGACGAGACCGAGGTGACCTACTGGGGGCTCTGCCCCGACTGCAGGTCGAACACCCCCTGATCCGCTCGAGTTATCAACTGCCGCAACACGATTGCGCAACCAAGGAGAGATGGAATGACCGTCGAAGGACCCCGGCAGGACGCCGGCAACACCAAGCCGTTGACCACCGTCGCCGGTGCACCGGTGTGGGAAAACCAGAACAGCCTCACCGCGGGTGCCCGCGGCCCGCTGCTGCTGCAGGACGTGTGGTTCCTGGAGAAGCTCGCCCACTTCGACCGCGAGGTCATCCCGGAGCGTCGCATGCACGCGAAGGGTTCGGGTGCGTTCGGCACATTCACCGTGACGAACGACATCACCAAGTACACCGGCGCGAGCATCTTCGCCGAGGTGGGCAAGAAGACCGAGATGTTCGCCCGCTTCTCGACGGTCGCCGGTGAGCGCGGCGCGGCCGACGCCGAGCGCGACATCCGTGGTTTTGCGTTGAAGTTCTACACCGACCAGGGCAACTGGGACCTCGTCGGCAACAACACCCCGGTGTTCTTCTTCCGCGACCCGCTGAAGTTCCCCGACCTGAACCACGCGGTCAAGCGCGACCCCAAGACCAACATGCGTAGCCCGGAGAACAACTGGGACTTCTGGACCAACCTGCCCGAGGCACTGCACCAGGTGACCATCGTGATGTCCGACCGCGGCATCCCCGACGGCTACCGGCACATGAACGGCTTCGGCAGCCACACCTACTCCTTCTACAACAAGGAGGGTGAGCGCTACTGGGTGAAGTTCCACCACCGCAGCCAGCAGGGTTTGAAGAACCTCACCGACGACGCCGCGGCCGCGATCGTCTCGGCCGACCGTGAGTCGAGCCAGCGTGACCTGTTCGAGGCGATCGAGCAGGGCGACTTCCCCAAGTGGAAGCTGTACGTGCAGATCATGCCGGAGGCCGACGCGGAGAAGGTGCCCTACCACCCGTTCGACCTCACCAAGGTGTGGCCGAAGGCCGACTACCCGCTGATCGAGGTGGGCGAGTGGGAGCTCAACCGCAACGCGGAGAACTACCACACCGACGTCGAGCAGGCCGCCTTCAGCCCGGCGAACGTCGTGCCCGGCATCGGCTTCTCCCCCGACCGCATGCTGCAGGGTCGTCTGTTCTCCTACGGTGACGCCGCCCGGTACCGCCTCGGTGTCAACCACCACCAGATCCCGGTGAACTCCCCGAAGGGCGCGCCGCACGTCAACTCCTACCACCGCGACGGTGCGATGCGTCTGTCGGCCGAGCCGACCCCGGGCATCAACCCGAACAGCTACGGTCGCTGGGAGGAGCAGCCGCAGTTCCGCGAGCCGGCTCTGAAGATCGACCCGCTCGCCGACCGGTTCGACTTCCGCCAGGACGACGACGACTACTTCAGCCAGCCGGGCCAGTTGTTCCGCAGCTTCACCGACGCGCAGAAGCAGCGCCTGTTCGAGAACACCGCGCGCGCGATCAGCGGTGCCTCGGCCGAGACCATCGAGCGCCACATCGGCAACTGCACCAAGGCCGACCAGGCCTACGGTGACGGTGTCCGCGCGGCGATCGACGCGCTCAACGCCGGTGAGGCCCCGAAGGCCGGCACCGAAGACCTCGAGTACGGCCCGGAGTTCGACGGAGACCTGCTCTGAGCCAGCGGGGACTCACGCCGCAAGAGCGCGAGCGCGTCGTTGCGCTCGCGCTCGACCTGGCGCGTGCCGGACGCGGTGACGAACTCCTGGAGTTCGTCGACCACGGCCTGCCGATCGACGTCGTCGACGGCGACGGCAACACCCTGCTGATGCTCGCGGCCTACCACGGTCACGCCGACACCGTCCGCCGGTTGTTGGCGGCGGGCGCCGACCCGAACCTGCGCAACGGACGCGACCAGTCGGTCGTGGCCGGCGCGTTGTTCAAGGGCGAACGCGAGATCGTGCGTCTGCTCGTCGAGGCCGGCAGCGACCTCGACGCCGGCACCCCGACCGCCCGCCAGGCGGCCGAGATGTTCGGTCGACAGGCCTTGCTGGACGGCTGAAGTCGTGCCGACGAACGCCCACCCGGTCTTCGGGTGGGCGTTCGCTGTGTCCGGGTAGGTTGATCCGGCGATGACTTCCCACTCCCCCGCCCCCTTGCGCCTGCGCGGCCACACCTTCGACGCGTCCCGCCCGGCGGTGATGGCGATCGTCAACCGCACGACCGACTCGTTCTGGGCCGGCAACCGCCACTCGTCCTTCGAGTCGGCGCTGCAGGCGGTCGATTCTGCGGTCGAAGCCGGCGCCGACATCGTCGATGTGGGTGGGGTGCGCGCCGGCCAGGAGGGCGACTGGGTCGACGACGCCGCCGAGATCAAGCGGGTCGTGCCGTTCCTGCGAGCCGTGCGCGAACGCCACCCGGAGCTGGTGCTGTCGCTGGATACGTGGCGGTCATCGGTGGCCCGGGCCGCGGCCGGCAATGTCGACCTCGTGAACGACACCTGGGCCGGACACGACCACGAACTCGCTTCCGTCGCAGCCGAACTCGGCGCCGGATATGTCGTCTCGCACACCGGCGGGCTGCGGCCGCGCACCGACCCGGTCGGCATCCGTTACGCGGCCGCGGGCGCCGGGCGGGCCGCCGAGGACGACGCCGCAGTGGCGTCGGTGCTGCGTACCCTGGCGGACGGCGCCCGCCGGGCGCTCAAGGCCGGTGTGCCGGCCGATCGGGTGCTCGTCGACCCCACCCTCGACTTCGGCAAGACGACCCTTCATTCACTGGCCGTGCTTCGTGCGACCGGTCAGGTTGTGGCGCTGGGATTCCCTGTGTTGCAGGCGCTTTCGCGCAAGGACTTCGTCGGCGAGACGCTCGACCTCCAGGCCGACGACCGACTGGAGGGCACCCTCGCGGCGACCGCGGTCGCCGCGTGGTCGGGTGCCACGGTGTTCCGCGCTCACGACGTGCGGGCCACCCGCCGGGTGGTCGACATGGTCGCGTCGATCCGCGGTGACCGTCCGCCGGCGGTCGCCGTCCGTGGGGAGCCGGGCGAGGGGCCGAGCATCCAGCTCGGCTGAGCCGTGTGCCGGCCGGTCGTCAGAGGATGACGGTGGCGAACGTGTCGTGCTGCTTGAACCCGACGCGGTCGTAGGTGCGGATCGCGGCGGTGTTGAAGTCGTTGACGTAGAGCGACACCGTGCCCGCATGGTCGGCGAGCACCTGCTGCGCGACAGCCTTCATCGCGGGTGCGGCGATGCCGTGCCCGCGCAACGCCGGCTCGACCCACACACCCTGGATCTGACCCACCCCGAACGCGAGAGAGCCGATGTCGGCCTTGAAGATGACGCGGCCGCCCTCGACGATGACGTAGGTGTGGCCCTGCCGGATGAGCGCCGCCACCATCCGGCGGTACTCCCGGTCGGAGCCGTAATAGGGCGGGTAACCGATCTCGCCGGTGAACATGTGGGCAGCGGCGGGCACGACGAGGTCGAGTTCGTCGAGCACCGCGGGCCGCACCCGCGGGTCGGCCCCGACCGCGTCGTTGAGGTCGTCGACGGTCGCCGCCATCAACGGCTGGGCGTGACGCACCGATCGTGGTCTGCCCCAATGCTTCTCGAGCCGCTCCCAGAGCGGCAGCACCTGGGTGGCGAGCCCGAAGACCGAACTGCTGCGTCGACGGTGCCGACGCAGCCGGGCGGCGTATCCGTCGAGTTCGCTCTCGTGCACCCCGATCGGCACGACGTTCGCCGACGTCCAGCACATCGACCGCAGGGTCGGGCCCTCGGTCATCGCGATGATGTTCTGGGTGGCATACGAACCGGCCGCCGCCATGCGCGCCCCGACGAAGACGTTCGCTATCGGGTCACTCGCCACCAGCCGCCGCGCGGCGTCGAGGTCCTCAGCCCTGAGCGTGGCCGGCGGCCGAAACGTACGAAGCACCCCCTCAGCCTGCCATTGCGCAGGGCGCGAGGCGGGCATTTGGCCTGAGTGACCAATCGATTGCCTCGTAGGCTGGCCGTCATGGACTCCGCTCAGCCCGACGCACAGACGCCGATCGGCACCCCGGTGCACCTCGACTTCCGCAAGTACGACGGCAGCGAGCACTGGCAGGAGCACTACTCGCTGCTCGGGGTCGACGACTTCGGCGTGTGGCTGGGCATGGAAGCGGGCACTCCGTTCGCCCGACCGGGGATGTCTGTCGTGGCGCGCACCAACACGGTCCGTCTGCTGCCGCCGGGCGCTCGTTGGGCGGCGTGCTTCAACGCACCCGACCCCGGGAGACTGCTCAAGGCGCACATTTACGTCGACATCACCACTCCCGTGCAGTGGTCGCACGACGCCGAGGGATTCCACGCGCGGATGGTCGATGTCGACCTCGACGTCGTCGAGCGGTTCAGCGGCGAGTTGTTCATCGACGACGAGGACGAGTTCGCCGATCACACAGTCGAATTCGGCTACCCCGCCGACCTGGTCGAGGCGACCGAGGCGGCAGCCCGCGATGTGCTCGCAGCGGTGCGTGAGCGCCGTCCGCCCTTCGACGGCACCGGCGACTCCTGGCTCACCCGCATCCGGCCATAACCGCAAACGCTGCGGTTCTCCGCAGGTGCTGCTGTTGCGACAGCAGCGTCTGCCGGGAACCGCAGCGTGTGCGGGTGAGCGGGCGGGTGGAGACGGTCAGCCGACGGTGACGGTCGGCGAACCGGCGCCCTCCTCGTCGATCGGCTCGCCCATCTCCTCGGCGATGCGCATGGCCTCCTCGATGAGCGTCTCGACGATCTGGCTCTCCGGCACGGTCTTGATGACCTCACCCTTCACGAAGATCTGGCCCTTGCCGTTGCCCGACGCGACGCCGAGGTCGGCCTCCCGGGCCTCGCCCGGTCCGTTGACGACGCAGCCCATGACCGCGACGCGCAGCGGCACAGTGAGGCCTTCAAGCCCGGCGGTCACCTGGTCGGCGAGGGTGTAGACGTCGACCTGCGCGCGACCGCACGAGGGGCAGGACACGATCTCGAGCTTGCGCGGCTTCAGGTTGAGGCTCTGCAGGATCTGGTTGCCGACCTTCACTTCCTCGACCGGCGGCGCCGACAGGGAGACGCGGATGGTGTCGCCGATGCCCTTGCTCAGCAGCGAGCCGAACGCGACCGAGCTCTTGATGGTGCCCTGGAACGCCGGGCCGGCCTCGGTGACGCCGAGGTGCAGCGGCCAGTCGCCGCGCTCGGCGAGCAGCTCGTAGGCCTTCACCATCACGACCGGGTCGTTGTGCTTCACCGAGATCTTGAAGTCGTGGAAGTCGTGCTCCTCGAACAGCGACGCCTCCCAGACGGCCGACTCGACGAGCGCTTCCGGGGTGGGCTTGCCGTACTTCTCCAGCAGCCGCTTGTCGAGCGAGCCGGCGTTGACGCCGATGCGGATCGAGACCCCGGCCGCCTTCGCGGCGTCGGCGATCTCCTTCACCTTGTCGTCGAACTGCCGGATGTTTCCCGGGTTGACGCGCACCGCCGCGCAGCCGGCGTCGATCGCGGCGAAGACGTACTTCGGCTGGAAGTGGATGTCGGCGATCACCGGGATCTGCGACTTCTTCGCGATCGCCGGCAGCGCGTCGGCGTCGTCCTGGCTCGGGCAAGCAACACGGACGATGTCGCATCCGGTGGCCGTGAGTTCGGCGATCTGCTGCAGGGTCGCGTTGATGTCGGTGGTGGGCGTCGTGGTCATCGACTGCACCGAGATCGGCGAATCGGAACCCACACCGACCGACCCGACCTTGATCTGCCGGGTCTTGCGCCGCGGTGCGAGCACCGGGGCCGGGGCGGAAGGCATGCCGAGCGAGATCGGGATAGAGGTCATGTCGCCCATTATCAACCCGCGCTGGTCACGAACCGAATCCGCGTGCCACCCGGTGCGCTCGTACAGTCAGTGCTCGTCAAGCAGATCGCGCACGAAGACGAAGACACGCACCTTCGTCGGTCCCTGGGCGGCCGCCCATTCCTCGACGGCGGGCACGGGGTGTGAGAGTTGTACGACGACGACATGCCCGTCGTCCGCCGGCGAGACACCGATGCTCACCAACTGGTCCGCCGCCGGTGCCTCGAGCGCGACGGCGTTGGCGACCTCGAGGTCTACGCCTTCCCCGCCCTGCTGGGCATCCCACGCGTCCGGTCGCTCATCGTGGACTGCCGACTCGACCGACAGCCGGCCGTCGACCAACCGTCCGGTCAGTCGAACGGGCAGACTCCGAAGGGTTTCGAGGGGCGAATCAGAACGGCTGATGGTCAGCTCCGGCGCACCAGTCTCCACCTCAGGCGGGGTCGACGCGACGAGTCCGGGATCGCGAAGCCATCCCGTCACGACCACCCGTTTTCCGGCAGCCACCATCAGTTGCCCAGCTTCACCGGGTTGACGATGTCGGCGTAGGCCAGCAGCACGAACATCACGATGAGCACCAGCGAGACGCCGTACGCGATCGGCATGCCCTTGGCCGCGTCGGCGTAGATGCGGCCGGTGACACCGCGGGCGCGCTGGATCGGACGCTTGACCGCCTCCCACAGCGCCGTGGCGATGTGGCCGCCGTCCAATGGCAGCAACGGCACCAGGTTGAACACGAACAGCGCCATGTTCAGCGCGGCGAGCATCATCAGCAGCATCGCGAACTTGTCCATCAGCGTGATCTGCTGGATGTCGGCCACCTCGCCGGCGATGCGGCCGACGCCCACGACGGAGACCGGCCCGTTGACATCGCGTTCACCGCTGCCGAACGCGGCGGAGACGACTCCGACCATCTTCTGCGGGATCTTCACGAAGACAGATCCGGTCTTGACGAAGGTGTCCCAGGTGATGGCGGGTGCATCGGTCAGCGGACGGCGTTCGTCGACGACCTTCGCGGCACCGATCGACGCGCCGATGACACCGACCTCGGCGCGCTCGCGCTGCCCCTTCCAGTTGAGGACGGGGCTGCCCTCGGCGTCGATCTTGTCCATCGTCTTCAACACGGGGGTGACGGTGATCGACACCTGCTGGCCGCCGCGCAGGACCACCACCTCGACGGGCTGGTTGCCGTGGGCACGGATGGTGTTGATCGCCTCGGTACCGGTGGTAACCGGCTTGCCACCGACCGAGACGAACTGGTCACCGTCCTTCAGACCCGCCTTGGCCGCCGGCGATCGGTCGGCCTCGGCACACGTGGTCGCCGTCGTCGTGAGGCAGGGCTGCACGGTGTAGATCTTGGCCGCCTTCACCGCGGGCAGGCCGATGCCGCAGGCGACGATGGTGAGCAGCACGCCGGCGATCACGAGGTTCATGAACGGTCCGCCGAACATGATGATGACCTTCTTGTACGTCGGCAGGTCGTAGAAGACGCGGTGTCGGTCGGCGGGCGACACCTCCTCGTACGCGGCGCTCCGCGCTTCGTCGACCATCTGGCTGAACCGGCCGGTCGAGGATGCCCGCACCCGCACGGTGCCGTCGGGCAGCACTTCGTCCTCGGGCCGCGGCGGGAACATGCCGATCATCCGGATGTAACCGCCGAGCGGGATCGCCTTCACGCCGTACTCGGTCTCGCCCTTGCGCTTCGACCAGAGCGTCGGCCCGAAGCCGACCATGTACTGGGTGACCTTCACCCCGAACTTCTTGGCCGGGGTGAGGTGGCCGATCTCGTGCAGGGCGATCGAGGCCCCGACACCGAGCACCATGAACAGAACGCCGAGCAGGAACATCACGCGCGGAAGTGTCTCACGCGAGGTTGTGCGTGCCCTGCGGCGAACGGTCGGATCAGTGCTGGGCGAGCAACTCGTCCGCGCGACCGCGCGCCCAGGTCTCGGCGGCGAGCACCTGCTCGACGGTGAGATCGCCCGCGTCCGGGGTGTGTTCGTCGACCACCTCGGCGACGGTGTCGACGATGTCGGTGAACGCGATGCGGCCGGCGTGGAAGGCCTCGACGCACTCCTCGTTGACCGCGTTGTAGACGGCGGGGTACGTCGCGCCGGCCCGGCCGACCGTGCGGGCGAGCTGCACGGCCGGGAAGGCCTCGTCGTCGAGCGGGGCGAACTGCCAGGTCGACGCCTTGGTCCAGTCGATCGGCGTCTCGACGTCGGGCACCCGGTCGGGCCAACCCATGCCGAGCGCGATCGGCACCATCATCGTGGGCAGCCCGATCTGGGCGACGACGGCGCCGTCGACGAACTCCACCATCGAGTGGATGTACTGCTGCGGGTGAACGACGACGTCGATGTCGTCGATCGGCACGTCGAACAACAGATGCGCCTCGATCACCTCGAGCCCCTTGTTGACGAGGGTGGCCGAGTTGGTCGTGATCACCTTGCCCATCGCGAAGTTCGGGTGCTTGAGTGCTTCGGCGGGCGTCACCTTCTTCAGGTCGTCGCGCACCATGCCGCGGAACGGCCCGCCGCTGGCGGTGACCACGAGCTTGCGCACCTCGGAGCGCCTGCCGGCGAGCAGCGACTGCGCGATCGCGCTGTGTTCGCTGTCGACCGGCACGATCTGACCGGGTGCAGCCAACGCCTTCACCACGGGGCCACCGACGATGAGCGACTCCTTGTTCGCCAGCGCCAACGTCGACTTGGCTTCCAGCGCCGCGATCGTGGGGCGCAACCCGATCGAACCGGTGATCCCGTTGACGACCACGTCGGCGCCACAGCCGGCCACGATCTGCGCGGCGCGCTCCCCCACCACGACCTCGGGCGTGAGCTTCTTGCCCGTCGTCCGCATCACTTCGAGGATCAAACCGACCAGATCGTCACGGTCGCCGCGTGCCGCCCCCACCAACGGCACCTCGAACTCGACGGCCTGGCGGGCGAGCAGTTCCAAGTCGGATCCGCCGGCGCTGAGCGCGACGATCGTGAACCGGTCGGGGTTGTCGCGGACGATCTGACACGCCTGGGTGCCGATCGAGCCGGTGGAGCCGAGCAGGGCGACGGTGCGTGGTGAGGTCACGCGGTCATTGTGCCGCGCCGTGCCCGGCGTCCGCCGTGCACCCGGCGAGCACCGCGGACGGCGCGAGCGAGAGCAACCGTCGCACCAACCCGTCGAGGTCGGTGGGTTCGAGTTCGATCTCGCCGGGCGTGCCGGGTTCGACGTCGGTCAGCCAGGTGCCGGCCGATCCGCCGAGCGCCCCGATCAGCCGTCCGCGCGGCCGGCCGCGGCGGTGCACGGTGGCGTCGAGGCGAAACCTCAGCTCGCCCCAGGGCTCCCCCAGCCGCGAGACCGGAATCGGACCTCCTTGGGCAGCAATGGGTTCCAGTGGGGCGACCCAGTCGTGCACAAGGCCAGGGAGAGTGTGCGGTTCGACGAACTGGAAGGTGTGCAGGCCGTCCGACCCGACGTCTTCGACGAGCAGCAGGTCGTCGATACCGATGAGGTAGCGGCCGGTCCAGCACTCGCGCCGCAGGTCGGTGCCGGTGAGCGCGAACACCGTCTCGGCGTCCTGCCGGGCCTGCACGAGATCGAGCAGATGACCCGGCACCCGGATCGCACCGTCGTCGCCGACGGCGTCGTGCGAGATGAGCGAGCGGTAGGCGACCGCGATCGCCACCGAGCGTTCGGACTCCTTAAGTCCAGCGAGGAACGGCAGCTCGACGGCAGGGTGCTCCGCTCCGAGCAGCACGAGCTCCTCGTCGGTGAGCCGCAACCGGGGTGTTGAGGTCGCAGTGACGCTCACGGCGTGACCACCTGGCGTCGACGTTCGTGCACCCAGGGCGACATAGGCGCGGGCGGTCCGTACTGCATCGACCGGGTGAATCCGCGGATGTCGGGATGGAAGACCGGGTTGTACGGCGCGGGCTGCGGCGGCGGCAACTCGGCGATCCTGCGGCGCAGCGCCGGGTCGATCTCGGCGCGACCGTAGTAGGGACCGAGCGAGCCCACCTTGCGGGCGGCGGCACGCAGCGCCGGTGCGGCAGGCACGTTCTGGTCGATCTGGTCATTGATGACCTTGGGCAGTTCCTTGTTGATCCAGTCGTCGTTGTCGTGGATGGAGTTCGCGCTCTTCCAGACGATCCACGCACCGATCGCGGTCGCCCCGGCGACCCGGGTGTAAGGGAACCGCACCAGCACGACACCGGACATCTGTGCGATGCCGGCCACTCGGGTGCCGACATCGCGCCAGCCGGTGTAGCCGCCGCCGGTTCTGAGGTCCTTCCAGCCCGGCTTCACCGACTCGTAGAGGAAGTACAGATTGGCCGCCGGCCCCGCGAGTGCGAGGCCCTTCTCGACGGCGCCGCCGGAGAGCTTGTTCACCCACTTCTTGTCAGCGAGCCCGCCGAGGATCCCGCGCTGCAGTTTGCGACTGGCCGCCGCATGTTTGGTCGCCTGCTTCTCGGTGAGCACGGGTTTGCGTTCCAAACGCAAGACAGTGACAACCGCTTTGCCCTTGCCGAGCGCGGTGACGGTCGTCTTCGCCAGGCCGATGCGTCGGGCGCCCTCGTGCCACAACCGTTCGGGCGGGTGGGTGCGGTCGAGTGCCGCGCGGAAGGTGACGAGGCTGCGGCGGTGGCGGGTCCACAGTGCGTCGTGGGCGTTGCGGGTGGCGCGCATGCGGCTCAGCGCATCGCGCAGGTCGTTGTCGGTCTGTGCGGCGGTGACCGGGTTGGCGGCGATCCGTTGCTCGCGGCGCAACACCCGCACGTGGTGGTCGGCGCCCAACAGTTGCTTGCGCAAGGTGCGGTCTTCGCCCTGGTGCCGTTCGAGATCGTCGGCGAAGGTGCGCACCGCCCCGGCCAGGGCGCGCAGCGCGGACGCGTTGCGGTCGACGTCCATGCCGTAGGTGGCCATCGTGCCGCCGAAGGCCATCGACGCGCTGCCGTCCCACTGGGCGAGCGCGGCGTGCCGCACGCGGCGACTGTCGCCGCGGTGGGTCGCCAGATCAGCCGCGGCCGCTTCGATCGACCCCGCGGCGCGGCGCAGCGCGGTGGGGTCGCCGGTGATCGGTGTGGTCACGAGGCGACCTTCAGCGCGGTGACGACAACGCGTTCGTTGTGGCTGTACGCGCCGCCGGCGGTGCCGAGGCTCTCGACCAGGCTGGCTCCCCCGTCGACGAGCATGCCGAGCGCGAGCTGCCACTTCACCGCGAGATTGCTCGCGAGCCCGCCCGCCGCACTGTCGCCGCAGGTGTCGCCCACGGTCAGTAACGCCAACCGCACCGCGATCGGAACCCGGCCGACAAGGTTTGTGGAGCGTTGCAGCGCACGCGAATTGGCGATCAGGTCGTCGGGATCGACGGTGTAGCTCATGCGGGGTCCCCTCTCGTGCGGATGGGAAGGGACAGTAGGCCGATCGGGCGAATCGTGTTCGAGTTATCCCCAGGCGCCAAGGCGAGGACGCCGCTACAGACGAGCGACCGCCGCCCGTGCTGTCACGGACGGCGGTCGGTGCTGTGTCGCGGTGCGTCTGTCAGAGAGCGAGCCCGACGTACTTCGTCTCGAGGTACTCCTCGATGCCCTCGAAACCGCCTTCGCGGCCGAAGCCCGACGCTTTCACACCGCCGAACGGAGCGGCCGGGTTGGACACGATGCCCTGGTTGACGCCGACCATGCCGTATTCGAGCGCCTCGCTCACCCGGATGGCACGGGAGAAGTCCTGGGTGAAGAAATACCCGACAAGTCCGAACTCGGTAGCGTTGGCGCGCGCGATGACGTCGTCCTCGTCGGTGAAGGTCTGGATGCCGGCGACCGGGCCGAAGATCTCCTCGGCGGCCATCCGGGCGTCGCCGGGGACGTCGGTGAGCACGGTCGGGGTGAAGAAGAAACCCTTGCCCTCGACCGGCGTGCCACCGGTGACCACCTTCGCGCCGCGCGAGGTGGCGTCGTCGAGCAGTTCCTGCACTCCCGCGACGGCTTTCGCGGTGATCAGCGGGCCGACGGTGACACCGTCGTCCATGCCGTTGCCGACGGTCATCTCGGCCATCTTCTCGGCGAACTTCTTGCTGAACTCGGCGGCGACCGACTCGTGCACGAAGAACCGGTTGGCGGCGGTGCAGGCCTCGCCGATGTTGCGCATCTTGGCGAGCATCGCGCCTTCGACCGCCTTGTCGATGTCAGCGTCGTCGAAGACGATGAACGGCGCGTTGCCACCGAGCTCCATCGAGACACGCAGCAGCTGCTCGGCGGACTGTTCGACCAGGTTGCGTCCCACGTTCGTGGAACCGGTAAAGGTGAGCTTGCGGGCGCGCGAATCGCGGATCAGCGGCTCCATGACGCCACCGGAGTCGGAGGTTGTGATCACGTTGAGGACGCCCGCAGGCACCCCCACCTCCTGCACCAGCTCGGCGAGCGCGAGCATCGTCAGCGGCGTCTCGGCGGCGGGCTTGACCACCATCGTGCAGCCGGCGGCGAGCGCCGGGCCGATCTTGCGGGTGCCCATCGCCAGCGGGAAGTTCCACGGCGTGATCATCAGGCACGGCCCCACCGGCTGCTTCATGGTGACCAGGCGGGTGGCGCCGTTGGGCGCGGTCGACCAGCGACCGGAGATGCGCACGGCTTCTTCGGCGAACCAGCGGAAGAACTCCGAGCCGTAGACCACTTCCCCCTTGGCCTCGGCGAGCGGCTTGCCCATCTCGAGGGTCATCAGCTCGGCGAAGAAGTCGGCGCGTTCGGTCAGCAACTCGAAGGCCTTGCGCAGCATCTCGCTGCGGTCGCGCGGGGCGGTCTTCGCCCAATCGGCTTGCGCCGCAGCGGCGGCGCTGAGGGCGGCGGCGCCGTCGGCGACGGACGCGTCGGCGACCGAGGCGAGCACTTCCTCGGTCGCGGGGTTGTGCACGTCGAGCGTTCGTCCCCCTTCGGCGTCGCGCCACTCGCCGCCGATGAACAACTGGGTCTTGACCTTCGAGGCCGCGGTTTCACTCATGTGCCCATTATTGCGCCGACGTGACCGCGGTTACACATCGCCCGACACCCCGACTGCGCACCGAGTCGCGTCAGGCGCGACTTACTCGGGCGTATCGCGCCGAACCGGCGAGTAAGTCGCGTCCGACGCGAGTTTGTGCGCCGGGTCGGGTCGCTGGTCTGCGCGGTCGCTGCGATCGAAGTCCGCCGCGCGCAGCCCCAGGACTCGTGGAAGGAAACGCTCCGGCAGCCCGGTGGCCACCCGCCGACCTTTGCGCGCAAGTTCGATCTCGACGCCGTAATTGCGCGCCTCGACGGCAACGATCTGATGCCACGGAATCGGCCTGAACCGGCCCAGCGTGCGCACACCTCGCTCGTCGACCCGCAGCCCGCGCCAAAGCCCGCTGACCTGCACGGCAGTCGTGACGCTCAAACACAGGTTCATCAGGGCATGGAACCACCGCCCCTCTGTGAGGTATGCGATGCCGAGCATCCCCGCGCCGAGCGGTCCGAGCGCGATGAGCGCCGGCCACACCCGCGAGCCGTGCGCATCGAGCGCGTCGCCCTGGTCCACAACACGGTCGACGTCATACATCGGGATCGTCGTTTCGCCAGCGGTAGAGCCATTCGCCGGCAAGGTTGATCCCCACCAGGACGATCCCAGGTGGTAAATACCGCACGGGGTCAACGCGCGGCCAGATGAGCATGAACACGGCCGTCACGGCGGCCACTACCACGATCCCCTGCACAAGCATGCGCAGCAGTGACCGACGACGCGGCGCCCCCTTCGCCCCACTCGGGTCGTTCATCGTAGATTGGTCGATCATCAGGTTCCCCACGATCACCAGATCAACCGGAGCGGAACGACACTCGTCGTGTACGCGATCGCCTCGGCCAGGGCGGTCGCCAGTGGGTCGTCGTCGAACAACCCCTCGACGTGCGCGAGCACCGAGTGGTCGGTGAGGAACATCGACTCGCTGAGTCCGGTCTCGACGCCGTCGGCGGCCCAGAGCGCCATGAGCAACAGGCGGTTGTCGTGGTCGAGGCGGTCGGGAGCACTCAGTGCCACGCGGCATCGTTCGACCACTTCCCGGCGCACGGTACGGCCCCGGTCGGAGAAGCCGAACTCATCGGGGAACACCCGTCGGCTCCGCCGAGTTGTGAGCCCTCGTCGGTGCAGTGACTCGGCCACGTCGTCCCAGATGGGGTGGATCTCGTTGAGTGCGTACGTGATTCGCACCAGATCGCCGTCGGCGGTGGACGTGACTCGTTCCCATGCCTGCCGCAACAACGGGTCGTGCGGTGCGGGCTCGACCGGACGCATTCGCGACCCGATGTTCTCGACCGCACCGGCGTCGAGCAGGTCGAGAAGCGCCGCCGCGGTCGCCGCGACTCCGAGGCCCATCTCTCGCGGACGGCCGGTGTTCGCGGACGCCAGCATCAGCCACACCCGCTCGGCCAGCATCAACCGTTCTGCCACGTTCAACTCCCCCTGCGACCCCTTGTTCGTAGCCAAGCTACTGCGCGAACACCGTCCGCGAAGCTCTCGTGTCAACACGAAGTCGCGTCGGGCGCGACTTACTCGGGCGTATCACGCCGAACCGGCGAGTAAGTCGCGTCCGACGCGAGTTGGTGCGCCGACCGGTGCCGATCAGCCGACCGGCTTCTCCTGCATCCCCCAGGGCGACCCGTAGTCCTTCAACAGGTCGAGAAACGGGACGGCGTCGAAGGCCTCCGGCCCCAGCACGCCACTGCCCGACCACATGCCGGTGGCCAGAAGCTCCAGTGCGACAACGGGATTGATCGCGGTCTGCCACACCACGCACTGGGCGTCGTAGTCGCGCATGGTGTCGGCGTTGTCGACGACGTGGTAGAGGTACGTCGCGCGCGGCGCGCCGTCCTTGCCCTTGCCTGTCACGTAGAGGCCGGCGCAGGTCTTGCCGGACATCCGCGGGCCGAGGGTGGCCGGGTCGGGCAGGACAGCAGCCACGACGTCGCGCGGAGAGACCTCGACCCCCTTCACCCGCAATTTCTCGGTGGAGTCGAGCCCGAGCGTGTGCAGCACCTTGAGGATGTTGATGAACTCCTCCCCCAGGCCGTACTTGAAGGTGGCCCGCCGACAGTCGACCCAGCGCGGCATGAGGAGCACTTCCTCGTGCTCCACGTTGACGCACTCGACGGGCCCGATGCCTTCGGGGAAGTCGAAGACCTCCGGCTCGGAGAACGGCGGGGTCGTGAACCAGCCGCGTTCCTTCTCCCAGATCACCGGCGGGTTGAGGCACTCCTCGATGGTGGTCCACATCGAGAAGCTCGGCGCGAAGATCTCGTTGCCGTCGTCGTCGCGCACCACGAGGTTCGCGCCGTCGCGGGTGCCGAGTTCGTCGATCTCGCTGAACAGGTGGTCGGCGGCGTACCGCGCGAAGACGTCCGACAAGCCCGGCTCGACCCCGATGCCGACGAGCGCAAGGCGCCCCGCGTCGGCCCACTGCTGAGCCTTGGCGAACTGCGCGTCGCCGAGCTTCTCGCCGCACTCGATGTAGGGCGCGTCAGGGTGCTTGTGCGACAACGACATCGCCATGTCGAGGTAGTCGGCACCGGCCGCGAACGCGCCGTCGAAGATCGGCATGTCGAAGATCGGGTCGACCGCATTGAACACATGCGTGGCCCCGTGTTCGCGAGCCAGCACAGCGACCGCGTCGGCATCGGACGCGTCGATCTGCGCCGCGCTGACCCTGCTCTCCCCCGCGCGCCGGGACGTGGCCGCCTCGGCCGCCGCCGTCGCCCGGGCGGGGTCGTAGTCGGCGATCACGAGCGCCTCGAAGAAGTCACGTTCGACGAGGATCTTCGCCGCTGCCGACCCGACTCCGCCGGCGCCGATCATCAGGATGCGCATGGTCAACTCCTCCGCTTGCTGCTGATCACTTGGCCGGCGATGACGAGCAACACCGCGATGAGGAACATGGAGAAACCGATCACGTTGGCTTGAGCCGGAATTCCACGCAGGTAGGACACGTAGACGAACTTCGGGAAGGTCGTCTCGTCACCCGACACGAAGTTGGTGATGATGAAGTCGTCGAAGCTGAGCGAGAACGCCAGCAACGCCGCCGACACGATGCCGGGCAGCACCAGCGGGAAGGTGACCCGCCAGAAGGTCGTGCCCGGCCCGGCGTACAGGTCTTGCGCCGCCTCCTCCAACCGTGGATCGAGGCTCTGCAGACGGGCTTTCACGGTGACCACCACGAAGCTGATGCAGAACATGATGTGGGCGATGACGATCGTCCAGAAACCGAGCTTCATGAAGGTGAAGCCCTGCACGAAGATCGTCAGCAGGCTCGCGCCGAGCACGATCTCGGGTGTGGCCATCGGCAGGAACACCAGCACGTTTCCGGCGCCGCGTCCGCGGAAGTTGTGCCGCACCAACGCGAACGCGAGCGCCGTGCCGATGATCGTGGCGATCAGGGTGGCCAGGAAACCCACCTTGATCGAGGTTTGCAACGCGTCGCACACTCCCGGTGCACCGCACGGGTTCTCCCAGTGCTTGAGGGTGAAACCGCTCCAGGTGATGTTCGACTTGCGGTAGTCGTTGAAGGAGAACACGAACGTGTACGCCACCGGTACGAACAGGTAGAGCAGCACAGCGATCGCGATGATCACCGCGATGCGGTCGGCGATCCAACGCTGGACGCGGGTCAGCGGGGACATCGCGGCAGTGCCTGCCGCGCCGGTCTTGGCAACAGCGCTCACAGCACCTCCTCCGTTCCGAACTTACGGACGTAGACGAACACCATCGCGAGGATCATCGCCATCAGCGTGAACGACAGCGCGGCAGCGATCGGGAACCCGCCGGGCACCTTGAAGAACTGGCTCTCGATGACGTTGCCGACCATCTTGGTGCTGCGGTCGGACCCGAGCAGGTCGGCGTTGACGTAGTCGCCGGCGGCCGGGATGAAGGTCAGCAGGGTGCCGGCGATGACGCCCGGCATGCTCATCGGCAAGGTCACCGTGCGGAAGGTGGTGAAGCCGTTCGCGTACAGGTCTTGCCCCGCCTCGATCACCCGGTGGTCGGCGCGCTCGAGCGAGGCGTAGATCGGCAACACCATGAACGGGAGGAAGTTGTAGGTCAGGCCGGCGACGACCGCGATCCAGGTCTCGGTGAGCCGCCCGCTGGGCATGAACTGCAGGACGTGGAAGAAGTTCAACACCTTCGCCACCGGCCCCTCGTCGGCGAGGATCTGTCGCCAGGCGACGGTGCGCAGGATGAACGAGGTGAAGAACGGCGCGATGACACACACGAGCATCACGTTGCGCCACTTGCCGACCTTGAACGCCATCGCGTACGCCAACGGGTAGGCCAGGCAGAACGCGAAGAACGTGGCCATGCCGGCGTAGAGCAGCGAGCGCCCGAAGTGGCCGGCGAACTGCGTCCACGCGTCCCAGAAATTTCCGAAGTTGAGGTCGCGGTAGTAGTAGCCCGGGTAGCCAGGGAAGCCCGACTGCAGGCTCACCGACGCCAACTGGATCAGCGGCACGATGAAGAACAGGGTCAGCCAGATGAGACCGGGCAGCAGGAGCAGATAGGGCGTCCAGCGCCGACTCATGACGCGGCTTCCTCGTCCAGCAGTGCCCGCTCGCCGTCGTCGACGATGAATGCGTGCTGCGGCGCCCAGCTCACCCAGACGTCATCGCCGGGCTTGAGGTGCTGCGGCTCGACGTCCATGTTCTGCTCGTAGATCGCCCAGGTGTTGCCGGCCGGCGACCGCACCAGGTAGTTGGTCGCCACGCCGATGAACGACACGTCGAGCACGGTCGCCGGACCCATCACGCTGCGCTGCTCGGTCGACGGCCCGGGGTTGGTCTCGTGCACCCGGCATTTCTCCGGGCGGACGCCGAGCAGCACCTCCCCGCTCGTCTTCGCCGCGCGGGCGGCAGGCACCCCGAACCGCTCCTGCGCGTAGGCGAAGGTGACCCAGTCACCGTCCTTGGACGCCGTGCCCTTGGTCAGGTTGGACTGCCCGAGGAAGGTCGCGACGAACGCGGTCTTCGGCAGGTCGTAGAGGGCCTCCGGGGCACCCATCTGTTCGATGCGTCCGGCATTCATCACCGCGACCGTGTCGGCCATCGTCATGGCCTCCTCCTGGTCGTGGGTGACGTGGATGAAGGTGAGTCCGACCTCGGTCTGAATGCGCTTGAGCTCCACCTGCATCTCGCGACGCAGCTTGAGGTCGAGGGCACCGAGGGGCTCGTCGAGCAACAACACCTCGGGCTGGTTGACCAAGGCCCGGGCCACCGCGACGCGCTGTTGCTGACCACCGGAAAGCTGCTGCGGCTTGCGCTTGGCCAGGTGCGTCAGCTGCACCAGATCCAGCGTCGAATCTGCTTGTGCAAGAGCGTCTTTCACGCCTCGACGCTTCGGCCCGAAGGCCACGTTGTCGCGCACGGTGAGGTGCGGGAACAGTGCGTACGACTGGAACACGGTGTTGACCGGGCGCTCGTAGGGCCGACTGCCGGTGAGGTCGGTGTCGCCGATGAGCACGCGGCCCGAGGTGGGCTGCTCGAGTCCGGCGACCATGCGTAGCGTCGTCGTCTTACCGCAGCCCGACGGGCCGAGCAGCGCGAAGAACGAGCCGCGTGGCACGACGAGATCGAGGGAGTCGACCGCCGTGAAATCGGCGAACTCCTTGGTCACCGACTCCAGTCGCAGGTCACCCGTCGCCTTGCGCAGTGCATCCGATGCGCCCATCAGTTGCCCACCACCTTTGCCCACAGGGCGCTGTAGTCGGCGTCCTCGGACGCGCTCAGCGCACGGAATCCCTGAATGTTGTGTTGCTTGATGTAGCTCTCGGTCGGGAAGATGAACGGGCTCTGGGCGAGCTCCTTGTCCAGCTTCTCCATCTCCGCCTGAGCGCCCTCCACCGGACACACATAATTGACATAGGCGGCCACTTCGGCCGCCACCGCCGGGTCGAAGTAGTAGTCGATGAGCTTGTGCGCGTTCTTACGGTGGCGTGCGGTGATCGGCAGCATCATGTTGTCGCTCCACAGCGTGCCGCCGGAGTCGGGGATCACGAACTCCCAGTTGTCGTTCCCGGTCTCGGCACGCAGCACGAACATGTCGCCCGACCACACGATGCCGGCCACGGCGTTGCCGGCCTTGAGGTCCTCCAGGTAGGCGTTGCCCTTCACCCGACGGATGTTCCCGTCGCTGATCCGCTTGCTGATCTCGTCCATGCCCTTCTCCACCTGCGCCTTGGTGAAATCCTTGGAGATGTCGACGCCCTGGCTCTGCATGATCAGCCCGACGGTGTCGCGGAACTCCGACAGCACCACGACCCGACCCTTGAGGTCGCTGCGCCACAGGTCGGCGATGGCCTTGACCGGGCTGGTCTTGGTCTTGTCGTAGGCGAGCCCGGCGAAGCCGGACTGCCAGGTGATGGAGTGCTGCCGGCCCGGGTCGAACGACACCTCCTGCAGCGAGGGACGCAGCCGCCACACGTTCTTCATCGAGATGAGGTCGAGCGGCTGCACGAGCTCGTCGCGGATGACGCGGTTGGCCATCCAGTCGGTGAGCACCATGATGTCGCGGTTGATGTCCTGCTTCGCGCGCAGCTGCGGCGCCACCTTGTTGACGTAGGTGTCGTTGTCGTCGATGTCCTCGGAGTAGGACGCCTTGATGCCGGTCTCCTTGCTGAAGGCCTCCAGCGTCGGGTACTTCTTCGTCTTGTCGTCATAGTCGAGGTAGGCCGTCCAGTTGGCCCAGTTGACGATCTTGTCGGTGTCGGAGACGTCGACCGGAAGCTGCACCTTGGCGGCAGCACTCCCGGCCGGCGGCTGCGGCGGGGCACACGCGGCGGTGACCGCGGCGAGCGCGCCGGCCCCGGTCATGCCGAGCAGTGCGCGGCGCGAAAGGCCCGCCTGCTGGGCCATCCGCACGAGGTCACGGACCGCTGGGTCCGCAGGAGGCTGTCGCCGTGTCATCCCGCTGCTCCTTACACTTTCTGGGCACGTTCTGGGTGAGCCGCGCAGGGGGCCGGGCAACCGATGGTTGCCCGGCCCCCTGCCGTGTGGCGAGAGACTACTGGCTACGAGACGAACCACTCACCCGTTTGCGACGATTCGTTACAAAACGGCTGGGCGCTTCGCGCGGTGCTCAGGAGTCGAGGTTGGCCATGACGTGCTTGACGCGCGTGTAGTCCTCGAAGCCGTACATCGACAGGTCCTTGCCGTAGCCGGAGTGCTTGAAGCCACCGTGCGGCATCTCGGCGACCAGCGGGATGTGGGTGTTGATCCAAACGCAGCCGAAGTCGAGCGCGTTCGAGACGCGCATCGCCCGCCCGAAGTCGCGCGTCCAGACCGAGGAGGCCAGGCCGTACTGCACGCCGTTGGCCCACTTGATGGCTTCGTCCTCGTCGGTGAACTGCTGGACGGTGATCACCGGGCCGAAGATCTCGTCCTGGATGACCTCGTCGTCCTGCTTCAGACCCGACACGACGGTCGGCTCGAGGAAGTAACCGTCGCCGAGCGCGGTCACGCGGTTGCCGCCGGCGGCGACGGACGCGTGCCCGGGGAGGCGCTCGAGCATGCCGGTGACGCGCTGCAACTGGTTGGCGTTGTTGACCGGGCCGAAGAGGGCGTCCTCGTCGTCGGGCGTGCTGACCTTGGCCTCGTTCTTGGCGTATTCGGCGAGTGCTGCGACGAAGTCGTTGTGGATGCCGGGCGCGGCGAGCACGCGGGTGGCGGCGGTGCAGTCCTGACCGGCGTTGAAGTAACCGGCGATGGCGATGCCCTCGACGGCGGCCTCGATGTCGGCGTCGTCGAACACGATCACCGGCGCCTTGCCGCCGAGTTCGAGGTGCACCCGCTTGAGGTCCTTGGACGCCGACTCCGCCACCTGCATGCCGGCGCGCACCGAGCCCGTGATCGCGACCAGCTGCGGGGTCTTGTGCTCGACCACCAGGCGGCCGGTGTCGCGGTCGCCGGTGACGACGTTGAAGGTGCCGGCGGGCAGGAACTCCGAAGCGATCTCGGCCATGAGCAGTGTGGTCTCGGGGGTCGTGTCGCTCGGCTTGAGTACGACGGAGTTGCCTGCGGCGAGCGCCGGCGCGATCTTCCACATCGCCATCATCATCGGGTAGTTCCACGGAGTCACCTGGCCGACGACACCGATCGGTTCACGACGGATCCAGCTGGTGTGACCCTTCATGTACTCCGCCGACGCGCGACCTTCGAGCACCCGCGCGGCGCCTGCGAAGAAGCGCAGCTGGTCGACCATCGGCGGGACCTCTTCGGAGGTCGTCAGGGCGTAGGGCTTGCCGGTGTTCTCGGCCTCGAGCTTCACGAACTCCTCGGCGCGCTTCTCGATCGCGTCGGCGAACTTCAGCAGCGCCTGCTGCCGCTCGCTCGGCGTGGTCTGCCCCCACTCCCCCGCGAACGCCTTGCTCGCGGCGGCGTAGGCGGCGTCGACGTCGGCCTCGGTGGAGATGGGTGCCTTAGCCACCACCTGCGCCGTCGTCGGGTCGATGATGTCCTGCGTCGCATCGGTCTGCGCCTCGACGTACTTGCCGTCGATGAAGTTCTTCAGTTGCCTGACCACAAGGGCCCTCCTAGCTGGCGATTCGGTACGCGTCCGAGCCTATGTCCCCGGGCGCGGTGCTGTGAGCCAGGTCGCAGATTCAGTGGCGGTCTCCGCCATCTTCCGCGAGGCGTCTCGGCAGCCGGTCAGCGGTTTCCCGACCGGCGCGGTGCAGACGGGCCCCACACCGGGTCCTTGCGGGATGACACAAGGGTTGCGACAGTGGCGCCATGGCCAGCGAAATCACGTGTGTGCAGGGCGACATCACGGTCGAGCAGGTCGACGCGATCGTCAACGCCGCCAACTCGTCCCTGCTCGGCGGGGGCGGCGTCGACGGCGCGATCCACCGGGCCGCCGGACCCCGCCTGCTGCAGGCGTGCCGCGAGTTGCGCCGCACCCGGCTGCCGGACGGACTACCGGTCGGTGACGCCGTCGCGACCGAGGCCTTCGATCTGCCGAGCCGATGGGTGATCCACACGGTGGGCCCCAATCGCCACGCCGGACAGACAGATCCGGCACTCCTGCGGTCCTGCTTCACTCGTTCGCTCGAGGTCGCCGCAGACCTGCATGCACGCTCGATCGCATTTCCCGCGATCAGCGCCGGGGTCTACGGTTGGGACGCGGAAGAGGTGGCCCGCATCGCCTGGTCGGCGGTGACCGGGGCCGACATGGAGTTGGAAGAGATCCGCTTCGTCCTGTTCAGCGAGCGACTACAACTGGCCTTCGAACGAGCGCGCCCTTCATCGGGCGCGAAATGAGGAGAGACGACAAATGAGCATTCGAGCCGACCTGCGCGAGGCGTTCACCCCCAACAGACTCGCCCTCGTGGCCGGGGTCCTCCTGATACAACTCGCCTTCATCTGGTCGTACGTCGGGGCGTTCCACTCGCCGAAGCCCAGTGACATCCCGGTGGCCGTGGTGGCCCCCGCACAGCAGGCCGACCAGATCGCGGCCCAGCTCGAGAAGATCGACGGACACCCCGTCTCCCCTCAGGTGGTCGAGTCCCGCGACGCCGCCGTGGCGATGGTCAAGGACCACCGCGTCGACGCCGCCTACGTGCTGAACCCCAGTGGGAAGCAGGACACGCTGGTGGTCGCCGGCGGTGGCGGCTCAGGCATCGTGAGCGCCACGGAGGAGATCTTCGCTCAGGTCGCCCAGAAGCAGGGCCGCACGGTCGTCAGCGACGATGTCGTGCCGCTGGAGGCAGGCGACGCCCGTGGCCTGACCGGCTTCTACCTCGTGGTCGGCTGGATGGTCGGCGGCTACCTGCTCGCAGCCGCGCTGGGAGTCCTCGCCGGCCACCGCGCCCAGTCGTTGCACCACCTGGTCATCCGCTTGTGCGTGGTCGCGTTCCACGCGGTGGTGTCGGGTCTGGGTGGTGCATTGATCGTCGATCAGCTGCTCGGCGCCCTCACCGGCCATTTCCTGCAGCTGTGGGGAATCGGCGCGCTCGTGGTCTTCGCCGTGGCGGCCACGACCATCGCGCTCCAGGCGTTGTTCGGCCTGATCGGCGTCGGCCTGGCGATCCTGCTGTTCGTGGTCCTGGGCAACCCGAGCGCGGGCGGCGCCTTCCAGCCGCATCTGCTGCCTACCTTCTGGCGGGCGATCGCCTACGTGCTGCCCAACGGTGCCGCCACCGATGCGGTTCGGCGCATCGTCTACTTCGGCAGCCACGGCGTGGGCGGCCATGTCCTGACCCTCGCCCTCTGGGGAGTGATCGGCACCGCCGTCGCGCTCGCCGCCACCAACTTCTTCAACCGGCGTCGGCCGCCGGTCGTGGTCGGCCGCCACAAGGCCGCAGCCTGACCGCTGCGGGAAGACCCGCGTCGGTCAGCCGCTCCGTCCGACAAGTGATTCGCCCCGGTGCCCTGGCGCCAGGGCGAACCGTTTCGCCGTGCTCAACACTCGATGACGTTGACCGCGAGACCACCGCGCGCGGTCTCCTTGTACTTGATCGACATGTCCCGTCCGGTGTCGCGCATCGTCTTGATCGCCTTGTCGAGGCTGACGTGGTGAGTGCCGGAACCGTTGAGCGACAGGCGTGCTGCGTTGATCGCCTTCACCGAGGCGATGGCGTTGCGCTCGATGCACGGGATCTGTACAAGTCCGCCCACCGGGTCGCAGGTGAGCCCGAGGTTGTGCTCGATGCCGATCTCCGCGGCGTTCTCGACCTGCAACGGGCTGCCGCCGAGCACCTCGCACAGCGCACCGGACGCCATCGCGCAGGCCGAGCCCACCTCGCCCTGGCACCCGACCTCGGCGCCGGAGATCGACGCGTTCTCCTTGAACAGGATGCCGATCGCCGCCGCGGTGAGCAGGAACCGCACGACGCCGTCGTCGTCGGCGCCCTCGACGAAATCGCGGTAGTAGTGCAGCACCGCCGGGATGATGCCGGCCGCGCCGTTCGTGGGTGCCGTGACGACCCGTCCGCCCGAGGCGTTCTCCTCGTTGACGGCGAGCGCGTAGAGGTTCACCCAGTCCATGACGTGCAGCGGATCCTTGCGTGAATCCGACTGGCCCAGCTGGCGGTAGAGCCCGGGCGCGCGGCGCGGCACCTTCAGACCGCCGGGCAGCACGCCCTCGCGGCCGAACCCGTTGCGCACACATTCCTGCATCACCGACCAGATGTGCAGCAAGCCGTCGCGGATCTGCTGTTCGCTGCGCCAGACCTGCTCGTTGCGCATCATCACCTCGCTGATCGACAACCCCTCGCGCTCACAGATCGCGAGCAGTTGTTCACCGGTGGTGAAGTGCAGCGGCAGCGGCGTGTCGTCCTGCACGACGCGGTCGGCACCCGTGGCGTGCTCGTCGACGATGAAGCCACCGCCGACGGAGTAGTAGATCTTGCTCTCGATCACCTCGCCCGCCGCGTCGAAGGCGTCGAACTGCATCCCGTTCGGATGGGTGGGCAACGACTTGCGCCGATGCATCACGAGGTCCTTGTCCGGGTCGAAGGCGACGACATGGCTGCCCCCGAGACGCACCAGTCGGCGCACCTTCATGTTCTGCACCCGGGCGTCGGCGGAGTCGACGTCGACGGTCTCCGGATCCTCGCCTTCCAGCCCGAGCAGCACCGCCTTGTCGGAGCCGTGGCCGTGGCCGGTGGCGCCGAGCGACCCGAACAGCTGTGCGTGCACGCGCACCACGTCGTCGGTGCGACCCGACTCGGCCAGTCCGTCGACGAACATCTTGGCCGCCCGCATCGGGCCGACCGTGTGGGACGACGAGGGTCCGATGCCGATCGAGTAGAGGTCGAAGGTGCTCAGCGCCATGGTGTGTCGGCTCCTGGGTCGGTGGTGCGAGGTCGGGTGCGACCTGAGTCACAGTCTATGAAGAGCCGCCGGGCGGTTCGGTCCGCCCCGTGCCGATGCGGCTCTACGGTGGGCTCATGATTTCCCGTGATCGCGAGTTCGACATCGTCCTGTTCGGCGCCACCGGGTTCGTCGGCGAACTCACCGCAGCCCACCTGGCCACGCACGCGCCGAGCGGCACGCGCATCGCCCTGGCAGGACGCAACGAGCACAAACTGCAGGACGTCCGCGCCGACCTTCCGGCCGCCGCGCGTGAGTGGGACCTCGTCACCGCGGATTCGGGCGATCCGGCCTCGCTGCGGGCCATGGCGGAGCGCACAAAGGTGGTCATCACCACCGTCGGCCCCTACGCCTCGTACGGCCTGCCGTTGGTGGAGGCCTGCGCCGACGCCGGCACCGATTACGTCGACCTCACCGGCGAGGTGCTGTTCCACCGCGACGCGATCGACGGCTTCGACGAGCGGGCGAACGCCACCGGTGCGCGCATCGTTCCCTCCTGCGGCTACGACTCGGTGCCGTCGGACATCGGGGTGTTCGTGCTCGCCGACGCGGTGCGTGCCGCGGGCGACGGCGAGCTGGGCGACACCACGACGTACGCGTCGCTGAAGGGCGGGGTGAGCGGCGGAACCATCGCCTCGATGATGGGTCAGGTCGATGCGATCAAGGCCGACAAGGAACGCCGCAAGGTGGTGACCGACAAGTTCGGCCTCTCCCCCGACCGTGCCGCCGAGCCGGCCGGCGAGTGGAAGGACTCGGCCGCAGTCCGGGAGGACGGCGAGATCGGCGCCTGGACCGCGCCCTTCGTCATGGCCACCTACAACACCCGCGTGGTGCGTCGCAGCAACGCGCTTTCGGCACACTCCTACGGGCGCTCGTTCCGCTACCGCGAGGTGATGAAGACCGGCCGCGGCATCAACGGGCGACTCACCGGCTACGCCGTCGCCGGTGGCCTGGGCGCGGCGCTCGGCGCGATGAACGTCGGCTTCCTGCGACCCCTCGTCAAGAAGGTCGTGCCGGCGCCCGGCACCGGGCCGAGCGAGAAGGCCCGCAACGAGGGCTTCTTCAAGATGGACATCCGCACCACCACGACCACCGGACGCAAGTGGCACTCGGTCGTCTCGGCTCAGGGCGACCCCGGGTACGCGGCCACCTGCGTGATGCTCGGCGAGGCCGGTCTGGCTCTCGCCCTGCAACGCGACGACCTGCCGCTTCCAGAGGGCCGCCAAGGCGGATTGCTCACTCCGGCAACGGCATTGGGAATGCCGTACGTCGAGCGCCTGCGCGCCCGGGGGTTCGTGATCGAGGCCGAGCCACTGGCGTGAGCGACCCGCTGGACGAGCTGGTCGCGATCCTTCGGTCGCAGGAGGCCGACCGTCTGCGTGGGCGGAAGGTCATCGTCTTCGCACCGGTGCTCGCCGCCACGGCCACCCGCGTCGAGCACTATCGGCAACTCGGGGTGACGGCACAGTTGGTCCTCACCTTCGGCGACGGCACCGGTCCACTGCCGTCGGGCGACGACCTCACCGTCGTGCGCACCGGCTACGGCGCACCCGTACGTTCGGCAACGGACGAACTCTCGGCGTGGACGCGCCTGCTCGACGACCCGCCGGTCGAGGTGCTGGAGGCCGTCGAGCGGTTCGATCCGACCGGCGCGGCTCTGGTCATCTCCACGACGCCCACGGCGTCCCCCCGGCTCATCTTCGGACGAGCTTCGTTCGGTGGGCGGTCAGCCGCCGACGAGGCGCTCGAGGACAAGACCTTGTGCGGCCCGATCTTCACTGCCGCCGGGCTGGCGACGGCACCGGAGGAGATCGTCACCGCAGACCGTCGATCGCTGCGCGCCGGCGCTGCCCGACTCGATGAAGGTGCCGGCGTCGTCATCTCCGCCGACGCCTCCCACGGTTTGAACGGCGGCGCCTCGAAGGTTTGGTGGTTGCGGCCCGGCGCCGAACCCGAACCGATCTTGGAACGCGTCTGCGCCTCCGGGCGGACGGCGCGGGTCATGCCGTTCCTCGAAGGGCAGCCGTGCAGCATCCACGGAATCGTCACCGACCAAGGCGTACTCATCCTGCGCCCCGTGGAACTGTGCATGTTGCGGCCGGTCGGCGGCACAGGGTTCGTGCAGGCCGGCATCTCCAGCTGGTGGGACCCGTCGGCGGCGCAACGGCACCAGATGCGCGCCGCCGCACGCGCCACCGGCGAGGTGCTCGCGCGTGTTCACGGTTATCGAGGCGCGTTCGGCATCGACGGCATCCTCACCGCCGAGGGCTTTCGTGCCCACGAGCTCAACCCACGGTTCTCCGGCGGCATCAGCGCGCTCGACAAGGGCGTCGACGTGCCGCTGAACCTGCTCGATCAGACGGTGCGTTCCGGCGTTCACCTCGACTTCGATGCCGACGCCGTGGAGCAACGGCTGCTGGACGAACTCGACGCCCACCGCTTCGGCACCGCCTACCTGTCGACGGGGTCGGTGTCGCCGTCCGAGACCACGACCGTGCTCGTTGCCGGCACGCCTGACGAGCTGCGGCCGTGCGACGACGAGGGGGCGGCGGTGGGCCGCCTCGAGCTCGGTCCGGCCGCAATGGGCGGCCTCGTGCGCTTCACCCCCCACCGATGTACGCCCGGCACCCGCCTCACGCCGTGGGCCGCCGCCGCGTTGGAACTCGCGGATTCGTTGTGGCACACTGATTTCGGCGCAATGGAGCAGCCCGTCGAGTGGCGGTGAGGCTACTCGACCTCGCCCGTCGACGCCGGCGTGCCGTTGCCGGGGTCGCGTTCCTCCGCCGGGCCCGCAGCGGCCTCCTCCGCCTGCTTCACGTCCTGGTCGACCGATTCCTCGTCGGTGTTCGGGGTGCTCTCGTCGGTCATCGCTCCACCTCCGTGTGTTGGTCGATCACCCGACTCACGCTACGCCGACCGCACGCCGCAGCGGCCGGACGCGTCGGCGCAGGGCCGGAAATCACACCTCGGGGTGGGCACCTCGATCCACGTAAATCGGTTGTCCCACGCAGACCCCCGGTGGTGGGCTTCGGCCATGAGCTGCTTCGTCTCACACACCTCCGTCGACTGTCGCAATGCCTACGAACTCAGCGAGTTCTGGAAGAAGGTGCTCGACTACGTCGACGTCTGCGACGACCCCAACGAGCCGGGCCACGAGGAGTGCATGATCCTCGACCCAGACTCGGGACACCACATCCTCTTCATCGAGGTGCCCGAATCCAAGACTGTGAAGAACCGTCTGCACTTCGATCTGCGTCCGCGCACCGGCACCCGCGACGAGGAGGTCGAGCGACTGCTCGGCATCGGCGCTGTGCAGGTCGGCGACCACCGCGGCATCCGCGGCCCCGGCAGCGGATGGGTCATCTTGGCCGACCCCGAGGGCAACGAATTCTGCAATCCCGCGCTCGGAGGCCGAGCTGGCCGCGTCCGTCGGCTGAGCGGGCACGGTGCACAGGAATTGGTGCGCGTACGGGAGCTGGTTGCCGGAGCGGGAGGAGCATCTCCCGTTCACCCATCCAACTCCCAACCGAGGCACCGACGACAACGCGACGTGGGGCGAGGAGCATCCCGGCCGGCTCACGACCTACCTCGACGCCGGTTTTGAGATCGTGCACCGTCCGTCGAAACGGCGCGCGGTCGTCGCGGTCGAGTTCTGACCCGCTCGAGCGGGTCAGAACGAACCGGGTCAGGCAGGCCCACCCGAGCGGCGCCGCACGAAGTCACGCAGGTCGGCCGACTGTTGCACCCGAGACGGCTCGTGCACGTGCATCATGTGACCCGCCGGGTAGTAGTGGTGTTCAATGTCGTCATGGCGCTCCCGCGCGATGGCGAGGTGCGCGAGCGAATCCTCCGCGGCGGTGAACGGCGTTGCGCCGTTCAGCATCAGCCCGTTGAGGTACATGCCGTCGTCCTGCAGCAGCTGCGCGAGCCCGGCAGCACGGGTCGTGCCGTACGACTCCCCGATCAGGAATTTCGTTGAGAGCCAACGACCTTGGTCGCTCACCCACTGCCGGATGATCTCGGCGACCGATTCGAGGTCGGCGGTGAAGCCGTGGAACCCCGAGGGCTTGCGCCCCTTCAACACCCGCGCTGCGCGACGGGTTCGCGCCCCTGCCAGACGTCGTCCTTGACCTCGTCCTTCCAGAGCACGACCCGCCCGGTCTGCGCGGTGTAGGGCAGCTCGCCGTCCGGCGTCACCGGCACGTGCTCGGTGGTGACGAGCTCGTCGGTGACATCGGCGGCGTCGGCCGGGGTCAAGCTTGCAGTCGGGCCGGGAAAGGGGACGGAGTGTCACTCACCCTTGTGACACTAGCCCTGTGAAGTGCCCTCTCGCCCGAGGATTCTCGCGAGCGCGTCGAGCACCGTGGCGTCCTCGATGGTGGAGGGCACCGGCGCCTCCTGACCGTCGGCCATCTGACGCATCGTCTTGCGCAGGATCTTGCCCGAACGGGTCTTCGGCAACGCTGCGACGACGTCGACCTGTTGCAGCGTCGCAATCGGCCCCACCTCCTCGCGCACCCGCCTGCCGAGTTCACCGCGCAGCTGCTCCAGGGCTGCGTCGTCGAGGTCGGCCCACTGGTCGCCGGCCTTGAGCACGACCAGC
Source organism: Calidifontibacter indicus (assembly GCF_003386865.1). NCBI lineage: Bacteria > Bacillati > Actinomycetota > Actinomycetes > Micrococcales > Dermacoccaceae > Calidifontibacter > Calidifontibacter indicus. The sequence goes on along the minus strand of NZ_QTUA01000001.1, from coordinate 1,772,589 downwards.
GCCCGGGGCACCTGCCCCTTCAGCGGGTCGGCCACACCGATCACGGCGCATTCGGCGACGGCGGGATGCCCGGCGAGTGCTGCCTCGATGCCGCCGGTCGACAGCCGGTGGCCGGCGACGTTGAGCACGTCGTCAGTGCGGCCGAGCACGAACAGGTAGCCGTCGTCGTCGAGGTAGCCGCCGTCGCCGGTGAGGTAGTAGCCCGGGTAGGCCGACAGGTACGACGACTCGTACCGCGCATCGTCCTGCCACAAGGTCGGGAGCGTCCCCGGGGGCAAGGGCAGCTTGATGCAGACGGCGCCCTCGGTGCCGGCCGGCGCCTGCTGCCCCTGGCTGTCGAGGATCTGCACGTCGTAGCCCGGCACCGGCACGGTGGCCGAACCCGGTTTGATCGGCAACGGCTCGAGGCCCACCAGGTTGGAGGCGATCGGCCATCCGGTCTCGGTCTGCCACCAGTTGTCGATGACCGGCACGTCGAGCTTGTCGGTGGCCCACTGCCAGGTGTCGGGGTCGAGCCGCTCACCGGCCATGAACAGGGTGCGGAACCCCGACACATCGTGCCCGGCCACGAGTGCGCCGTCGGGGTCTTCCTTCTTGATCGCACGGAAGGCGGTCGGCGCGGTGAACAACGCCTTCACGTCGTTCTCGGCGATGATCCGCCAGAAGGTGGAGGCATCGGGCGTGCCGACGGGCTTGCCTTCGAACAGCACCGTGGTGCACCCGGCGATCAGCGGCGCGTAGACGATGTAGGAGTGCCCGACGACCCACCCGACGTCGGACGCGGTGAACCACACCTCCCCAGGCGACATGCCGTAGACGTTGGTCATCGACCACTGCAGCGCGACCGTGTAGCCGCCGTGGTCGCGCACGATGCCCTTGGGCTTACCGGTGGTCCCGGAGGTGTAGAGCACGTAGAGCGGGTCGGTCGCGAGCATCGACTCACAGCCGGCCGGCTCGACCGCGCCGGGCTTCATCGCCGTCGCCCAGTCGATGTCGCGCTCGCCCATCTCGGCCTCGAGCTGCGGCCGCTGCACGAGAAGCACCCGCTCGGGCTTGTGCTGCGCGCGCTCGATCGCATCGTCGACCATCGGCTTGTACGGCACCACGCGGGAACGCTCGACCCCGCACGAGGCGGTGACGATCACCTTCGGTTGAGCATCGTCGATGCGGGTGGCGAGTTCGGCCGGTGCGAAGCCGCCGAACACCACCGAATGCACGGCTCCGATGCGAGCGCACGCGAGCATCGTGACGATCGCTTCGGGCACCATCGGCAGGTAGACCACGACACGGTCGCCGCGCTCGACACCGAGTGCGCGCAGCACTCCTGCGGCACGACCGACGAGGTCGAGCAGTTCGGCGTAGGAGTAGCTGCGCTTGGTGTCTGTGACGGGGCTGTCGTAGATGAGCGCTGTGCGGTCGGCGTCACCCTTGATCACGTGCCGGTCGAGCGCGTTGTAGCAGATGTTGAGCTGCCCGTCGGGGTACCAGCGGTAGAACGGCGGCTGCTGGTCGTCCAGCGCCTTCTTCGGCTTGCGGAACCAATCGACCGCCTCCGCGGCATCCAGCCAGAACCCCTCCGGGCCGGACATGCTGCGCCGGTACTGCTCCACGTACGAACTCATGGCGCGATTATGGCCCGGCTGTGGCCCCGGTCACCATGACGTCGTCGACGAACCCGCCGACCGGCCAGGCGGGTGCGCCGAGCGGTCGGGCGGCGCCACTGACCTCACCACCACCGGTGCAGGTGGTGCACCGGGCCCGCACCCGCCCCGATCTCGAGCCGATCCGCCTGGCGCAACGCCTCGGTGAGCCAGGTCTTCGCCGCCGCGACGGCCTGCGACCACGACCCCAATTGCGGATGCATGGTGGCGAGCGCCGCCGACAGCGCGCACCCCGTTCCGTGCGTGTTGCGCGTCGCGACCCGCTGCTGCGCAAACCGCTCCACCGTGTCCGCGCTGATCAGGACGTCGACCGGGTCACCCGCCAGATGGCCGCCCTTCATCAGCACCGCCCCGACGCCGAGGTCGAGCAGCCGCCGCCCCTGCGTCACCATGGCCCGCTCGTCACCCGCCTCGGCCTCGCCGAGCAGTGCGGCCGCCTCGGCCAGGTTGGGCGTCACGATGCTCGCGCAGCCGACCAGACGCCGCATCGCGTCCAACGCGTCCGGAGCCATGAGGCGATGCCCACTGGTCGACACCATCACCGGGTCGACGACCACGCACGTTCCACGCGACAGGCCCGATCGCACGAACTCGCAGACGACGTCCGTGACGGCGGCCGATGCAAGCATGCCGGTCTTCACAGCGTCGATACGAACATCAGTGACCAGTGAATCAAACTGCGCTGCAACGAAATCGGCAGGAACAGCGTGAACGGCGTCGACACCGTGGGTGTTCTGCGCGGTCAACGCGGTCACCACCGCCATTCCGTATCCACCGAGTGCGCCGATGGTCTTCAGGTCGGCCTGCAGACCGGCGCCGCCGCTGGGGTCGCTGCCGGCCACGGTCACCACTGCCGGGGGACGTCGCATGACCCCACCGTAGAACGCTCCCCCGATCTGGGTTACGTTGATCACACCCACACGGGAGCCCTCGGCAGAGGGCTGAGATCGAGTTGATGCCACTCGGACCGTCCGAACCTGCCCGGGTCATGCCGGCGAAGGAAGTGAGGATTTCTCGATGTCCGAGATCCATCCCAAGCATCATCTGCACCACCTCGTCGAGGGCGACATCCGCGTGCCCGTCACTGCGATCAGTCTCGACGACTCCCCCGACGGACCCAATGCCGACGTGCACGTCTACCGCACGGCGGGTCCGGGCAGCGATCCGTCCGTCGGGCTGCCGGCGCTGCGTGCCGACTGGATCGCCGACCGCGACGACGTGGTCGAGTACGGCGGGCGCGAACGCACGCTGCACGACGACGGCCGGTCGGCGGTGCGGCGCGGGGCGGCGTCCGACGAATGGCGCGGTGCGAAGCGAAAGCCGTTGCGCGCCATGGACGGCCGCACGGTCACCCAGATGCACTACGCCCGCCAGGGCAGGGTGACCCCGGAGATGCGCTACGTCGCGCTCCGCGAGAACGTCGACGTCGACCTCGTGCTGCGCGAGGTGGCCGCCGGGCGCGCGATCATCCCGGCGAACGTCAACCACCCCGAGTCGGAGCCGATGATCATCGGCCGACGGTTCCTCACCAAGGTCAACGCCAATATCGGCAACTCCGCGGTGACCTCCTCGATCGAGGAAGAGGTGGCCAAGCTCAGTTGGGCGACCCGGTGGGGCGCCGACACGGTGATGGACCTGTCGACCGGCGACGACATCCACACCACCCGGGAGTGGATCGTGCGCAACTCGCCCGTGCCGATCGGCACGGTGCCGATCTACCAGGCGCTGGAAAAGGTCGACGGACGCGCCGAGAACCTCAGCTGGGAGGTCTTTCGGGACACGGTGATCGAGCAGGCCGAGCAGGGCGTCGACTACATGACGATCCACGCCGGGGTGCTGCTGCGCTACGTGCCGCTGACCGCGCAGCGCGTGACGGGCATCGTCAGCCGCGGCGGTTCGATCATGGCCGGTTGGTGTCTCGCGCACCACGAGGAATCGTTCCTTTACACCCACTTCGACGAGCTGTGCGAGATCTTCGCGCAGTACGACATCGCGTTCAGCCTGGGCGACGGTCTGCGCCCCGGCTCGGTGGCCGACGCCAACGACGAGGCCCAGCTCTCCGAGTTGCGCACCCTCGCCGAACTCACCCGTCGCGCATGGACCCACGACGTGCAGGTCATGGTCGAGGGGCCGGGCCACGTGCCGCTCGATCTTGTCCCGGAAAACGTTCAGCTGCAGCAGGACTGGTGCGACGGCGCGCCGTTCTACACGCTAGGACCGTTGGTCACCGACATCGCACCCGGCTACGACCACATCACGTCGGCGATCGGCGCCGCCGTGATCGCCCAGCACGGCACCGCGATGCTCTGCTACGTGACGCCGAAGGAGCACCTCGGACTGCCGAACCGCGACGACGTGAAGACCGGCGTCATCACCTACAAGATCGCGGCCCACGCGGCGGACGTCGCGAAGGGACACGCGGGCTCACGCACGCGCGACGACGCACTGTCGAAGGCGCGCTTCGAATTCCGGTGGCACGACCAGTTCGCGCTCTCACTCGACCCGGACACCGCGATCGCGTTCCACGACGAGACCCTTCCGGCCGAAGGCGCGAAGACCGCGCACTTCTGCTCGATGTGCGGGCCGAAGTTCTGCTCGATGCGGATCAGTCAGGACATCCGCGACAACCACGCCGGCCTGCTCGAGGGGATGGCTGCGAAGTCGCGGGAGTTCGTCGAACTCGGTGCATCCGTCTACGTCCGTCCGCCGCAGTGAGCCCGGCCGGGAACGGCCACGCAACGACCCCCGAAGCTTGCCCGCAGCGCCTCGCCGCGCTGCGCGGAGGCATCGTCGGCAACTTCGTGGACCAGGTGCACATCTTCCTTCCGCTGGTCGCACTCGCACCAGCGCTCCCCCGGCTCGCCGGACCGCACGCGGCGGCCGGCAGCGCGACGCTCGTCGTCATGGCGATGCTTCTCGGTCGCCCGGTCGGCGGCTGGGTTTTCGGGCGGATCAGCGACCGGTTCGGCCGCGCCCGCACGACGCGGTGGGCCATCGCGGGTACGGCGCTGTGCAGCCTCGGCATCGCGGCGACGCCGCCGTACGCGGTGGTCGGGGCCGGGGCGATGTGGTGGATCCTCGCGCTGCGTTTCGTCGCAGGTGTGTTCATCGCGGGCGAGTATTCCGCCGCAATCCCGTTGGCGATGGAGTGGTCGCCCGCGCGCCGACGCGGCCTCGTCTCCGGCCTGATCATGGCGATGGCGCCACTCGCCCAGGCCACCATCGCCCTGCTCACCTGGGCAGCACTGCGCATCGATCCCGACGCGTACGCCGCTTGGGGTTGGCGGATCGCATTCCTCGGCGGTGCGATCGCCTCCCTCGGAATGCTCGCCTTCTACCGGCGCCAGGTCACCGACCGTGAGGCGCCCGGCATCGAGCGGATCGGGCTGCGCGCCCTGCTCGTCGGTACGAGTGCGCGCACGTTCTGGCAACTCTTCGGGCTGATGAGCGGGCTGTGGATCATGACGAACCTCGTCGTCGTGGCCCTGCCGGCCGGGCTCGGCGGAGCCGGGTTCGACCCCACGCAGGTCGCTCTCATCGCCGGGGTCGCCGCTGTGGGCCAGGCGGCCGTCATGGCCTGCACCGGACACCTGTCGACACTCGCCGGCCGGCGCCGCTTCTTCGCGGGTTGGGGCGTGCTGGCCGCGTTGGCCGCACCGCCGATCTGGTTGGCGCTCAACGCAACCGGATCACTGCTGTCGGCGCTGCTGGCAGCGACTGCCTTGCAGGCAGTTACCGTGTGCGGCTACGGACCGGTGGGCGCCTACCTCGCGGAGGGATTTCCGGCGGGAATCCGCTCGACCGGCTACGGCACCGCGTACAGCCTGTCGATCCTGCTGCCCGCGCTGAACCCGTTCTATCTCCCCCAGGTGCAGGACGCGGTCGGTCGGCGGACGGCGGTGGTCGCGTTGCTGGTGCTCGCGGGCGTCCTGGTCGCGTGGTGCGGCTCGCGCCGTACACCGGCCACGACGCTGCAGCCCGCCGAGCCGCTCGTGCCGAAGGAGGTCGTCGGTGCAGCCTGAGACCATCGCCGCGGTGATCGAGAAGACCCGCGGGCGTGATCCGCTGGTGCACTGCATCGTCGGGCCGGCGGTGGCTCAGTTGGTGGCCGACGGGCTGCTGGCTGCCGGCGCCCGGCCGTTGATGACCGCCACGCTAGCGGAGGCGCCGGCCCTGGTCCAGGGCACCGACGCATTGCTGGTCAACCTCGGCATGCTGTCCGACGAGGCCACGCGAGCCGTGCTGCCCACCGTCGCCACGGCTCGCGAGAAGCACCTGCCGTGGGTGCTCGACCCGGTGGCGGTCGGTCCGGCACCGGTGCGAACCACGCTGGCGCTCAACCTGATCCGGCATCGACCGACGATCGTGCGCGGTAACGCATCGGAGGTGTCCGTCCTGGCCGGAGGTGACGGCGGGGCGACCGGCCCGGACAGCGTGTTGGGCTCGATGGAGGTGGAGTCGGCGGCGCAGCTCGTGGCCGCACAGGCCGGTTGCACGGTCGCAGTGTCCGGCCAACCCGACGTGATCACGGATGGGTCGCGCGTGGTCAGGGTGCACAACGGGGTGCCCCTGCTCACCCGGGTGACCGGCACGGGTTGCCTGCTCGGTGCGCTCACGGCGGCCTGCTCCACGGTGGCCGACCCCTTCGATGCGGCGTTGACCGCGACCGTCTGGCTGACCGTCGCCGCCGAACACGCAGCGGCGACCGAGCACGGTCCCGGGTCGTTCCGGGTGGCGCTCGTCGACAACCTCCACACCCTCGACGCGACAACGATTGCGCGGCAGGCGAAGTGGTGACGAGACGTCTGCTCGACCTGCGGTGTTACCTGGTGACCTCGGGCACCGACCGACGCACCGTCGAGGTGGCTGCGGCCGCTGCGGCCGCTGGGGCCGGGGTGGTGCAGGTGCGCGCGAAGCAGCTCGACACCCGCGCACTGCTTGCTCTGGTGGTGACGATCGCGGACGAGGTGCATCGGGCGAACGCAGCGACGACGGTGCTGGTCGATGACCGCGCCGACGTCGCGTTCGCCGCGGCGCGCACTGGTGCCCCGGTGCACGGCGTGCATCTGGGCACCGACGACCTGCCCGCCGACGCGGCCCGGGCCATGCTCGGGCCGGACGCCGTCGTCGGGCTCACCACGGGCACCGTCGAGCTCGCACGGTGGGCGGACCTCCAGGCCGACCACATCGACTACATAGGCGCGGGACCGTTTCGACGTACGCCGACCAAGGACTCCGGCCGCGAGCCACTCGGGCTCGCGGGCTACCCGCCGATCGTCGCGGCCACCGGCCTTCCGGTGGTGGCGATCGGCGACGTCACCCCCGACGACGTGGCCGACCTGATGTCGACCGGCATCGCCGGGGTGGCGCTCGTGCGGGCGATCATGCAGGCAGCCGACCCGGCGGAGGTGGTTCGGCGCGTGCTCACCGGCTGCCCCACTCCCACGCCGGCTTGCTGAGCCAGCCGAACCCGCGCACCAGCGACTCACCGAGGTCTTTGTAGAGCTCGATGAGCAGGCGCTCCTCGATGGGTTCGTCAGGCTCGAACGGGGTGGGGTCGAGTGCCCGGATCAGCTCGTCGCTGTGGGTCACGACCACGACCTGGGTGGCCTCGACCGTGCCGCGGATCAGCCGTCCGAGCGCGGGCACGAGCGAGGGATGAAGAGAGGTCTCCGGCTCGTTGAGCACCATGAGGGTCGGCCGGTCGACCGAGGTCAGCGCCGCGGCCCAGAGCAGGAATCGCAGTGTGCCGTCGGAGAGTTCGGTGGCCCGCAGGGCACGCAACATGCCGGGTTGGCGCAGCGCGATCTGCAGGCGTCCGTCGTCGTAGACCTGGAGTTGCAGTTCGCTGCCCTCGAATGCGTCGGCGACCGCCTCGGGCAACCCCGCGAACCCCGCCTCGAGCGTCGTGGCGACGGTGGCCGCCAGATCGTGGCCGTCGCCGGAGAGCACCGGCGTGCGCGTCGCCACCTGCGGGGCACGCGCCGGCGCGTCGGCGTCGGTGCGGAAGCCGTCGTAGAAGCGCCACCGGCGCAACTCGTGACGCATCGCGGCGAGTTCGACGAAGCGGTGCGGATCGGCGAACTCGGTGAGCATCGAACGGTGGCTGGGTAGCTGCCCGACCTCGGCCCAGGACCGCCCCTCACGCTGCTCGACCAGTCGGCGTTTGCGCCGCACCAAGGTCGTCGCCGGACGCATCACCGGGCCGGTGAACACGGCCTCACGTTTGATCTCGGGGTCGCGGGCGAACACCGACTGGGAGTCCTGCGGGATGCCGAGATCGACGAGATAGCCGAAGTCGTCGGTGGCACAACCCAATTGCAGACTGATCGGCTTGCCGCCGCGCATGATGCCCTGCACGGGAGCTCCGCGGCGCGCGGCGGTGAGCGTCGCCGGCCCGGCCCACAGCGCCGACTGCAGACCACCTTCGCGAGCCAGCGATCCGATGACGTCGCCGGTGCCGCAGTCGGCGAGCAGGCGCAGCGCGCGGTAGAGCGAGCTCTTACCGGCTCCGTTGCCACCGGTCACGACCGTCAGCCCCGACAGCGGCAGTGCGACATCGCGGAACGAGCGATAGCCGGCGATCGCAACGGTCGAGATCATGCCGGCAGGCTATGCGGTGGCTCCGACAACCGGCACCGACAACCGGCACCGACAGCCGGCACCGACAGCCGGCACCGACAGCCGGCGGCGCACGCATCCACCGAGTGCCGTCGTGCAGCAGGATGGGCCGGGTGACCCCGCCCGAAGTCGAATCCCTCGCCGTCCTCGACCGGCTGTTGCACGGCCCCGACGACGCACTGCGCCACGCGCGGTTGCAGAACCTCGACCTGGCCGCCCGCGAGTCGGAACTGCTGGACCACAAGGACTTCCACGGTGTCGTCGTGCTCGGTGGCAACCTCACCACCGATCTCGAACGCCACATGCGCAAGCACGGCGCGGTGGTCTTCATCTCCGATCCGAGCACCCCGGTCTCGTCGTTCCGTAGCGAGCTCTACGACTACACCGAGCTCTACGCGGGGCTGAACGACCGCGGGTACGCGCAGACTCCCGACGCGTCCGCCTACCGGTGGAGCCGCGACGCGCGCAGTGAGCACGACGCCTACGCCACCCTGCAACGAGCCGTGCACGACGACTGCATCTCCGACGCACTGCACGAGTGGGTCGCGGGCCGCCGCGTCGCCGGGGTCATGGGTGGGCACGCCGTACGGCGCGGCACGCCGGGTTTCGCGGAGGCGGCCGGGCTCGGCGCCCACCTCGCCAACGCCGGGCTCAGCGTGGCCACCGGCGGCGGTCCCGGCGCGATGGAGGCGGCGAATCTCGGTGCGCTGCTTGGGGATTCACCCGACCTGCAACGCGCCCTCACCGATCTGGCGAAGGCGCCTGATTTCCACGACGTCGACGCCTGGGCGAAGGCTGCGTGGGCGGTGCGCGAGCGGGTGCAGCCTGTGTCGGATCATCGCTCGCTCGGTGTGCCGACCTGGTTCTACGGGCACGAGCCGCCGAACCTGTTCGGTTCGGCGATCGCGAAGTACTTCAGCAACGCCCTGCGCGAGGACGTGCTGCTCGCAATCTGCAACGCCGGAATCGCCGTGCTGCCCGGTGCCGCGGGCACCGTGCAGGAGATCTTCCAGGTGGCGACCCGGCTGTACTACGCCACCGAGCCCGGCCCGCCGTTGGTGCTGGTCGGCCGCGACCAGTGGACGGTGCGGGTGCCGGTGTGGGCCGCGCTCGAGGCACTCGGCGCGAAGTCACCGCTCGGCGCGTCGATCCACCTCGTCGACACGGTCGACGAGGCAGCCACGGTGCTGCTCGACGGTGCCACCCGATAGGCAACTCGGCGCACCGACCGGGCGCCCCGGTGGACGGCGCCGACCCGAGCCCGGATCAGCCGACCAGGCTGCGCACGTAGGCCGCCTGCCCGGCGTGCTGGGCGGCGTCGTCGACGATGCTCACCAGCCGCACCGCACGGGTCACCGGCGGATCCCACGATTCGTCGATCACCTCGTCCCAGTCGTCGTCGCCGAGGGAGGCGAGGTAGCGGCCGGTGGCCGCGACGGCCGCGTCCAGATAGCCGGTCAACAAGGCTGGGTCGTCGACCCGCACCTTCGCGACGTCGTCGGCGGTGTGGCCGTATCCGGTGGAGTCGGCCGGCAGATCGAGCCCGAACTTCTCGGCCCAACCGTCGGCCAGCCAGACCTGGTCGGCGCCGGCCAGCGCCGCGATCTGCGCGTCCTGTTGCCGGGCAAGGTGCCAGACCAGCCAGGTGATCGAGTTGGCCTGCTCGTTCGGACGCCGGTTGAGCGTGTCGGCGTCCGACGCGTCGACAAGGGAGTGCGCAACCTGCTGGCTGCGCGCGATGCCTTCGAGGAGAAGCTCTTGCGGTCTCATGCCGCCAACGCTAACCCCGCGCAGCGACTCAGCTCGACTCAGGCGGTCGAGGCCGCCAACTGCCCGCACGCACCGTCGATGTCGGATCCGCGGGTGTCACGCACCGTCGTCGGGATGCCGTGGGCGCGCAGACGCTCGACGAACTGCTGCTCGACGCCCTTGCGGGACGCCGTCCACTTCGACCCCGGCGTCGGGTTGAGCGGGATCGGGTTGACGTGCACCCAGCCCTTGCCGCGAGCGGCCAGCTTCTCCCCCAGCAGGTCGGCCCGCCAGGAGTGGTCGTTGATGTCCTTGATGAGCGCGTACTCGATCGACACGCGGCGTCCGGTGGCCTTGTAGTAGCGGTACGCCGCGTCGAGCGCCTCGTCGACCTTCCACCGGTTGTTGATCGGCACGAGCTCGTCACGCAGTTCGTCGTCGGGCGCGTGCAGGCTGAGCGCCAGCGTGACCGGGATGCCCTCGGCCGCCAGCTTGTCGATCGCCGGCACGAGACCGACCGTCGACATCGTCAGGCCGCGGGCGCTCATCCCGAGCCCGGACGGCGGTGCCTCGGTGAGTCGGCGGATCGCGTTGACCGACTGCCGGTAGTTGGCCAGGGCCTCACCCATGCCCATGAAGACGACGTTCGACACCCGCAGCGGTGCCTCGCGGTCATCGGCGTCGCCGCCCGCGAGCTCGCCCGAGCGCAACATCCGCGCACCGGCGACGACCTGCTCGACGATCTCGGCGGTCGACAGGTTGCGGGTGAGCCCTTCCTGTCCGGTGGCGCAGAACGGGCAGTTCATGCCACAGCCCGCCTGGCTGGAGATGCACATCGTGACGCGGCCGGGATAACGCATGATCACCGACTCCACGAGGGCGCCGTCGAACAACCGGTGCACCTGCTTGATCGTGCGTCCGTTGTCGGCAACCAGCGACTTGATGGGCGTCAACAGCGGCGGCAGCATCGCCTGCACGAGTTCCTCGCGGCTCGCCTTCGGCAGGTCGGTCATCTGCTCGGGGTCGGTGACGAGGTGCTCGAAGTAGTGGGTCGACAACTGCTTGGCCCGGAAGCCCTTGTGGCCGAGCTTCTCGACGGCTTCCTTGCGGCCGGCGTCGTCGAGGTCGGCGAGGTGTGCCGGCGGCTTGCCGCGCCGCGGCGCGGTGAAGGTCAGCTGGCCCGGCACGGGACGGCGGGTGGTGGGGTTGGGCAGTTCAGTCATGTCTCAGTGCACCGCTACGAAGGGGGTCAGGATGGCCCAGGTGACCGGGGCGGCGATCACCAGGGAGTCGAGGCGGTCCATCAGACCGCCGTGGCCGGGAATGAGGTTGCTCATGTCCTTGATGCCGAGGTCGCGCTTGATCATCGACTCGCACAGGTCGCCGATCGTCGCGGCCACCACGACACAGCACCCCATGAGCGCCCCGACCCACCAGCGTCCGTCGAGCAGGAAGTGGACGGCGAGCGAACCGGCCAGCACGCACGACACCACCGACCCGGCGAAGCCCTCCCAGGACTTCTTCGGAGACACCGTGGGTGCCATCGGGTGCTTGCCGAAGAGCACTCCGACGGCGTAGCCACCGATGTCGGAGCAGATGGTCGTGAGGATGAACACCACGATCCGGCTGGGACCGTCGTCGGGGCTCACCAGCAGGATCGCGAACGACACCAGACTCGGCACGTACAACGTGGTGAAGAAGCCACCGGCGATGTCCCGTGCCGCGTCGCGGGTCGACCCGATCGAACGCCACACCAGGATCGCGACGAAGGTCAGCGCCACCGCGCTGGCGAGCGCCTCCGGACCGAACGCGTACGCCACCGGGGGGATGACGGCGGCGCCGACGAAGGTGGGCACCACCGGCGGGTGGATGTCGCCCTCGGCCATCGCACGCAGCAACTCCCAGGTCGCCACCACCGCGGCAACCGTGGCGACCACCACGAAGGCTTCCTTGCGGATGAACAACGACGCGAGCACGACGGCGCCGAGGAACACGCCGACGCCGACCGCGGCATAGAGGTTGCGACCGGCGCGCGGGGTCGGGTTGTGCGGCGCCGTCGCCGGCGCCCCACCACCGGCACGCGTCGACCCACGGGTCGACCGACGGGTGGCCTCGGGGGTGACAGCGGTCGCCGCAGCCGGATCGGGCTGCGGCGCACCGGTGTCGACGGGTTCGCTCATCGTGTGCAGAGATCGGGTCGCTGAACCTGGCGGCTCAGACCTCGAGCAGTTCGGCTTCCTTGCCCTTGAGCAGCGCGTCGACGATGTCGACGTGCTTCTTGGTGAGCGACTCGAGGTCCTTCTCGCCGCGCGCGCCCTCGTCCTCGCCGATGTCGCCGTCCTTGACCAAGCGGTCGATTTCTTCCTTGGCCTTGCGACGGATGCTGCGCACCGAGACGCGGGCGTGCTCGGCCTTGTCGCGCGCGATCTTGATGTAGTCGCGGCGGCGCTCCTCGGTCAGCTGCGGCAGGATGATGCGGATGACGTTGCCGTCGTTGCTCGGGTTGACCCCGAGGTCGGACTCGCGCAGCGCCTTCTCGATCGCGGCCATGGCCGACTTGTCGAACGGCTGCACGAGGACGGTGCGGGCCTCCGGCGTCTGGAACGACGCGAGCTGCTGCAGCGGGGTCGGCGCACCGTAGTAGTCGACGGTCAGCTTGTTGAACATCGCCGCGTTGGCCCGACCGGTGCGGATCGCGGAGAAGTCCTCCTTGGCCACCTCGACGGCCTTCTCCATCTTGTCCTCGGCCTCGAACAGGCTCTCTTCGACACTCATCGCGGGTGATGCTCCTTCAAATACGTAATGGGGGCTCGGTGGGTGCGTCCGGTCAGGCCGGGACGACCAACGTCCCGATCCTCTCACCTTGCAGCGCACGGGTGATATTGCCGTCGCCTTCCATCCCGAAGACGACCATCGGCAGCTTGTTCTCGGCGCCGAGGGCGAACGCGGTCTGGTCGATGACGCGCAGTTCGCGCTCCATCGCCTCCTGGTAGCTCACCTCGTCGATGAGCGTGGCGCTCGGGTCCTTCTTCGGGTCGGCGGTCATGACGCCGTCGACACCGTTCTTGGCGATGAGGACCGCGTCGCAGCGGCTCTCCAGGGCGCGCTGGACCGCGACGGTGTCGGTGGAGAAGAACGGCATGCCCATGCCGGCGCCGAAGATGACGACGCGTCCCTTCTCCATGTGTCGGATCGCACGCCGCGGGATGTACGGCTCGGCGACCTGACCCATCGTGATCGCGGTCTGCACTCGGGTCTCGATGCCTTCCTTCTCCAGGAAGTCCTGCAGGGCGAGGCAGTTCATGACGATGCCGAGCATGCCCATGTAGTCGGCACGCACACGGTCCATGCCGCGCTGCTGCAGTTCGGCGCCGCGGAAGAAGTTGCCGCCGCCGATCACCACGCAGATCTGCACGCCACGCCGGTTGGCCTCACCGATCTGGGCGGCGATGCGCTTGACGACGTCGGGGTCGAGGCCGATGTTCCCGCCTCCGAACACTTCACCCGAGAGCTTCAGGAGCACTCGCTTGTACGTCGGGCTGGTGGCGGAATCGGTCATACGTGCCTCCGTGGTCGAGCCTTGGTTGCGGTCGCCAAATAATTCCACATCGCAGGGGGTGCCACCGCCACGGTTGCGAACGCGGGCCACGACTGGCACTCTGTATCAGCCTTGCAATAACCCCATACGCCACTTTGGTCAATTTCTGTCACGGCGTGTCGTGAATTTCACGTCGCTGCGAAGGCCCCCTGACCGCCGAGCCCGGAGACCCCGCCGATGAACTTGCACCGCGCCCGAAGCCTCTGCCTGTCCACCGTCCTCAGCACCGCGCTCCTTGCGCCGTTCGCGACGTCCGCCTCGGCCGCCGACGGCGGCGCCTACGCCCCGAACGGCGTGCGGGTCGCGGGCGTGTCCAAGGCCGCCTGCGCGCGGTACCCGTCCGGCCGTGACATCAACGTCACCCGCAAGATGTACGAGATCGGCCAGAAGCGCAATGTCTCGTCCAAGGTGATGCTGGCGATGTTCGAGGCCGGCTGGGTGGAGTCGTGGCTGAACAACCTCAACTGCGGCGACGCCGACTCGCTCGGCATCTTCCAGATGCGGCCCAGCATGGGCTGGGGCACCCGCGCCCAGTTGCAGGACGTCACCTACCAGGTCAACAAGTTCCTCGACGTCGCGGTGCCGATCCAGAGTCGGTACGGCACCGCCGGCCAGCTCGCGCAGGCCGTCGAGCGCTCCGGCTACCCATACCGCTACGACCAGGCACAGGCCACCGCCCAGAAGTACATCAACGAGGCGTTCCAGCCCTACGGCACGATCCTGACGATCTGGACGAAGCTGGGCGGGGTGAATGGGTCACTGGGCGGACCGCTCGCCGCCGAGACCGACTTCCAGGCCGGGGTGCGGCACGTGCCCTTCTCCCGGGGCATCGCCGCCCGCGACTCCCGCGGCACCTGGGCCATCTGGGGCGACAACTACCGCTACTGGTCCTCTACCGGCTCGAGCGCCAAGTACGGATTCCCGACGATGCTGCCCAAGGCGGCCCAGAAGTCGCCGACCGGCACGACCGGCCTGACCCAGGGTTTCCAGCGCGGGTGGATCTACTGGTCGTCGCGCACCGGCTCGCGTGCCGTGATGCCGGCGATGCAGAAGGCGTTCGTGCAGTACGGCGCCGAGGGACGAGTCGGCTTCCCCATCAGCGACACCGTCACCTCCGCGACCGGCACCACCCAGACCTTCGAGAAGGCCGTGATCACGGTGAACTCCGCGGGTGTCGCCAGCATGCAGGCGCGCTAGGCGAAGAGCCCACGCAGCGTCGCGACCAACGTCTCGGCGAGCCGGTCGTAGTCGAGTTCGTCGACGTGCAGCCCGGAGCCCAGCCGCAGGTAGGACCGCCCGCCCCAGAACGCCGGCGGACACTCGATCCCCCGGTCGGACAACCGCTCGTACACCTCGGCGGCATCGTCGGCCGACTCGATCAGCCCGTCGGGCAGCGGCACCAACCGCATGCCGGGCGCCGCGCGCCCGGGCCACGACGGATCGAACCCGGGCAGGTCACCCGGGAACGCCATCGCGAGGCGACGGTGCACCAATTCGCTTCCCACACTGAGTAGTTCGCGATTGCGACGCGCGATCTCGAGCCCGCCGTGGGCGGCCCAGAAGTCGAGGCCGTCGGGAATGGCGAGCATGGCCGAGAAGTCGACCGTGCCCGGGAAGTCGTGCGCGCCCGGGTAGCCCTTGTACGAGGTCCAGGAGGTGACCGCCGGCAGGGCCCGATCACGCCACGGTGCGGCGGTCCACAACGCGCCGGTGCCGCGGGGCGTGTAGCACCACTTGTGCAGATTGGTCGCCCAGAAGGCCGCCCCGAGCGGCTCGATGTCGAGTTCGGTGGTGCCGGCCGAATGGGCCGCGTCGACGAAGACCGGCACCGGTGCGACCGCCTCCACGACGGCGCGCACGGGTAGCTCCAGACCGGCCGGTGAGGTGACGGCGTCGACCACGACCAGTCTGGTGTGCTCCCCCACCTGCGCGGCGAACGCCGCGGCGATCTCGGCATCGGACGCGTCGATGCCGAACGGGGCAGTGCGCACCGCGGCTCCCCTGGTGCCCGCGGCGAGCGCGACCGTCGGGTAGCCGTGATCGGACACCACGATGTCGTCCCCGGCCCGTAGGTCGATCGCGTCGAGGATCACCCCGACGGCCTCCGACACGTTGCGGATCAGGGCAACGGAGTCGGTCTGCACCCCGAGGAAGTCGGTGACGCGGTGCCGCACCTGCTGCAGTTCGTCGTGGCATTCGAGGCGGAAGAAGCGCACCGGGTTGGCTTCGATCCGGTCGCTCCAGCGTTGCTGCGCCGCACGCACCGTCCGCGGCACCATGCCGAAGGCACCGGTATTCAGATGCAGCACAGTCGGATCGGCGTCGAACAGCTCGAGGATGTCGTGGCGCATGCCGGTCATCCTCGCAGCCCGGGTCAGGACTGCGCACAGCGCGAGGGCCGGACACCCGTAGGTGTCCGGCCCTCGTTGCTTCGTGCGTGGCTTACGCCAGGCTCAATCCAGTCTCGACGGGAGACGTTCAGACGCCGACCTTGAACCGGGAGAACCCGGCGATCTGCGAACCCGACTCCTCGGCGACCTTGCCGACGGTCTTCTTCGCGTCCTTGGCGAACGCCTGCTCCAGCAGGACGTTCTCCTTGAAGAAGCCGTTGACGCGGCCCTCGATGATCTTCGGCAGCGCGGCCTCGGGCTTGCCCTCTTCCTTGGCGGTGGCCTCGGCGACACGGCGCTCGTTGGCGACGGTGTCGGCGTCGACCTCCTCACGGATGAGGACGGTGGGGCTGAACGCGGCGATGTGCATCGCGACGTCGCGCAGGGTCTGCTCGTCACCCGAACCGGCCACGATCACGCCGATCTGCGCCGGCAGGTCGGGGCTGGTCTTGTGCAGGTAGGAGACGACCTTGTCACCCTCGAGGGTGGCAACGCGCTTGATCTCGATCTTCTCGCCGATGGTGGCGTTGGCCTCGTCGAGGATCGACTGCACGGTCGAGCCGTCGAGCTCGCTGTCGAGCAGCGCCTGGGCGTCGGCAGCCTTGATCGCGACGGCCTGGGCCAGCACGCGGTCGGCCAGCTCGCCGAACTTTTCGCCCTTGGCGACGAAGTCGGTCTCGCAGAGGATCTCGACGAGGGTGCCGGAGCCGCCCTCGGCCTGAGCGCGCACCAGACCGTTGCTGGTGGTGCGACCCTCACGCTTGGTGACACCCTTCAGGCCCTTGACCCGCAGGATCTCGGTGGCCTTCGCCTTGTCGCCGTCGGCCTCGTCGAGGGCCTTCTTGACGTCGAGCATGCCGGCGCCGGTCGACTCACGCAGCGCCTTGATGTCAGCTGCGGTGTAGTTCGCCATGTGGTAATTCGCTCCTTCGCGAAATCAGTTGAACGACAGGGGTACTGAGGAAGTGCTCAGGCCTGGGCGTCGGTGGAGGCCGGAGCCTCGACCTCGACCGCACCGGCGGCGTCGGCCGGAGCGGCAGCAGCCTCGGCGGCCTCGGCAGCCGGAGCGTCGCTCGACGCACCGTCAGCAGCCGGAGCCTCGCCCTCGGAACCGAGCAGCTCGCGCTCCCACTCGGCCATCGGCTCGGCCTCGGTGCCCTCGCCGGCGTTCGAGCTCTGACCCGAGCGGGCGATCAGACCCTCGGCGACGGCGTCGGCGACCACACGGGTCAGCAGGGTGACCGCGCGGATGGCGTCGTCGTTGCCCGGGATCTTGTAGTCGACCTCGTCCGGGTCGCAGTTGGTGTCGAGGATCGCGATGACCGGGATGTTGAGCTTGCGCGCCTCGGTGACCGCGAGGTGCTCCTTCTTGGTGTCGACGACCCAGACGGCCGAGGGCACCTTGTTCATGTCGCGGATACCGCCGAGGGTGCGCTCCAGCTTGTCCTTCTCACGCTTGAGGACGAGGAGTTCCTTCTTGGTGCGACCCGAACCGGCCACATCGTCGTAGTTGATCTCCTCGAGCTCCTTGAGGCGAGCAAGGCGCTTGTGAACCGTGTTGAAGTTGGTGAGCATGCCGCCCAGCCAGCGGTAGTTGACGTAGGGCATGCCCACGCGGGTCGCCTGCTCGGCGATGGACTCCTGCGCCTGCTTCTTGGTGCCGACGAACAGGATCGTGCCGCCGTGGGCAACGGTCTGCTTGATGAAGTCGAACGCGTCGTTGAGGTAGGTCAGCGACTGCTGCAGGTCGATGATGTAGATGCCGTTGCGCTCGGTCATGATGAAGCGCTTCATCTTGGGGTTCCAGCGACGGGTCTGGTGTCCGAAGTGGACGCCGCTCTCGAGGAGCTGGCGCATGGTGACGACGGCCATGCCGAAGTCCTTTCGTGTGAAGGTTTCCAGTTGTACGCCGCGCCGACGGGTGCCGACACGGACTCCTGGTGCCCCAGCCGACCCCACCCGACCGAGGTCGGGACCGGGGGCCGCGCTCCGCACGAGGACGGGACGGGGCACGCGAATTCGACCCAGTTCTCCCGGGTCGTGTCACAAGTCTACGACCTCCCCCGCCATTCCGCCGAATCCGCCGGTCCCGCGGGCTCGACGGCCGCCTGCGTCGTTCGGGCGGCGCCTTCTAGGCTGGGCGGATGGACGAAGCACTGGTGGAACGGATGCGGGAGTTCGGCGAGACGATCTTCGCCGAGATGACCCAACGAGCCCTCGCCGCCGACGCGGTCAACCTGGGTCAGGGGTTCCCCGACACCGACGGACCCGCTGCCGTGCTGGACGCCGCGGTCGAGGCGATCCGCAGCGGCCGCAACCAGTACCCGCCGGCGATCGGGGTTCCCGAACTTCGGGCCGCGATCGCCGAGCACCAACTGCGGTTCCGGGGCACCACGGTCGACGCCGACACCGAGGTGCTCGTCACCGCCGGCGCCACCGAGGCCATCGCGGCGAGCATCCTGGCGCTGTGCGAGCCCGGTGACGAGGTGGTCGTCTTCGAGCCCTACTACGACTCCTATGCGGCCTCGATCGCCCTGGCCGGTGCGGTGCGACGCACCAGCGTGCTGCGCTTCCCCGACTTCGCGGTCGACGAGACGTCGCTGCGAGCGGCGTTCTCCCCGCGCACCAAGCTCGTGCTGCTCAACACGCCGCACAACCCGACCGGCCGGGTGTTCACCCGCGCCGAATTGGAACTCATCGCGTCCCTGGCCATCGAGCACGACGCGTACGTCGTCGCCGACGAGGTCTACGAGCATCTCGTCTACGACGGCGAGCACCTGCCGATCGCGAGCTTGCCGGGCATGGCCGAACGCACCCTGTCGATCTCGTCGGGCGGCAAGACCTTCGCGACGACCGGATGGAAGGTCGGCTGGGTCACCGGCCCGGCCGCGCTGGTGTCGGCGGTGCGCACGGTGAAGCAGTTCCTCACCTTCGTCTCCAGCGGCCCGTTCCAACCGGCGATCGCCACCGGACTGCGACTGCCCGACAGCTTCTTCGCCGGGCTGCGTGACGACATGCGGGCGCGGCGCGACCTGCTCGCCGACGGCCTGGCCGACCTCGGCCTGCCGGTGTCGGTGCCGCAGGGCGGCTACTTCGTGGTGGCCGACGCCGCGGCGTGGGGCCCCGACGGTCTCGCCGTCTGTCGGGCACTGCCCGAACAGGCAGGCGTCGCGGCCGTGCCGGTGTCGGCTTTCCTCGATGACAAGACATTCGGAGCGACCCTGGTGCGCTTCGCCTTCTGCAAGCGTCCGGAGGTCATCAAGGAGGGTGTGGCGCGCCTGCACAAGGCGTTCTCCACAGCCTGAGGCTCCGCCGCGATCCGTCCACCGAAACTGCCGGACGGTGTCGTCTGATCTGCCCGTGGCACGCACCGTGTCGTGGATGAAGACCTTTCTCGCACTCGTCTGGCTCTCGGCAACCCTCGGGGCGACCGCGCCGGCGCAGGCGCCGACCTCACCCGCGTCATCCGTGCCGGTGCTCGCCGCGTCCGCCGGCGGGGTGGCGGTGGCCCGATCGGGGTCCGGCACGGTTGGCACAACCCCGACCGGAGTGGCCCCGACCGGTGACTACCGGTGGCCGTTGGCGCCCACTCCCCCGGTGATCAGACCCTTCGAGCAGCCGCCGCAGCCGTGGGCCGCCGGACATCGCGGGGTCGACCTGCTCGGCAGCACCGGTGCGGCAGTGCTGGCGGCCGGTGCGGGCACGGTGACCCACTCCGGGGTGATCGCCGGCCGCGGCACGGTGACGGTCACCCACCGCGACGGACGCCGCACCACCTACGAACCGCTCGACGACCGCAGCGCGGTGGGCACCTCGGTGGCCGGCGGCGATCGCGTCGGCACGCTCGCTGCCGGTGGGTCGCACTGCGCTCCGCGCAGTTGCCTGCATTGGGGGCTGCTGGTCGGGCCGCGCGACTACCGCGACCCGCTCACCTTGCTCGGATCAACCCGGGTGCGACTGTTGCCGGTGCCCTGAGCGGCGTGGTCACTGGTACGCGGTGATGAAGCAGATCCAGCGCACCGTGCGCGCTCTGCGAGGTGCGCAGGCCGCCCGCCAGGAGCTCGTCGACCTTGGTCGCGGCAAAACCATCACCCAGCAGCAGCTCGTGCCTGTCCTGGTCGGCGCGGGGATGACGTCGAGGCCGGCCGCGTCCCCTCGTCGATGCGCACCACTCCCGCGCCGGAGCTGCCGGCAGAGGCGATCGAGGCCCAACAGGCCGCAGCTCACGGCAGCTCCGGGCGACCTCGGTTCCCGGCCGCCGGCACCGGTCCGGCGCGCGGCTGGTCCAATGAATGGCTGGCACCCCCACGCCGTACCGGGGCGGCACCTGATCGAGGGCTCGGTCAGTAAATGTTCCACACACATCAGGATCAGGGGGCCACAACCAGCGTTTTGGCCCCCTTCTGTCACCCAGAGATAGCCTACCCAGCCCCGCCAGCTAGTCGGCGAGTCGGGAGGGCCTTGCGTGAGAGATAGCGCCCCAAGGCCTGGGATCGCATGTCCCGACGTGGTCAATCACCGTTCGCCGCGATCCTTAGTATCGTCGCCATCTTCGATGCTGTTGAATAACACGCGAAAGTAGCGGACAACCCCCCATAGTGTGACGATCGCGAGCGGGAGCGACAATATTTGGAGGAGCGACCCCAAGCCCTCATTCGATTGTTTGAGTTGCGATCCTCCAAAGGTAAGGGCTCCTGTTGCAATCGCTGCTAGGTACAACCATGCCGGGAACGTACTCTTTCTAGCTTGATCACGTTTCACGTGGCTATGACTCACCACCATTCGACCTCATTGTGTAAAGGGCTGATGGAAGTCCTGGATCGGATTGAAGCCGAGCGTTGCATTTGCGATTACTCCTGCTCCGCAACCATACGTGAAGCCGGCGACGCCACCGATGACGGTTCCTTCCGGCCCGAACAACGATCCGACGCCAGCGAAGTATCCTGATGCTACAGCCGCCACTTACGTGCCGCCAGGGAACTCTTGGTGGGGTGCTCGCTGCTGGGGTCGGCTGCCAGGGCGGCTGTTCGGTTGGTGCTGGGGCCGCCGCAGCTCAGGCACGAGGGTGCGCCTGACTGAACGAGCGCCGCAGCCGCTCGACCGAGACGTGGGTGTAGACCTGCGTCGTCGCGAGGCTGGAGTGACCGAGCATCTCCTGCACCATCCGCAGGTCGGCGCCGCCCTCGAGCATGTGGGTGGCGGCACTGTGCCGCAAGCCGTGCGGGCTGAGTTCGGGGGCGTCGGGCACATGTCGTAGGAGGTTCTCCAGCGAGCGCCGCACGGTGCGCGGATCGACGCGGGCGCCGCGTCGGCCGAGGAACACCGCCGGCCCCGACGTCGCGGTCGCCAGTTGCGGGCGGCCGGTGTCGAGCCAGGCGTCGAGCGCGCGAGCGACAGGCCGGCCGAACGGAACGGTGCGTTCCTTGTTTCCCTTACCGAGCACCCGCACGACCATCCGTTCCCGGTCGACATCGTCGATGTCGAGGCCGACGAGTTCGCCGATGCGCAAACCGCTTGAGTAGAGCAGTTCGAGGGCCGCTCGGTCACGCAGGTGCACCGGGTCGGCGTCGTCGGCGGCGACCGCCGCGACGTCCATGAGTTCGCCGGCCGTCGACTGACGCAGTACCCCGGGGAGCGTCTTGGATTTCTTGGGAGACTGCAGCCGCAACGCCGGATCTTGCGCGAGCGCGCCCCGTCGCACCGCCCACCGGAAGAACGCGCGCACGCTCGTCGCACGCCGCGCGATGGTCGACTTCGCCGCGCCGGCTTCGTCCATCGACGCCAGCCACGAACGCAGGTCGGCCAGAGCGACGTCGTCCCATCGGTCGACGCCCCGCTCGGCCAGGAACCCCGACAGCGCCTCCAGGTCGCCGCCGTAGGCCCGCACGGTGTGGTCGGACCGGTTGCGCTCGACCCGCAGATGGGTGAGGAAGTCCGCGACGAGGTGCTCGTCGGGCGCGCTGCTCATGATCGCAACTTAGTGCCGGCGCACCGTTCCGGCCGGTAACGCCGCACGGTTCAGCTGCCCACCAAGTTCGGTGCTGGGACTTGACCTGGAGCGCGCTCCAGGGTCTTGGCTCGTCGTCATATGGATTCTCCTGCTGACCCCCTTCGCGCTCATCGCCCTGTCTCAACTGCTCGCCCTTGCCGCCCTCGCCCGCGAGGCATCGGGCACCGGTCTCGACGCCGTCGCCCTCGGCGCGCCCGCGGTGGCCTACCTTTCCGCGGCCGTGCTGAGCCTCGCGGCGGTTGTGCTCGCCGGGCTCCCCGACCGATCGGCGGGCGGTGGGCCGCGCGAGGCGTTGATCGCACTCGCCGTCATCGCAGCCGCCCTGGTCTGCGCCGCACCGCTGCTGTGGGGTCGCACCATCGGCGAGTTCCACCTGAGCCACCACGTGGTGCGGGCGACGCTCGTCGCGGCCGCCCTCGTGTTGTACTCCTGGTATGTCGCTGCCCATCGGTGAGGTGTCGCGCCGCAGCGGGCTCAGCGCCGATGCGCTGCGCTACTACGAGCGCGAAGGTCTCATCCCCGCACCGGACCGGACCCTCGGTGGCGCTCGCCGCTACGAGGAGTCGACGCTCGACCAGTTGCAGGTCATCACCGCCCTGCGCGAGGTCGGCTTCAGCTTGGAGCAGGTGCGCGGGATGCTGGCGGCCAAGACCGAGACCCGCACGGTGCGCGAGCGGATCGACGCCGCGCGGGCCGCCATCGACCGACTGGAGGCGGCGCTGGAGGAGAAGGAGCGGATGCTCCTCGAGGCCCGGGCCCGGTTGACGTCGTGGCGGGCCGAACTCGACTCCGGCGAACCGTGGCCCGACACGCCGCTCGACTGCGGTCCGGACGCAGCGACCGACGCAAAGGCCGGCGCAAAGACCGACATCGAGTCAGTCGTGGACAGCGCGCTCACTGACCGGCCCGGGTGAGGCACCACCCTTCGTCACGTTGTTCGACCATGCCGAGCGCCCGCAACTCCCCCAACCCGGCGAGCACCTCGCCCACCTCCAGGCCGGCCCGGGCGACCAGGACGTCGACGCTGACGGAACGACCGGTCGGGAAGGCGTCGCGGGTGCGACCGGCGACCTCCGACAACAGGTCGAGCATCGTGTCCTGCTCCCGTTTCGGGTCGAGGGCGGGCACGCTCAGCGGGCCGAGCAACTCCAGCACGTCCGAGGCGTCCGACACCAACACCGCGCCTTGGCGGATCAACTCGTGGCATCCGATGCTCGTTGCCGATGTGACCGGACCGGGCACCGCCGCGACCGGGCGGGCCAGATCGACGGCATGGCCGGCGGTGTTCAACGACCCCGACCGCAGCCCGGCTTCGACCACGACCGTCGCCGCGGTCATCGCGGCGATCAACCGGTTGCGCGCGAGGAAGCGGTACTTCATCGGGGTCTGCCCCGGCGGATACTCCGACACCAACACCCCGTCGTCGCGGATGCGGTCGAGTTGGTCGCGGTGCGCCGCCGGATAGGCACGATCCAGACCGCACGCCAGCGCGGCCACCGTCGGTCGTCCGGCACCGAGCGCACCTTGATGCGCCGCGATGTCGATGCCGGTGGCCGCGCCCGACACCACCACGAAGCCGGCGTCGCCGAGGTCCGCCGCCATCGAGCGTGCGACTCCCGATCCGTACGCGGTGGCCGCCCGCGATCCGACGATCGCGACCGACCGCCGGGTGAGTTCCTCCAGCCGCCCCTCGCCGCGTACCCACAGGCACCACGGCGGCACCGGAAGATCGTCGAGCCCGGACGGCCACTCGTCATCGCCAGGGATCACCACCCGCATCCGGGTGGCCCGTGCCACCGACCACAGCCGCATCAGGTCGACCTGCTCCACCCGTGACCGACACCTGGCGAACGGACCCCGCAGGCCCTGGGCGACCGCGTTCCACGCCGACACGCCGTCGAGCCCGACCAGTTGCGGCGCGACCACCCGGTCGCACGGTTCCACCGCCACGCTGAGCCGCACCCGCGCGGCGCGCTCGGGTGACAGACCCGCCCAATGCGGCAACTGCGATGACGCCGACGAGGTCTCAGACGCTTCAGACTGGTGGTTGTTCATGCCGCCTCCTGCCCCGAACGCAGCCCGAGGGCCTGCAACAGGTGCGCTGCCTGCGGACGCGGTGCGCCGGCCAGGTCGCTGAGCGTCCACGCAACGCGCAAACAGCGGTCGTAGCCGCGCAGCGTCAGCAAGCCGCGGTCGAGCTGCGCATCCAACGGACGCGTGACCTCCGCCGGCAACCGCCACGCACTCGAGCGCAGCACCGGCCCCGGCACCGACCCGTTGGTCGTCCGGCCGACCGCCCGCCACCGCTCCCGCTGCGCCGCGCGGGCACGCAGCACCCGCTCCCCGATCGCTTCCGAGGTCTCCTGCGGCGGCGCGTTCGTCACCCGCTTGACCGCGTGAACACGCAACTGCACATCGACCCGGTCGAGCAAGGGCCCCGACAACCGACTGCGGTAGGTGCGCAGCACCGGCGCCGAACAGGTGCAGTTGCGGGTGAGGCCCTGACCGCACGGACACGGGTTCGCGGCCAGCACCAGCTGGAACCGCGCCGGATACGTGAACACACCCACCGAGCGCGCCACCTGCACCGTGCCCGATTCCAGCGGTTGGCGCAGCGCATCGAGCACCTCCCGGTGAAACTCCGGGGCCTCATCCAGGAACAACACGCCGCCGTGCGCCCGGGAGATCGCGCCCGGTCGCACGCGTCCGGCACCACCACCGATGATCGCGGTCATGCTGGCGCCGTGGTGCGGCGCGACGAAGGGCGGACGCCGCACCAACTCACCGTCCTTCAGCACCCCGAGCACCGAGTGCACCGCGGTCGCCTGCAACGCGGTCTCGTCGTCGAGCGGCGGCAGGATGCCGGCGAGCCGCTCCGCCAGCATGGTCTTGCCGGCTCCGGGCGGGCCGACCATCGACAGGTTGTGCATGCCGGCGGCGGCGACTTCGAGCGCGAACCGCGCCTCGGGCTGACCGATCACGTCGGCCATGTCGGGCACCGAACGAGTGTTCGCGCGACTCATCGTCGGCAACTCCGGCGGCTCGGGCAGCCGCCACCGCCGACGCATCGCCTTGTATCGGGCCACGAGGGTGTCGAGGGACGCCGCGGGCACCACCTCGATGCCCTCGACCAACCCTGCCTCCCGGGCGTTGGCGACCGGCACGACCACGGTCTTCACCCCGGCCGCACGGGCCGCGAGCACCGCGGGCAGCACCGCATTGACCGGCCGAAGGGTGCCGTCGAGACCGAGTTCGCCGAGATGCACCACACCACGAATCAACGCCGCATCGACGTCGTCGCGGGTCGCAAGGGTCGCCATCGCGATGGCCAGGTCGTAGCCACTGCCCTGCTTGGTGAGGTTGGCCGGCGAGAGGTTCACCGTGATCTTCTCGCGCGGCATCTTCAGCTTGCAGTTCGTGGCGGCGGCACGGATGCGGTCGGGTGCCTGCCGACAGGCGGTGTCGGGCAACCCGATGATCGTGAACGCGGGTTTGCCGTCGCCGGTCATCGCCTCGACCTCGACGACGGTGCCCTCGATGCCGTTGACCGCGACGCAGAGGGTGCGACCGATCGTCATGCGATGTCCCGCAGGTGCTCCAGGTCGACCACCGCGTCGTCGACCAGCACGATGCCGATGAGGTCGACCCGCACCTCCCGGGCGAACAGACCCTGCTCGTACAGCCACCGCCGCACCAACCGGTGCACCCGGTCGATCTTGTCCTGCCCCACGTGTTCGACCGGCCGGCCGAAGTGGGCCGTATTGCGGGTCTTCACCTCGACCGCGACCACCGCACCTGTCTCGCAGTCATACGCGATCATGTCGAGTTCACCCTCGTTGCAGCGCCAATTCCGTTCCAGCAGAGACCAATCCAACGACCGCAGATAATCGGCCGCGATCTCCTCGCCCTGTGCTCCCAGCGACCGCCGGTGCCGGGTCATCTCCTCGTCCATCGAGCTCACCTCCGCGGGTGAGCCTGCGCGACGAAGAGCCGTGCGTGAGGTGCCGGTCGCCGTTCTGTGGACGGACACCGCGCAACCGGGTGGCTGTGGGGACCACCGCCGTGCACCCAACCGATCCCACACGACAAGCCGTCGTGAGTTGCGTTCGCGGCTGTGTGGCCCTGCGGGAGCTGTGTGGCCCTGCGGGATAGGTCACGCGGCAGGCCGCTCCTGCGTTACCGACTGGCGCGGGCGGAACGTTGTCGAATGCCGTCCAGGAGGTGTTCACGGGCGGACCAAGAGTGCACGCACGACCAATTTGGCTGACTGGCACACTGGTCGGTGACAAGGGGGAATCTTTGACAGCCGCAGTAGCTCACACCAGTCCCAACGCGCAGCGACCCCGTCGCGGCTGGTGCCAGTTTGCCGTCGCTTTCTCGCTATCCACAGTATGGTTCGCGCTGTTGGCGATGAACCGATGGTCCAACGGGCTTGCGACCGGGTACGACTTGGGCATTTTTGCGCAATCGGCCCAATCGTGGTCGCACGGCCGGTTACCGCATTCCGATATTCGCCAGATCGACCTGCTCGGTGACCACTTCAGTCCGATCATGGCGGTCGTGGCAATGGGCTGGCGATTCTGGCCCGACCCTCGAGTCCTATTGGTCGCCCAAGCGTTCTCGCTCGGACTGACCGTCGCACTCATTGCCGCCTACGCGTACCGGAGTCTTGGGTCTCGATACGCACTCATCGTAGCGACCATGCTCCTGTGCCTCGGCCCGGGCGTCCTCGGTGCGGCCCTGTTCGATGTCCATGAGGTTGCGTTCGGAGCCCCCGTTCTGGCGTTGCTGGCGATCTCCATTCTGGAGCGACGCTTCCGTGTCTCGATGATCAGTGCCGTCATGCTTGCCCTTGTCAAGGAGGATCTAGGGCTGACGATATTCGGTGCAAGGTGTGCCTGGTGGATTCTTTACCGCGAGCGCGGGGTCGACGATCGGCGCCGCGCAGCGATGCTCGGTCTAACTGGTATTGCCGCCGTGGCAGTTGCGTACGTGGTCATCAAGTCAGTGAACGGGCATAGCGAGTACTCGAAGTACTTCGGCGGGCACCACACGCCTGCCCCGTTGTGGAGCCGGGTCGCGCCCATCGCACTCTTCGTCGTCGCGTCTGCGTTCGTTGGGCTCCGGTCGCCGATCGTCTTGTTGGCACTCCCGACGCTCGCGTGGCGGGTGCTCTCCAGTAATCCGTCCTACTGGCGGATCGACTTCCACTACGACTTGCTGCCGACCGTCGTTGCCGTGATTGCAGCCGTCGATGGCATCCGTCGCACGGCGGCGGCCTCAAGCACCACGACTTGGCGGCCTCGCGTGATTGCCTGTGTTGCGGTTGCCGCCGTAGTCTCCACCTCGCTCGGGACTCTGCACATTGTCGAGCGAACGGGTCACGTCGGCACGACACTGTCAGCTGGTGCAGACCTGCGTCGCCTCGAAGAACTGTCCCGACAGATCCCAATGGGCAGGTCGGTCGCCGCGTCGAACGATGCTGCTGCCTACTTGGTCAGCACCCATCCGACCTACAAGCTTGCCGCGAACACGGGTGTGAATACCGACTACGTGTTGTTCACGACTGATGGCCCCTGGATCGACCAGTTTCCCAAATGCGCTCAGTCGCAACTGCGTGGGATCGCGATTTCACGGGGATGGCCGGTCACCGTCGCCGGCAAGTACGTCCTCGTCGCCACTCCGGAACCCGGCGTTGTCGCCGGCCTCGACTGCCTCGGTTGAGGACAGCGAGGCGTCCGCGTAGAACCGATCGGCGAGGTCTTTTGCCCGGGTCGCTGGGAGTTCCGGATGCGATATCGCGGGTCGTTTCTTGGGTCCCCGGTGGCCGTGGAATTCTTACTGAACCCGGCGGCAACTGCACGGACTACTCCGGCATCTGCAGGTCGCGCGGCGGGAGTTCCTCGACGTTGACGTCCTTGAACGTCAGCACGCGCACGTTCTTCACGAACCGCGCCTGCCGGTAGACGTCCCACACCCACGCGTCGTTCATCCGCACGTCGAAGAACACCTCGGCGCCCTCGCCGCGCACCAGCACGTCGACCTCGTTGCACAGGTAGAACCGACGCTCGGTCTCGACGACATGGGTGAACAGGCCGACGACATCCCGGTATTCGCGGTAGAGCTGCAGTTCCTGCTCGGTTTCGTACTTCTCGAGATCCTCCGCGCTCACGCGCCCTCCTTCACGACGTCCGGCTCCACTCTAGGCGCCGCGAACACATCGGCCCGATCCTGCTCCACCGCAAACCGGCGCCACGACCGCCGGTGCAGTTCGCACGGTCCGTGCTCGTCGAGCGCGGCGAGGTGGTCGGGTGCGGAGTAGCCCTTGTTTCCGGCCCAGTTGTACTGCGGGTAATCCTCGTGCAATTGGGTGAGCATGCCGTCGCGCTCGACCTTCGCGAGCACGCTGGCCGCCGCCACCGACGAGCACTTCATGTCGGCCTTGATCATCGTGCGCACCGGCGGCGTGGCCGGGCCGTCACCGACGAACGCGAACAGCCCCTGCTGGTGCGGGTCGGACAACCAGTCGTGGTTGCCGTCGAGGATCACCAGGTCGGGCACCACGCTCAGCTGTGCGAGTGCGCGGCGTCCGGCCAGCCGCAGACCGGCGATGATGCCGATCTCGTCTATCTCCGCCGCGCTGGTGTGTCCGACGGCGTGGTCGAGCGCCCACCGCTGCACCTTCGGCACCATTGCCACCCGGGCCGCCGGCGTGAGCAATTTGCTGTCCTTCACACCCATCGGCGCGGTGCGGGTGGCCTCGTCGATCACGACCACGCCCACCGACACCGGGCCGGCGAGCGCGCCGCGGCCGACCTCGTCCATGCCGGCGAGCACCCGGAAACCCTCGCGCTGCAGTGACCGCTCGACGCGCAGGCTCGGTTTGCGGGACACCGTCACTTGTTCGGCACCTTCGCGAAGGTGGCCGGGTGGGCGTCGACGCTGGAGAACCGGCTGATCGGCCACGCAACCGCGACGACCTGTCCGGTGATGTCCGACTCCGGAACCGAACCGGTCTGGCCGGTGCCGTCGTCGTGGCCGCGCGAGTCGTACGACTCGTCCCGGTTGTCACCCATCACCCACACCTTGCCGGCGGGCACGGTGATCGAGAAGTCGGTCTGGCACGGCTTGGCGCCGGGCTTGATGTACGGCTCGGCGAGCGTCACCCCGTTGACCTGCAACTTCTGCCCCGAGCACGCCACCTGGTCGCCGGGCATCCCGATCAGACGCTTCACGAGGTGCTGCGACCCACCGGGCAGGATGCCGACGAAGGTCAGCGCGTCCTTGGCCCACCGCTTGACGGCGTTGCTGCTCTCCGGGGGCGGCGGCCCCCACGACGCCGGCTGGGAGAAGACGATCACGTCACCGCGGTGCAGCGGCGAATGCTGCGGGGTGAACTTCGAGACCACGATGCGGTCGCCGACGTCGAGGGTGTTCTCCATCGACTGGCTCGGAATGTAGAACGGCTGCGCCACGAAGGTCTTCACCAGGAACGACAGCGCGAGCGCGATGACGGCGACGACGACTGCCTCGCGCAGGGCACCGCCCTTGCGGCGCTTCTTCGGCGGGTCCTGCTCGGTCGGCACGGCACCCGGCGCGCACGCCTCGTCGCCGCGGCCGGTGTCACCCTCGGGTGCGGCGTCCGCGGAGGAGTCGACCCTGCCGGGGTCGACGGGTTCGTTCGTCGACGCAGGGTCGACGCGATCGTTCGTCATGGATTGGGCACCTTGTCGAAGGTCGATGAGTAACTGCCGAGCCCGTCCATTCTGGTCAGCGGCCACACGATTGCAACTGCCCGCCCCGTGATGGAGTCGATCCGGATCGAGCCCTGCTTGCCGCCGGAGCCGGCGTCGTGGGTCCGGCTGTCGGCGGAGTCGCCCCGGTGGTCTCCCATCACCCACACGCGCCCCTCGGGCACCACGATGTCCCAGTTCTCCTCGCCGCCGGCGTCGGTGCAGGGACTGTCGCCCGGGTAGACGTACGGCTCATCGAGCGCGACGCCGTTGACGGTGAGCTTGCCGCCGGCCTTGCACGACACGCGGTCGCCGGGCAGGCCGATCAACCGCTTGATCAGGTGATCGTCGCCTTCGGGGTAGAGCCCGACGAACTGCAGCGGCCTGACGATGATGTTGGCCACCGAACTGCGCTCGACGTTCGGCTGGTCGAGCCAGTGCTCGTCGTCGGCGAACACCACCACGTCGCCGCGTTTCAGATCGAACGGCCCCGGGGTCAGCTTGCTGACGATCACCCGGTCGCCCTGCACCAAGGTGTTCTCCATCGATCCCGACGGGATCCAGAACGGCTGGACCAGGAAGGTCTTCACCAGCATCGACAGCACGAGTGCGACGCCGACCACGACGCCGAGTTCGCGCAGGAAGGACGGACGGCGACGGGGTTCGGGGTTGGGCCGGGCGGGCAACTTGCCCACCTGCTCCGGTTGGCCCTTGCGCCGCACCTGCTCGATCTGCTCGGTGGAGATTGACACGGTTGAGGCGCTGCTCGGGTCTTGCGGCTCCTGCGGACGCTGGGTGTCGGCGACCAGTCGCCGGTACTCCGAGCGGGACAACCCGACGGTGCGAGCCTCCCGCGGGTCGTCGGAATTCTTGCGGGGCAGGCGGAACTGCCGGTCACTCATGGTCCACGCTCCCCCATCCGTCCTTGGGCCAGTATCTCCACACGACGTCTCCGATGACGTCGGAGGCTCTGACGCTCCCTCCACCCGGATCGCCGAGGTGATTGCGCGAGTCGTCGGAGGCGCCCCGATTGTCACCCATCACGAAGTAGCGACCGGGAGGCACGCGGGTCGTGAACGGTGTCGTGCTGGCACGCACCCCGTCCGGGAGGTACGCCTCGTGCTGAACGCGTCCGTCGATGCGCAGGGTTCCCGCCGCGTCCACACTCACACGTTCACCTGGGAGCCCGATGATCCGTTTGACGAAGACGTGTTCGCTCGGACGCACCCCGAAGAAGTCACCGAGCCGTTGCAGCACGCCCCGGTCGGGGTCGCGTCCGTAGAACGCCTCGTCGGCGACGAAGACCACGAGATCGCCGCGGTGGATCGAGCCGTGCTTGTCGACCACGATCCGGTCGCCCGGCGACAACGCCGGCTCCATCGAGATCGACGGCACGGTGTAGGTCTCGACGAACACCGGACGGAGCACCATCAGGGCGGCGAGCACGGCCAGGACGGCGATCCACCGCCGCGTGGCTCTCGAACCGAACCTCGGGGATGCAGAAGATGCAGAAGGCGGCGACGCGTCCGAAGACACGTCGCCGCCCGGGTGCGTCAACGACTCAGGCCTTGGCGGCCGGGGTCTCGCGACGCTCCTTGATCTTGGCTGCCTTGCCGCGCAGGTCGCGCAGGTAGTACAGCTTGGCGCGACGCACGTCACCGCGGGTGACGACCTCGACCTTGTCGATCACCGGGGTGTGCAGCGGGAAGGTGCGCTCCACGCCGACGCCGAAGCTGATCTTGCGGACGGTGAAGGTCTCGCCCACACCGGCGCCGTGGCGGCGGATGACGACGCCCTGGAACACCTGGACACGGGAGCGGTTGCCCTCGATGACCTTGACGTGCACCTTGACGGTGTCACCGGCGCGGAAGGCCGGGATGTCGCTCTTGAGGCTCTTGGCGTCGAGCTCGTCGAACTTCTGCATGACTGCTGCTTCCTTGTGGCGCCACAGGTCGCCACGATCGTTAGTACAAGTAGGCGTCCGGTGTCGACCGCATGACCGCTGGTTTCCCGGGGTCACTCCCCCTGTGGCGGGGGTCAGGACGCAAGGACCAAGTTTGCCAGAACTGCGCCGTTCGACGAAATCGTCCCCGCCCGGCTCCGCATCTTGCCAACTGGTCTGCATCTGGGTGCAGGCCCGTGGCAGGAAGCGCACCAGTTGGCAAGATGCGGTTTCGGCAGAGTGAACAGCCCTGCTGCGGCGCGCGCGCTGTCCACACCCGACCCGCGCGGCGCGCTCGCGGGCGCGACGATCTGGTGCCCTGACGGCATGGAACTTCCGATGACCATTGCGGCCCGGATCGCAGACCTGAACGGCATCATCACCGCCGATGACCTTGCCGCCCTCGGAGCGCAGTCCGAGCAGGTCGTCGTCTGGTTGCGGCAGGGGCATCTTGTCCGGGCACGCCGGGGCGCCTACGTCGACGGGCCACTGTGGCGCTCTCTCGACGCCCGCAACCAGGAGCGGACGGCGGCCCGCGCCGCCGTCCGGCGCCTCACCCGCGTCGGTGGGTTGGTGGCTGCGGCACGCACGGCGGCGATCATCCACGCCCTCCCGACGATCGGCCAGGCGACTACGACGATTCTCGCCCGCACCGGCGGCGGGCCGAGCGAGCATGCGGCGGACGTGCGCATCCAGGCCTGCTGGGGTCCCGGGTCGGCGCACGAGGTGGACGGTGTGCCGGTGCTTGCGGTCGCTGCATCCGTCATCTCGGTGGCAGCGACGAGCGGGGTCCAGGCAGGCGTTGTGGCCGCCGACGCCGCGCTCCACCAGAAGCGGTGCAGCGTCGATGACCTCCACGATTGGATGACGCCGAACATCGGCCGACGCGGCATCCGGTCGGCACGGGAGACCATCAGGCTCGCCGATCCGCAGTGCGAGTCCCCCGGCGAGTCGCTCACCCGGCTGGGACTGGTCGGGCTCGAACTCCCATGGCGATCGCAGGTCGAGATCGCCACGGACGCCGGGACGTACCGGGTCGACTTCCTCGTGGGTGATCGGATCGTCGTCGAGTTCGACGGTGCCGTGAAGTACGGCGGCGCACAGGGCCGGGACGAACTGTTCAAGGAGAAGCGCCGCGAGGACGCGCTACGGCGGGCCGGCTTCCTGGTCGTCCGTGTCACCTGGGCGGACCTGCGCGACCCACGACGACTGCAGGCACTCCTCACACCGGCTCTGAAGGCGTCCTGACACCCGCTTCTTGCCAATTGGTGTGCATCTGGGTGCAGGCCCGTGGCAAGAAGCGCACCAGTTGGCAAGATGCGGGGCTGCTGGTCTCAGGCTTCCGGGTGCTCGGCGCGGTAAGCCTCGTACATGTCCGGGCGACGCGCGGCGGTACGTTCGAGGCGCTGCTGGTGGCGCCAGGTGGCGATGCGACCGTGGTCACCCGACAGCAGGACGTCGGGCACCTGGCGCCCGTTCCAGTCGGCCGGCTTGGTGTAGACGGGGTACTCGAGCAGGCCGTCCTCGTGCGACTCCTCCACCAGCGACTCGGCGTTGCCGATCACGCCCGGCAGCAGCCGGGCGATGGCCTCGACCATCGCGAGCACCGCCACTTCGCCGCCGTTGAGCACGTAGTCACCGAGGGAGAGCACGCGCACGTCGTAGTCGCGGGCCGCGTAGTCGTAGACCCGCTCGTCGATGCCCTCGTAGCGCCCGCAGGCGAACACCAGGTGCGGACGCTGCGCCAACTCGCGCGCGATCGCCTGGGTGAACCGCTCGCCACCGGGCCCCGGCACGATCAGCACCGGTCGCGAATCGGCCTGCGCGGCAACCGCATCGAGCGCCTCGCTCCACGGCTGCGGCTTCATCACCATGCCGGCTCCCCCGCCGTACGGGGTGTCGTCGACGGTGCGGTGCCGGTCGTGGGTGAACTCGCGCAGGTCGTGCACCCGCAGGTCGAGCAGCCCGTCGCGGCGGGCCTTGCCGATGAGTGACAGGTCGAGCGGGGCGAGGTACTCCGGGAAGATCGAGAGGACGTCGAGACGCACGCTCACTCCCCCAGTTCCAGCAGTCCGGGCGGCGGGTCGGCGACGACCCGGCCGGCGTCGATGTCGACCTCGGGCACGATCTCCTCGACGAACGGCAGGTAGGCGGTGCGGCCGTCGGTCAACTCGATCTCCAGGAGGTCCTGAGCCGGACGCGGGTGCAGCGCGACGACCTTGCCGAGCGACCCACCCGAAGTGTCGACGACGTCGAGGCCGATGAGGTCGTCCTCGTAGTAGGCGTCGTCCTCCTCGTCGTCGGCTCCGGCGAACAGGCGGGTGCCACGCAGTCCTTCGGCCGCCGTGCGATCGGTGGCTTCCTCGAAGGCCAGCAGTTGAATCCCGTTGTGCACGCGCGCGGCTCGCACGGTGAGCTCGCCCCGGTCGGGTTCGGTGCCGAACACCGCACCGGTCACGAACCGCTCCTGCGGTACGTCGGTGTGCACCTGCACGGTGACCTCTCCACGCAACCCGTGCGGCTTGCCGATGCGGGCGATCAGAACCTCGTTCGTGGCGTTCATGGCGGTCATCCTTGCAAAACCTCCTCGCGCTCGGCAGACGCCGCGCTCTACTCGGTCGGCATCACCACCGACAGCGCACACACCGCCGCCGCGCCGGCCAGCGGCAGCAGCATCGCCCGCTGCACTCCGGCGGAGTGCACGAGCATGCCCATGAGGCCGGGGCCGACCAGCGAGGTTGCGTAACCGAAGGTGACCACCCGCGACATCGTGCGTCCGCCGCCGAGCAGACCGGCGAGACCGTAGATCTGCGGCGCGACCAGCGCCATTCCGGCACCGACGAGCGCCCAGCCGAACAGCAGCACGACCAGCCCCGAACCGAGCACCGCGATCAGATAGCCGCAGGCGGCGACCGCGGCACCGACGCGCACGACGAGGCGCCGACCGAGGGCGTGCACCAGGAAGTCACCGCACATGCGCACGGCGACCATGCACACCGAGAAGGCGGCGAGCCCCAGCGCGGCCTGGGTGTCGCTGACGTCGGCGAGATCGCGCACGTGCACCGACGACCAGTCGAAGGCGGTGCCCTCGGCCAGTCCGAACCCGACGGCCATCGCCGCGAGGATCCACGCGACCCGCGGCACCTTGGTGCGGCCACCCGACTCGTCGAGGTGGTGGACGGGTGCGGTGTCGGCGGCGTAGCGGTGCACGATCTGCAGGTCGGCGGCGATCAGCCCGGCGGCCACCAGGAACGCCGCGATCGCGACCGCACCGGCCGTGCCGAAGACCGATCCGCAGACGAGCACGATGAGCGCGCCGGTGAGCGACCCGATCGACCAGCAGGCGTGGAACCTGCTCATCAGCGGTCGCGGACGGGCCTTCTCGACCTCGACCGCCATCACGTTCATGGTGGTGTCGACCAGGCCGTTGCCGAGCCCGTAGGCGGCGCCGACGAGCAACCCCACCAGCAGGTTCGGCGCCGCCGCGAGCAGCACGATGCCCAGCGACATCACGACCAGGCCCAACCGCACCGGGCGCAGCGCACCGCCGCGGTCGGCCATCCGTCCGCCGAGGTTGATGCCGACGATCGCGGCGAGCCCGAACAGCATGAGCAGCCCACCGAGGCCGCGGGCGTCGGTGTTCCACCGATCGGCCAGCGTCGGCATGAGCGCACCCACGGTGCCGACGCCCACCCCGTTGACGACGAAGGTCGCGACGGTGGCGATCACCGACTCGCGGCTGCCCAGCACCGGACGGCGCCCGCCCGCACCGGCCCCACTCACGACGTGTTCTTCACTCCTCAAACCAGTTGTCCTGCAATCTCTTTGTTCGAGCGAACAGAAACGACGAGACTCCCCGGATGTTTCCGGGGAGTCTCGTGCGGTGCGATCAGCGGCTGCGGTCCGTGTCGACGATGTCGACGCGGATGTTGCGGCCCGACGCGAGCGCCTGCACCACCGTCCGCAGCGCCGACGCCGTGCGACCGGATCGACCGATCACGCGACCGAGGTCATCGGGGTGCACGCGCACCTCGAGGAGTTCACCGCGGCGAATCTCCTTGTGGCGCACCACTACCTCGTCGTCGTGCTCGACGATACCCTTGACCAGGTGTTCGAGCGCTTCCTCGAGCACCGGGATCAGGCCTCGGCGGTCTCGGAGTCGGCCGGAGCCTCAGCCGGAGCCTCGGACTCAGCAGCGGCCTCGGCCGGAGCCTCGGTTGCCGCAGCCTCGGCCGGAGCCTCGTCGTCGGCCTTCTTCTCGGCCTTCTTCTTGGCGGTGGTGGCCGAGCCCTTGGCGGAGGTCTCGCCGTCCTGGGCCGCCTTGAGGGCAGCCTCGTAGAGGGCCTTCTTGTCCGGCTTCGGGGCAGCGGTCTTCAGGGTGCCTTCGGCACCCGGCTCGCCCTTGTACTTCTGCCAGTCACCGGTGATCTTCAGCAGCGCGGCGACCTGCTCGGTCGGCTGCGCACCGACGCCGAGCCAGTACTGCGCACGCTCGGAGTCGATCTGGATCAGGCTCGGCTCTTCCTTCGGGTGGTAGAGGCCGATCTCCTCGATCGCGCGACCGTCACGCTTGGTGCGCGAGTCCATGACGACGACGCGGTACTGGGCGTTGCGGATGGCGCCGAGGCGCTTGAGACGAATCTTGACTGCCACTGTTGTGGTGTCTCCTGTTCATAGTGATGAGCGGCGGCGAGACCGGTGCGGATTCACCGGGGAGCCGTCGCTCGGGGGCGTAGACCGTCCGGTAGCAGGCACGACAGTGACCGGCAAGCAGACGGGTACGCCCGCCATCGTCTCACAGCTGCGCCGAACCCCCGAATCGTCGTAGCCGAACCACCCGACCCAAAGGCGGACCGAGCCGTCAGTCGGTCGGGGCGTGCTTGTCGAGGAAGGCGTAGATCTCGGTGTCGTCGACACCCGGGAAGACACCGGGCGGCATCGCGGCCAGCAGGTGCGAGTGCACCCGCGCGGACGGCCAGGCCTGGCCGTCCCAGCGTCCGGCGAGCGGCTGGGGTGGGGCGGTGCAACACGCCGGGTCGGGGCAGCGGGAGACGCTGCGCTCCTGGGTGTCACGGCCGCGCATCCACTTCACGTGCTGATAGGGCACGCCGACGTTCACCGAGAACGACCCGGCCGACGTGCGATCGACCACCGCGGTGCACCAGTAGGTGCCCGACCGGGTGTCGGTGTAGGCCTGGTAGGCCTGGGTGAGGTCGGGTTGCTCGAACACGCGACGCGCCGTCCACTGCCGACACACCCGCTGCCCCTCGATCGCACCCGTGGCGTCGGAGGGGAAGACGATGCCGTCGTTCTCGTAGGCCTTGTAGATCACGCCCTCCTGCGAGATGCGCATGAAGTGCACGGGAATGCCGAGGTGCCGGGTGGCGAGGTTGGTGAACCGGTGGGCCGCGGTCTCGTAGGAGACCGCGTAGGCGTCGCGCAGGTCTTCGATCGCAATGTCCTTGTCCTGCTTGGCAGTTCGCAGCAGCGCGACGGTGTCCTTCTCCGGCATGAGCAGCGCGGCGGCGAAGTAGTTGATCTCGACCCGCTGCGACAGGAACTCCGAGTAGTCGGCCGGCGGACGGTGACCCAACACGTGGTGGCCCACGGCCTGCATGGCCAACGAGCGCGAGTCGTGCTGCCCGGCCTCGGGCTGCGGCAGGTAGATGCGCTTGTTGCGCAGATCGCTCACCGACCGGGTCGAGCCGGGCAGGTCGGAGGTGTGGATCAGCTTGTAGCCGAGGTGTCCGGCGAGGCGGTCGACCGCGGCCCGGCTGATCGGTCCGCCCGGGTGGTTGATCGCCTTCAGCAAGGTGGCGGCCTCGGCCTCGATGTCGCCGAAGTAGTTGTCGGCCGCGCGCATCCGTTCGCGCAACTCGCCGTTGGCGCGGCGGGCGTGCTCGGGGGTGGCGGCGCTGTCGGCCTGCGCCGACGCCATCGCCTCGTGCATACCGACGAGCGCCTCGAGCGCCTCGTCGGGCAGGCGCGGCCCGACCTTCACCTTCGGCAGACCGAGTGCCTCGTACGACTCCTGCCGCTGCGCCTTTTCCAGCCGGATCTCCAGTGCGGCCCGGCGGCTCGGCGGCGCCGACGACAGGAAGTCCTGGACCGAGGCGTCGAGCACCTTGGCGAGCGCCGCGAGCACCGACAGGCGCGGCTCACGCTTGCCGGTCTCGATGAGCGACAGCGCGGACGGCGAGATGCCGATGGCGTCGGCGACGTCACCGAGAGTGCGGCCGGCCTCCTGGCGCACGTGGCGCACGCGTCGTCCGATGGTCAACGGATCGGGCGCCGAGCCGGCGAGGTCGAGCTCGGCATCGGGCGCCTCGGGCTCGGTGAGGCGGCCGATCTGCGTCGCGGAGTTCATACGGTCCAGCTTCGGGGCGGACCGAGACCTCGTGCGACGTGCATCACTCGAAACAGAAGTCATGGATGCATGTTACCGAAAGAATCGTGAATCTTTACGCCAGAATCCTGGTTACTTTCCCGTCGGGCCAGTCAAGAATCGTCGTACAGCAAGAACTCCACCGAATCTGAATGAGGAGCCATGACCGACAACAAGCAGCCGTCCGCACAGGAGCTGACCAACGAGTGGGAGACCAACGAGCGCTGGAAGGGCATCAGCCGCGACTACACCGCTGATGACGTCGTCAAGCTGCGCGGTTCCTTCCCGATCGAGTACACCCTCGCCCGTCGTGGCGCCGAGCAGCTGTGGGACAAGCTTCACACCGAGGACTTCGTCAACGCGCTCGGTGCGCTGACCGGAAACCAGGCCGTGCAGCAGGTCAAGGCCGGCCTGAAGGCCATCTACCTGTCGGGTTGGCAGGTCGCCGGTGACGCGAACCTCTCCGGCCACACCTACCCCGACCAGTCGCTCTACCCGGCCAACTCGGTGCCGTCGGTCGTGCAGCGCATCAACAACGCGCTGCTGCGCGCCGACCAGATCGAGCACTCCGAGGGCATCAAGACCGTCGACGAGTGGGTCGTGCCGATCGTGGCCGACGCCGAGGCCGGCTTCGGTGGCCCGCTGAACGCGTACGAGCTGATGAAGGCCATGATCGCCGCCGGTGCGTCCGGTGTGCACTGGGAGGACCAGCTGGCCTCGGAGAAGAAGTGCGGTCACCTCGGTGGCAAGGTGCTCATCCCGACCCAGCAGCACGTCCGCACCCTCAACGCCGCGCGTCTGGCTGCCGACGTCGCCGGTGTGCCGAGCCTCATCATCGCCCGCACCGACGCCGAGGCCGCGACCCTCATCACCACCGACGTCGACGACCGCGACAAGGAATTCATCACCGGTGAGCGCACCGGCGAGGGCTTCTACAAGGTGCGCAACGGCATCGAGCCGTGCATCGCCCGCGCCAAGGCGTACGCGCCCTACTCCGACCTGATCTGGATGGAGACCGGCACCCCCGACCTCGAGCTGGCCCGCAACTTCGCGGAGTCCGTCAAGGCCGACTTCCCCGACCAGATGCTCGCGTACAACTGCTCGCCGAGCTTCAACTGGAAGAAGCACCTCGACGACGCCACGATCGCGAAGTTCCAGCGTGAGCTGGGCGCCATGGGCTTCAAGTTCCAGTTCATCACCCTGGCCGGCTTCCACGCCCTCAACTACTCGATGTTCGATCTGGCCCACGGCTACGCCCGCAACCAGATGTCGGCCTACGTCGAGCTGCAGGAGCGCGAGTTCGCCTCGGAGGAGCGCGGTTACACCGCCACGCGTCACCAGCGCGAGGTCGGCACCGGTTACTTCGACCTGATCTCGACCGCGCTGAACCCGGAGAGCTCCACCACCGCTCTCAAGGACTCCACCGAGACCGCTCAGTTCCACTGACAGTTCGGGGGGCGAGCACGCTCGTACCCCCTGACCACCACGGCGCTCTCGGAGCGCCACCAGGTACCACTCGGGCTCCTGCGATCAACTGGCTCCGGTCGCAGGAGCCCGAGTTCCACTCTCACACCACATCATTCGCGAGTCAGCACACTCCGGCCGAGCGCCGGGCCCTTTGAAGGAGGCACGTCATGAACCGACCCAACGGCATTCCGACGGTGCGTGGCACCATGCACCCCCGCTTCGACGAGATCGTCACCCCCGAGGCCCTCGCGTTCGTAGCCAAGCTCGACTCCGAGTTCGCCGGACGCCGCGCCGAACTGCTGCAGGCGCGCCGTCAGAACTCGCGCCAGATCACCCAGGGCGCCAACCTCGACTTCCGCGCCGACACCGCCGCGATCCGCGAGGACGACACCTGGCAGGTCGCTCCCCCAGCGCCCGGCCTCACCGACCGCCGCTGCGAACTGATCTCCCCGGCCAACCGCAAGATGGCCGTGCATGCGCTCAACTCCGGCGCCGACGTGTGGCTGGCCGACCTCGAGGACGCCACCGCCCCGACCTGGAAGAACCTCATCGAGGGCCAGCTCAACCTGTTCGACGCCGTCCGCGGTCAGTTGACCTACGACGAGTCGAACGGCGACCGCCTGTCGGTCGGCGAGCACCGCCCGACCCTGGTGATGCGCCCCCGCGGGTGGCACCTGTGCGAGAAGCACATCACCATCGACTCGCGCCCGATGTCGGCGTCGCTGGTCGACTTCGGCCTGTACTTCTTCCACAACGCCCAGAAGCTGATCGACCTCGGCGCCGGTCCGTACTTCTACCTGCCGAAGATCGAGAACAACCTCGAGGCCCGGCTGTGGAACGACGTGTTCGTGTTCGCCCAGAACGAGCTCGGCATCCCGCAGGGCACCATCCGTGCGACCGTGCTCATCGAGACGATCACCGCGGCCTTCGAGATGGACGAGATCCTCTACGAACTGCGCGAGCACTCCTCGGGGCTCAACGCCGGACGCTGGGACTACATCTTCAGCTACGTGCGCACCTTCGCCCACCGCGGCGAGGAGTTCGTGCTCCCCGACCGCGACCAGATCACCATGACGACCCCGTTCATGCGCGCTTACACCCGGTTGCTGGTGGCCACCTGCCACAAGCGTGGTGCGCACGCGATCGGTGGCCCAGCGGCGGTCAACCCGACTCTGCAGGACGAGGAGCGTCGCCTGCGCGCGCTCAACGCGGTGCGTGCGGAGAAGGAGCGCGAGGCGTCCGAGGGCTTCGACGGTTCGTGGGTGGCCCACCCGGCGCTCGTCGAGACCTGCCTGCAGGCGTACGCCGGTGTGCTCGGCGACAAGCACGACCAGCGTGACGTGATCCGTCCGGTGAACGTCACCGCCGCCGACCTCGTGTCGCTCGACGGTGTGCAGCAGACGATCAGCCTGCAGGGTGTGCGCACCAACGTCTCGGTGGCGCTGCGCTACCTCGCGGCCTGGATCGGTGGCCGCGGCGCCGTGCTCATCGACTACCTGATGGAAGACGCCGCGACGGTCGAGATCAGCCGCGCCCAGCTGTGGCAGTGGCTCTACCACGAGTCGCAGCTGGCCGAGGGCCCGTTCGTCACCCGCGACCTGCTCGACCGCGTGGTCGACGAGGAGATGGCCAAGCTCACCCGTGGCCTCGACGACAAGCACACCGAGCGCTACCAGCAGGCTCGCGGCATCCTGGAGGAGACGGCGTTCGGCGACTACCTGCCGGGCTTCTTTACCACGTACGCCTACGTGCGCTACCTGATCGACAGCCCGCTGCGGCTCAGCGGTCCGCTCGACAAGGAGGACGTGCGTCAGTCGGAGAAGGTGCCGGCCATGGCTGGCTCCCCGGCGGCCTGATCACGTCACCCCACGGAGGAGGGGAACGGTCATCGCGACCGTTCCCCTCCTTCGTCTTTGCAATCGACTTCGTCTTTGCAATCGACTTCGTCTTTTGTAACCGGCGTGGTCACCCCAGTCCGATCGCTCTGGCCTGCAGCGCAACTCGGGTGATTCCGGACGGGTCGGACGGCAGCTCGCCGACCAGCAGGGCACGCTCGACCGGCACATCCGCCCGGTGCAGCCCATCGAGCACTGCGTCACGCCCGACAGCGTCCGGATCCAGTTCGACGACCGCTCCGGGGGGCGAGGTGGCCAGCACCTGCCAGATGAGGTCGACCGAAATGATTCGGCTCGACAGCAGCGGCACCCCGAGTTCGTCGGCGAGCGCACCCGCCGGCCCGGGCCGTCGTGCCCCGGTGCCGGCCACCACGACGACCCGCGGGTGTTCGTTCGGCCGGTGCGGTGTCGGCGGCTCACCGGCGGTGATCGCGTAGGAGTCGTGATCGCGCCAACTCGCCTGTCTGCCACCGCCTTCGAGGAAAAGCATGTGGCGCACGTGGCGTTCGCGACGGAACCCGATCGAACGCAACAAGCCGGCCGAGCGCACGTTCGCCGGCTGCACGTTGGCCTCGATCCGGTGCAGACCCAGGCCGTCCGGCTCCGCCGTGAACGCGAGCGCGAGCACCAACCGCAGGCCCTCGGCGAACAGCCCCGTGCCGGTGTAAGGGTCGAAGGAGTTGTAGCCGATCGTGCCCGACTGGAACGCCCCGCGCACGATGTTGAACACGTTGACGACGCCGACGATCGCGTGGTCGCCGACCGGACGCCGCGCATGGACCACCAGCGTGCGGTGCACCTCGCTCTGCCTGGACAGTTGGCCGATCAGGTCGCTCGGGTGAACCCGGTTCCACTCCCGGATGCGCGGCGCCGACAGCTCGACCGCCCGGCCGTAGGGGGCGACGTCGGCCTCGTGCACGCTCGCCACCCACACCCGGTCACCATCTTGGCGGAGCGGGCGCATCTCGTCGGTCATCGAAACCACCTTCCGCCCCGTCGCGTCCATAGTCTTCGGAACAAACTTGCAACAAATCCCGAGCCAAAGGACCGATCATGCCCTTCTTCGATACTTTCCAGACCGTCGCCCCCATGCCGCAGGCCGTCTTCGACCGGTACGGCGACCAGGTCGGCCCCGAGATCAGCGCGATGTGGCGCGAACACGGCGTTGGCTTCGTCGACGACGGATTCCTGAAGGTGATCGACCCGATCTGGTTCGAGGACGAGGGTTTCGTCTTCCTACGCAGCGGGGTGCCGATCTTCCTCACCGCCTTGTGCGACACGATCATGTACATCCCCGAGACGGGCACGTTCACCGCGATGAAGCTGCGGTTCGGCGCGATGGACATCGTCACCGAGCCTGGTGAGCCGCTCACCGAGGTGCTGCGCCGGTTCGGCGATCGCGGCTACCGCGAGCAGGTGCTCGAGAGCCGTCACTTCACCCAGGCTGCGGCCGTGCACGGTGTGCCCGACCTCGACGAGGGCTTCAACTATGTGCCGATGCTGGCCCTCGGCGGGCCGCACCGCGCCGCGAACCTCGACCGAGGCCACGCGGCGGTGTCGCAGTCGCTGCTGTTGCAGGTCGACACACCGGAACTGCGTGCGTACTCGCCGTCGATGGTCGAGCCCCGGCCCGACAACTGAGCTGAGCTCGCCCGGGTTCGCCCGGGTTACCCGACTCAGCCGGCCGGGGACACGACCTTGCCGCGCAGCACCACCTGCTGCGGCGCCTTGAGCACGGCGACGTCGTCGCGCGGGTCGCAGCCGTAGACGACGAAGTCTGCAGCCTGACCTTCCTCGATCCCCGGACGGCCGAGCCACGCGCGGGCGCCCCAGGTGGCGGCGCTCAGCGCCTCGATGTTCGTCATGCCGGCCTTCACGAACTCGGCCACCTCGTCGCCGACCAGCCCGTGCGGCAGCTGGCCGCCCGCGTCGGTGCCGACGTAGACCTTCACCCCGGCCTCGTGGGCGGCGGCGACGGTCTCGAACCGGCGGGTGTACAGGTCGCGCATGTGCGCGGCGTACTTGGGAAACTTCTCCTCGCCGGCGTCGGCGAACTTCGGGAAGTTCTCGATGTTGACCAAGGTCGGCACGATCGAAATTCCTTGTGCCGCAAACTGATCGATGCTTTCGGTCGTCAGCCCGGTCGCGTGTTCGATGCAGTCGGTGCCGGCTGCGGCGAAGTCGTGCAACGACTCCTCGCCGAAGCAGTGGGCGGTGACCCGGGCGCCTTCCTCGTGCGCGGCGTCGATCGCGGCCTTCAGCGCCTCCCTCGGCCAGCACGGTGCGAGGTCGCCGCGCTCGCGGTCGATCCAGTCGCCGACGAGCTTCACCCAACCGTCGCCGCGGCGCGCCTCCTGCCGCACGTAGGCGACCAGGTCTTCGGGTTCGATCTCGTGGGCGAAGTTGCGGATGTAGCGCTTGGTGCGGGCGATGTGGCGTCCGGCGCGGATGATCCGCGGGAGATCCTCCCTGTCGTCGATCCAGTGGGTGTCGACCGGCGATCCCGCGTCGCGCAGCAACAGCGCGCCTGCGTCGCGGTCGGCGACGGCGTGCTCCTCGGCGCGCTGCGCGGTCACGCCGCCGGTGGCTTCGAGCCCGACGTGGCAGTGCGCGTCGACCAGCCCGGGCAACACATACCCGGTCACCGTCGACACGTCGTCCGAGGCCTCCGCCGACAGCGGGGCGGTGAAGGTGACCCGCCCGTCGATCACCCAGAGTTCGTCGCGGACCTCGGTCTCGGACACGAGGATCGGGCCCTTCACGTGCAGCACATCGCTCATGTCCCCTGACCCTAGTGCGGTGTCACCGGGCGCGGTGCGGTTGTCGGACGGCGCAACGCGCGTTCAGTGGTCCCGCAGGTCGGTCGCGAACGGACGTCAGTAGTCGCGCACGTCGCGCGCCGGTTCGGCTGCGCGGATCGCCGCGTCGCACTCCGCGAGCGCCTCGCGGGCCAACTGCTGCTGGCGCCGGGTGCCCATCCGGTC
Source organism: Calidifontibacter indicus (assembly GCF_003386865.1). Taxonomy (NCBI): domain Bacteria; kingdom Bacillati; phylum Actinomycetota; class Actinomycetes; order Micrococcales; family Dermacoccaceae; genus Calidifontibacter; species Calidifontibacter indicus. The sequence continues at coordinate 1,728,154 of NZ_QTUA01000001.1, read as the reverse complement.
GGCCCACTGCTCGGCCTGTTCGAAGTACTGCCGCGCCATCGCGAAATCGCCGGCGTCGAAGAAGTCCCACCCGCGGTTGTTCGACAGGGCGATCATCCACACCTGGGTCTGCTCGTCGGCCCGCTGGGCGATCTCGATGCCCTGGTCGGTCCACAGGCCCGAGTAGGCCGGGTCGGCGATGGCCAGCATGTGCAGCGCGTCGACCAGCAGGTAGGTGAGGCCGTGTTCGCGGGCGAGCCGGGCCGCCTCGAGCAGGCGGCGCACCGCCCCGGCACGATCCGAACTGCTGTTGGCGATCCGTCCGCGCTCGAGCAGCACACGCACCTGCACGACCGGCACGTCGGAGCTGATCGCGGCGAGTTCTGCTTCGGCAGAGGCGTATTCGCCTTGCAGCCCGAGCGCCCGAGCCACCTGGGTGGTCAGTTCGTCGCGTTCGACCGGTTCTTCGGCGGCGGCTGCCGCGTCGCGTGCCGCACGCAGCCGGCCTTCCGACACGCGCGGGTCGGCGTAGTCCCACATCCGGGACAGAGATCTGTTGTCGAGCACCGGTCAGCTCCGATCTGCGTCGAGGAAGGTGCGAACCGTGGTGAGGAAGACGTCGGGCTTCTCCGAGTGCACCCAGTGGCCCGCACCCTTGACGGCCACCAAGCGCACCCGGGGAAAGAGCGTACGCATGGCAGCGACGTGCGCCGGCTTCACGTAACCAGACAGGGTGCCCGACACCAACAGGGTCGGTCCGTCGTACGTCGCGCCGGGCGGCAGCCGGTCGGCCGGCCAGCTGCCGAGCGTGCGCAGCGAGCGCTCGAGCAGGTCGAGGTTGACCTGCCAGCGCCACCCGTCGTCGTCGCGCCGCAGGTTCTGCAGCAGGAACGCGCGCACTCCCGGGTCGGAAACCCATTGCGCGGCAAGCCCATCGGCGTCGGCCCGGGAGTGCACCTCGGCGAGCGGCATGCCCTTCATCCCGGCGATGTAGCCCTCGAACTCACCGTGCGCGCCGTAGTCGACCGGTGACACGTCGACCACCACCAGTTGCTCCACCAGGTCGGGACGGGTCAGCGCGACGAGCATCGCCACCTTGCCGCCCATCGAGTGTCCGAGCACCCGCCACCGCTGCCCCGGTGCCGCCCGCTCCAGTTCCTCGATGACCGCACCGGCCATCTGCAGGTAGTCGAAGTCGGCGGTCCACGGCGACCGCCCGTGGTTCGGCAGGTCGAACAGGGTCGGTCGGTAGTCGGCAGCCAGCGCCTTGGCGATCTGGGTCCAGTTCTTGCCCTGACCGAACAATCCGTGCAGGAAGGCGATGCGGGGTCCGGTGGTGCCCAGCGAGGTGGTGTGCAGACGATCCGACACGACGCTCCTGATCCGGGATGGGCAGACCCGGCCACCATACTGCGCCGACCTTCGTCGTTCCCGGGCCGCCGCCACCGCAAAGGTCGATAATGGCGCGGTGACGACCCTTTCGAACCCGCGGGCCGGTGCACACGGCTTCGATGAGTTCGCCGCGGTGATCGAGGGCGACCTCCTGCGGGCCGCGTGGCTGCTCACCGCCGACCGGGTACGGGCCACCGAGGTCACCGAGGCCGCTCTCGGACGGGTGCTGGCGGGATGGTCACGGCACCGGGACGACCGTCCGGTGCAACAGGCGTACGCGGCGCTGCTCGAGGCCGCCGGCCGCAAGCCCGCACCCGAGGCCGCCGTCGTGCCGGTCACCGCAGGTGCCACCGGCGAACCGGGTGACCAGGTGAGGCGCCGGCAACTCACGACCGAGAAGGCCTTCCGGAGCCTGCCAGCTGCTGACCGCAATGCGGTTGTGCTGCACAGGTATTGCAACCTGTCGAGCCGCCGGGTCGCCGACCTGCTGCACCTCACCCCGACGCAGGTCGAGCAGCGCAGCGAGACAGCACTCAGCGTGCTGCGCGACCGTAGCACCGACCTTGCGGAGCTGCCGTTCGACAGCGTGCCCACCCCGTGCGCGGGCGCCGACCCGGCGCGTGTCGCCGAGCACGCGAAGGCCGACAACCGGGTCAGCCGCCGCCGCATGCTCGGTTGGACGGCAGCCACCGGGGCGCTCGGCGCGCTCGGGTTCGGCACGTGGTGGTTACGCCGACCGTTCATCGGTGACGCGACCTTGGGCGACTCACTCCTGCCCGCACGGGCACGGGCCACCGGCCAACTGTTCCTGTGGTTGCAGGGCCGCCCCGACGCACCGTTCGGTGTCGGCACGACCTCGAACGGCGTCTTCGCCGGCGACCAGCCGCCGTCGCGGGTGGTGCTGAGCCGCCCGTCCGGCAGCGCCGTGCCGCAGGTGCGCATCGACAACGACCCGGTGCACCTGCAGCGCAGTGCCTGGGGCGACTACACCGCCGCGCTGCCTCCGGTGCAGTACGAAGACGGCCAGCCGCTGCCGGTCACCCTGGTCGTCGCACAGGTGCCGTCCGACACCGACGTGTGCTGGCCGGCCAGCTCCGAGTTCGCCCTCGACCAGGCCGACACCAGCGGCATCGAGTTGCGCGACCACTCGACGTACGCGGTGAGCACGGTCGTAGGGGTCTCCGACCTGTTGGGAATGGTGTGGCGCACCGCGAGCCAGCAGGTCGGGGTGAACACAGGCGAGCGAGCCGCGCTCGCCGTCCATCAGCAGTTCCTGCTGTTCGTACTTCCCGGCGTCGGGCTGTGGGGGGCCATCAACGCCGAGCAGTGGCTGACCGCACGCAACGTGAAGACGACGTACGTCGACACCCAGTTGGACCCGCAAGGGTGGTCGTTCCTCGCGCTTCTACCGGACGGCGCCCGCGCCGTGCGGGCCACCCCGACGGCGCACTACCCCGATGCGACGGTGGTCGTCGTGCCGATCGACGGCACGAAGCGTTCGATCGTGGTCGCCCGTTCGCTGCGTGATCTCGAGCCCGGGAACGGTGGAATTCCGGGTGTGGTCGACCACCTCACCTGGGTCGGAGCCGACGGGAGGCCGGGTGCGTGGACGCGTCCGCCGGACGAGACCAGCTACTCGACCGATCCTGCGGTCGACCCGGCGGTGATGGCACTACCCAACGCGCGGCGCACCCGCCGCAACGCCGGACCCATCTGATCGGGGTTTCACCCGGTCGCACCGACGACGTCGGAGCAGTGGCGACGTCAGTCCTTCGGAGCGCCCGGTCCGAGGAATTTCTCGAATCGGGACGGGTGAGCGCTGTGCGACACGCCGACAAGTGAGCGATACAGCCGCGACTCTCCGAGCGCTGTAGGCCGCAATTTCCTCGGTTAGAGGGGTGACCCCGCGACGGCGGTAACCGTCCGGGGTCGTGACGAACAGACTTCGGAGGTCTGCCGTGGGATCGATCGTATCTACTTGGGTGCAGCTCTGCACCTACCTGCAGCCGCTGGCAATCGTGGTGGCCGTGCTGTGCATCGCGTTCGCGCCGGCGTACGCATACCGCCTCGCAACGTTCGAGCGTGTCGCCGACGATGACCAGGGCGTCACCCTGTCATCGAACAACGGCCAGCCGTTGCCCTCCGACGTCGAGGGGCGTGCAGCGTGATCGCCTGCAGCGAGTGCTCCGCCAGCGTGCCGACGATCGCCGACGCGCGCGCTGCGAAGTGGGAGCCGGTGCGCGGTTGGGCGCGGCCCATCGGCCAGGAGGTCACCGAGTTCGAGGAATTCATGTGCCCCGGCTGCATCGTTCGGATGCTCGATGGGCTGCTCGAACTGCTCGTGCCGAAGGGCGGTGCGTCGTCGTGACCGCCGGGTGGGACCCCGGTCTACGAACGCGCCACCGACGCCCGCGCGTACCTCCAACTGTCGCCCGCCGGACCGTCTCGCGTGATCTTGCAAATGCAAGTTCAGACGGCCAGCCGCCGACCATCACCAACTCGCGCGGCCAGCAGCGGCCAGCGACCGGCATCGAGCCTTGCGAGCACTTCCGTCGGAAGCTCGCGAACGACGCCGCAGAACGTTTTGTGCAGAACTGCACATTTGCGCTCGAACTCCTCCGACGCACTCAACCGAACAGGAAGTAGGAAGCCATGCCGAAGCAATCGCCGTGCCCGCAGTGGTGCGACACCAGCCACGACGACCAGCCCGACGACGCGCACACACTCCACGAAACGACCGTGGCGAACGCGCGAGGTCTGTTCCGGGTCGACCTCGCCCAACTCGACCAGGGGCCGGTCATGGTCGCGCCGGTCCTCGCCGACAACGTGCAAGACCTCGACCCACAGGCCGCGCTCGACCTGGCGTCGGGCATCGCCGTGGCCGCTGCTCTCGCGGCGGACTTCAACGGGCAACCGCTGCCCACCCTCGCCCGCCAGTAGGGCGCCCCCAACGTCGAGCACGGGCCTCCCTCCCCCTCCCCTTGTCCGTGCTCGGCCTTGGCGGCGTCGTACGCCTCCCACCGCGTCTCTCTCACCTCTAGCGGTTCTCAGTAGGTGCCCGGTGCTTCCCTGCAGCCGGGGCAGGGCGTCCGTGATCGTCGGTGCACAGTCGGCCACGGGTCCGCGGCACAGCCTGCTCTCGAATCGAGGGCGGGATAGGTGTCGTGGCCGGTTCCGAGTCCGGGAAATGGATCGGGGGTAACCCTGGTGGGGGATGCCAGAACTCTGCCCACCGCCAGGTGGTCCGCGCCTACGAACTGTCTGCTCGACCGGCTCGCAGCTCGGCGATCTCTCGCCGCAGCGCACGCAGCTCCACCAGCACGTCGTCAGACGCGGCTTCTTCTTCACGCACGCGGTCAGCCAGCCATGACGCCAACGTGGCGGTGACAGTTCCGAGCAACGCGATGCCACCCACCATCAGCGCCGACGCGATGAACCGCCCGGTGGTGGTCACCGGGAACGTGTCGCCGTAGCCGACCGTGGTCATCGTGGTCAACGCCCACCACCACGCATCACCGAACGACGTGATTGAAGCGTCCGCGTTCAACCGCTCGGCGTCGAGCACGGCCAGCGCCGCGACGAATGACAGCAGCACCGAGCCGCCGGTCAGGTACGCAGCCACGCGGCCACGGAGACCAACCGACGCGCGACGGTTCAGGACGTTCAGCAAGGTCACCAATCGCAACAGCCGCAGCGGACGCAGCAGCGGGAGTGCGATGACGGCCAGGTCGAGCAGGTGCCGCAGCACCCAGCGACCACGGTGCTGGGCGAGCAACAGGCGCACAACGTAGTCGAGAACGAACAGCGCCCACGCCAGCCACTGCACCACTTCGCAGACCGCGCGAACGGTGGTGCCCACATCGGGCCACAGGATCGGCACGGCGTACGCCACCAGGAACGCGACGGCAGTCGCCATCAGGGGCCACTCAGTGGCGCGCTCCCAACGCTCAGCATGCCCGGTTCGTTCACTCATGAGCCGCAGCCTAGGTGCCGTCGCCACGGCATCGAGCCGGGCACTGGCAGGGGTGCGGGCAGTGTGCGTCAGTCGCCGGCGATCGGCGTGTAATAGTCCGGATCGATCCGCTGTGGCAGGTCTTCTTCTGTGTCACTCACGGCTCGAAGGAAAACGTGCGCGCCCCAATTAAACGGGCTCTGTTGGGCGAAGCTGTGCCACACGTCGACGACCCGCCAGCGCGCCTCGTGCGAATGCCCCGGAGCACTGAGAATGATGCCCGAGCCGATCTCGGGCACGCGGCCTGTTTCCTCATCACCGTAGAGGCACTCCCCAGCCTCGGTGTAGTAGCTGATCGGCAGTTGCAGGCGTGCGGAATCACTCATAGGACGCAGACTACGCACTCGGCTGCTGGTCGCTGATACACCCACGGCAGGGGGACCCTCACCGGCCAAGAAGTAGCCCGCAGGGGTTAGGCCCAATCTCTCTGCGCCGTTTTTCCACCGGGCGAAAGAATCGGGCCTACGGGGTCCGTGGGCGGCTCTGCAGTCACAGGGTTGGCCAGGTGCTCAAGGTGCCACCGATACTGAGCGCGCTCGACCGGACCCCCACGCTCGGCCAACGCAGCAAGGAACCGATCGAGGCCCGTCACCTCGGCGTCAGCGGGGCGCCGGCGCCTCACCGCGCCACCTTCAGCCGGCCGCGGGCGGCGGTGTCGACGTCGGCGGGGATCGCGAGGGCGGCAAACAGCTTCGCCAACGTGAGCCGCTGCTGCCGCGCCTCGACCAGCGCCGGGTGAGCACGGACACCTTGCGGGCTGGTGTTCGTCACACCGTCCGTGCGCACCAGGTCGTCGAGCTGCTGCAGCACATCGACGGTGCGGCACGCCTCGAGCAACACAGCCAGCTCGTGCTGCGCCAGCTCGTACTCGGACGTGATCGCGGCCCACAGCGCCGCGCCGGGCGCTGAGAGGCCGCTAGGGGGCTTTTGGGTGGTCATAGTGGAGTCTCCTAGGTCGGATTGTCGGATTAGACGGGGGTATCGGCGGCTAACACCAGCGGGCTGCATTTCGCGGGGCGGCGGCACCCCTGCGTGGGTGGGTCGAGGCGCTGCTGCGCGGGCCGCTCGCGGGTGATCGTCGGGCCGTGGCCGTCGTGCTGGTCGAGGTGCTGCTGCGCGCTCGGGAGCGTCGTGAGCACTGGTCGGCCTGTAACGAATCCCGGCAACCGGTGACCCGCTCGGCGGTGTGCGAGCGGGTCACCGGCTTGGGCGCCGTCGTGATGGTCAGACGAGGCCGTAGGACGCTGCCGCGTAGCGGTTGCTCTCGCGGGCTTCGCGCTTGCGCTGGTCGATCTGGTCGCGCTCGGCGTCGAGTCGTGCCGCCCGGTTGCGGTAGTCGTCGACGGTGGCCAGCTCGAACCGGTGCCCCGCTTCGGCGAGGCCGGCAACGGTCACGTTCGGCAGCGCGTCGAGTGCAGCGGTGGTGATGTCCGGACACAGGATCATGGCCGGCGCGGTGTACGGCTGCACGCTCGCGACTCGTGCCGCGGTCGCGAGGAACTGCCAGGTCGTGACGATCTGGTCAAGGTGCTGCACAGCCTCGAACGCTTTGCCGAAGATCGTGAGGTGGTCCGCGTCGATTCCGCTCATCGCGGCCCGGTTGAGCTTGAGGCCGGGGATGGTGTCGCGGGCGGTGCTGATCGCGGCGTCGGCTTCGGAGACGAACGGGGCGAACGCTGCGAGAATCGCCGGGACGTGCTGCCGGATGGTGTCGGCGCGGCGCTGGTCGAGCAGGGCCATCACCGCGCCGATGGTGCCTGGCTGGGTGATGGTTGCCAGGTGCGCGGCTGCCGTCACGCTCTTGTCCTTGGCCGGGTCGCGGCCTTCGATCCAGCAGTCGAGCAGCAGCTCGGGGAGCGCGTTGGCGTCGGTGCGGGCTTGGGCGCTGCGCTGGGTGACGGCATCGAGGGCGGCGAGGTCGTCGACGAGTGCTGTCGGCAGCTCGATCCCGAGGTCACGGGCGGTCTGCCGGGTTGCGCTGAGTGCGGCGGTGAGGTCACCGATAGTGGTCATGAGTTGTTCTCCTTCGTGGTGGTGGTGCTGGTCGGGATCGTGGGGGTCGGGATCGGCGCGGCGAAGCAGCGCCCGTAGGTGACGATCAGCGCGGCTGAGAGGTCACGTCTGAGTTGGTCGAGGGTTGTGCCCTGGCTGAGTCGCTGGATGAGTGCAACAACGCGCGCTTCATCGCCGGCGACGCTGCACAGGGCGTGGATGGTGTTCACGGCGCGCTCGTCGACGTCGGGCGGAAGCATCACAGGCTCCACCCCGGCGAGTCGTGCTCAGTCGACACCAGCAACCGCAGGAAGGTGCGTTGCGCGTCGCGTTCGGGGTTGGTCGATCGTTCGCCGGGGGCCGGCGGTTCGGGTTGGTCGTCGCCGGGTCGGGTGCGCCCGGTGAGGTTCTGGAGGAACTCGGCCTCCGGTGTCTGATCGGTCATGCTGCGGTCTCCTTCTTGGTGGTCTTCTTGGGTCGTTGTTGGCTTCGTCCTGCCCTGTTGCTCGAGCGGTCCACGCCGGCCCACACTCCCCACGTGGCATCCAGCTCGGCGGCGGCGTCTGCGCACTCGGTGAGCACCGGGCACCCGCGACACCACCGGACAGCGGTCGCACGGTCCTCGGGGTCGTCGGACGTCCACAGTTCATGGCCGCCCGGTTCGGCACACCTGGGCCGCTTGCCGTCCTCCGCGAGTCCCAACAGCGCCCGGTCCAGGCGCTCGGCGGCGGTCATCGGTCAACCTGCTGCCGGTCGTCGAGCCGGTCGGCGTAGTCGACGATCACGACGCCAGCCACGATGCCAACGAACACCACCGGCGCGGCCACCTGCAGCCCGAGCGTCAGCGCGGTGAGGGTCGCCACCGTCGGCCCGGTCATCGGGTGCCCTCCGTGATCGCACGGGCGAGTTGGTCGAGGCCGTCTCGGATCGCTTCGGCGATTTCGTATCCGGCCTTCTCGATCGCACCGGCGAGGGTCGGCGACGATTCGCCTCGGTAGCCGACAGCCATTGCCAGTGCTTCGCGGCCGCCGGGGTCGTTGGCATCGCCGTGTGCAATCGCTCGGACAGCAGCGGTCAGGTTCGCGAGGTCGTAGTTCGTGGTGTCGGTGCTCATCGGATCGTCTCCTTCTTTGTGTTGTGGCAGTCGAGGCAATCGAGGTCGAGCAGGGCACGTTCACCGCTGATCGGTCCTGCGCACCTGGGACAGCGGTCGCCGGTGGTTTCGCTGGTTTCGCCGGTTTCGTTCGCCGGCGGGATGAGGGTGTCGGCAGCCGACTGATTCCCGATTCCCGACTGAGTCCGGACTGATTCCCCAAATCGGGGGAAGCGGTCGCCGTCTGCCGGCGAGGTCTCCGGCGCGGGTGAATCAGTACCGAAAATGTCAGTAGAGGTGCCTTGTGAATCGGCTCCCCTTCCCCCCTTACTTGGGGGATAGGGGTATGAAGTGACATTTGCGGTACTGATTTGGAGGGCGTCAGGATCGATGCCGTCGGCGATCGTGTAGTGCCAGCGGGTCGCCTCCTTGCCTGCCCACGTCGTCTCCTCCTCGTCGACGTCGACGACACCGAGCATTTGCAGCGCCTGGAGCTGCCGGTCGACGGTCGCGCGCGGCTTACCCAACCGCTTGCGAACCTGCGCCGTGGTCGAGCCAGGATGGGCGGCGAGGTCGTCGATGATCGCCAACCGCAGCGGCGGCATCGAGTCCCGCGCGCATCGGATCGCCAACCGCAGCGCATGGTCACGGTCGGCACCGATCGCGGCGGCACCGAGCAGCACCTGCGCCAACTGCTTCGCGAACCGGGTCGGCATCTCCGGCGCGTGGGCGTCGATCACGTTGCCGATCCGGTCGAACTCCACCGCGGTACGGGCCAGCGTCACCAGGTCGGCGGCGGCCAGCAGCACCCGCGATTCGTCCTCGGTCACCGGGGCCGGGTCCAGCGTTGCGCCGGCGACAACCGCCCCAACCGCCTTCGACAGCTCGGCCCGCATCTCAACCTCGTGCCCGGTGTTCGCGATCGCCTGCCGGCCAGCGGCCTGCCGACCAGTCGTCGAGTCCATCCGACACAGCACGAATCGGTCACCACACTTGGCGATGACGGCGTGCGCACTGTCCCATGCCGTCGTGACCGCGCCGACGACAGCGATCCGACCGGACCAGTTCAGCCGCCGGCCACCGTCGGCGCCGACGGAACGCGTCCATTGCCCGTCGTACACCTCGCGCAGCGCCCCGAGCACCTGATCACGCATGTCGCGGTTCGCTGAGAGGATCGATGTCACGTCCTTGATCACCAGCACCCCGCGGTCACCGAGTTCGCGCAGCAGTCCGCCGGTAGCGTCCTTCGCCCGGTCCTTCTGGCTGGTCGCCGACAGCAGCGCGGCCTCGGAACTGATCGTGCTCACCGGCATCGCACCGGCGCCGGCGAGGGCTACGACGGTTTCCGACTTCGCGTTTCCCGAACCGGACACCAGCAGCAACCACAGCGGGTCACCGCCCATCCGTTCGACCACCGCGGCGGCCATCACGGCATCGAGTGCGTCGGTGTCGTAGTCCTGCCCCAACCACCTGCGGAACACCTCGTGCACCTCGGTTAGCGTCATCGGCGCGTGCGAACCGCCGGATGCACCGGAAACGTCGGAACCGTCGATCAGGTCGATCAGGTCGACCAGCTCGGCAACGGTGTGGCCGGCTGCGAGGTGGTCGGCGGCATCCTTGCCTTCGGCGGCGTGCACGATCCGCACCGACGCAGCAACCGGGGCGAGTTCGCCCGCGATCGTCGCGGCGGTGTGTCGTCCTGGGTCGTCGAGGTCGGCGACGATCACGACGTTCGCACCGTCAAGTTGCCGGGTGTACTCCGGCCGCCACTTCGCCGACTCACCCGCTCTCCAGGCTCCCTCGGTCCAGCAGGTCGAGGTCACACCAGCAGCAGCGAGGGCGTCGGCGTCCTTCTCCCCCTCGGTCACATAGACGGTCCTGCCGTCCTTCACGGCGTCGAGCACGTCAGGCAGCCGGTACAGCACCCGACGCACCCCGTTGAGGTTCCACGCGCCCGACGCGGCCCGCTGCCGGAAGGACTTCGGCGAGTAGCGCAACTTCTCAAACAGGAGCTCGCCGTGCTCGTCGACGTAGCCGTAGGTCGCCACCAACCGCGCCGGCTCCGCCTTCGCCTTCTTCGTCTGTTCGTCGAACAGGTCAGCCGGTTTCAGTCCGAGCACGTCGAGCACGTCGCCGACGGTGCACCCGGCGTGACACTTGATCACCACGCCGTTGCCGTCCTTGCGGGTGCCGATAGACAGGCTGGGCGCGTTGTCCGGGTGGGCGGGGCAGACCGCGGCGCGGCCACCGTTCGCCACCTTGCAGCCGGCGGCCTCGAGCGCGGCCACCAGCCGACCGTGAGCGGCGCTCACTCCGACCACCCCAGCGCCTCGGCGGGGTCCACGGTCGACGCAACCGGCGTCAGTCGAACCAGCGTCAGCGAGGCCAACAGGCCGCGCTCACGGGTGCGGCTGACCTTCTTCTCAGCGGCGGCGAGCGTGGTGAACACCTGGGCAACAAGAACACCGTCACGACGCTGGGCAACGACCAGCACGGCGTAATCGACGCGTCGCGCGAGGATCAACGTATCGGCGGCGAGGGCGGTAGACTGGGGCGTAGATTTGTCGCCTTGAATCTTCGTGATTGCCGCCCGGTTGCCCGTCGGGCGGCTTTCTCGTTCAATGGTATTCGTCACGCTGCACCCCCGTTGAGGTCGCGCAGCTCGGCGTCGGCGGCGTCGGCTTCGGCGGCCAGCTCTTTGGAGCGGCGACGGGCCTTCGCCGACTTCAACGCCAGGCGCTGAAAGTGTGCTTTGCGCAGGTGCTCGGCGCGCACGGGGTCACCATCGGCGGCGTCGAGGAACTTCTGGTCGAGCGCACGACGTGCGGGTGCTGTGCGTGCGGCGCGGTCGGGGGTCGCGGCCCAACTCTCGTTGGCTGCGATCTGTGCGATGAGACGACGCTCTGTTCGCGTCATGGCGGCGGAACCTTCCGGTTTCCGGGGTCGCTAAGTACCCCTTCGCCATTCCATGACGGGCCGCGTTACCGGCCGGACGTTGTGCGATCAGCCTACGGCATACCGTGACCCATCCGCACGAACGCGGATTTCGACGCGTCCGGCAGACCAATCGTCACGGAATTCCGTTGCGGCAAGCAGGTATTCGAGCACGTGGTCACACGACACCCCGAGCTGGGGCGACGGTAGATCGTCGGGGTAGGCAAGCGCCGATTCGCCGATGTAGTACGTCCGTTCGCGCCAGTGGTTCACGCCGTCGAACGTGTTCTTCGCCCGGCCCGAGGCGCTGCTGCGCTTCTCGTTCTCGGCGGGGCTGTACTTGTAGCGGGTCTGGTGCAGCACGGTTCCGAGCGGGGTTTCCACGGCGTCGAGCAACAGGCAGCGGTCCTTGGTCGCGCATCGGTAGGTCATTCTGCGCAGCGTCGGCAGTCGATCGCTCCCCAGCAGGGCACGGTACAGCTCGGCGGCGTCGGTCATAGCTCCCCCAGTCCTAGACGTTTGGCTTCCTCGGCGGCACGCTGGGCAGCTTGCGCCCGCGTGTAGCGCATCAGCATTTGCGGTGAGCGCCACCCGGCAACGGACATGAGACCACCCTCCGACCCGCCGGCGGCGAGCCAGCGGTGCGCGGCGGTGTGGCGCATCTTGTGCGGGTGGAAGTTCGGCACGTCGGCCTCGTCGGCCCGCTTCGCCAGGGCGTCATAGAGGCCGCTGTACTGCAGCACTCCACCGCGGGCGGCCAACCAGAACGCCGATGATCGGTCGGCATCGCGCAGCCGGCGCCGAGCTCGCACGTAGCGCCCGATCCGGTCGGCGGCCTGGGGCGACAACGGAACGGTGCGCCCGCGCCGGGTCTTCGATCTGCGCACGATCAGATACGCGGGGTTGTCCTTCCAGTGCACGTCGTCGAGGTCGAGGGCGAGCACTTCGCCCGCGCGCATCCCGGTCTCGGCGAGCACGTGGATCAGCGCGGCGTCACGAACGTCGACGTAGGTTCGCTCGGCGGTGGCACCCTTCGGTGTTGCGCACGTCGCCAGCAGCGCGCGGATTTGGTCAAGGGTCAGCGGCTCAACCAACTTCTCGTCGACGGCAGGCTGTGTCATGTCGACGAACGGGTTTGCGTCGATCTCCCCCTCGTCGAGCAACCACTTCGCGAACTGCCGAACCGCGGTGAGTCGGGAGCGGGCGGTGTAGCCCTGCATCTGTTGCGCGTCGCGCAGGTGAGCCAGCCACGCCGACAGCACGCGCCGGCGTATCGGGTCGTCGTGGCCGTGCTCGCGGCAGAACGCGAGGTACTGGTTCACCCCGCGCCGATAGGCAACGAGGGTGCCCTCGGCCTTGCCCATCCCGCGCAGGTGCACCAGCCACGCGTCGACCAGCTCGGCGGCGTCGTCGAGCGTCAGGGTCGGTTCATCGGTGGGCACGCGCCAATCGTAGCAATTTCTTCACTACTAGCGCTGTGCTCTGCTATGGTTTGTTTCGTAAGGGCTGAGAACCTTGGAATGACGCGGAATTTTCGCTAGTCCTTGTCGGCGCCCGGCCCGAGGAACTTCTCGAAGCCCTTGGGAAGCTTGAGGTTGCTCATGTCCGGCTCTTCCTGCTGCCCGAAAGCGTTGCCGAACGCCTTGTCGCGCGCCTCCGACTCCTTCGCCGCCGCCGCCGCCTCCTGCTGGGCGCGCTTGGCCGGGTTGCCCGACTTGCCCTTCTTCTTCGGCGCCTGCTTACCGCGCTTGCCCGCGCCCGGACCCATCCCCGGCATACCGGGCATACCCGGCATTCCGGGAACACCGCCGCCGCGGCGCATCTGACGCATCATCTTCTGCGCCTGGCCGAAGCGTTCGAGCAACTGGTTGACCTCGGACACCGTGACACCCGAACCGCGGGCGATGCGGGCGCGGCGCGAACCGTTGATCTGCTTGGGGTGGGTGCGCTCGAACGGGGTCATCGAGCGCACCATGGCCTCGACCCGGTCGAACTCGCGCTCGTCGAGGGAGTTGAGCTGGTCGCGCATCTGCGCCATGCCGGGCATCATGCCGAGGATCGACTTGAGGTTGCCCATCTTCTTCACCGCAGCCAACTGCTGCAGGAAGTCGTCGAAGGTGAAGTCCTCCTCGTCCATGAACTTCTTGGCCATGGCGGCCGCCTGCTGGCGGTCGAACGCGCGCTCGGCCTGCTCGATGAGGGTGAGCACGTCACCCATGTCGAGGATGCGGGAGGCCATCCGGTCGGGGTGGAAGACCTCGATGTCCTTGACGCCCTCACCGATGGAAGAGAAAAGGATCGGCTTGCCGGTGACCGTGGCGACCGACAGGGCGGCACCACCTCGGGCGTCACCGTCGAGCTTCGACAGCACGACACCGGTGAAGTCGACGCCTTTGCTGAACGCCATCGCGGTCTCGATCGCCGCCTGACCGATCATCGCGTCGATGACGAACAGCACCTCGTCGGGCTCGATCGCGTCACGGATGTCGCGGGCCTGCTGCATGAGGTTCTCGTCGACGGCGAGGCGGCCGGCGGTGTCGACGATGACCACGTCGTACTGCCGCACCTTCGCCTGGCCGATGCCCGCGCGGGCGACCCACACCGGGTCGCCGAAGCTGCGGGTGCCCTCACCGGAGTCGGTGACGGCGTCGTGGCCGCCCTCGTTGCCGCGCTCGGGCGCGAAGCAGGGCACACCGGCCCGCTCAGCGACGACCTCGAGCTGGCGGACGGCGTTCGGGCGCTGCAGGTCGGCGGCGACCAGCAGCGGGAAGTGACCCTTGTCGCGCAGCAGCCGGGCCAGCTTGCCGGCGAAGGTGGTCTTACCCGAACCCTGCAGACCGGCGAGCATGATCACCGTCGGGCCGGTCTTGGCCATGTTGAGGTTGCGGGTCTCGCCACCGAGGATCTGGATGAGTTCCTCGTTGACGATCTTGACGACCTGCTGGCCGGGGTTGAGCGCACCGCTGACCTCCGCACCGAGCGCGCGTTCGCGCACGCGTCCGGTGAACTCACGCACCACCGGGGTCGCGACGTCGGCGTCGATCAACGCCAACCGGATGTCCCGGATGGTGGAGTTGATGTCGGATTCGGTCAGGCGCCCCTTGCCACGAAGGTTCTTGAAAGTGGCTGTGAGACGGTTACTCAGGCTGTTGAACACCGGACAAGACTAAACGGTGCCGGACGGGTCCAATGCATCGATCACGGTGCCGATCAGCCCCGCTGCTGCCGGCGGGTCGAGGACCCGACCGTCGGCCGCGGTGATGTAGAAGGTGTCGAGCGTCTGCCCCGCGTAGGTGGCAACGTGCGCCGAGCGCACCGCCATCCCTGCCTTCGTGAACGCCATCCCGATCTCCCGCAGCAGTCCGGGGCGGTCGGGGCAGCGCACCTCGATCACGGTGGCGGTCTGCGACCCACCGGGCACGAGGGTGGCGCGTGGCGGCGGCGAACCGAGCGGCGGCGGGGTAGGCCGACGCCGCTCCAACGCCCGCAACGGGCCGTGGTCGCCGCGCCCGAGCTGGGCCAGGCCGCGCACGAGGTCTTCCTCGGCGGGTAGTTCGCTGAACGGCGACTCGATCTGCCAGGTGTTGACCGCGACGTCGTCGATGGTGCGCACCCGGGCGGCTCGCACCAGCACCCCGGTGGCGGCCAACAGCCCGGCCGAGTCGGCGAAGAGGCCGAGCCGGTCGCGGTCGGCGATGAGCACCTCGGCGCCACCGGCGGTGCGGGTCACCCGCACGAACGGCTCCCCCATCCGCAGCGCGGGGAGCGCATCGGCGAGCACCTCGCTGGCGGGGTCGTCGTCGAAACTCGGCGCCGGGCGCGCGGTGAGCGACGCCCGCACCTGCGCGGTGAGTTCGTCGACGAGTCCGGACCGCCAGCCGGTCCATGCCTTCGGCCCGGCGGCCAGCGCGTCGGCCTCGGTGAGCGCCCGCAGTTGCTCGAAGAGGTCGAGCCGGTGGTCGACGGCCTCGGCGAGCGCGGCAACGGTCGCGGCGTCCTGCGGGTCGCGGCGCGTGGCGTACTCGATCAGGGTCAGGTGGCGACGCACGAGCAGTTCGACATCGGCGGCCTCGCGCTCGCCCAGCCCCATCCGGCGGGCAATGCTGGCGGCGACGGGCGCGCCCTCCTCGGCGTGGTCGTGCACCCCGGAGATCTTGCCGATGTCGTGCAGCAACGCGGTGACCAGCAGGACGTCGGGGCGCGACACGTCGGCGCGCCGCTCGTAGGCCTGCACCACGGTCTCGACGAGGTGCCGGTCGACGGTGTAGCGGTGCACCGAGTTGCGCTGCGGACGGCTGCGCACGGCCTTCCACTCCGGGATCCAGAGTTCGACGATGCCGGCCAGGTCGAGCGCCTCCCACACCGGCACCAACCCGGGGCCGGTGGCGAGCAGGTCGAGGAAGGCATCGCGGACGTCTTCGGGCCACGGGCCGGGCAGCGGTTCGAGGCCGCGGGAGAGGTTGGCGATCGTGGTGGGCGACAACGGGATTCGCGAGCGGGCGGCCGCGCGGGCGGCACGCACCAGCAGCAGGTGGTCGGGGTGGCCGTCGGCGTGGTTGGGGCCGAGCACGACCTCACCGTCGTGCTCGTAGAGCCCGTAGCCCAGCGGGGTGAGGATCGGCCGCCGCGGCCCGACCCGCAGCACACGGGCCCGCTGGCTCTGCCCCGCCCGACGCAGGGTGGCCTCGAGTGCGTGGCTGATGCGCCGTCCGGCGTCGACGACCCCGGTGAGCAGGTAGTCGCTGTCGGGGTGGCCTAGCAGCGCAGCGACGGCGTCCTGGTC
This sequence comes from Calidifontibacter indicus, assembly GCF_003386865.1. Classification (NCBI taxonomy): domain Bacteria; kingdom Bacillati; phylum Actinomycetota; class Actinomycetes; order Micrococcales; family Dermacoccaceae; genus Calidifontibacter; species Calidifontibacter indicus. The sequence continues at coordinate 1,711,969 of NZ_QTUA01000001.1, read as the reverse complement.
ATCCAGGTGCAGCGTCTCCCGGCCGCGTCCGGTGGCGACGTGCAGCGCATCGCGCACATCGAGCAGGCGGGCGTACGCGTCGTCGACGTCACCGTGCGGGCGGTCGGCGAGCCATGCACCGGCGAGGGCACGCAGCACGGTCATGTCACGCAGACCGCCCCGGCCTTCCTTGATGTCGGGTTCGAGCGAACTGGTGAGGTCGCCGTGGCGTTCGTGGCGGGCCCGCATCGACTCCACGAGTTCGGGCAGGCGCTTGCGGGCGTTGGCCCGCCAGTCGTGGGCGATGCCCTGGCGTACACCCGCGACGAGCACGGGGTCGCCGGCCACCCAGTCGATGTCGAGCATGCCGAGTGCGGCGCTGAGGTCGCCGGACGCGACGGTGCGGCACTCCCCCAACGTCCGCACGCTGTGGTCGAGTCGGATCCCGTTGTCCCACAACGGATACCAGATGGAGTTCGCGATCTCGGCGACGTCGCCGGCCCCGACCGTGCGTCCGTCGTGCACGAGGATCAGGTCGTAGTCGCTCAGTGGGCCGGCGTCGCCACGGCCGAGGCTGCCGACCGCGGCGAGCGCGATGCCCTCCCGGGCGCGGTTGCCGTGTGGCGCGACGGCTTCGTCCCACAGGTCGGCGAGGGCGGTGTGCGCGTGCGAGGCGAGGCGCAGTCGCCGGGCCTGGCCGGCGCCTTCCTGCGCGAACGACCGGGTGTCGGCCAGATCGAGACGCCGCGTGCCGTGGTCGGTCTTCACTTCGGGCTGCCTTTCGCTCGGGTTCTGGGCTCGAGTCCGGGATGTCGGTTCTGGATGTCGGTTCTGGGTGGTCGGTTCGGGAAGCTGTCGCTTCAGGACAGGTGTCACCGGGTGGCCCGCGCTGGGGGACGCGGGCCACCCGGTGTCTGTCAGAGCGCGGCTTCGCCGTGCTCGCCGGTGCGGACGCGGACCACGTCCTCGACCGGCATGATCCACACCTTGCCGTCGCCGATGCGCCCGGTCTGTGCCGACTTCACGATGACGTCGGCGACGCTGCGGGCGTCCATGTCGTCGACGAGCACCTCGACCCGCAGCTTGGAGACGAAGTCGACGGCGTACTCGGCGCCCCGGTAGACCTCGCTGTGTCCGCGCTGGCGGCCGTAGCCGCTGGACTCGCTGATCGTCATGCCGGCGACTCCGTAGGCCTCGAGGGCTTCCTTCACCTCGTCCAGCTTGAACGGTTTGATGATGGCGGTGACGAGCTTCATGCGTTCGCTCCTTCGGTCTTGACCTCTTGGTGGTGCCGGGCGTCGTGCTCGGAGCGGCTCTGACCGAGTCGGCTCGCGCCACCGAATCCGACCAGATCGTAAGCAGACTCGGCGTGCTCGGCGGTGTCGATACCGGAAATCTCGTCGTCCTCACTGATCCGCCAACCCATGGTCTTGGCGAGGGCGAAGCCGATGATGGCGGTGATGATCGCGGTGTAGACGAGGGCGACGACCGCGATGACCAGCTGCACGATCAGCTGCTTCCACTCGCCGTACGCCAGGCCGGTGCCGCGGGCGAAGATGCCGAGCGAGAGGGTGCCCCAGAAGCCGGCGACCAGGTGCACACCGACGACGTCGAGCGAGTCGTCGAAACCGAACTTGTACTTCAGTCCGACGGCCAGCGCCGCCAGTCCACCGGCGATCACGCCGACGCCGATCGCGCCGAGCGGGGTGACGTTGCCACAGGCCGGGGTGATCGCGACCAGACCGGCGACGACACCGGAGGCGGCACCGACGGAGGTCATGCGACCTTCACGCAGCTTCTCGACGACCAGCCAGCCGATCATCGCGGCGCAGGTGGCGACGGTGGTGTTGACCCAGGCCAGCGCGGCCGATTCGTTGGCGCCCAGTGCGGAGCCGGCGTTGAAACCGAACCAGCCGAACCACAGGATTCCGGCACCGAGCATGACCAACGGAACGTTGTGCGGACGCATCGGCTGGCGTCCGAACCCGATGCGCTTGCCGACCAGGAGGGCGAGCACCAGGCCGGCCATACCGGCGTTGATGTGGACGACCGTGCCGCCGGCGAAGTCGATCGGGGCGACCGTGGCCACACCGTCGGTGGTGCCGAACAGCTTGGCCGCAATGCCGCTCTCCGAACCAGACAGCAATCCCCCACCCCACACCATGTGGGCGAGCGGGAAGTAGGCAAGCGTGACCCAGAGGGCGCTGAACACCATCCAGGTGCTGAACTTCACGCGGTCGGCGATCGCGCCACTGATCAGGGCGACGGTGATGGCGGCGAAGGTGAACTGGAAGCCGACGAAGACGAGGGCCGGGATGCCGGCGCTGGTGATCGTCTCGGCGCCCGGCTCGCCGGGGATCAAGCCTTTGAGGCCGAAGAACTCGAAGGGCCCGGCGAACAGGCCGCCGATGTCCTTGGTGCCGAACGACATCGAGTAGCCGTACAGCACGTACAGGATGCCGATGAGCCCGAAGGAACCGAACGACATCATCATCATGTTGAGGACGCCCTTGGCGCGGCCGAGGCCGCCGTAGAAGAGCGCCAGTCCGGGAATGGTCATGAACAGGACGAGGGAGGCCGACACCAACATCCAGGCTGTGTTGCCCGTGTCCAGCGTCGGCACCTCGGCCTGTACGAAGGCGGTGTGAATGCTCATGCCGAGTACCTTCCGCCCGTGGCGTTTCCTCACCCGGCGCGTCGTGTTTCAGGCATGTGACATTCTTCCGAGCGCGGTAAACATGAGGTTTCGGACGGCGGCCCATAATGGCTGCGTGTCCTTCCCCAACCCTGTGTCCTCGGTGCACGACCGGCTGCGGCACCGCGCAGCGTCCGAGTTGCGTTCACGAACGGCGGGCGACGACGCGGCGCGCCGCGCCCGTTCGATCTGGGGCACTCCCGGCGAGCGCTGGTTCACCGCCGACGACCCGATCTGGCGGGTGCACGCCAATGCGTCGATGTTTCTGGGCGGCGTGCGAGCACTGTTGTTGCAGGCGCTGCACTCGGTGGCGATGGCCGGGGTGGCGCAGAACTCCACTTATCGAGACGACCCGTGGGGGCGCTTGCAGCAGATCAGCGGGTTCATCTCGATGACCACCTACGGGTCGGTGGCCGACGCCGAGCGGCTGATGGCCCGGGTGTCGAAGGTGCACACGCGGATCAGCGGAGTGGCACCGAACGGGCGCGCCTACCGGGCCGACGATCCCGACCTGTTGTTGTGGGTGCACTGCGCCGAGATCGACAGCTTCCTCGATGCGTATCGCCGATTCGGTGCCGCGACGTTGTCGGACGCGGACGCCGACCTCTACGTCGCACAGACCGCCCGCGCGGCCGGCGGGATCGGGGTGCCTACGCCTCCCGGTTCGGTCGCAGAACTGCGAGCCGTGCTGGCCTCGTACCGGCCGGTGCTCGATGCCGGACCCGACGCGCTCGATGTGCTGGAGTACCTCAAGCACCCGCACGGCCTCGACGGGCCGGGCCGACTCGGGTACGCCGCGCTGTATCGCGGCGCCGTCGCGTCGCTGCCCGACTACGCGCTCGAACTGTTCGGTCTGCGGTTCTCATCGGCCCGTCGGGCCGTCGATCTGCGGGCCGGGGACGCCGGTGTGCGCGGCATTCGCTGGATGCTGAACGACCCACTCGTGGCCGGCGACCGGCTAACGCACGACCAGTTGACGTCGGTGGGCCCGGCGTGACGTCCGGCTGCTGCAGCTGACCTCGGACAAGTCGCGCTCGTCCGGCAACCACCGCTGCTCGCCCGGTGAACAACTCGGACGATCAACACAGCATCCGATTCCTCACCCGGTGGCTTGATCGTCCCAGGCGGAATCGGGGTAGGTGACGTAGGTGCGGCCGGTCGGCGAGGTCCAGGTGCACACGCCGTCACGACTCAACTCGTAGTCCCAGTGTCGGGCGGTCTTCGCGTCGTGATGGTGCTTGCACAAGCTGGCGAGGTTGCCACCCTCGGTCGCACCGATCGGCCACTCGACCACATGGTCTTGCTCGCACCGGGCCGCGGGACGGCTGCACCCCGGCAATCGGCAGGTGCCGTCGCGCTGCTGCACGAACCGGCGCAATCGCTCCCCCGGCACATACCCGAGGTTGCGGGTCTCGACCGTCGCTCCGGTGCGGACGTCAACCAACGCCCGCGCCAACTCGACGCCGACCGCGTCGTTCAACGCGGCAACCACCGCCGGATCGATCAATCCGACCCCTGGCACCCGTGCCCAGCCCGCCCGGTACCTGGGCTCCGTCGGCCGCTGATCATCGCGCCGGTCTTCGTCATCCGGATGTCTGCTCGGGTCGGGTGGCTGTGCTGACGAGCAACCCGACGAGCAACCCGCCGGCGGCGAGCACCCCGAGGGCGGCGAGCCATCGTCGGCCTGCGCGGTGAAGGCAGCACCCCTCGGAGGCGGCCGGTCAGCGGCGCCTCCTGCGTCGTCGTCGGGCACGATCGGGAACTGAACCGTCACCTGGAACGACACGTCCGTGCCCGCACAGACCAGATCGTGCAGCGCCTTCAACCGCAGCTGTCCCAATGACGGCTTGACCGGCCGCGATGGCTCCCCCGCCGCGTCCACCGGATGATCGTCGGGGTGCTGCGGCTGCTTCAACCACTGCTGCGCCAACGCCTCGACCGCACCCATGATCTTCGCGATCTGATCGGTCGGGCCGACCGCCCGCAACTCGGCCAGGCCGGCCTCGTCACACGGGCCAGCCCATACCCCGGTCAACTCCCGGGCCTTCTTCTTCCGCGTCTCACGAGCCGCGTCGGCCTCCCACTGCGACACCAGTGCCCGAGCGGTATTCCGCAGCTTGACAAGCCCCCACGCATCGAACCCGCGCGCGTCGAGCAGGTGCTGCTCCACCCGGGCTGCCGTCGCGGGCGAGGCCGCGGCGACCTCGGCCGCCACCGCCGACACCTTCCAGAACGGCACCTGCCCCTCGACTGCCAACGCCAGCAGCCGCGGTGTGCGCGTGCAGGCACTCAGCGCGCCCGACAACCGGTTTGATGCTGTGCGCGGCGACCACCCACAGGCCACCCCGAGATCGACATCTGCGAACTCAGCCTCATGCCCGAGTGAGTGCTCGACGGGGGCCGCGAAGCCGGTGTCGTCGTCGACCTTCTCCTGGTCGACCGCGGCGTAGCGCGCCATCGCGATCGCCTGCGCGGCCTGCGACACCGACCCAACTTCGGCCGCTGCCGTGACGGCCTGCTCCAACGCCCGCAGCTGCTCCACCGTCACCGGACGGGAACCGGTCACACCACCGTCCGGACCCGCGCGAAGAGCATCGCCGTCGAGATTCGCGAAGGCTCTGCGACACCACTCAACGGCGTGCTGCAGGCAATCGGCCGCCGTCGCCCGCACCTCGAACGCGAGGTGCAGATCAGGGTGCAGCGGGCGCGGGTTCGTCTTCGAAATCAGTTGGCGCACAAGGAAGTCGACTCCGTCGGAGCCGCTCACCTCAGACCAACTGATCCTCATAACACGAGACTAGGCGGCGCCACCGACAACCTCCGATCGCTACCTCGTGGCGACCACGAACAGCCAGGTTTCGTCCAACTTGCTGCCGGGCCGCGTCTCGATGGACTCCACCTTCCAGCCGGCGGCCGACAGCACCTCACGCAGGTGCGGCTCGCGCCAAAAGGTGAAGTGACGAGCCCCCACGACATTCCCGTGTCGTGACCAACCGTCGCCGTCGCCTTCCTTGACCGAGCAGTAGAGACGTCCGCCCGGTCGCACAGCGGATCGCAGTCGGTGCAGCACGACTGCCATCTCGGGTCGATTCAGGTGCAGCAGAACGGCATTCGCCCACACTCCGTCGTAACCGTGGCCGAGGTCGTCGGTCAATGGGTCGACCACCCGGGCGTCGTGGCCGGCCGCACGTAGCGCATCGACGAATCCCGGGGTGATGTCGGTGCGGTCGACTCGCCCACCGAGCGATTCGAGGAATGCCGCGTCGCGCCCGGATGCCGAACCGATCTCGAGCACCCGCGCGTCCGGTCCGAGATCCCGCGCGAACAGCTCGGCCACCCGCCGCACATGCTCGGGCAACTGCCGGGTGCCGCCGCTGTAACCCGCGACGTCGCTGTCATATGCGGCGACGGTGCTCTGCTTCTGCTCTCCTCGGTCGACGCCGGGCCGGGGCAACCGGTGCACCAGCGACACAACGTCCGGGAACAGCGGCAATTGCTCGCTCACGTCGTCGAACGATCGCCACACCACCGGATAGACGGCACCGTCGGCCTCGGTCAGCTGTGCACCGTCCGCCGGCGGTTGGGGGTCGAGGCGACCGCTGTACACGAACACGATCTCGTGTCCGGTCTCGCCGTTGATCTCGAAGATGTTCTCGACCGTGCCGAGCAGCACCGCATCGATCAGGTCGGCGCCGAGTTCCTCGCGCACCTCGCGCTCGACGGCCTCGCGGTGGGTCTCGCCGAACTCGACGCTGCCACCGATCAGCCGGTGATAACCGCCCGGGTTCTCCGCGGTCGGCGGGAGCAGCGACACGGCGTGCGCGGTGAAGGCGTCGTTCGGCGCGATCACCATCGCCTTGACCTTGATCACAGACACGGTCGTCAACCCTCGAGCGCGGCGAGCCGCTGGGCGAGCACCGTTGGATCTTCGTCCAGGATCTGCGGCGAGACGGTGACCTCACAGAACGACCATCCGGGCACATTGGCGGACTGCCAGCCGAAAGGCAGCGCGAAGCCGTCGGTCTCGAGCGCGGTCACCACCCGTTCTCGGACGGTGTCCCGATCGGCCTCTAGGAACACCCGGAACGCGTTCGTCTGCGGTTCCTGCGGAATCACCCGGACGCCGGCCGAGGCGAGCTCGCCAGCCAAGCGCTGGGCGAAGTCGTGCAACTCCCCCATCCGCGGGAGCACCTCGTCCAAACCCTGCAACGCGGAGATCGCGTGCGGCGCCGACGTCCAGACCGTGCCGCCCATCCGGCGCCGCCACAGCTTGGCTTCACGCACGAACTCGTCGTCACCGGCGAGCGCAGCGCCCGACAGGCCGCCGAGTCCCTTGTAAAAACTGACGTAGACCGAATCTGCGAGTGCGGACACCTCGGGAAGCGACCGGCCGAACCACGGCGTCGATTCCCACAAGCGGGCACCGTCGAAGTGCAGCGGTGTCCCGCGTTCCCGGCACGCTTCGGCCAGCGCGGTCAGGTCGTCCCAGCTCGGCAACAGGTAGCCGCCGTCGCGCAGCGGCAACTCGACGAGCACGGCACCGAGCTCGCCGGGCGCGCGCTCGACATCTGCGGCCGAAGCGGTCACCGCGCCGGTGGTCAGGTGGACGTACTCGAGGTCGTGCAGCAGCCGAGGACCGTCCTCCTCGTGCACGATCAGGTGCGACAGATCGGGCAACGCGACGCGGCGGTTGCCCATCCGGTCGCACCAGATGCGCAACGCGATCTGCTGCGCCATCACCCCGCTCGGGAAGTAGGCGGCGGCGTCGGTGCCGAGCAGTTCGGCGACCCGCGACTCGAGAGCGGCCACCGCACCGTGCTCGCCGTAGCCGTCCCACGCAGCTGCGTCGGCAGGCAACCCATCGGCGTAGTCGGCGAGCGCGCGCAACCGGTCGGCGAGGGGCACGCGTGGGCGCCAGAAACCTTGTACGGCGCGCGACTGCGCGGCACGGAACCGGGAGTCGAGCACTGAATCCATGGCGACGATCCTGTCACTCGGGTCACGCTGTCGCGGTTAGTCTCACGACATGGCGTTCGAGCTGAAGCAGATTCGCCGGCACCCCGTGAAATCGATGGGTCGGGAAGACCTGACGTCCGTCGCACTCGACAGCCGAGGCATCGTCGGAGATCGTCTGTTCGCTGTGCGCGACGCCGAGGGCCATTTCGCTTCGGGAAAGAACACTCGCAGGTTTCGACGCCACGATGAGGTCTTCGATTATCGGGCCCGGACTGTCGGCGACCACGTCGAGGTAGCGCGGAAGGCGGCCCGTTGGTTTGTCGGAGATCCGCAACTCGATGAGGACCTCTCGCAGCGGATGGGCCTGCCCGTGACCGTTGCCGTCGAGGCCGATGTTCCGCACCAGGACATGGGATCGATCTCGGTGGTGGGCACCGCCACCCTGAAATGGTGCGCCGACAGATGGGGTGTCGGCGCCGACCCGCGCCGGCTGCGTGTCAACCTCTTGATCGACACGGACGAACCGTTCATCGAGGAGTCGTGGGTCGGACGCGACCTGACCCTCGGCGCGGTGCGCCTCGCATGCGTGCAGCCGGTTCCACGCTGCCGAATGATCGACATCGATCAGGACGGTGTCGTCGCCCGCGGCAACTGGCTGAAACCGCTCGCAGGCGAACGGGAGATGAACATCGCGGTGTACGCCGATGTGTTGCAGCCCGCCACCTTGCAGCTCGGCGATGCGCTAACGACATCGTGAGGTGCGAGCGGACGTCGGCGGCCCCGACCGGCTGCCCAGTGGTCACCTGAGTTGGCCGGCTGGCGACGTGCTCGTGCGGATTTCGGACTCCAAAACACTCGTGCCGCCGACGGACGATCTCCGGGCGGCGGCACCAGCGTGAGCGACGTCGTCGACGACGCGCCCCTGCTCAGTCGAGTACAGCGTCGACGAAGGCCTTCGGGTCGAACGGAGCCAGGTCGTCCGGACCCTCACCCAGACCGACGAGCTTCACCGGCACGCCGAGTTCGCGCTGCACGAGCACGACGATGCCGCCCTTGGCGGTGCCGTCGAGCTTGGTGAGCACGACACCGGTGATGTCGACGGCCTTGGCAAACACCTCGGCCTGACGCATGCCGTTCTGGCCAGTGGTGGCATCGAGCACCAGCAGGCACTCGTCGATGGGGCTCTGCTTCTCGATGACGCGCTTGACCTTCGACAGCTCGTCCATCAGTCCGACCTTGTTGTGCAGGCGGCCGGCGGTGTCGATGATCACGACGTCGACCTCTTCGTCGTGGCCGTCCTTCACCGCGTCGAACGCCACCGCGGCCGGGTCGGCGCCCTCCTTGTCGGAGCGGACGGTGGCCACGCCGACGCGGGCGCCCCAGGTCTCGAGCTGGTCGGCGGCCGCTGCACGGAAGGTGTCGGCCGCGCCGAGCAGCACCTCCTTGTCCTCGGCGACGAGCACGCGGGCGAGCTTGCCGACGGTGGTGGTCTTGCCAGTGCCGTTGACGCCCACGACCATCACGACGGCCGGACGGTCGCCCTGGCGGCTGGCCGCGATGCGGCGGTCCATCGTCGGGTCGACGAGCTTGAGGAGTTCGTCGTGCAGCCACATCTCGAGCTGCTCGGGGCTGGCCGAACCCTCGACCTTCACCCGCTGCTTGAGGTTGTCGACCAGCTCGGTGGTGGCCTCGACGCCGAGGTCTGCACCCAGCAGGGTGTCCTCGACCTCTTCCCAGACCGACTCGTCGAGGGTGCCCGCCGCAAGGATGCCGAGCAGGCCCTTGCCCATCGAGTTGTTGGAGGCGGCCAGCCGGCTGCGCAGCCGGGTCATGCGGCCGCGCGCCGACTCCGGCTGCTCGATCGTGGGCTCGGGAGCGGGGGCCGGTTCGGGGGCCTTCGGGGCCGGCTCAACCGGGGGTTCCTGGACGGCGGTGCCGCCCTTGTTCTCGACCGGCTCGGCCGGGGTGACCGGCTTGACCGGAGGTTCGTCACGCTCGTCGGTGTCGGCCGGAGGGGCCGTCGCGGTGGAGCCCTTGCTGGTGTCGATGGTGACACCGGAGCTCGGTTTGTAGGTGTTGGCCTTGCGTTGCGGCGCATCCTTGGCGGCCGGCGGCGGCTCTTGCGGCGGCAGCTCCTTGGTCTTGCCACCGCGTCCGCGTAGGAAGGCGACCGCCAGGCCCACTGCACCGAGCAGGACGACGGTGAGGACTACAAGGATTTCCCAGAGCTGATCCACCCGCCCATCATGGCAAACGAGGCCGACATGGTGTCAGCCCCGGTGTGCATCGCGACTGCGTCGCGTCTGCGCTGCGGGCATCGCCGCAGGTCGCCCCCGTGCGGGGGGTGTCCCTATGGTCTTCGTCAAGCGGCGGCTGGGGTTTTCTGTTGGTAGAGGGTTCCGTCGCGAAGCATCGCGTACAGCACGTCGCAGCGTCGTCGGGCGAGGCAGATGAGGGCGGCGTTGTGCTTCTTGCCTTGGCCGCGTTTGCGGTCGTAGTAGGCCCGCGAGGTCGGGTCGTGCAGTGCGGCGAACGCGGCGAGGAACATCGCTCGTTTGAGGTGCTTGTTGCCGCCTCGGGCGGGGTGCTCACCGCGGATCGAGGTGCCGGATCGGCGGGTGACGGGTGCGAGGCCGGCGTACGCGGCGAGGTGGCCGGAGGTGGGGAAGCTCGAACCGTCGCCGACTTCGAGCAGGATCCGTGCGCCGGTCCTGACGCCGATGCCGGGCATCGAGGTCAGGACCGCGGCAAGAGGGTGGGCATCGAGCATGTCCTCCAGTTGGGTTCCCAGCTCGTCCCGGTCGTGCAGCAGGCGCGCCAGTCCGGTCGCGAGTTTGGGCAGGACGAGCTCGGCGGCTCGGGTGCCAGGGACGGTGACGGTCTGCTCGGTGAGCGCTGTCTGGATGTCGTCGACGAGGCGTTGGTAGGAGCGGGGCGCGCGGGGTTTGGCGACGGCGAGCAGACGTCGCCGGCCGGCCGCGCGCAGGCCGGTCGGGCCACCGAAGCGGGTCAGGAGTTCGAGGGCTGCCGGGTGTTGGATGCGTGGGCCGAGGACACGTTCGAGGGCTGGGTTCACTTGTGTCAGAAGGCCTCTGATCCGGTTTGCTTGCGCGGTGACCTGCCCGGCCAGGTCGTCATCGAAGCCGACGATGACTTCCAGGTCGGCCAGGGTGTCGTCGCCGACATCAACCCGTCGCAGGGCGTGCGGCATCGACCGGGCAGCTTCGGCGATGACGTACGCGTCCCTTGCGTCGGTCTTGGCGTTGCCGGGGTGCAGGTCGGCGATACGGCGCATCGCCAGCCCGGGCAGATAGGCCACATCGATACCCATGGCTCGGGCGACCGCGACGGGCAGCGCGCCGATCGTTGCGGGTTGATCGACCACGACCAGCAGGCGACCGTGCGTGCCGAGTTCGGTCAGCAGGCCACGCAGCGACGACTCGTCTTGGGGCAACGGTTTGTCGTGCAGCCGTGTGCCATCGACGTTCAGCGCGCAGGCGTGGTGCGCCTGTTTGCCGACATCGAGCCCGATGTACACCGCGTAGTCAGGTCGGGACATGGTCCCCTCCTCGTGCGTCCGAGCGGCTGGTCACCAGATCAGGCGCAGGAAGCCGACATCCACGTTACGAAGAGACCTACCCAGGCGTTCGGGCGGCCCGGTCCCTATCAGCGGTCCACCAGCGCCACCAGCACCCGGTGACAACACCCCCCGGATCATGCAAGCGACAGGGGCAGTCAGTCATGCCGGGGCCGGCGACCAGGAGCCTTGCTTCAAGGCCCACCCAAAACGGTAACGGGCGGTCAGCAAGCCCTGATCAGGCCTGCGAGCGCTCGCGCTTGACGGTGCCCACGACGTTCTCGGTGGCGTCCTTGGCGCGGGTCGCGACCTTGTCGGTGGTCTGCGCCACGCTGGTCACGAGGTTTTCCCCACGAGGGGTGAGCACCTGCCGTCCCTCCCTACGGGCGGGCACGGCCACCATGCCGAGGACGGCGGAAGCGAGGGCGACACATACCACGAGCGCAAGGATGAGCCAGAACATGCCTTCATCTTGACCCACAGATTTGTGAGCGCCCAATCAGAAACACCAGAAACACGCGAAATTCTGGTGAATTCGCAGATTTGTGGCCGATCTCACCGCATCAGGCGCCGAGAGCCTCGTCGTCCGGGCGCACATCGCTCATCCGTTGCGACACGACATTGGTCACACCGTCGCCGCGCATCGAGATGCCGTAGAGGGCGTCCGCGACCTCCATCGTGCGCTTCTGGTGGGTGATCACGATGAGCTGGCTGGAGTCGCGCAACTCCTCGAACAGCGTGATCAACCGGCCGAGGTTCGCGTCGTCGAGCGCCGCTTCGACCTCGTCCATGATGTAGAAGGGGCTGGGCCGCGCCTTGAAGATCGAGACCAGCAGCGCGACCGCCACGAGCGAGCGCTCGCCACCCGACAGCAGCGACAGGCGCTTGATCTTCTTGCCCGGCGGCCGGGCCTCGACCTCCAGGCCGGTGGTGAGCATGTTGTCGGGGTCGGTCAGCACGAGGCGACCCTCGCCGCCGGGGAAGAGCCGGCCGAAGACACCTTCGAACTGGCGCGCGGTGTCCTCGAACGCGCTGGCGAACGCCTCCTCGACCCGCCGGTCGACCTCGTCGACGATGTCGAGCAGGTCGCGCTTGGAGGTGCGCAGGTCTTTGAGTTGCTCGACGAGGAACTTGTGCCGTTCCTCCAGCGCCGCGAACTCCTCCAGGGCCAGCGGGTTGACCCGTCCGAGTTGGCCGAGCTTGCGCTCGGCCGAGCGCAACCGCTTCTCCTGGGTTTCGCGCACGAACGGTTTGGGTTCGGGCTGGTCGTCCGGGTCGTCGTCCGGGCCGGGGATGTGCGGGATCAACTGGTGCGGGCCGTACTCCTCGACCAGCACCTCCGGGTCGACCCCGTGCTCCTCGACCGCTTTGGTCTGTAACGCCTCGATGCGCAGCCGCTGCTGCGCCCGCGCCACCTCGTCACGGTGCACCGTGTCGGTGAGTTCACGCAGTTCGTCGCCGATCGCGGTGACGTCCTTGCGGTGCTGGGCCAGCGCCTGGTCGCGCACGGTGCGTTCGCGGTCGGCCTCGGCCCGGCGTGCAGTGGCGAGCGTCAACGCCGACGCGACGTGCTGGGCGAGCTCGGCCGCGGCGCCTTGCACTGTGCGGGCGGTGGCAGCCTCGCGGGCACGCTTCTCCCGCCGCGCCTTCGCCTTCTCGCGTGCCTCCAACTCCGAGCGCGCGGCGGCTTCCAACCCGTCGGCACGGCCCGAGATCGACCGTGCCTGCTCCTCGTGGGTGCGCAACCCGAGCCGGACGTCGGTCTCGCGTGACCGCGCCGCCGCGGCTTCGGCGGCGAGCCGGTCGCGCTCGTCGGTGGTCGGTTCCTCCTCGCTCGGCTCGTCCTGAGCCGACGCGAGCCGCTGCTCGAGGTCGGCGAGTTCAGTGCGCGCGGTGGCGAGGTTCTGCTCGACGGTGGCCTGCGCCTGCACGAGGCGCTCCTGCTCCGAACGCGCGTTCCGCAGGCCCTGGCCGAGGCGACTGAGCTGCTCTCCCACCGAAGCCATCCGGGCGTCGGACGCGTTGAGCCGGTCGAGCGCGGCGTCGAGGTCGACCTGGATCTCCTGCACCGCGTTCTTGGCCTTCTCGACCGCGAACTGTGCCTGCTCACCACGCCGCTTGGCGGCTTCGGCCTTGGCGCGGCTCTCGTCGACCGCCGCTTGGATCTCGAGCAGCGACGGCGCCGACGACGACCCGCCGCGCACATACCCGGACGCGAACACGTCGCCTTCCGGGGTCACCGCGACGACCGAACGGTCCTGGGCAACAAGGGTTTTCGCGGTGTCGACATCGGGCACCAACGCAACCCCGGTGAGCAGGTGAGCCACGGCCGACGCGACATCGTCGTCGGCGGACACGACCCGGGCGGCCCACCTCGAACCGTCCGGCAGGTCGGCCTTGCCGGCCGCGGCCGGTGACCCCGGTGCGGCGATCAGCACCGTGGCACGCCCCGCGTCGTCGTCGCGCAACCGGCCGAGCGCCTGTGCGCCGGCGTCGAGGTCGTCGACCACCACCGCGTCGGCGGCCCACCCGAGCGCCGCCGCGATCGCCGCCTCGTGACCGGCCTCCACCCGCAACAACTCGGTGATCGACCCACGCACCGCGCCCCGCTCCAACAGGTGCGCGGCACCGTCCTTGCGGGTCAGGCTCAACTCGAGCGCCTCGACCCGCGCCTGGTGGGTGGTGCGCTCCTTCTCGGCCTCGGCGAACTGCTGACGGGCCGTCTCCAGGTCCTGCTGGGCGGTCTCCATCCGCTCCTGCGCTGCTTCGTAGGCGGCGTCGAGGCCCTCCTCTCCCTCTTCGTCCTGCGCCACGGTCGACTCCAGCGCACGGTGATCGCGCTCGATCGCGGTGATGCGGTCGGCGACCTCCTTGGCGTTGACGCTCATCCGGCCGAGTTCGGCCTCGCCCGCCTCGATCCGGCTGCGGCGGGCACCGACCTGGCCCTCGAGTTTGGCGAGACCCTCCCGACGGTCGGCGGCGGCACGCGCGAGTTTGGTGAGGCGCTGCTGTTCGGCGGCGTGCGCTTGCTCGAGGTCTGCGCGGCGTTGCACGGCCTCCTCCAACGCGGCGCGGCCCTGCTCGATGCGCTGGTTGAGCTGGGCGAGTTCCTCGCGCGCGGCGGCGGCCTGCTGTCGCAGCTTCTCCGGGTCGCGCCCCGAACCCTGCTGCTGCTCGTGTGCGTCGTCGTCGGCGAGCAGCCGCACCCGCTCGGCCGCGAGACTTGCCGTCGCCTCGACCCGCTCCTTGAGTGACGACAGGGTGAACCATTGGTCTTGCACCTTGGTCTGCAACGGTGCCGCGGCCTGTGCTTCGTCCTCCAGCTCGGCGAGGGTGCGCTGCGCGACCACCAGACGTTCCTGCACCCGCTTCTGCTGCTCCAGCAGGGCCGTCTCGTCGGCCACTTCCTGCTCGAGGGTGTTGGTGAGCTGCACCAGGTCGTCGGCGAGCAGCCGCAGCCGCGAATCGCGCACCTCGGCCTGGATCGTGGCCGCCTTGCGGGCGGTCTCGGCCTGCCGGCCGAGCGGGCCGAGCTGGCGGCGGATCTCGGTCGTGAGGTCGCTGACGCGGGTGAGGTTGCCCTCCATCTGCTCCAGCTTGCGCAGCGCCTTCTCCTTGCGCTTGCGGTGCTTGAGCACGCCGGCGGCTTCCTCGATGAAACCGCGCCGCTCCTCCGGGGTGGCCCGCAGCACCGCGTCGAGCTGCCCCTGGCCGACGATCACGTGCATTTCGCGGCCGATACCGCTGTCGGACAACAGTTCCTGGATGTCGAGCAGTCGACAGGAGGTGCCGTTGATGGAGTAGTCGGACCCGCCGCCCTTGAACATCGTGCGGGTGATCGTGACCTCGGTGTAGTCGATCGGCAGCGCACCGTCGGAGTTGTCGATCGTCAGCGACACCTCGGCCCGACCGAGGGCCGGACGCGTCGGGGTGCCGGCGAAGATGACGTCTTCCATCTTGCCGCCGCGCAGGCTCTTGGCCCCCTGCTCCCCCATCACCCAGGCGAGCGCGTCGACCACATTCGACTTGCCGGAACCGTTCGGGCCGACGATGCAGGTGATGCCGGGCTCGAGCTTCATCGTGGTCGCCGAGGCGAAGGACTTGAAGCCCTTCAGGGTCAGGCTCTTGACGTACACGGTGGTTCGGCGCCTTCCGGCAGGTTCTCGGGTCGGCCCAGCGTACCCGCCGACCACCGGGAACCCGCCGGATCCCGCGACGTTGTTGTGTCCATTCCGTCGTGGCTACCAGGCGGTACCCGCCTCGGCCGGTACCCTACGGCCGTGCAGCACAATGACGAAGCGGCCGAAATGGACGCCACCGACCGCCACCTCCAGGTGTGGGATGCGATGTTCACGGCGCCCGACGGGCGTGACCGCGAGACCGAAGGCGCGCTGCACCGTGCCGTTCGCATCCATCAGGCGTCCGACCGCCGGTTGAAGGTCGTGCTGCAGGACGACCCGATGTCGCACGACGAATACATGACGTTGCACGTGTTGGTCGGCGGCCAGACCAAGGGTCGACCCCGCTCCACCCCCGCCCAGCTCGCCGACCTCGCAGGCGTCAGCCGGGCCGGCATGACGGGGCGGCTCGACAAGCTCGAGCGCTCCGGCCTGGTCACCCGCACCCCCGACAGCGACGACCGCCGCAGCGTGATCGTCGAGATCACCCCCGCCGGCCGCGCCGCCTGGGAGCGTGTCGCGCACCGCTGGTCGAGCGAGGAAGGCACCCTCTTCGACGGCCTGTCGACCGAGGAACTGCGCACGCTCAACGCGCTGCTGCGCAAGGCGTTCGTGGCGCTGGAGCGCACCGACCGCATCTGAGCCGGCGCGATCTGCGTCCGCTCGAAGTCTGCTCAGTCGCGGCCGGTCAGCACCAGTGCATCACCCTCGGTGACCGCGATCGTGTGCTCACTGTGCGCCCCGCGCGAGCCATCGACGCTGCGTAGCGTCCAGCCGTCGGGGTCGGTGTAGATCTCGTCGGTCGACTCCATCAACCACGGTTCGATCGCGATGACCAACCCCGGCTGCAGCTTCAGGCCACGCCCGGCACGCCCGTCGTTGGGCACGTGCGGGTCGCCGTGCATGGTGCGACCGACGCCATGACCACCGAACTGGGTGTTGACGCGGTAACCGGCGCCCTTGCACACCTGCGCGATCGCGGCGGAGACGTCGCCGAGCTTGTTGCCCGGCCGGGCCGCGGCGATACCTGCCTCCAGCGCCCGCTCGGTGGTCTCGATGATCTTCAGGTCCTGCGGACGCGGCGTGCCGACGACGACCGACAGCGCGGAGTCGGCGACCCAGCCGTCGAGTGACGCGGCGAAGTCGACGCTGAGCAGGTCGCCGTCCTGCAAGGCGTAGTCGAACGGCAGGCCGTGCAGCACGGCGTCGTTGACGCTGGTGCACAGCACCTTGCCGAACGGGCTCGCCCCGAAACTCGGGTGGTAGTCGATGTAGCACGACTCCGCGCCGGCATCACGAATCATCTTGTGCGCCAACGCGTCCAGCTCGAGGAGGTTGACGCCGACGGCGGCCTTCTCGCGCAACGCGACGAGCACGTCGGCGACGAGCTTGCCCGCCGGACGCATCTGCTCGAGTTCCTTGGGTGAACGCAGCTCGATCAACGGCTCTCTCCTTCTTCGGTGCCGGTCTACCCGGCGGCGAAACACGGCACGTGGGTCAGCGCGCCAGCCACTCGGCGTACGCGTCGAACGTGTAGTCGCGGCCCAGGAAGTCTCGCACCAACTCGGCGGCGTCCTTGCGGCCGCCCATGCCCAGCACCTTCTCCCGGTAGCGGGTCGCGACGTCCTGGTCGAACAGGTCGGCCGGGTCGAACGCGCTGAACATGTCCTTCGCGATGACCAGCGACCACATATAGGTGTAGTAGCCCGAGCTGTAGCCGTCGAGGTGACCGAACGAGCAATGGAAGTGGTTGTCCGGCAGCGGCGGGAACACCGAGTAGGTGCGTTGGGTCTCCTGCAGGTATGCGGTCATGTCGTCCGGACGGTCGACGTGCAGCCCGAGCGACACCGCCGCGTAGAACATCTGGGTGCGGGCGAGGAAACCCTTGCCGAACTCCTCGGCCTCCTTCATCCTCGCGACGAGGTCGGCCGGGATCGGCTCACCTGCATCGTTGACCGCGAAGGTCGCCAGAACGCTCGCGTCCCAAGCCCATTCCTCGAGCATCTGACTCGGCGCCTCGACGAAGTCCCACTCGGTCGCGACCCCGGAGAAGCGTGCCCACTTGTGCTGCTGTCCACCGAGCACGTGGTGCACCAGGTGGCCGAACTCGTGGAACAGGGTGACGACCTCGTCGTGCTCCATGAGGCCGCGGCTGAAGTTGCAGACCAACACCCCCTCGGGCAGTTGCACCCCGTCGACACCGGAGACGAGGGTGAACTGCGCCGCGTGCTTGAACTTGCCCTCGCGCGGGTGCAGGTCGAGGTAGATGCGTCCGATCTGCTCGCCGTCGCGCACCACGTCGTAGCCGGTGACGTCCTCGTGCCACACCGGAGCGTCGGGCACCTCGCGCCACTCCAGCCCGAACAGCCGGCCGGTGACGTCGAGCAACCCCTGGCGCACTCGGTCGAACCGGAAGTAGGTGCGCACCAGCTGCGCGTCGACGTCGTGCTCTTCCTTACGCACGACCTCGCTGTAGAAGGTGGTGTCGACGGCCGTGACGTCGTCGACCTCGGGGTGGTCGCGGCGCAACCGGTCGAGCAGGATCTGCTTGTCGGCGTGGGCCCGCTCGTCGGCGGCGTCGGTGATCTTGTCGATGAAGGTGCGGATCTGCTTGCCTTCGCCGATCATCTTGACCTCGGCGTCGAAGTCGGCCCAGTTGGCGTAGCCGAGCAGCGCGGCGTGCTCCTGTCGCAGGCCGAACAGCTGCGCCAGCACGGCATCGTTGGCCGGCCACGCGATGTTGTTGCGCTCGTGCGTCATCGCGGCGCGCACACCCCGATCGGCGCAGAAGGTCATCAGCGGCACCGAGTCGGGGTAGTCGGTGGTGACCGTGATGGTGCCGTCGGGCCCGGCCGGGTGGGCGTCGAGCCAGTCCTGCGGCATGCCGGCCAGTTGTTCGGGGCGGACGGTGATCGACCGCACGCCCTCACGGATGTTCTTGGCGAACTGCTGACCGGTCGTGAGCTCGGCACGGGCCAGTTCGCGAAGCCGCTCGCGGTCGGCGTCGGACTTGTCGACGCCGGCACGACGGAAGTCGCGCCGGGTGAGGTCGAGCAGGCGCTGCGCGTCGGGGTCGTCGCCCGCCTCGGCCTTGTCGAGCACCGCGAACAACTCGCCGTCGACGCCGAGCTCGGTGGAGTAGTCGTCGACCCGCTGCGCCGCCTCGTCGGCTGCTTCCCGCACGCCCGCGTCGGGGTGCACCTCGGAGAACAGCGACGCCGCCGCGGCGGCGTTACCCAGCTCGATCTGGACGGCGTTCCAGGTGGCCAGCACATCGGTGACCGTGCCCTGCTTGAGCCGCTCGACCAGGGTGCGGGCGTCGTCGAGCGCACCGTCGCAGCGGTCGGTCAACCAGTCGTGGGCGTCGTCGGTGGGCAGTTCGAGAGCGGTGATCGTCACGGCGCCACCCTAACCGTCGGCCCCGACAGCATGCCCGGCGCGAGCGGCTACTTCCACACGGCGGGCGGGGTGTAGGCGCTCGAGCCGGTGTCGGCGTACTGCATCGCGAAGGTCTCGATGCTCGATCCCTTCGGCACGGCGAACGCAAGGGTCTCCTGGCTCGGCTCGTCGGGCGTCACGAGCAGCGGTGCGAAGGCTTTGATCTTGTCCGTCGGGTCGGTCGGGCAACGGCGTCCGCCACCGGTCAGCACGAAGTCGCTGCGTCCGAGCGAGGCCAGCCACTGGGTCGACACCGTCACCTTGACGTCGACGAAGTCGGTCGGCTCGTCGGCGCTGCCGGCCCGCTTCACAGGCGCGGCGACGGTGACGGTGGCGATCACCCGTCCGTCGCTCATCAGGTTGTGCGGCTTGCCGAACGCGAGCGTGGTCGCTCCGGCCGGGACGGCGGTCTTCGTGCCGGTGCACGCGGTCGGGTCGGCCGATGCGTCGGTGGCTCCGGTGGGCGCGAACAGCGCCACCGCTTTGCCCGAGCCGTCGAGCACCACGGCGCGCACGTCGGTGCCGACCGCCTCGGGCACGTCGAACATGATCGAGTCGTACTGCACCTTTCCAGCAGCCATTGCCTTCATCGGCGGCACGGTCGCGGCGTCACACAGTCGTCCGCCCTCGTCGATCAGCCTGATCACTCCACTGTTGAAGGTGGCGACGTACTCGTCCTTGACCAGCACCCCGAACTTCGCAACCACCCGCTGCTTGCCGTCGGTCGTCGCGCCCGCCGTGGGCGCCGAGACGTTGAGTGCGTAGCGCTTGTCCCACAGCTCGAAGTTGGCGGTGTTGCCCCACTTCGTCGCTTCGGGCAGCGAGCCGACCTGCTCCCCGGAACAGCCGCCACCACCCGCGCTGCTACCGGTGTCGCCGGTGCTGCCAGGTGTCGCCGTGGTCGCCAGGTTCGGTGCCTGCGGCGATTGCGCGGGGTTGCCCGCGTCGTCCGAACCGGCGCAGGCGCTCGCCGCGAGCGCGACTGCCACGATCACGGGCACGGTCGTCATTCCCCTTGTGAGTCTCCCCATGGCTCACACGGTGGCACAGCCGCCCGGGTCAGCGGCCGTTGCCGCCCGCACGAACCACCTGTCGGCCCTATTCGCCGGCGCGGACGGGGCTGACAGACCGGGCAGGAGAACGAACTGCGGTTCATGAACTGCTCGCGCACCATCAGCGCACCGCAACGGTGACACTCCTTGCCCTCCCGGCCGTAGGCGTCCAGCGACCGGTCGAAGTAACCGCTGGCACCGTTGACATTGACGTAGAGCGAGTCGAAGCTCGTGCCGCCCTGCGCGAGCGCCGCGGTCATCACGTCGGTGGCATGTCCGAGCAGTTCGGTGGCGACCTTCGCCGGCACCCTGTCCGTGAAGCGCTCACCGTGCAGCCTTGTGCGCCAGAGGGATTCGTCGGCATAAATGTTGCCGATGCCCGACACGAGGGTCTGGTCGAGCAGTGCCCGTTTGATCTGGGTGTGTTTGCCCCGCAGCCGGCGGACGGTGCCGGTCAGGTCGAACGCGCTCTCCAGCGGGTCGGGAGCGATGTGTTCGACGACGCTGGGCACCCGCGCGCCGGAGTGCCGGTCGGGCACGAGGTCGACGAGTTGCAGACCGCCGAAGGTGCGTTGGTCGACGAACCGCAGCTGCCGTCCGTCGGACAGGTCGAAGAGTGCGTGGCAGTGCTTCTCGCGCGCAGCGTTGGCGTCCTCGACGAGCAACTGACCGCTCATGCCGAGATGCACGACCAGCGCACGGCCCTCGTCGAGTTCCAGCCAGAGATACTTGCCGCGGCGGCGGGCGGCCTCGACGGTGACACCGGTGAGCTCGGCGGCGAGCGCAGCGGGACCGGCCGCGTGCCGACGGGCGACGCGGGCACCGAGCACCTCGGCGGTCTCGAATCGGCGGCCGACGACGTGGTCGGCGAGCCCGCGGCGGACCACCTCCACCTCGGGCAGTTCAGGCAAGCTCGATCTCCTCGCCCGCGTGGTCGGAGGTGCGGGCCTTGAGCGTCTTCCAGGCGGCTTCGGCGGCCACCTGCTCGGCGGCCTTCTTGTTGCGTCCGACGCCGGTGCCGAGCACCTCGTCGCCGAGCAGCACGGACGCGGTGAACACCTTGTCGTGGTCGGGGCCCTCGTCGGTGACCCGGTAGTGGGGTGCGCCGAGGTCGGTGCCGGCGGCGAGTTCCTGCAGGGAGGTCTTCCAGTCGAGACCGGCGCCGAGGTCGGCGGCTTGTTCGATCAGTCCGTCGACCATGTGGTGCACCAGCTTGTCGGCCGCCTCGATGCCACCGCACAGGTAGACGGTGCCGATGACGGCCTCGACGGTGTCGGCAAGGATCGAATCCTTGTCGCGACCTCCGGTGCTCGCCTCGCCGCGTCCGAGCAGGATGTACTCCCCCAGCTCGAGGGCACGGCCGACGCCCGCCAGGGCGCGGGCGTTGACGACGGATGCGCGGAACTTCGCCAACCGACCCTCGGGGAGGTCGGGGTGGGCGAGGTAGAGCGTCTCGGTCACGACCACGCCGAGCACGGCGTCGCCGAGGAACTCCTGGCGTTCGTTGTGCGGCAGGTTGCCGTTCTCGTACGCGTAGGAGCGATGGGTCAGGGCACGCAGAAGCAGCGGCTCGTCGATGTCCGCGCCGCTGATCTGCGTGAGCAGAGCGGCGAGATCACCGACGGGCCGCTGCGAAGCCTTCGCAGAGGCAGCCCGTTTCGACGAACTCACGTCGACCGGGTGTCTCAGGCCT
The DNA here is from genome assembly GCF_003386865.1 of Calidifontibacter indicus. Classification (NCBI taxonomy): domain Bacteria; kingdom Bacillati; phylum Actinomycetota; class Actinomycetes; order Micrococcales; family Dermacoccaceae; genus Calidifontibacter; species Calidifontibacter indicus. Next base: position 1,690,401 of record NZ_QTUA01000001.1, on the reverse strand, counting down.
GGTGAGCGGTCTGCTCCGCGGCGCTGTAGTGACGACCCTTGTAGGTGCCGCACGACGGGCACGCCATGTGCGGCTGCGCGAGGGCGTTGCAGTTCGGGCAGGTCGTGGTGGCGACCGGAGTCGTCTTCCAGTTCGCGCGGCGCGAACGGGTGTTGGAGCGCGACATCTTCCGCTTCGGGACGGCCACGTCAGTTCCTCTTCTCGTCGTTCTCGGCGTCGCCGGCAATGCCCGCGAGCGCCGACCATCGGGGGTCGATCACTTCATGGTGGTGGGTCGGGTCGTCCGCCAGGCGTGCTCCGCATTCGGAGCACAGTCCCGGACAGTCGTCCTGACACACCGGCTGGAACGGCAGTGCAGGCACCACCGCATCACGCAGCACGGGTTCCAGATCGGCGAGGTCGCCGTCCAGAGCGTGCAGGTCTTCGTCGTCGTCGGCGGCCACCTCATGGTGGTGAGCCGCGCGGTCGGCGTAAGCGAACAGCTCCTGGAACTCCACATCCACGGGTTCGTGGACGGGCTCCAGGCACCGCACGCAAGCACCGGTCGCCGTGGCGGTGACCGAACCGGAGATCAGCACACCTTCCATCACCGACTCGATCCGCAGGTCGAGCTCGATCGGCTCGCCCTCACGGATCTCGATCACGTCGTTACCGAGGTGTTCCGGTGCCGGAACGGTGCGGTCGATCTGCGCCATCTGCCCCGGACGGCGGCCCAGTTCCTTGGTGTCAAGGACGAGCGGGTTACGCGGGTCGAGGTGCATGTCGGCTCGTTGATCGGTGTGATGAGTCATGGTGAAACGGTCTTACTCGGTTCGGCCCACGTCTCGGACGACGCAGACCGACACACAAGGTTACCGACGGGGAGGCTTTTCCCCAAACCAGCCGGTCAGGCCGACGTCAGTTGCCGCGCATGCGTTCGAGCAGCGGCTCCAGCACCGGCGGCGGCACCATCTTCGACACGTCGGCGCCGTGCTGTGCACAGACCCGGATCAGCGACGAGGAGTAGTGCGACACGGCCGGCGTGGCCGCCATGAAGAAGGTCTCGACGCCGGTCATCTGGGTGTTCATCTGGGCCATCGGCATCTCGTAGGAGAAGTCGGTGCCGTCGCGCAGCCCTTTCACCATCACCGCGGCGTCGACCTCACGACAGACGTCGACCACGAGCCGGTTGCCGAACGCCTGTGCGCGCACGTTGGGCAGGTGCGCCACCGTCTTCTCGATCAGCTCGACCCGCTCCTCGGGGCTGAAGGTGCCCTTCTTGTCCGGGTTGTAGACGACTGCGACGATCACCTCGTCGAACAGCTTCGCGGCCCGCTCGATGACGTCGAGGTGACCCATCGTGATCGGGTCGAAGGAGCCGGGGCTGACGCACCGGCGGGCGGATTCGATGGTCTGGTCACTCACGCGGCATCTCCTTCGGGCACATATTCAGCGAACCACACGGTCGTCTCGCCGTAGCGGCGCGGCCCGATGAGCTCGACGTCGGCCGGCCACACGGGTTCGGGTGACCGCGACGAGCGTTCGACCACGAGCACGGCGTGCTCGGTGAGCAGTCCGTCGGCCAGTTCGGCGAGCACACCTGCGAGCACCTCTTCGCCGAGGTCGTAGGGCGGGTCGATGAACACGAGGTCGAACGGCTCACCGGGCGCGGCTACTACCCGTTCGACGGCCTCGGCGCGCACGCTCACCCCGGCCAGGCCGAGGTCGCGCACGTTGCGTCCGGCGACGGCTGCGGCCTTGCGGTCGCGCTCGACCAGCACCACGCGGCTCGCGCCGCGGCTCGCGGCCTCCAGCCCGAGGGCGCCGGATCCGGCGTAGAGGTCGAGGGTGCTCGCGCCGTGCAGCGCGTCGAGGTGTTCGAGCCGGGCGAAGAGCGCCTCGCGCACCCGTTCGCTGGTGGGGCGGGTGGAGTCTCCGGATGGGGTCGCAAGCCGCCGTCCACCGGCCGTGCCGGCGATGATGCGTGTCACCTCAGCCTCGTTCCAGGAAAGCTACCTGGTCGTCGTCGAGTCGTTCGGCGAGCAGGTCGGCGAGCGCCGGGTGCGCCCGCAGGGTGGGGTCGGTGCCGACGAGTTCGGTGGCGTCGACGCGCGCGAGCTGGATGAGTTCGGCGTCCTTCGGGTGGGTGATGCGCAGCAGACGCAGCCCGGAGCGTCCGCCCGACTGGCTCGCGCCGAGCACGTCACCCTCCTTGCGCAGGTTGAGGTCGAGGTCGGCGAGTTCGAAGCCGTTGTTGCTGGCCGCGACCGCTTCGAGGCGCTGCAGCGTCTCGGGCTTCTCGGTGTCGGTGACCAGCAGACAAAGGCCACCGCCCGCGCCTCGCCCGACCCGGCCGCGCAACTGGTGCAATTGGGAGATTCCGAAGCGGTCGGCGTCCATGATCACCATCATCGTCGCGTTGGGCACGTCGACCCCGACCTCGATGACGGTGGTCGAGACGAGCACGTGCACCTCCCCCGCCGCGAACTCGCCCATCACCCGATCTTTGTTGTCGGCGGACATGCGACCGTGCAGCATCTCGACGCGCAGGCCGGCCAGCGCCGGCTCGGCGCGCAGTTTGTCCAGCGTGCTGAGCACCGAGGCCATCACCGGTTTGCCGTCGTCTTCGGGGTCGTCGTCGGCCCAGGGGTTCTCGATGCCGTACTCATCCAGGAACGCGTCGGGGTCTTCGCCTCCGATCCGCGGGCACACGACGTAGGCCTGATGACCGCGGGCGACCTCCTCGGCGATGCGGCTCCAGGTGCGCTCCAACCAGCCGGGCTTCGCGGCGGGCACGACGTGGCTGACGATCGGCGCACGCCCGGACGGCAGCTGCCGCAACTCGGAGGTGTCCATGTCGCCGAAGACCGTCATCGCGACCGTGCGCGGGATCGGGGTGGCGGTCATGACCAACACATGGGGCGGGTGAATCGCTTTGCTGCGCAGCGCATCTCGCTGCTCGACGCCGAACCGGTGCTGCTCGTCGACGACGACCAGCCCGAGGTCGTAGAAGTCGACCATGCCCTGGATGAGGGCGTGCGTGCCGATCACGATGCCGACCTCGCCGGAGACGATGCCGAGCATCGCCGCCTGCCGGGCCGACTTGCTCATCGAGCCGGTGAGCAGCGCGACCCGCGTGCCGTGTTCGTCGCCGCCGAGCATGCCACCCTCGGCGAGATCGCCGAGCATGCGGCGGATCGAGCGTTCGTGTTGCTGGGCGAGCACCTCCGTCGGCGCGAGCAGCGCCGCCTGGGCGCCGGCGTCGACGGTGGCGAGCATCGCGCGCAGCGCCACCACCGTCTTGCCCGAGCCGACCTCGCCCTGCAACAGGCGGTGCATCGGCCGCTCGCGGGCCATGTCGGCCGCGATCTGCTCGCTGACCTCCACCTGCCCCGCCGTGAGCTGGAACGGAAGGCGCTCGTCGAAGCGGCTGAGCAGACCGCCCTCCCGGGCGACGCGCGGGGTGCCGTGCTGGGCGTCCTGCTCGGCCCGCCGGGCGGCGAGCGCGGTCTGCACCACGAGCGCTTCGTCGTAGCGCAGCCGGCGCTTGCCGCGGCCGATGTCGGCGCGGGACGTGGGCAGGTGCAGCAACCGGTAGGCCTCGTGCAGCGACGGCAGACCGTGGCGGTCGACGAGTTCGGCGGGCACCGGGTCGTCGCCCTCCCACGAGCCGAGCACCTGCTGCATCGCGATCGTGATCGACAGGTCGGTGGTCTTCGGCACGGCCAGGTAGGTGGGGATCAACCCCGAGGCGTAGACCGACGCCGACTCGTCGTCGGCCACGAAGGTGTACTCGGGGTGGGCGAGTTGGAACGACCCGCGATAGGCCTCGAGCTTGCCGCGGAACAACGCCGTCGCCCCGGGGATCAGCTTCTGTTCGTGCCCCCACGCACGGAAGAAGACCAACCGCGCCTGGGCGCCGTCGGCGTCCTCGATGACCGCCTCGAGCATGCGGCCCTTGCGGTTGCGCATCGCGCGACCGTTGGCCTGCACCACGGTGGCGACCAGCACGGCCGTCTCCCCCACCTCGAACTCCGCGAGCCGGCCCGCGGTGTTGGCGTCGATGTACCGCCGGGGCAGGAAGTCGAGGAAGTCGCCCACGGTGTGCACGTCGCGGGCCTCGGCCAACCGCCCGGCGAGTTGCTTCTGGATCACCTTCTCCAGCGGTGTCGACCGGGTGATGCTCACGCTCACTCCACCCCCACGGCCAGCACGTAGGGGCCGCCGCCCGCCACGATCGTGACCTCGAGGTCGGGGTGGGCACGGCCGAGCGAGGTGCGCAGCGTGTCGGCGAGCGTGTCAGGGGCCCTTTCCCCGGCCACCAGCGTGACCATCTCGCAGTCGCGCTCGGACACCAGCGTCTCGACCACCTCGGCGGCGACAGGGAGGGCTTCGGTGCCGACCGCGATGACCTCGCCGTCGATGCGACCGACCACGCCACCCTTGGGGCAGGTGCCCTCGGCCGTCTCGAACTCCTCGGCGGCGATCGTCAGCAACCCCGTCGACAGGTCGATCAATGCGTCGTCGACCGACCCGAGCATCTCCTGGGCACTCTGCTCGGGGTGGGCGACCGCGAGCGCCGAGATGAACTCGACCGGTCCCGACGCGCCGGGGCGCAACACACGAACACCCTTGTCGCGCAACGCCTTCTCCAGCAGGTCGGCGGTGCCGCTGCTGCGGGAGGAGTCGGCGATCAACAGCACGTCGTCGAGTTGGGTCTCGCGGATGGCCCGCACCGCGGACGATCGGGCGATGCGCCCCGCGTCACCGGCGACGACCATGCGCTCCTCTGCGCGAGCGAGGTCGGACAGACCGGGCGATTCGGTCACCGCCACCACGAGCGTGCGAGTCTGCTTCGACACGGCGACCGGGTGACGAGCGGCGATCTCGTCGGCGAACCGGGTGATCTGGAAACGGTGCGGACGCCCGGCGTCGGCCCCCGCGTTGAGGGCACCCGTCACGTCGTCGACGTGCACATGCACCGACCAGGTCTGCGGGCCACCGGCGATGACCAACGAGTCGCCGAGCCGGTCGAGGATGCCCCGCAGGCGGGCGATGCGCTGCTCGTCGGTGTCGGACAGCATGTACATGACCTCGTAACCGGGCCCGTCGCCGTCCTCGTCGTCATCGCCGCAGTCGGTGGTCAGCACCGCCGCTTCCTTGGTGAGCCAGGCGGGAGGTTCGGTCAACGGACGCACCGGCCCGCCGCCGCTCTCGACCACCCGGCGCAGCGACTGCAACACGATCACCAGGCCGGCGCCGCCGGCGTCGACCACACCCGCCTGCCGCAACGACTCCAACTGCTCGGTGGTGTTGACCAGCGCCACCTCGGCCGCCTCCACGGCCGCGACCACGACCTCGAGCAACGAACCGTCGGCGTGCATCGCGGCGCCGTCGGCCGCCGCGCCGGCGACGGTGAGGATGGTGCCCTCGACCGGGCTGCTCACGCTGCGCCACGCGTAGTTGGTGGCCCGCTGCAACGCATCGGCAAGCCCGGATGCGGTCAACTGCTGGTCGGGCGACTCGACCAGCACCTCGGCGACGCCGCGCGCGATCTGACTGATGATCACGCCCGAGTTGCCGCGCGCGGCCATCAACGTGGCCTGCGCCAGATCGGCCGCGGCCCGGCCGAGATCGGCGGGCTGGGAGAAGGTCAACGACCCCATCGCACCGTCGACGGTCATCAGCAAATTGGTGCCGGTGTCGGCGTCGGGCACCGGGAAGACGTTGAGGTTGTTGATGCGCTCGGCGTACGTGGCCAGGTCACTGCGCGCGGCCACGACCCAGCGGCGCAGGGCGTCGAGGTCGAGTACGTCCAGCACCATGTGCCATCCTTCGCAGCATCGGTCGTCAGTCAGTCGGTCGTTTCGTCGGTCGCCCACAGGACCGGTACGACCGATCTTCGGTGTCGCAGGAAGATTAGCCCGCGGCACCGACAGGACGTGACGGAAGCCACTTTCCGATTGCCCGGAGTCGGCCGGTTTGGTGGTGAACGCTCCCGCCGCTATTCTTGTGAAGTTCCCACCTGCGAGCACCGGTACTTTCCGTGTGCCCGAAGACCCCGGGAACGAAACAATTATCGACCAATCTTCAGGAGATCACCGTGGCTGCCACCTGCGACGTCTGCGGCAAGGGACCCGGCTTCGGTCACAACGTCTCGCACTCGCAGCGCAAGACCAAGCGCCGCTGGAACCCGAACATCCAGCGCGTCCGCGCGCTCGTGGGCGAGGCCGGCGTGACCCCGAAGCGTCTAAACGTCTGCACTTCCTGCTTGAAGGCCGGGAAGGTCACCCGCTGACCCGCGCCTCGAGCAAGCACTGACAGCCGATCCCGCAAGGGGTCGGCTGTTCGCTTTCCGGCGCAGTTCCCGGGCGCCGGTCGCCGCCGGAACGGGCTCCCAGTGACCCGGTAGCGAAGTCCGATCCTGACCACGGTCGGGTCACAGGAATCGCACAGCGGCACGCCCGATCGTCGTAGACGTGACGATCTCCCTTTCCCCGCGCTCCGGCGGCGCGCCGACCGCCCCGTTGCCCACGAACGCCACCCGGCGCGCCGTGACGACCGCCCCGCCGCCGGTCACCGTCCGGCCGTGGTGGCGCGACCTGACCGGCGTGCTCACCTGGTCGACGATGTTGTTCGTCGTCGCCCTGTGGGTCTACGGCGGCGGTGTGCAGCAACTGAACTCGTTCGCGTCCGCGGCGAACAGCCTCGGCCGGTTGACCGGTTTGGTCGCCTCCGACCTGCTGCTGATCCAGGTGCTGATGATGGCGCGGGTGCCGATGTTCGAGCGGGCCTACGGCCAGGACGAACTCGCCCGCCGGCACCGGCTGATCGGGTTCACCAGCTTCAACCTGATGTGGACGCACATCGTGCTCATCGTCATCGGCTACGCCTCGGCGCAGTGGTCGCAGCTGTGGTCGACGATCGTCGACCTGGTGCTGAACTATCCGGCGATGCTGCTCGCCGTCGCGGGCACCGTCGCCCTGTGCATGGTGGTCTCGACCAGCGTGAAGAAGGCGCGCGGCAAGCTGCGCTACGAGTCGTGGCACCTCATCCACCTGTACGGCTACCTCGGTGCGGGCCTCGCACTGCCGCACCAACTGTGGACCGGCACCGACTTCATGAACAACACCGCGGCAACGGTGTTCTGGTGGGGTCTGTGGGCGGTCACCGCGCTCGCCGTGCTCGTCTACCGCGTCGGGCTGCCGCTGTGGACGTCGTGGCGGCACGATCTGCGGGTCGCCGGTGTCGACCGGCTCGCACCTGACGTCGTGACGGTCACGGTCACCGGACGTGACCTGCACCGATTCCCGGTGAGCGCCGGACAGTTCTTCCAGTGGCGATTCGCCGGACGCGGCCAGACCCGCGCCCACCCCTACTCCCTGTCGCACGCACCCGACGGGCGCACCCTGCGGATCACCGCACAGGAGGTGGGCGACGGCACCGACGCGCTCGCCTCGCTGCGCCCGGGCACCCGGGCTCTCGTCGAAGGGCCCTACGGACGCATGCACGACGGCGTGCGCACCAAGCGGAAGGTGCTGCTCATGGGGTCGGGCATCGGGGTCACCCCGTTGCGGGCGATGTTCGAGTCGATCCCGGCCGCGCCCGGTGACGTGACGCTGATCTACCGGGCCGGCTCCGACGCGCACCTGCTGTGGGCCGACGAACTCCAGGCGATCGCCCGCCACCGCGGCGCACGGGTCTTCTTCGTCACCGGCCGGCGAGCCGAACGTGGCGGCTGGCTGCCGCAGAACGTCGCGCACCTCGACGATGTCGGTGCGTTGCGACACCTCGTGCCGGACGTCGCGCAGCACGACGTGTTCGTGTGCGGCTCGAACGGCTGGATGAACGCGGTCGAACAGACCCTCACCGCGGCCGGGGTGCCCGACGCGCAGGTGCACATCGAACGCTTCAGCTACTGAAAACACCAACCGGACAACGACATTGCACAAGGAACCAAGATGAAGCGAATCACCTACTGGGGCATGGCGACCGTCACCGTGCTGGTGCTGCTGTTCAGCTACCGCACCAGCTTGCACTCCGATTTCGCCGCGGCCTCGTCGCAGCGCACGGTGCAGTCGAGCTCGGTGGCCACCGGCGTCTCGGCCACCGGCTCGGGCGGCGGGTCGGGCTCGGGGGACGGCGCCGACACTTCCACGGGATCATCGACCGGGTCGTCGGGATCGGCGGGGTCATCCTCCTCCGCCTCGGGCTCGAACTCGAGCGCATCGGGCACGTTCACCGGCGACAGCGTCGACACCCGGTGGGGGCCGGTGCAGGTGCAGATCACCGTGTCGAGCGGCAAGATCACCGCCGTCCAGGCCGTCGTATACCCGACGGACAACCCGCGCGACGTCGAGATCAACAACCAGGCGTTGCCGATCCTGGCCGACGAGGCGGTGAAGGCGCAGAGCTCGCAGATCGACACGGTCTCGGGCGCCACCGTCACTTCCGATGGGTACATCTCCTCCTTGCAGTCCGCGATCGACAAGGCGAACCTGTGATGGTGACCGCAACGAAGACGCCGCGCCGCGCGTGGGTGGAGCAGATCATGGGGCTGCCGATCTCCATCCACCTTCGTGGCGACGACGTGCGGTCGGAGGCGACCGAGGCCGTCGTGGCACGGGTGTACCGGCGGCTGCGTTGGGTCGATTCGGTGTTCTCCACCTACCGGCAGGACTCCACGGTGAGCGCGCTGCGCCGCGGCGAGGTCGAGGTCGACGAGGTCGTCGGCGCGGTGGGTTACATCGTCGACGTGTGTGCCGAGGCGAGCCGGGTCACCGGCGGCTGTTTCAGCGCCGACCTACCCGACGCCGACGGAGTGCGCCGGTTCGATCCGAGCGGCGTGGTCAAGGGTTGGGCGATCGGCGAGGCGGCCAAGTTGCTCGGCGAACTGCCCGGGCATTCGTACTGCATCAACGCCGGTGGTGACATCGCGACCGGGTACGGCCCCGACTGCCCGCGCGAGGTGCGTGACCAGGCCTGGCGGGTGGGGCTGCAGAGCCCGCACCGCGCTGACGCGATCGTCCGCACCGTCGAACTGCACACCGGCGGGCTCGCGACGTCCGGCCTCTATGCGCGCGGCAACCACATCTACGACCCGCGCACCGGCACCTACCCGACCACGACCGGTTCGGTCACGGTGAGCGGGCCGGACGTCATGTGGGCGGACATCTGGGCGACTGCGCTCTTCGTCGGTGGCAAGGAGTCGGAAGAGCTTCTGCACCAATGGGATCCGCGGTACAGCGTGATCCGATTGACCTGACGCCGAATCGGCCTCGACCTCGCGCTCATGCCGAATGAGCACTTGCGGGCAAGGTGTGCGCCAACCAGTCCAGGCAGTGCGGGATCAGCCCGCCCCACACCCCCATTCGGTGTCCGCGAGCATAAGACGTGATTCGGCGTCGGCGCTGGACGTCCGCTGACGGCCGGCTGGGACGCCCGGCACCGATATGCGGTGGCCCGCAACCGGGCGCTCGGTTAGCGTCAGCCGCACGACAAACGAAGGGCACTCCATGAAGGGCACGATCGTCACGCTTGGCGGCGGCGGTTTCTCCATGTCGGACGACGGCAGTTCCGCCATCGACGACCACCTGCTCCAGCTCACCGGAGCCGACATGCCGAAGGTGTGTTTCGTCCCGACCGCATCGGGCGATGACGCCGGTTACATCGACAGGTTCGAGCACGCGTTCGCCGGACGCGCGCAGACCTCGGTGCTGTCGCTGTTCACCAAGACCGAGCACGTCGATCCACGCCACGTGCTCGACCAGCACCTCGTCTACGTCGGCGGCGGTTCGACCGCCAACCTGCTGGCCGTCTGGCGATTGCACGACTTGCCCCGCCACCTGCTCGCGGCCGCCGCGAACGGCACGGTGCTCGCCGGCATCAGCGCCGGGATGAACTGCTGGTTCGAGGCGTCGTCGACCGACTCGTTCGGTGCGCTCGCGCCGCTGCGCGACGGACTCGGCTGGTTGCCCGGCGGCGCCTGCCCGCACTACCTGGGTGAGTCGGAACGTCGCGCCTCGCTGCTGACGTGGGTCGGCGCCGGAGAACTGCCCGACACGTACGCGGTCGACGACCACAGCGCGCTCGTGTGGCGCGACGGCAAACTCATCGAGGCGATCACCGAAGCGCCTGGGCACCCCGTGTATCGGGTTGTGCGAGAAGGTGATTCAGCCCACGAAACGGAGATCTCGACGCGACTGCTCGGCACGTGACTGACGCCGGCGGCGGCAGGGCCGGTGTCAGCCGCCGAAGTGGTCCCAGCCGCCGCCCTGCTGCGGCTGCCCGTCGAGCGTCACGTCGCTGCCCTCGACCACCCGCCCGACGAGCGACCAGCCTTGCGGCACCACGTCGTCGGGGAAGGTCGCGAGGAGGGTGTGCTCCTCACCCCCGCTGAGCACGCAGGCCCAGGCGTCATCGCCGACGGCGGTCTCGAGGCGCCGGGCGAACGGCGTGAGCAACTCGCGCGAGAGGTCGATGCCGACCCCGCTAGCCGTAGCGATCCGGCGTCCGTCGCGCACCAACCCGTCGCTGATGTCCATCAACGCGGTCGCGCCGGCGGCTGCGGCGTCCGGGCCGGCTGCCAAGCGCGCCACCGGACGCCGGTGGAACGCGACGAGTTCCGGCGCACGGTCGGTGGTGCCCGCCTGCAGCAGTCGCAGGCCGGCGTCCGAGCGACCGAGGCTGTCGCTCACGGCGACGACGTCGCCGACGCGGGCGCCGTCGCGGCGCACCGCGGACGACCCGTTCAGTTCCCCGAGCGCGGTGATGCTGACCACCCGCACATCGTCGGGCGCCGAACTCAGGTCACCACCGAGCACGGCGACGTTCTCGGCCCGGCACGCATCGGCGATGCCCTCGTTCAGCTCCCGGCACCACGCGACGGTCGTGTCGCGGCCGGCGATCAGCGACACCACGACCCCGGTGCAGACGCCGCCCATCGCGGCGATGTCGGCGAGGTTCTGGGTGACGACCTTGTGACCGACATCGGCGCCAGTGCTCCAGTCGTCGATCCAGTCGCGGCCGAGCACCATCGAGTCGGTGGTCACCAGCACCGCGCCGCTGGGCACCTGCAGCAGGGCCGTGTCGTCGCCGACCCCGATGAGCACCTCCGGACGGGTCGGCAGAACGGGGAAGATCGACGCCAGCAACTCCTGCTCGCTGGTCTGTGCGAGCGTGCGTCCATCAGGCGGAATCATTCAGACCCTCTCGTCCTCGGCTGTGGTCGCACGGTAGCGTCATCGCAACGAGCCCTCGACACGCGGCTCATCGTGTAACACCGTCCACACCGTTGCGCACCGTCGGGTGCCGCCGGTGCAACGAATTCCGAACGGCCACATCTGATCGGCCACGACGTAGTGGGAGAAAGCATGGTCCAGGCGTACATCCTGATCCAGAGCGAGGTCGGAAAGGCGCACGCCGTCGCGACCGCGGTCGCACAGATCAACGGCGTCACCCTGGCCGAGGACGTCACCGGCCCCTACGACGTGATCGCCCGCCTCGAGGCCGAGACCGTCGACGAACTCGGCAAGCTCGTCATCGCGCGCATCCAGGAAGTGCCCGGCATCACCCGCACCCTCACGTGCACCGTCGTCAAGGTCTGATCCTCGGCTCCGTGCTGGCCACCGCACTGCTGACGGCGTGCGGTGGCTCTGCCGTGTCCGTTACACCCGCCGACGGTCACGCCGACCCGCTGTGCGCGAAGGTCGCCGACCTCTGGCCCGACAAGGTCGCCGGCCAGGAACGCCGCTCCGTGTCGACCAAGGGCGGCACCGAGGCGGCCTGGGGTGACCCCGCGATCATCGCCCGCTGCGGCGTCACCTCCCCCGGCGCCGACGAAAACTGCGTCGAGGCCAACGGGATCGACTGGATCTACAGCGAGTTGTCCGACGGGGCGAGCTTCGTGACCTTCGGTCGCACCCCGGCGATCCAGGTGCTCGTGCCCAAGAACTACGCCGGCGATGCGATCGGGGCGTTCGGCAAGGCCGCAGCGGTGGTGCCGCAGGGCAGCCACCGCTGTTCGTAACTCCGCTATCCGCAGACCGCGCGGTAGCGCTGCACCCAGTCGTCGGCGACCTGGTCGCCGTCCGGGAGCTGCGCTGCCCTGCGGCGTCCGGCCTCACTCAGGTGCGTGACGAGGTCGGGGTCGTCGAGCAGTCGCCGGATGCCGGCGGCGAGCGCATCGGCGTCGCCGACCGGCACCAGCAGCCCGGCATCGCCGACGAGTTCGGGCAGCCCACCGGTGTCAGTGACCACGCACGGCAGGCCACCCGCCAGCGCCTCCTGCACAACGAGCGACCGGGCCTCCCACCGGCTCGGCAGCGCCAGCAGCCTCGACGCCGCGATGAACTGCGGCACCTGCGCACTGGCACCGACGAGGTGCACCGGAAGGTGCTCTGCCTCGATGCGGGCACGCAGTTGCTCGGTGAGCTCGGGATCGCCGTCGCCGACCACCACGAATGCTGCTCCCTCGACCTTCGCGGACGCGTCGAGCAAGGTGGGCAGATCCTTCTGAGGCGCGATGCGACTGACCGTCAACACCCACGGACGGTCGGCCGGAAGCCGGTGTGCCGCAGCGAGTTCCGCCTTCGCTGCAGCGGGATCTCCCGACCACGGCGTGAGGTCGGCGGCCACCGGGGTGAGCGTGGCGTTCTTCGCCCCGAGCTCCCGGGCCCGCTGCACCAGGTCGGCGCTGGCACCGGTGACGAGGCGGGCCCGGGCGACCTGCAGCCGCTCGGCGGCCGCACCGGCAACGCCGGCCGCACCACCGGCGAGCAGCGCGTTGTGCCAGGTGATCACCACCGGCGGCGCCGACCGCAGCCCCGCGGTCGCGAGCACCGCCTGCACACCCGCCTGATGTCCGTGCGCGTGCACCACGTCTAAATCGCCGACGAGACGACGCAACGCCCGCACACTCGACGGCATCGACCGGCCCGACCGCAACACCGGGAAGACCTCGCCGTCGAACCGCAGCCGGGCCGCCGACGATGGTGTCGTCGCGACTGCGACGGGCACGGCGCACGCCGTCAGTCGGTGCGCCAGGTCGACGACATGTCCGGCGATGCCGCCGCTCGCCTCCGCCATGACCAGCAGCACCCGCGGGGCGCCGTCGACTGTCATCGCGACGAGGGTCAGCGCAGACCGACGCGGCGCTGCAACGCCAGCTCGATGAGTTCGGTGATCAGGCTCGCGTAGTCGACACCCTCGGCATCCCACACCCGCGGGTACATCGACGACGGCGTGAAGCCGGGCATCGTGTTGATCTCGTTGAGGGTGAGCGTGCCGTCGGGCGAATAGAACCAGTCGACCCGGGCGAGACCCTCGCAGCCGGCCGCTTCGAACGCCCGGATCGACTGCTCGCGGATCTGCTGCGCGATGTCGTCCGGCAGGTCGGCCGGGCAGGTCAGCGAGGCGGAGTCGTCGAGGTACTTCGACTCGAAGTCGTAGAAGGTGTGCGTGCCCTCGGTCACGGTGATCTCACCGATCTGGGAGGCACGGGGCGGCCGGCTGCCGCGGCCTTCGAGAATGCCGCACTCGACCTCGCGGCCGACGATGCCGGCCTCGACGAGCACTTTCGGGTCGAACCGGCGGGCCTGCTCGATCGCGGCCTCCAGACCGTCCTGGGAGTCGACCCGGCTGACCCCGAAACTGCTGCCGGCGCGGGCGGGCTTGACGAAGACCGGCCAGCCGAGCGCCGCCACCGGATCCATCGCGGCGCCCTTGTCGCGCTGCCATTCCTTGTCGGTGATGAGCACGTACGGCCCGACCGGCAGTCCGGCCGCGCGGAACACCACCTTCATCAGGTGCTTGTCCATCATCACCGCAGACGCCGAGACGCCCGACCCGACATAGCGGGTGTCGGACAGCTCGAACAGACCCTGGATCGTGCCGTCCTCACCGAACGGTCCGTGCAGCAGCGGGAACACCACATCGACGTCGCCGAGTTCGCGCGGCACCTCACCCGGCTCGCGGACGGTGAGTCCGCGTCGGGCCGGGTCGGCGCTCAGCAGCACCTCGGTGCTGCCCTGCACCGAGGGCGTGTGGGACGCGGTGAGCTGCAAGGGTTCGGGATCGTCGGCCATGAGCACCCAGCCACCCTGCTGGGTGATGCCGATCGGCAGCACGTCGAACTTGTCCCGGTCGATCGCACGCAGCACGCTCGCGGCGGTGGCGCACGACACGACGTGCTCGGAGGAACGTCCGCCGAAGACGAGGGCGACGACCGGTTTGCGGTCGCTGGACTGGGGCGCGGGCTGGCTGTTCATCGCGTGCAGCCTAGCCCGGGAGGCGGCCCGAACCGTGACACCAGGTGGGCCGTGCCGTCACGCGTCGGACCGGTTCTGCGACGCTTGCGCCCATGAGCGCCGAGCACGACCCGAGCCTGTCCCCCGCCACCGCCGTCGTCGCCCTGGGGCGTCCCGAGCGCACCCCCGGCGCGTCTGTCGGCCCGGCGGTGGAGTTCACCTCCACCTTCGTCACCGGGGGCGCGAACGCGTACGCCCGCTTCGACAACCCCACCTGGAACGGTTTCGAGGAGGCCGTCGGACGGCTCGAGGGCGGCACCGCACTCGCCTTCGCCAGCGGCATGGGAGCGATCCGCGCGGTGGTCGAACTCGTACCGGTCGGCGGCACGGTGCTGGTGCCCCAGCACTCCTACAACGGAACCACGGGTCTGCTGGCGGCACTGCAGGAGACCGGACGGCTCACCATCCGTCGCGCCGATGTGTCGGACGAGACCGCGTACCTCGATGCGATGGACCACGTCGACATGGTGTGGCTGGAGTCGCCCACCAACCCGATGCTCGAGGTCGCCAACCTGCCCCAACTGATCGAAGCCGCCCGCAAGTCGGGGGCTATCTCGGTGTGCGACAACACTTTCGCGACACCGCTGTTGCAGCGGCCGCTCGAGCTCGGCGCCGATGTCGTGGTGCACTCGGCCACGAAGTACCTCTCGGGCCACTCCGACCTGATCATGGGCGTCACCGTGACCACCGACCCGCAACTGCAGGAGAAGCTGCACGCCACCCGCACCCTCGGCGGCGCGATCCCCGGACCGATGGAGGCCTGGCTGGCGCTGCGCGGGTTGCGCACGCTGCATGTGCGCTTCGAACGAGCCTGCGCCAACGCGGCCGAGTTGGCCGCGCGTTTGGCGCAGCACCCGGCCGTCACCAAGGTGCGTTACCCCGGCTCCGGCGCGATGATCGCGATCGAGGTGGCCGGTGGTGTGCGGGCCGCCGAAGCCGTCGAACAGGCGATCCGGGTGTGGCTGCCGGCCACCAGTCTCGGCGGGGTGGAGTCGATGCTCGAGCGCCGGCGCAGGCACGCGTCCGAACCGCAGACCGTGCCGGACAACCTGCTGCGACTGTCCGTGGGCATCGAGGACGTCGACGACCTCTGGACCGACCTCGACCGCGCGCTGCGCGGTTGAGCCACCTCGTCGTCGCAGGTGTGGCCGCTCGGTCGCGTGCGCTGCGCGAGCGACCGAACGGCGCTCAGTTCGACTCGAGCTTGCGCGCCCGCGACATCAACGCGGTGACCACCTCGCGGGTCGAACGCCCCTCGTAGACAACGGCTTCGACGTTCTCGACGATCGGCACGTCGACATCGACCGAGCGCGCGAGCTCGAGGATCGACTTGCACGACTTCACGCCCTCGGCCACCTGCTTGGTGGCCGCGATGGTCTCCTCCAGCGTCTTACCCTGACCGAGCGAGTAGCCGAAGGTGCGGTTGCGAGACAGCGGCGACGCGCACGTGGCCATCAGGTCACCGACCCCGGCGAGCCCGAGGAAGGTCTGCGGGTCGGCACCGAGCCCGGTGCCCAACCGAGCCGTCTCGGCGAGGCCACGGGTGATCAGGCTGGCGAGCGTGTTGTCGCCCATGCCCATGCCCGACGCCATGCCGCACGCGAGCGCGATGACGTTCTTGGTGGCACCGGCGATCTCGGTGCCGACGACGTCACCGCCGAGGTAGGGCCGGAAGTACGGCGTGGCGCACGCTTCGGCCACCCGGGCCCGCATCCGGGGGCTGGTCGACGCCACGACGGACGCGGCCGGCTGACGCGCGGCGATCTCCTTGGCGAGGTTCGGGCCCGACACCACGACGACCCGCGCAGGGTCGATGTCGCCGGCGTCGGTGATGACCTCACTCATCCGCTTGCTGGTGCCGAGCTCGATGCCCTTCATCAGCGACACGACGGCCGACTCCTGTGGGATGTGACCGCCCCAGTCACCGAGGTTGTCCCGCAGGCTCTGCGACGGCACCGCGAGCACCACGATCTCGGCGGAGTCGAGCGCCTCGCCGACGTCGCTGGTGGCCCGCAAGTTGTCGGGCAACTCGGTGTCGGGCAGGTAGTCGGCGTTGCGTCGGGTGTCGTTGATCGTCGCCGCCACCTCCTCGCGCCGAGCCCACAGCGTGACGTCCTGACCGGCATCGGCCATCACCATCGCGAATGCCGTGCCCCAACTACCACTACCCAGAACTGCGACGCTCATGACTTCTCCCCACCGTCGGTCGCTTCGGTGCTGTGTTCACTGCCCGGCTCCGTGCCCTGCCCGGCGTCCGCCCCGGTGTCACGGGGTGCACGCGGCGGCGCCTGCTCGCCCCGCGCCGTCTCCAGCAGGCCGGTGATGGCTGCCATCAGCCGGTCGGTCGCGATTCGCAAGGTCTCGCTGGTCACCGGGCCGTCACGCAGATCGTCGAGGTCGACCGGCGGGCCGGCGTAGACCTTGATCGTCTTGCGCGGGAAGAGCCGCGGCGCGACGTCCTTGTACGGGTACAGCACCTCGTGGGTGCCCCACATCGCGATCGGCACCACCGGGCAGCCGGTCGACAAGGCGATGCGTGCGGCACCGGTCTTGGCGGGCATCGGCCAGAGGTCCTTGTCGCGGGTCATCGTGCCCTCGGGCAGCACGCAGACACAGTCGCCCTGCTTGATCGCCTTCAGGGCGGCTTCATAGGCGTGCACCGCCTTGCTCGACCCACGCACCACCGGGATCTGCCCGGTGCCGGTCATCACCGACTTCACCCCCGGAATTCCGAACAGGGCCGACTTCGCCAGGTAGCGGGGTGCGCGGCCCTGCGCCACGAGGAACTGCGCGAGCGTGAACGCGTCGACGTACGACAGGTGGTTGGACGCGGCGACGAACCCGCCGGTGCGCGGAATGTTCTCCCCGCCTCTCCAGTCGTGTCGCCAGGTGCGCAGCAGAACCGGCCACAGCCCCTTGATGATGTTGCTGTACATCGGGGTGATGTCCTCGCTCAACTCAGGGTGCGCCACCTGGTCTCCTCCGCCTCGGGTCGGTTTCTGCTGCAGTCCGGTTCATCATGCTGGCCGACGGCGGTCGATGTCGACTTCCTGCCCGCCGATCGGGCTCGACGCGTTTCCACCCGCGGGTGGCCACGCCGGGGCTCGGCGGCCGATCTGGGACGATGAGCGGGTGAGCCCGACCCTGACCTCGACCTGGCATCTGGTGGTGCCGGTGAAGCACACCGCCCGCGGCAAGAGCCGATTGACCCCGCCTGCCGGCGTGGAGCGGTCGGCCCTCGCGCTCGCCATGGCGCTCGACACCCTGGACGTCGTGCTGCAGGTCGTGCCCGCCGCACAGGTGTTCGTGGTGACCGACGACCCGACCGTGCGCACCAACGCCGAGGCGCTGGGTGCCACCGTGGTGGACGATCCCGGACGCGGACTCAACCCGGCCATCGAGGCGGGCCTCGCGCACCTGGTGCGCACCTCCCCCGGCGCGGCCGGCGCGGTGCTGCTTGGCGACCTGCCCGCGCTCACCGCAGACGTGTTGTACGACGGTCTACGGGCTTGCGCTGCAACCGAATCCAGCGTGGTGCCCGACGAGTCGGGTGACGGCACGGTCTTGCTGACCCACCATGACGCGGCCCGGCTGGTGCCGCGCTTCGGTGCCGGATCGGCCGCCCGGCACAGCCGCACGGCGACCGTGCTGACCCTCGATCTGGCGCCTCTTCGCACCGACGTCGATGACACCGACGCATTCGAGCGCGCCACCCGGTTGGGCCTCGGTCCGCGCACCGCCGGGCTGCTCGACAGCACCGGCGCACCGCGCGCCCACAACCACGAAGCCGGAGTGAGTTGATGCAGGCGACCGTCCACACCTTCGACCCCGCCGCCGGCACCGGCAGCGTGCTCACCGACAACGGCCGCGAACTCGAGTTCGGAGCACAGGTGTTCGCTGCGACCGGCATGCTGCATCTGCGTCCGGGACAGCGGCTCAACATCGAGGTGGGCGCCTCGGGCATCAGCCGGATGTGGATGGAAGGCATCGGCCCGGGCCAGCGCATCCGCTGACGACCGATCACCACCGACCACAACCGACCACAACCGACCACAACGCCGAACGGCCCCGCTCACCGGAGCGGGGCCGTTCGTGGTGCGTGCTGCGACTACTTCTTCGCGGCGCGGGTGGTCTTCTTGGCGGCCGTCTTGGTGGCGGCCGTGGTCTTCTTGGCCGGAGCCTTCTTCGCCGCCGTCTTGGTGGCGGTGGCCTTCGTCGCGGTCTTCTTGGCCGCAGCCTTCGTCGCGGTCTTCTTCGCCGCGGCCTTCTTGGCAGGCGCTGCCGTGCCGGCGGTGCCGGCGGCTGCGCGACCGGCGGCATTTCCGGTCTTCGGCAGGCTGCTCGGCTTGGCCACGACGGCCTTGAAACCGGTGCCCGGCTTGAACTTCGGCACAGCCGACTTCTTGATCGGCACCGTCTCGCCGGTGCGCGGGTTGCGGCCGGTACGGGCCGCACGGGTCACCTTCTCGAAGGTGCCGAAACCGGTGATCGTGACCTTGTTGCCACGAGCCACCTCACGGATGATCACGTCGAGCACGGCGTCGACGGCGTCGGTCGCCGCCTTCCGCCCACCGAGACGAGTCTCGATGGCGGTCACCAGATCTGCCTTGTTCACAACTGACACCCCTTCGGGTTACCGGGGCCCGGTGGTCCGGAAGTCTCCCCTGTCCGATGAACCGCCCGTTGTCGTACGGCTCAGAACAGACGTTAGGGCCGACCCCCGACACTGGCAACCATCAGATTCCCCGCAATACGTTGTGCCGCAATGACATTCACGCAGTCACCGAACCCTTCGGCAGACCCCCCGCCCCGTGCCCACCACCGGCACGTTCTGGCCAATACCACTGGCCATCAACGCAATTGGCCCCGAACCGCGTGGTTCGGGGCCAATTGTTCGTCGTCGATCAGGCGGGCTCGACGGCCGGTTTCCAGCTCGGACGGGTCGATTCGAATTTTTCGATCTCGTCCGCGTGTCGCAGCGTGAGGCTGATGTCGTCGAGGCCTTCGAGCAGGCGCCACCGGGTGTAGTCGTCGACTTCGAAGGCGAAGGTGTGCTCGCCGGCGGTCACCGTGCGCTCGACCAGGTCGACCCGCACCTGCGTGCCCGGCTCGTTCTCCAGCAGCTTCCACAGCA
This sequence comes from Calidifontibacter indicus, assembly GCF_003386865.1. Taxonomy (NCBI): domain Bacteria; kingdom Bacillati; phylum Actinomycetota; class Actinomycetes; order Micrococcales; family Dermacoccaceae; genus Calidifontibacter; species Calidifontibacter indicus. The sequence continues at coordinate 1,670,982 of NZ_QTUA01000001.1, read as the reverse complement.
GCTCGATGTCGTCCTGCCGCAGCTGCGCGGTGAGCAATCCGGCCTTGCCGGAGTTGCCACGGAAGATGTCGGCGAAGCGCGAACTCAGCACGACCTTGAAGCCGTAGTCCATCAGCGCCCAGACGGCGTGCTCACGCGAAGACCCCGTGCCGAAGTCGGGACCGGCGACGAGCACAGACCCGTCCGCGAACTGCGGGTTGTTGAGCACGAAGGTCTCCTCACCGCGCCACGCGGCGAAGAGTCCGTCCTCGAACCCGGTGCGGGTAACCCGCTTGAGGTAGACCGCGGGGATGATCTGGTCGGTGTCGACATTGCTGCGGCGCAACGGAACTCCGACACCGGTGTGTGTCTCGAACTTCTCCATCGTCACTTTCCTTCCACCAGGTCGGCCGGGCTCGACAGCGTGCCGCGCACGGCGGTCGCAGCCGCGACCAGCGGGCTCACCAGGTGGGTGCGGCCACCCTTGCCCTGGCGTCCTTCGAAGTTGCGGTTGGACGTCGACGCGCTGCGCTCCCCCGGAGCCAGCTGGTCGGGGTTCATGCCGAGGCACATCGAGCAGCCGGCCAGGCGCCACTCGGCACCGGCCTCCTCGAAGACCTTGTCCAGACCCTCGCCCTCGGCCTCGAGCCGCACCTTGGCCGAGCCGGGCACGACGAGCATGCGCAACCCATCGGCCACCTTGCGACCCTTGATGATGTCGGCGGCCGCGCGCAGGTCCTCGATGCGTCCGTTGGTGCACGAACCGAGGAAGACCGTGTCGATCGCGATCTGCTTCAACGGCATTCCCGGCGTCAGGCCCATGTACTCGATGGCCTTCTCGGCGGCGAAGCGCTGGTTGTCGTCACCGATCTTGTCCAGCTCGGGCACGGACGCCGACAACGGCAGTCCTTGGCCCGGGTTCGTGCCCCAGGTGACGAACGGCGACAACTCGCTGGCGTCGATGTCGACGACCGTGTCGAACTTCGCGTCGTCGTCGGTGACGAGTTCGCGCCAGGCCGCGACGGCGGCGTCCCAGTCGGCTCCCTGCGGCGCGTGGTCGCGACCCTTGAGGTAGTCGAACGTCGTGTCGTCCGGGGCGATCATGCCGGCGCGGGCGCCGGCCTCGATCGACATGTTGCACATGGTCATTCGCGCTTCCATCGACAGCGCACGGATGGCCGAGCCGCGATACTCCAGCACGTAGCCCTGGCCGCCGCCGGTGCCGATCTTGGCGATCACGGCGAGGATGATGTCCTTCGCGGTGACGCCCTCAGGGAGTTCACCCTCGACGTTGATCGCCATCGTCTTGAACGGCTTGAGCGGCAGCGTCTGGGTGGCGAGCACGTGCTCGACCTCGCTGGTGCCGATGCCGAACGCGAGCGCGCCGAATGCACCGTGGGTGGAGGTGTGGCTGTCACCGCAGACGATCGTCATGCCCGGCTGGGTGAGGCCCAGCTGCGGACCGATGATGTGCACGATGCCCTGCTCGGCCGAGCCCATCGGGTAGAGCCGCACGCCGAACTCCTCGCAGTTCTTGCGCAGCGTCTCGACCTGGGTGCGGCTGACGACGTCGGTGATCGGCCCGGGGGTCGTCGGAACGTTGTGGTCCTCGGTCGCCAGCGACAGGTCGGGACGACGCACCGGCCGACCGGCCAGGCGGAGGCCGTCGAAGGCCTGCGGGCTGGTCACCTCGTGCAGGAGGTGGAGGTCGATGTAGAGAAGATCCGGTTCTCCTTCGGCATGTCGCACGACATGCTGTTCCCACACCTTCTCCGCGAGCGTGTGTCCCATGACCCACCCTTTCCTGCAAATCGAAAACACCTACATCAGCAGAATCGCCGACTGATTGCCGTCCCGAACTTGCGTCTCGCTCAATGAGACGGCAATATCATTACATGGACAACACTAGCGGTGTCGGCGTCCTGGACAAGGCCGCCGTCGTACTTGCAGCTCTCGAGGCAGGTCCCTCGACCCTCGCCCAGCTGGTGGCGCACACCGGCCTGGCCCGCCCGACGGCGCATCGACTCGCGGTCGCGCTCGAGCACCACCGACTCGTCGCGCGCGATCTGCAGGGTCGGTTCATCCTCGGCCCGCGCCTGGGTGAACTCGCCTCGGCCGCAGGCGAGGACCGCCTCCTCGCCGCCGCCGGCCCGGTGCTCGGCGCGCTGCGCGACCACACCCACGAGAGCGCACAGCTGTTCCGTCGTCAGGGTGACCAGCGCATCTGTGTCGCCGCGGCCGACCGACCGATGGGCCTGCGCGACTCGATCCCGGTCGGGGCGACGTTGTCGATGCACGCCGGCTCGGCGGCGCAGGTGTTGCTCGCCTGGGAGGAGCCCGACCGCCTGCACCGCGGCCTGCAGGGCGCGAAGTTCTCGGCCACCATGCTGTCGGGTGTGCGCCGTCGCGGCTGGGCGCAGAGCGTCGGTGAGCGCGAGCAGGGCGTCGCTTCGGTATCGGCCCCGGTGCGCTCCCCCTCCGGACGCGTCATCGCCGCAGTGTCGATCTCGGGTCCGATCGAGCGGGTTTCTCGCCAGCCCGGACGACTGCACGCCGCGACGGTCGTGGCGGGAGCGAACAAGCTGACCGAGATCCTCGCCCGCGCGCACGCCGCACAGCAGCGCCCGCGTCAGGCGTCGGACGTCGGCTGACCTGGCCCCGGAGGCTCGATCAGTTCGGTCGGCCGGTCGGTTCGGTAGGTAACGTCACGGAGCGTGACTGACGAACTGGTCTGGTACGCCGCATACGGGTCGAACCTGTCCGCCGAACGCTTCGCGCGCTATCTCGAGGGCGGCACAGCTGCCGGCGCCAAGCGCGCACACGAAGGGTCGCGCGACCCCCGTGCACCCCGGCAGATCCGGCCGATCGAGCTGCCCGGATCGGTGTTCTTCGGATGGGAGTCGTCGACCTGGGGTGGCGGTGTGGCGTTCTACGACCCCGATCTCGTCGGCCGGGCCCTCGCCAGCGCCTACCTGATCACCCACACCCAGTTCTGCGACCTGGTCGCCCAGGAGATGCACCGCGCCGTTGGAGACGACATCGATCTCGAGCCGCTGTGGCACGAGCGCGTGCACGAACTCGGCATGGGGCGTTACGAGCGGCTGCTGGTCGTCGACGAACTCGACGACCTCCCGGTAGTGACGTTCACCTGTCCTGCCGGTCATCGTCCGCCGCTGAATGCGCCGAGCACCGCCTACCTCGACACGATCGCGCGCGGTTTACGCGAGACGCACCACCTCGACGACGAGGCGATCACGCACTACCTTGACTCGCTTCAGGCATGAAAAAGCTCAAACCCCCTGCATTGCAGAGGGTTTGAGCTGGTTGTAGCCCCGACGGGATTCGAACCCGCGCTACCGCCTTGAGAGGGCGGCGTGCTAGGCCGCTACACAACGGGGCCGCACTTCGCGCCACTTGGCACGTGGAGAAACTTTACCGGATCGGCGTTGTTTCTCCGAATCGAGAATCGCTTCTCGAAAGCTGGGGTACCAGGACTCGAACCTAGACTAACTGAACCAGAATCAGTCGTGCTGCCAATTACACCATACCCCAAGAGGGTATCGACCTACTCGCGCGTCCGGAGACCTTCGGGTGGGGCGAACCGAGGCGTTACATTACCCGAGCCGGTCCGTACTGCCCAAATCGGGCGTTCTGTCGAACCGTGCGGGCCGGCGAGCGCGTCGATCAGCGGCACGTCGTTCGCTATGGACGGTGCCTGGACGGCCCACCAGTCACCCGGACGTCGGCGCGTTCCACCCTGAACGAACGAGCGACCCGGCCTGCGAGACAGACCGGGTCGCTCGTCATGTGCTCTCAGAGCTCGTCGTGCAGTCGCTTCAACCGGTTGATCGTGGCGGCCTTGCCGAGGATCTCCATCGACTCGAACAGCGGCGGCGAGATCTTCTGACCGGATACCGCAGTGCGCAGCGGACCGAACGCCAGGCGGGGCTTCACGCCCAGGCCGTCGACGATCGCAGCGCGCAGTTCCTGCTCGATGCGCGCGGCGGTCCACTCGATGCCCTCACCGAGCGGAGTGCCGAGCGAACCACTGATCGGCTCGAGCGCCGTGATCGCGGCGGCGAGCACGTCCTTGGCGTTGTCCTTGAGTTCTTTACGCGCGTCGTCGGCGATCTCGAGGTCTTCGTCCTCCACGTAGAACGGCTTGACCAGCGGCGTCGCCTCGGACAGCAGTGTGATGCGGGTCTGGATGAGTTCGGCGACCAGCTTGAGTCGGCCGAGCTCCGGCAGCGACGGGTGGGCCTCGAGCACACCGTCGGCGTGCAGGAAGGGCAGCAGCCGGGTGGCGAAGTCGCCGACCTCGAGCTCCCGGATGTAGTGCCCGTTGAGCCAGTTGAGCTTGTCGAGGTTGAAGATCGCGCCCGCCGGGTTGATCTTGCCCCAGTCTAAACGCTCGACGAACTCGTCGAACGTGAAGATCTCACGCTCGGTGCCGTCGGCCTCGATCACCGGCGGATGTCCTTGCAGCGCAAGGAAGTTGACGAGCGCCTCGGGCAGGTAGCCCTGCTCCTTGAACCACGTGAGGCGGGCCCACGGGTTCTTACGCTTGGAGATCTTGGCCTTCTTCTCGTCGCGCAGCAGCGGCATGTGGGCGAACTGCGGTGCGTCCCAGCCGAGCCACTTGTAGAGCAGCAGGTGCTTGGGCGTGCTGGAGATCCATTCCTGACCGCGCACGACGTGGCTGATCTTCATCAGGTGGTCGTCGACGACGACCGCCATGTGGTAGGTCGGGAACCCGTCGGCCTTGAGGATGACCTGGTCGTCGGGCTTGGGCGCCGACGTGCGGCCGAGGATGAGGTCGTCGAAGGTGAGCTCGACGTCGTCGGGCACGAGCATGCGCACGACCGGGGTCTCGTTGAAGCCGGGCAGCTCACGCCGCTCCTGCTCGGTCTTGCCGTGGCAGAGACGGTCGTAGCCGGTGGGCAGCTTCAGCTTCTGCTGACGCTCGCGCATCTCGGCGAGGCGCTCGGAGGAGCACCAGCAGTAGTAGGCGTGACCGTCGGCGAGGAGTTGGTCGACGTACGGCTTGTAGGTGTCGAGGCGCTCGGACTGCCGGTAGGGCGCGTACGGGCCACCCTTGTCGGGGCCTTCGTCCCAGGTCAGTTGCAGCCACTCAAGGGTGTCGTACAACTGCTGCTCGCTGTCCTCGCGGAACCGCGCGCGGTCGGTGTCCTCGATGCGCAGCAGGAACTTGCCACTCTGCTGGCGGGCGTAGGCGAGGTCGAACATCGCCATGTAGGCGGTGCCGACGTGCGGGTCGCCGGTGGGCGACGGCGCGACGCGCAGGCGGACAGGAGCGTCTTCGGAGTGCTTCGTCATGGTGTGCACATCCTACTGAGCGGTGTCGGTGCTCCCGGCGAACATCGAATCGGGCGCCAGGACGGCCACGACGGTGCCACTCGCGCACTGCTGCCCGTCGGCCGAGAGGGTGATGTCGACCACGACCTTGCGCTCCTTCACCTCGGTCGGCACGCCACGCAGTTCGAGCGGAACACCCATCGGCGTGGGGCGCTGGTAGTCGACGTGCAGCGACGCGGTGACGAACCGCAGCGGCGGTTCGCTGCCCAGCGGACGGCCCGCCGCACGGTAGGCGGCCGCCGAGGCGGTGCCGGTGCCGTGACAGTCGATGAGGGAGGCGACGAGTCCGCCGTAGACGAAGCCCGGGATCGCGACGTACTTCGGGTCGGTGTGGTGCACGGCGACCGATTCCTCGCCGTCCCAACGGGATCGGACATGCAGACCCTCGGTGTTGAGCCGTCCGCAGCCGTAGCAGTGGCTGGTCTCGTCGGGGTAGTTGTCCTGGAAGTACTCGGACTCGGTCACGGCGTGCTCCTTCGGCTGGGGTGGGTCGGCGATCGTCTTGGGTGTGCTCACTCGGTGAGGGCGAGCGCGAGCGATTCCTGCAGCCAGGTGAGGAAGTCGTAGTAGAGGCCGATCGCCAGCCGCTGCTGGTCGGGACCGGTCATCGCCTCGAGGTCGGCGTGCAGTTGTTCGCTGTCCTCGTCGGTGCGCAGTTCGAGCCGCTCGCCCAGGGCGAGCCGCACGTCGGCCAGCGCCATCATCAACGTGATCGCGTCGGGCACCTCGAACGACAACTTGTCCTGGTTGTCGGGCACCCCGAGCAGCAGGTCGATCGCGGCGGTCAGCTTGCGGGTCTTCTGCTCGCGCAGTGTGCGCTCGGTGGCGGCCCGGAACTCGGCGGCGGCCTCCTGATCGTCGCGGTGTCCGTCGGGCAGCAGGCGACGCACGACGGGGTCGCGCTCGGCCACCTCGGACGGGTCGTAGCTGTCACCGAGGGTGCTGATCAGGTCGGTGAACGCGTCGCCGGTGGCCGCCTGCTGTTCGGGGGCGACCATCTCGCGGGTCTGCGCCATGAGTTCGATGACGATCGAGCGTTCGGTCTGATCGAGTCGCCCGACCAGCCGGTCGCGCTTGCGCTGGAAAGCCTGCGCCATCACTCGTCCTTCTGGAAGGTCGCCCACAGCGAATAGCCGTGCATCGCAGCGGTATCGGTCTCCATGCGTTCGCGTGTGCCCTGCGAGACGACGGCACGGCCCTCGGTGTGTACGGCCATCATCAACTGTTCGGCCTTCTCCTTGGAGTAGCCGAAGTAGGTCTGGAACACCCAGGAGACGTAGGACATCAGGTTGACGGGGTCGTTCCAGACGATCGTCACCCAGGGTTTGTCGACCTCGACGTCGAAGGATTCTTCGACGACCTTCTCGACCTCGGGGGGAGCCACGGACACGGCTCCCACCTTAGGCTGAGCGCCGTGACCGAGAACAAGGACGCCGTCGACCGCGCTGCTGCAGCGGCGAGCACGGCATTGCTGACCGACCACTACGAGCTCACGATGCTGCAGGCGACGCTGAAGAGCGGCACCGCGCACCGCCGCAGCATCTTCGAGGTGTTCGCTCGCCGCCTGCCCGAGGGACGCCGGTACGGCGTCGTCGCCGGCACCGGGCGCGTGCTCGACGCGATCGCGAACTTCCGGTTCGACGAGGCCGAGCTGGCCCACCTGGAGAAGACCAAGGTGGTCGACCGGGCGACCCTCGACTGGCTGGCCGACTACCAATTCTCCGGCAACATCTGGGGCTATGCCGAGGGCGAGATGTTCTTCCCCAACTCCCCCATCCTGGTGGTCGAGTCGAGCTTCGCCGAAGGCGTGATCCTCGAGACCCTCGTGCTCTCGATCCTCAACCACGACAGCGCGATTGCCGCCGCGGCCTCGCGCATGACCGCCGCCGCCGACGGGCGCCCCTGCATCGAGATGGGCTCGCGGCGCACGCACGAGTGGTCGGCGGTCGCCGCCGCACGGGCGGCGTACATCGCCGGGTTCGGCACGACGTCCAACCTCGAGGCCGGACGCAGCTACGGCGTGCCGACCGCAGGCACCGCCGCGCACGCCTTCACCCTCGTGCACGACGACGAGCGCGAGGCGTTCCAGGCACAGGTCGACAGCCTGGGCAAGGGCACGACGCTGCTCGTCGACACCTACGACGTCACCAACGCGGTGAACCTCGCGGTCGAGATCGCCGGCACCGAGCTCGGCGCGGTGCGCCTCGACTCCGGTGACCTGTTGGTGCAGGCCCGCGAGGTGCGCGAGCAGCTCGACTCGTTGGGTGCGACCGAGACGAAGATCGTCGTGACCTCCGACCTCGACGAGTACGCGATCTCGACCCTGCAGGCCGGCCCCGTCGACGTCTACGGCGTCGGCACCTCGCTGGTGACCGGTTCAGGTGCCCCGACCGCGGGCATGGTCTACAAGCTCGTGCAGCGCGAGGACGACAACGGCACGATGGTCGGCGTCGCGAAGGCCAGCAAGGACAAGAAGTCGGTGGGCGGCCGCAAGTACGCCATGCGCCGACTGGGCGCGTCGGGTCTCGCGGAAGCCGAGATCATCGGCATCGGCGAGGTGCCCCAGGGCGACTCGAACGACCGCCACCTGATGGTCGAACTGGTGAAGGGCGGCGAACGCGTCGACCAATCGACGCTCGACGACGCCCGCGACCGGCACGCCGCGTCTCGGGCCGAACTGCCGGCGAAGGCGTTGCAGATGTCGCGCGGCGAAGCGGTCATCCCGACGATCTTCGAAGGCTGACCTCGACCCGCCCGACCACTGAGCCCGGTGCCACCCGGCCCCTACCATCGTCAGATGCTCCCGCTGCCGCTCGTCATGCCCGTGCCCGACCCGGAGCACGGACGCGTTCGCTTGCGCGCGTTCCGCGCCGACGACGTGCCGATGCTGCGTGACATGTCGACCGACCCGCACGTGCCACTCATCGGCACCCTGCCCGGCAACGCCGACGCACAAGACGCACTCGCGTACATCGACCGGCAGCATTCCCGGCTGGTCGGCGGCGCAGGATGGTCGTTCTGCATCGCCGACGCGGCGACCGACGCGGGGGTCGGGCAGATCGGCCTGTGGATCGGCGCGATCGAGCACGGACGAGCAACGGTGGGTTACTCCACAGCGCCGCGTTTCCGACGGCGCGGTTACACCGCGGACGCGCTGGCCGCTCTCGTCGAATTCGCCTGGACCATCGACGGATTGCACCGCCTCGAGGCCTACATCGAGCCGTGGAACGCGGGCTCGGCCAGCACGGCCCGGGCCGGTGGGTTCGAGTTCGAAGGCACGCTGCGCAGCCACCAGGAAATCGGTGGCCGCCGGCGCGACATGCAGTTGTGGGCGATCGTTCGTGACAGCTGATCTATGCACCGGCCCGGCCTGGGTCGACCGAAATCCCGTCCTGCGTTTCGACGGACGGGCTGCCCTCGACCTGCTCGGTCGCCGGCTGTCCTTCGAGGCACACCCCGAGCGTGAATGCACCGGTGCGAGCGTCGCCGATGCATCGGGGTCGTTGACTCACCGTGCGTGCCCGCGTGGGCGCCCGGCGACCCGCGGACGCCAGTGTGCCGAGTGCACGGCCGACGACCAGTTCCGGTTCGCCCACCACGCGCACCGAGGCGGTTACGTGCCGGCTGCGCTCGACGACTATCTGCGTTCGCCGCACTTCGTCTACGTGGCCACCTTTGCCGACGGTGTCAGCAAGGTGGGCACGGCCGTCGACCATCGGAAGGTCGGGCGCCTCGACGAGCAGGGGCCGCTCGCGGCGACCTTCGTCGTGGCTGCGTCGGACGGCCGCGCCGCCCGCGGGTTCGAAGACCTGGTGACCGATCGTCTCGGCCTCACCCAGTTCAAGAACCGCAGTTCCAAGGTCGCCGCGCTGCTCACGGCAACGTCGCGCGTCGAGGTGCTCGGGCTGCATGAGCAAACCGTGAGTGATTCCCTCGATGCGCTGGCCACCGAACCCGAGGCCGAGCTCATCCGCGAGTCGTGGGTGCCACCGGCCGCGCAGTCCGACCTGTTGCATGCGCTGGACGCGAGTTCCGTGGGCCGCTACCCACATCCACTCACCGAGGGTGAGCACTGCCTGACGGTGCGCGCGATGGCGGGTGCGACCGCGCTCGTGACGGTGAACGACGACGACGCGCTGTTCCTCGCCGACCTCGGATCACTGGCCGGTCATCGGCTTCGGCCGGGCGATGTGCGCTCCGCGCCGGTGCCCACTCAGCTCGGGTTGTTCTGAGTAGGGCTGCTCGATCGCTGGCTGATGGTTTCCTGGATCGTTCGGTCAGTCGCGTACTCAGTCGCTGCGGAGGTCGTGCCAGGTTTCGGTGAGTCCTGGCGTGGTGCGGTAGGTGTGGCCGGTGGGTGAGGTCCACTCGACGATCCCGTTGGGGTGCAACCGGATTCGCCACTGGGTTTGCTTCATCCGGTGGTGACGTCGGCACAGGCATTCGAGGTTGACTGTTGCGGTGGGCCCTTGGGGCCACTCGACGGCGTGGTCGAGGTCGACGTTCTTGATCGCGGGACGGTCACAGCCGGGTGCCCGGCACCGTTGGTCCCTCGTTTTCACGTACCTGGCCATCGTGGGTGGTGGCCGGTAGCTGTCGCTGCCCATGATGTTCGCGGTGGGTTCGCCGGAGACGGGGTCGAACTCGAAGCTGCTCACGGTGACCTTGTCGGCGAACCTGGCCAGGTCGGCCAGGCTGTCGGCGTCGATCGCACCGGCGCGGGCGTGGACGCTGGTCGCGCCGCGGTCACGCATGTCGGACACGAAGTCGCGGCCGTCACGATTTCGTCCACCGAAGGCTGCCGGTTTCTCGGGCTTACTGGTCGGCTCGGCCGGCGGAGTGCTGGGTGGTCCTGTGTCGGGACCGGGGCCGGACGGTGGCCCGCCACCGGCGTCACCCTCTTCACTCTCGTCATCACGGCCACCGTCGGCGGCACGGTCGCCGTCGTCATTGCCGGTATTGCTGTCGTCGGCATGGCCACTGTCGTCAGTACCGCCACCGTCGTTGCCGGCGGTCCTGCTCTTGCTCGCCTGGCCTGCACTCCCGGCAGTGTCCGCGGGGGTCGGTGCCTTGTTGGCGGGCTTGGTCCAGGTGTTCCCGGCGGTCCCGAAGGTCGGGGTGAGCACTTGGATGTCGAGGTTCAGGGTCACGTTGCGCATCGCGAGGTCGAAGAACGCATCGACCCGGTACTCGCCCAACGTCTTGTCGGACTCGTCGCCGTGTTTCATCGCGAACGCCAACTGGTCGATCGCGTCCTTCACCGCGGTGACCTGCCCGTTGTCCCCGATGATCGTCAGCATCGACAACCCCGGTGTGGGGTGCGGGTCCTGGAACACCCCACACTGCTGCGCCCTCGTCTTCCGTGCCGTTTCCCGCGCCGCGGAGGGTTGATGCTTCCCCACCAACGTCCGGCACGATTTGCGTGCCTGACCCCTGGTTGTCTGGTGGACTCCCCGGCCGAGGATCTCCGCTTCAACGGTTTCGCACACATCAGGGGAGGCGTCCTGCAACTCCGTCGCAATATCCGCGGCAGTGTCCAAGTTCGCGCGGCCCGCGGCGACTTCCCGCAACAGGTTCGGAGTGCGGGTCACCATCCGGGCGGAGCGTTGCACCAGGCCGATCCCGGCCTGGATCCCCAACCCCAACTCCGCGGCCACGGTGTCGGCGGAGTACATGCTCGTGAACCCCTGACCGTGCCGCACCCACGGCGTCTTCCTCGTGCCCTGCGGACCGTCCGGGTGCTCCCACCGAGCGAACTCCGCGATCGAACGAGCCCGCACCGCTTCCATCGACTGCGCTGCTTGATGCGCGAACCGGGTCGCGTCCTCGAACAACGTCATCCGATCGAACACCCGCGACTCCGCCACCACCACCTCATCCAGACCAGCGTCCGAATCGAGGTCCGTTCCCAGCTCCGCTCCCAGGTCGAGGTCGAGGTCGAGGTCCAGGTCGGTGTCCAGCGAGTCGCCGGCCGACCCGCCACCCACAGCACCCGCAGCAGCCGTAAACGGGGCCGATCCCGCCGGGACAGCCGGGGCTGTGGTCTCGGGGAACAGGTCGTACCCGAGCAGCGCGTCGGGTTCGTCGACCGTGAACGGGTCGTCCTGCCCCAGCAGTTCGTAGGCGTGGGCGCTGAGGATCTTGGAGATGATCAGCATGATCGTCACCGGGTTCGCACCCGGCACCAAATGAGGCTGGGACGCCAACTCGATCGCTGCGTCCAACCCGTCTTCGAAGATCACAGATTCGAGCAACTCGGCCGGGTCGATACCGCCCGGTCGAGCCTCGAATTCTGGTGTCCCCTCCATGCACTGATCATACGCGTGTTCGAACCACTTGGGAAGGGTTTCAACAGGCGAATTTGGTTGATTTCTCAAGGGTTTTCGCGGATTTCGACTTGATCTGCGCCGGCGCACGATTCGGCCCACCAAGGGGCACCGCCGGCGCTCCGAGAAGCTCAACCAATGCGCTCCGCGAACCGCCGAAGGAGTCCAACCAACAGGGGGCCAGACGGCCTCAATCAGTCGGGCTCGGCGGCATCGTGCGCCCGGTTCAACTCGACCTCCGCCACCACTGCGACCGGCCCAACCAGCCGCACCTCGACAGCCGTCCACACGAGGTGCACGGACGCCCCGACGCTAAGCCGGCTTGCGCCTCGAAGCCGCCGCGATCTCGCCGGCGGTCCACAGCGCATCGATCACAAGCACCAGGGTCCACGCGGCGGCCGTCCCGCCGAAGGTCTCCCAGGCCGCAGAGGTTCCGACCAGCGCACCCGCGCAGATCAACAGCGCGCCGCCGACCGCCCAGGCAACGAGGTGCCGCGTGATGCCGCGACGCTCGTGCGCGACGCGCGCCGCTCCCCAACTCGGCTTCGGCGCAGGGGCAGGGCCGTCGGCGAATCGGTGCGCGAACCGGACGTCGGCCCAGTGCACCATCGAATGCCCGAAGCCGACGGACACGCCGATGTAGATCGCAGCGAGCACGTGCGCGAGACCGGGCGCCGCTCCGCCGCGCAGGTCGATGACGGCGGCCGTGAGAGTGACGAGATCGACCAGCGGCGCACAGATCAGCAACACCGAACTCAGTCGCTTGCGGCGCAGCAAGTACCGCGCGGCCAGGCCGCCGAACAGGAACACCCAGAACATCACCTCGGACCCGACGATGACCGCGTAGAGCATGACCAAACCTTTTCCGTACGACTGTGTTGTAAAACTAAAATAGCACAGTCGTGTCATAATCGCTCCATGCCGAAGATCGTCGACCACGAGGAACGCCGCCGGCTGATCGCCGACGCCTTCGCCACCGTCGTCCGTCGCGACGGGGTGGCGGGTGCCTCGGTGCGCGCGGTCGCCGCAGAGGCCGGCATCTCCCCCGGAGCCATGCGGCACTACTTCGACACCCAGACCGGGTTGCTGCGGTTCGTCGCACAAGACCTCACCGAGCGGCTGACCGCACAGATGGCCGCGCTGGCACCGGAGGCCACCGGCACCGACTCGGTCGTGCTGCTCGAGGAACTCGTGCCGCTCGACGCTCGACGACAGGCCGACTTCGACGTCTGGCTCGCGCTGGTGGTGGGCGGTCTCACCGAGCCCGCGCTCGCCGAGATCTCGGCCGAAGCCCATGCCGCGATCCGCAACGTGTGTCGACACGTGCTCAGGGAACACGGGGTACGCCGTCCGACCCCCGATCAGGTGCGACGCCTGCACGCGTTCGTCGACGGCATCTCGATGCACCTCGCGCTCTACCCCGACGTCGTCTCCCGAGCGGCAGCCAAGCGCAGCCTGCGAGCCGAGATCCCCGCGATCGCGGGCATTACGCTGAGTCCATGACGCGCGCACTGATCATCGTCGACGTTCAGAACGACTTCTGCGAGGGTGGCTCGCTGGCGGTCGCCGGCGGCACGAAGGTGGCCGAGCAGATCGCCCATTACGTGACGAGCCAGGGCGAGGACTACCGCACGATCGTCGCGACGGCCGACTGGCACGTCGACCCGGGCGACCACTGGTCGGACGAACCCGATTTCAACCACAGCTGGCCGGTGCATTGCAAGGTCGGCACCGACGGAGCCAGCTTCCGCCCGGAGGTCGGGCCGGCCATCTCGCTGACCGACCGAATCTTCCGCAAGGGTGAGCACGAAGCCGCCTACAGCGGCTTCGAAGGCCACGACGAGCACGGCGCAAGCCTGGAGAGCTGGCTGCGCGACAACGAGGTCGACACCGTCGACGTCGTCGGCATCGCCACCGACTTCTGCGTGAAGGCGACCGCCCTCGATGCCAACCGCGCCGGGTTCGAGACGTCCGTGCTGTTGCAACTCACCGCCGGGGTCTCCGCCGAGACCACCGCGTCCGCCCTCACCGAACTGCGCGAGGCGGGCGTCGGCCTCACCGGCGAACCCGTCGTCGAAGCCTGACCCCCAACCGCAAACGCTGCACTCCCCTGCAGACGCTGCTGTTGCAACAGCGGCGTCTGGCGGGAAGTGCAGCGTTTGCGGGTGGTGCGGTGTTGCTGAGGGCGCTCGTCAGGGGGTGACGACCAGCGGCGCGGTGCCGTAGGTCAGCTTCCAGTCGACGGCGTGGAAGGTGGCCGGGTCGATCACCTTGTTCGCGGCCACCCAGTCGATGATCAGCTGACGGATCTCGTTCTGGCGGTTGTAGACGACCGGTGCGGTGGTGACATCCGGGAAGCCGCCGCCACCGGACTGGCGGTAGTTGTTGATCGCGATCACGTAGCTGTCGCCGTCCGCGACCGGGGTGCCGCCGTACGACAGGTTGCGGATGCGGTTGCCGGCCGGCACCGACAGGTCGATGTCGTAGGTGAGCGGCTTGTCGAGCCCGCCCATGACGTCGTAGTTGTAGTCGGGCGTGCCGCTCGGGGCCGCCGGGGTCACCGCGTTGGTGACCTGCGCCGACGGCACCGGGCCGGCGCTGCTGACCTGCCGGAAGTACTCGACCGACTTCTCCAGGTAGGCCTTCACCTGCTTGCCGGTGAACTTGATGCCGAGCAGCGTGTTGTCGAAGACGTACAACCCGGCCACGTCGCGCACCGTGACGTCACCTGCGGGGATGCGCGCCGTGCGGCTGAACGGTGCCGCGATCGAGAGCACCGGGGTGTTCTCCTCGGCGGTGCCGACGAGGCCGGCCTTGACCGCCTGGGCCTGCACGTAGTTGATGAGGTCGACCGCGGCGGAGTCCTCCCAGCACGCGGTCGCGCCGGTCATCTCCTGCTTGCAGGTGCCGATGACGCCGTTGACGTACTCGAGCACCTTCTGGTGCGCCGGGCGGACGAGGTCGGCGACCTGCTTGTCCTCGGGAACGGTGTTGGCGTTCAACAAGGTTGCGGACGCCGAAGCGACCTCCCACTGACCGCGCACCTTGGTGAGGTCGAGGTCCATGACGGTGACCCGCATGCCCCAGTACAGCGGCTCCGAGAGCAGCACCTGCTTGCCGGTCGCCTTGTTGACGACATAGCGCTGCGGGATCTCCTTGTGCGCGTGACCGACCAGGATCGCGTCGATGTCGGCGACCTCCTCGGCCAGCTGGGTGGCGGCGTTCTCGACGAACGGAATCGCGTCGCCCCACGACGACGAACCGTCGGCACCGGAGTGGGCCGACACGATGACGACGTCGGCGCCGGCCTTCTTCACCTGCGGCACGACGATCTTCGCCTGCTCGACGATGCCGTTGAACTTCACCTTGCCTTCGACATTGGCCTTGTCCCAGATCGAGACACCCGGGGTGACCAGACCGACGATGCCGACCTTGATCGGCTTGCTCCCCTTCAGGTTGACCGTCTTGATGATGTAGGTCGGGTAGACCGATCGGCCCGTGTTCCAGTCGAGCGCGTTCGCGCACAGCAGCGGGAAGCGCAGCTGGCGGCGGAAGGTGTCGAGGGTGTCGAGGCCGTAGTTGAACTCGTGGTTGCCCATTGCGGCCGCGTCGTAGCCGATCGCGTTCATCGCGGTGGCCATCGGGTGGGTCGATCCCTTGGTGATCGGGTCGATCTTCGCGTAGTAGTACGCCAGCGGGGTGCCCTGGATGGTGTCGCCGGCATCGAGCGTCACACACGAGTCGGCGCCCCGCTCGGCGCGCATCGCCTTGATCAGCGTGGCGCACTTGGCGACGCCGATGTCGTTGCTCGCGGCGTCGTTGTACTCGGCGTTCTTGAAGTAGTCCCAATTGAGAACGTTGCCGTGCAGGTCGGTGGTGCCGAGCACGGTGAGCCGAACGCCCGCCGGATCGGCTTGTGCGGCAGGCACCTTCGCCGCGAACAGTCCGGCCCCTCCGATCACCGCCATCCCCAGCATCTGACGGCGGCTTGCAGTGAGGTCAACGGACATGACTCTCCCGGTGTGGTTCGCGTCGTGCGGGGCGCCTGATCCGGCCCCGCGGTGACGCTAGACCTCTCAGCGCGCCGACATGCCGTTGGGAGGCACCCAATCGCATCGTTCACCTGAATATCGCGCGAACGTCACCGGCCACCGACCCAGCTCCAGGCGTACTTGCCGTCGTCGACGGCCGTGCCCGCTTCGCCGAGTTCGAGCGGGCGGAAGGTGTCGACCATGACCGCCAGTTCGTCGAACCGCTCGACCCCGATCGACGCCTCGGTCGCCCCGGGTTGCGGACCGTGCGCGTGACCGCCGGGGTGCAGCGAGATCGACCCCTTGCCGATGCCCGAACCTTTGCGCGCCTCGTAGTCGCCGTCGACGTAGAACATCACCTCGTCGCTGTCGACGTTCGAGTGGTAGTAGGGCACCGGGATCGACAGCGGGTGATAGTCGACCTTGCGCGGCACGAAGTTGCAGATGACGAAGTTGTAGCCCTCGAACACCTGGTGCACCGGCGGCGGCTGGTGCACGCGTCCGGTGATCGGCTCGAAGTCGGCGACGTTGAAGGCGTATGGGTAGAGACAGCCGTCCCAGCCGACGACCTCCAGCGGGTGGTACGGGTAGGTGTAGACCGTGCCGACGATGCCGGTCGACGTCCGGTGCTTGATGTAGACCTCCGTGGCCGCCTCGGGATCGGCCCCGATGTCCTCGGCGAGCAGCGGGCCCTCCGGCCCGCGCAGGTCGCGCTCGCAGTACGGCGCGTGCTCCAGCAACTGCCCGAACTTCGACAGGTAGCGCTTCGGCGGTGCGATGTGGGAGTTGGCTTCGATCGCATACGCACGCAGCGGTTCGGCGAAGCCTTCGTCGCCGGCCACCAACGGCAGCCATCGATGGGTGGTGGCCCGCGGGATCACCAGGTAGTCACCCTCTCCCACGACGAACATCCCAAACACCGTCTCGACCCGGGCACCGCCGCGCTCGACGTAGATGCACTCATCGCCAATTCCGTTGCGATACCACGGACTCGGCGCGTCGGCGACGACATAGGAGATACGCACGTCGCCGTTGCCGAGCACCAGCCGACGTCCGGTCACGACGTCGACACCATGGCTGTCGGCATCGAACAGGTCGTGCAGCTTCAGATGCCGCGGCAACAACGGATGGTTGGGTGTCGTGCGCAGGTCGAGTGGCCATTCACGCGCATCACTGATCGCTGACGGGATGAAGCGGTGGTAGAGCAGCGAGGAGTCTGACGAGAAGCCTTCCTCCCCCATCAGCTCCTCGTAGAAGAGCCCGCCGTCGTCGCCCCGGTGCTGGGTGTGCCGCTTCGGCGGCACCGATCCCTGTGCTCGGTAGAAGGCCATGGCCACATCCTTCGTGCATCCGATTATCGGACGCTAATACTTGTTTATCGTTACAAGCATGCGGCTAGGGTGTGACCCATGTCAATGCGCTCGCCCATGCGCCCGCAACCGCCTGCAGTGGCTGTGCCGACCCTCTTCGCAACGTGCTCGCCGCGATCGACGCCCTGATGACCTCCACCGACGACGCGAGCACCGTCCTCGACGAACGCCGCCCCGGCGGTTACGGCTGTTGCGACGTCGACGAACCCATCGCCGAGTTACGCACGCTCGGCCTCATCGACCCAACCCCCGAGGAGCATCAGTGACCACCCTGCCGACGACCGAACTCTTCGGGCTCGACAACCTGCCGTACGGCATCGCGTCGAAACCCGGCCACGCCCCGCACGTCGTGGCGCGCCTGCGTGACCACGCGATCGATCTCGCCGGGCTCGCGGCCGATGCGGGAGGCGATGCGTGGATCGATGCCTGGTCGCAGTCGACGCTGAACTCCTTTGTCGCCCAAGGACGCCCGTCGTGGAGGGCCGCCCGCGCGTGGCTGCGGGACACACTGCGCGACGAGTCCCGAGCCGAGGTGGTCGCGGCCCGGCTGCACCCGCTCACCGAAGTCACCCTGCATCTGCCGATCGCGGTGGCCGACTACGTCGACTTCTACGCCAGCGAGCAGCACGCGACGAACGTCGGCAGGATCTTCCGACCGGACGGCGCCGCGCTCACCCCCAACTGGAAGCACCTCCCGATCGGCTATCACGGCCGTGCGGGCACGGTCGTCGTCTCCGGCACGGACATCGTCCGACCGTGCGGCCAGCGCAAGGCGCCCACCGACGCCGAACCGACCTTCGGCCCCAGCATCCGACTCGACATCGAGGCCGAACTCGGCTTCGTCGTCGGCGGCGACACCGCGATCGGCACGCGGGTCGGCGTCGACGAGGCCGCCGATCACCTGTTCGGCGTGGGGCTGTTCAACGACTGGTCGGCACGCGACATTCAAGCCTGGGAGTACGTGCCGCTCGGGCCGTTCCTCGGCAAGTCGTTCGCGTCGTCGCTGGCGGCATGGATCACCCCGATGGACGCCCTCAGCGCCGCGAGAACCGCTGCCCCGCAGCAGGATCCGCAACCACTCCCCTACCTGCGGGGCGAGGATCGGTTCGGGCTCGACATCGACATCGAGGTCGAGCTGGGCGGCACCGTCATCAGTCGCCCGCCCTACTCGACGACGTACTGGTCGCCCACCCAGATGCTCGCCCATCTCACCGTCAACGGCGCTTGTCTGCGCACCGGCGACCTGTTCGCATCGGGCACCGTGTCAGGCACCGAGGCCGACCAGCGCGGCAGCCTGCTCGAACTCACCTGGAGCGGCAAGGAACCCCTGCAACTCGCCGACGGTTCGACCCGGTCGTTCCTGGAGGACGGCGACGTCGTGACCCTGCGCGCCACCGCACCGGGCACGGACGGCGGGCGGATCGGACTCGGTGAGGTGACCGGGCGGATCCTGCCCGCCCGCACCTGACCGCCCACACCTGACCGGCCGCACGCGACGGCCCGTACGAGCCCGCCCGAACAGGACCCGCTACCTGCGCGGCTTCTTCGTGCTGCGCACGACGTACGTCTGCGACCAACTGTCGTGGAACGACTGCTTCATCCGGTCGCTGAGCGGACGCAGGTAGTCGACGATCTGGAAGACCCCCACGAGCAGGCTGACCAGCGGGATCATCCCGAAGATCGAACTCACCTGCTTGACCACGAACCGATAGATCGCGGCGACCAGCGTGGGCGGACGTTCGTCGGACTCGCGCCGCACCTTGATGCCGGTGATCATCTTGCCGACGGTCTGCCCGCGCCAGGTGGTCAGCGCCACTTCGTAGACGAAGTAGACCGCGACGAGCACCGCACCGAACTGCCACGGGAAGTCGAACAGGGCCGACGGCACCTCCGGCGTGCTGCCACCGGTGCGGCTGGCGTCGAGGGTGTCGGAGATGAAGTCGCGGTAGGTCTCGACCCACGGCGACAGCCACGTCCAGGCCAACGGGACGGCGATCGCGAAGGTGATCAGGTTGTCGATGACGAACGCCGCCGCCCGGCGCCACCACCCGGACAACTGCTGCCCGTCGGGGGTGACCGCGATCATCAGCCGGGTCTGGACGGCCGGGTGGTGTCCCGGGTAGGGCATGTTCTGCGGGTACTGGTGCTGCACCGGCGGCTGCGGCGGCGCCCCGAGCGTCGACTGTTCCAAGCCGGGCTTGATCCGCGGCATCGTGCGGTCGGTCCACAGGATGCCGTCCCAGTACCGGAGGGTGTCGGGGTCGTTCGGGTCCGGGTACCAGCCCGACGCCTGTTCACTCATGGACGCATTGTCGCAAGCCGCGATCGCTGCTCCGGTGACCGACCCACGTGCGAGCGCCCGACTGACGACCTACGCGGGCGTCGACCGTCCGGCGGCCAGCTCGATCTCGTCGTGCTGTCGCAGCAAGGTGAGGACGGTCGACCACTGTGCAGCCTCGATGAAGCCCCGACTCCCCGATCTCAGCTGCCATCCGGATGGCAGCATTGAGGTTCGGTATGACCTCGTGCAAGCCAGGCAGATCGCCTCGGCAAAAAGCCACGTCACCGTGCGTTCGCGGGTGACCGAGATGATCTTGCAGCGTGACCGCATCAAGCTTCCAGACCTGCAACCGGAAGGATCCGATGAGCTCCGTGACCAACGTCCCCGTCGACCAGGCACTCGACCAACTCGACTTCTGGCTGGCTGCGCCGTGGCCGATGAGCGAAGAAGCGGCCGGGGAGATGGCCTCGGCGCTCGGTTGGACCATCGAGGGAGAGTGGATTTATGCCCGTTGCAACGACGTCCCCTTCCAGACGGTCCTCGGGCTCTCCAAACGGGACAGCGAGGTCACTGCCTTCTCCTTCTCGTTGACCGGCGACGTCGAGCAGGATGACGGGGAGGCCATGGATGCTCTCAAGGATGCCTTCAGCGAGTACGTCGCCGGGGGTCGCTCACGGTGGGGTAAACCTGCAATGAACCGCGGCGCAGTTCCTGCCGCCCGGTGGGATCTCGGCGAGCGTGGAGGCATCCGCATCCACCACACCACCGCCGTGGTCGCCACGTACGTCACGCCGAACGACCTCACGGCGCTCAAGGTCATGAACGACTGGTGACGATCGCCTCCGGCGGCCGCACCCCAGACAGACAACCGTGGAGAAAGCCTCAGCGCATGGACTGGACCGAATTCACCACCCGCCTCGGCCGGACGATTCGGGATCTGGAGGACCGCGTGTTCCTCATCATCGAGGAATCATCCTCCGGGGTATACGTGCAATTCGCGGCCGACACCGACACCGTGTCCGCCGAGTGCGTCGCCAACACCAGCACGGCGCTCAAGCGCCCGGCCGACCCCGCCGGTGAACTGCGCCTCGTCGAACTCGGATGGACCCCCTACACACCGCTCGACCGGAACTGGACGACGTCACTACAACTGCCCGCGACCCTCGCACAGTCGGGACAGATCGCGGACATGTGCGTGATCGCCCTCCGCGACGTGTACGGCGTCGCCACCCCTGACAGCCTCACCTACAAGGCATGGCGGGGCCCCGAACCGCCTCGCGCGCTGTGGGCGGACGACGACACCGACGAGTTTGCCTTTTTCGCAGAACCCCTCGATCCGGGACAGAACCCGCTCCCGTTGCCGGGCCTCGGCCTGGCACGCCAATGACCCACCTGCGCCGACCGAGGTCGCTCTTGTAGCGGACTGACCACCCCGCCTCGTTGATGAACGTCGGCGCAAGGCGCACGTCCCAGGCTGACGGTGCACACTGAGCCGGTGTCCGCACGCACCGACGAACTGATCCGCCGCTGGGAGACCTCCCGCATCGGCCGTCTCTACAACGAATCGGTCGAACTCGAACTCGGAGTGCACTCGCTCGCGCTCGCCGCGCAGCACGTGCTGTGCGCCGCGCCGTTCCTCGTCGCCATGTCGGCCCTCGCCCGCGAGTGGCACGTGGGTGACGTCGCGTTCCTGCTCTCGGACACGATGGGCCTGCACGGCGACGCAGAGAACGAACTCATGCGGTTGTTCCGTCCGAGCAAGCACGACACGATCGGGTCGTTCGTCGTCGGTTTCCTGATTGCGTTCGCCTTCGCCACCGGCTTGTCCGCCACCATGCAGCGCACCTTCGAACGGATCTGGCGCCTCCCCCACGCCGACTGGCGCAGCGCGTGGCGACACCTCGTCTGGGCTGTGATGACCTCCGCCCTGTTCGCGTTCGGGCTGTGGATCAACAAGGCCACCCACCGGTGGGAGATCTCCGGCGCGAGCGAGGTGGCCGTCGAGTCGACCGGCACCGGGCTCGCGGCGTTCGCATACTTCTGGTGGACGCAGCGAATCCTGTTGCGCGGCAAGGTGCGTCGGCGACAGCTACTCCCCGGAGCCGTGCTCATCGGTCTCGGCACGACGGTGCTGCTCGTCGCCGTCCAGATCGTCGCGCCGGAGCAGATCACCGAGGAGGTCGCCGACTACGGACTCGTCGGTGCAGCGTTCATCCTTTCGGCGATCCTGGTGGCGTTCAGCACGATCGTGTTGTGGGGCGTGTTCCTCGGGCGCGAGGTCAGTCGCTGGGCGACAGTCCGCCGCGGCGGCGACCTCACGACCGTCCAACCGGCGGTCGAGGTGGGCGAACCCGGCCCGGTCGAGGCAACCCGCCCGGCCTGAGCGGCTCGGACGGCTGTCGCCGGCGGGTCACCCGCCCCTGGATCAGCCGGTCGGCGTCGTGGCCTCGAGGCGCCGCGGTCCACGCAACGCGAGCACCACCGCGGCGAGCAGCGCGCTCGCCCCACAAATCGCCCACACCGTCATATAGCCGCCGAGCGAGGCGTGGTTCTCGGCGGCGTCGGCGTCGATCGAGCCGGTCGTCGACAACGCGATGGCGAACACGCTGCTGGCGAGCGCGCCGCCGACGGTCTTGGTCATGTTGGTCATGCCGGTGACGAAGCCGGTGTGTTCGGTCGGTGCCTCGGCGGCTGCGGCAGCGGGCAGGGCCGCGACGAGCAGGCCGGAGCCGAGGCCGGCCACCGCCATGTTAAGCATCAGCTGGCTGAGTCCGTCGTGCAGCGGGAGGAACATCAGGTAGCCCAGACCGACGAGGGTTGCGCCGAGAGTCAGGGCTCCGGTCGGCGACAGCAGTCGGGCCAGCGTCGGCAGGCTGAGGGCGCCGATCGCGAGGGTGATGACGTAGAGACCGATGATCGACGACACGCTCGCGGCGGTGGCGCCGAGCCCGTAGCCGGTAACCGCCGGGTCGGTGCGGGCGAAGGTCGACAACGGGATCTGTGCGCCGAGCACCGACACCCCGAGCAGGAACGCGGTCAGTTGGATCGGCCACTGCCGCGCGGCGCCGAGCACCCGCAGGTCGACCAGCGGCTCGCGGTGACGCAGTTCGAATCGTCCGAACAGCACGAACGCACCGACCGCCAACACCAGGAGCAGGAGTGCCCAGGGACTGGTCGGTCCGTCGAGGCGCACCACGATCAGCCCGCCCATCAGCAGGGCGAGGGCGAGCGTGATCAGCCAGAAGCCGCCGAGGTCGAGGCTCGCCTTGCGTGCGGGCGGCACCTCGGGCACACCGAACCAGATGGCGGGGAGCGCCAGCGTGACGACGACGGCCGGGATCGACAGCAGCGCGGTCATCGACAAGGTCTCGGCGAGGGCACCGGCCGTGAGCGCGGCGGCGATCACCGACAGTTCGAGGGCGAAGACGAGCACGGCGGCGGCCATCCGGGTGCGTTTCGGGTCGCCGTCCGTGCGGCGGTGGATGATCGCCACCTCCAGCGGCAACCAGACGACGTAGAAGCCGGCGAACGCCCAGGCGATCAGGAAGGTCCAGAAGTTCGGTGCGAACGCGACGGCCCACGACGCGACCGCCGTCACCAGGGTCGCGATGAGCAGCACCTTGCGGTGGCCGATCACGTCACCCAGCCGGGCCAGCACCGGCACCACGAGCGCCGAGACCGTCAGCTGAGCGGCCTCGAACCAGTTGACGTCGGCGTCGCGGATCTCCAGGTGTCGGGCGATGTCGGTGAACAGCGGTGTGTAGTAACCCTGCAGGGCGCCACTGGCGATCTCGACGCAGACCAGAAAGCCGACGATGGCGCCGATGCCCTTGAGCGCACTCCCGCGCGACGGCTTCAGATCCGGCGCAGCAACGTTGTGTACCAATCGATTCCCTCCAGGTACGACGACACCTCGAGGCGTTCGTCGACGTTGTGCAGACTGTTGCGCTGCGACTCGGTCATGCGGAACGGGTTGAACCGGTACACCGGGGCCCACACCCGCTGGAAGTGGCGTGCGTCGGTGGCCGCCATCACGACGTACGGTGTCGGCGCGACGTCGGGCATGACCTCGGCGGTCACCTGCTCCAACAGGTCGTACGCCTCGCCGATCGGGGCGACCGGGCTCGGTTCGTAGGCGTCGAGCACCTCGACCTGCACGTCCTTGCCGACGGTCTTGCGCACCCGCGCGACGGCGGTGTCGACGTCGTCGTCGACGGCCACCCGCATGTTGACGGTGGCGGTGGCGGTGCTGGCCAGCACGTTCTGCGCAGGCGACCCGGCCAACTGCGTGATCGCGTACGTCGTGCGCACGAGCGCCGCGGTCACCGGGCCGAGCTTCGCCAGCGCGGCCGCCGCCGGTTTACGGGCGCGGTCGACGTTCGCGAGCACCTGACGCATCGGCGGACGGGTCAACGGTGCGAGCCGTTCGAGCATCCGCACGCTCGGGTCGGGCAGGCTCGCCGGGGCGGGTCGCTTCTCCAGCGCCAGCACCGCCTTCGCCAGGATGGCGGGCGCACTCGGGGTCGGCGGAGTCGAGGCGTGACCTCCCGCGCCGGTCGCGGTGAGTTCGAGCACCACCAGCCCCTTCTCGGCCAGGCCGATCACCGCCATCGGTTCGCTCACGCCGGGGAAGGCTCCGGTGACCGCCATGCCGCCCTCGTCGAGCACCAGCCAGGGATCGACGCCGCGTTCCTGCAGCGCGGCGACGGCGAGCGGCGCGGTCGTGCCGGCGACCTCCTCGTCGCTGGAGAACGACAACCACACGTCCTGGGTGGGCACGAACCCGTCGGCGATGAGCGTCTCGACAGCCGCGCAGATCGCCACGAGCGAGCCCTTGCAGTCGAGAGTGCCTCTCCCCCAGACGAATCCGTCGTCGACAACGGCTTCATACGGTGGGTGCGTCCAGTTGTCGCGGGGGTTGGTGGGCACGACGTCCTGGTGGGCCATCAGGACGACCGGCCGGTCGGCGGCCCGGCCGGGCCAGCGCAGCAGCAGTGCGTGATCGGGCAGGTCGACGCGTTCGCAGGCGGCGTGCAGCAGCGGGAAGTGCGTTCGCAGATCGGCGTGCAACCCGTCGAACTCGGCGTCGACCTTGTCGGGGCCGGCGACGGTGCGGTGCCGCAGCGCGGCGCGCAGGGCAGCGAGCGCATCGACAGCCTCTGCGGTGCGGTGGGGCTCCCCCGACGGCGTAGTGGGCTGTGGCTCGGGCATGGTCGTGAGCCTAGGCCAGCGGCCGCACGGGCGGTGAGCATCTGTGCAGCGCCGATTTCGATCCGGTCGGCGCGCGCATCAGGTGGCCGACCGCGCGTCGATGCGATGCACTCGCGGCGCCACGAACGCGGTGACAGACACCGTGACCATCGCCCCGAGCAACATCGCAGTCGCCTCCCCCGGACGCAGCAGATCGAGGGACGTGCCGAGGGCGGCCGCCGCGACAGGCACGCCGAGTTGGGCACAGGTGATCGCGGCCACCGGCCACGGCTGACCGGCGACAGCCGGCACCAGGTGCACGATGCAAGCGGCAACGCCGAGCACGACACCCAGCACGATCGCGTCCGGATGCGTGGACAGTTCGCGCAGATCGAGCGATGCTCCGAGCCAGACGAAGAAGACCGGCGCGAAGAACCCGTCGGTGAGCGCGAACAGTTGTTTGGCGAGGCGGTGTGGCTCCCCCGCTCCCGAGACCGCCAGGCCGACGACGAACCCGGCGAGCATCACCGACACGTGGGTCGCTGCCGCGACGGCGGCCAGAGCGAACAACACGGTGAGCGAGAAGCGCAACTCGATCGCGAGATCGTGGGTCTCGGACACCCGGTGGATGCGCCGCTGTCGGCCGCTGCCCACCAGCCACCGCAGCCCCAGGAAAAGCACTGCGCCACAGGCGATCACGGCGAGCGCTCCGAACGCCGAGCGACCCGCTCGCGACGGGTCGAGCGCCAGCGGCAGGGCGACGATGCAGGCGGCGTCGGCGATCGCCACCTGCGGCAGCATCCGCACGATCTCCGTGGCGCGTGTCGAGACATCTTCCAGGGCCGGCAACACCAGGCTCGCCGACGACGAGGCGATCAACACCGCATAGATGCCGCCGTGGCCGGTGTCGAACAGCCGGGCGATGCCCAGGCCGACCGGCACGGCGAGCACACCGATCACCACCGCGCGCGCTGCGCCCACCTTCAGACCGGCACGCAATGCCGAATCCCGCACCGGCACATGCGAACCCGCCACGAACATCACCAGCGCGAACCCGATCTCGGCCAGGAAGGAGAACGTCGTGTCGTGGGCGTCGAGCAGCCGGAACCCGGTACGGCCCACCACGATTCCGACCAGCAGCTCACCGATCACCACCGGCAGCCGGAACCGGCGCGGCAAAGACAGCAACGGCCCGAACAGTCCGACCGCGCAGATGAGCGCGAGTTGGGCGAAGGTCACCGACGACTCCTTTCGTCGCCCCCATCCTCGCGCCGACCACGGCCTGCCCGCGCCCGATCCGGTGGGCGACACGCCGTCCGGCGACGCCCGCTGACGGCCGCGGGCCCCGGCGACCGGAGGTCACCGGGGCCTGCGGACGCCGGACTCAGAGGTTGCCGCGGCGGTCCTGCTCGCGCTCGATCGCCTCGAACAGGGCCTTGAAGTTGCCCTTGCCGAAACCGAGCGAACCGTGCCGCTCGATGAGCTCGAAGAACACCGTCGGACGGTCGCCGAGCGGCTTGGTGAAGATCTGCAGCAGGTAGCCGTCCTCGTCGCGGTCGACGAGGATGCCCCGGCTCTGCAACTCCTCGACCGGCACCCGTACCTTGCCGATGCGGGCCCGCAGTTCGGGGTCTTCGTAGTAGGAGTCGGGGGTGTCGAGGAACTCGACTCCGTTGGCGCGCAACGCATCCACCGTCGCCAGGATGTCTCCGGTCGCGACCGCGAGGTGCTGGGCGCCGGGGCCGCGGTAGAACTCGAGGTACTCGTCGATCTGCGACTTCCTCTTCGCCTCGGCCGGCTCGTTGAGCGGGAACTTCACCCGGTGGTTGCCGTTGGCGACGACCTTGCTCATCAACGCCGAGTAGTCGGTGGCGATGTCGTCGCCGATGAACTCCGCCATGTTCACGAACCCCATCACCTTGTTGTAGAAGGTGACCCATTCGTCCATCTTGCCGAGTTCGACATTGCCGACGACGTGGTCGAGCGCCTGGAACAACCTCTTCGGCTGCCCCTCGCGACGCACCAGCGTCGACGTCGCCGGCTGGTAGCCCGGCAGGTGGACGCCGTCGTACTTCGAGCGGTCGACCAGGGTGTGCACGGTGTCGCCGTAGGTGCCGATCGAGGCGATGCGGACGGTGCCGTGCTCGTCGCAGAGGTCCTCCGGTTCGCGCACGACCACCGCACCGGCCGAGCGGGCCCGCGCGACGCACTTGTCGACGTCCGGCACCTCCAGGGCGATGTCGATGACGCCGTCACCGTGCTTGCGGTGGTGCTCCACGAGGGGGCTGCCGGGGTCGACGGCGCCGTTGATGACGAACTTGATCGAGCCCGACTTCAGCACGAACGACTTGTGGTCGCGGTTGCCGTTCTCCGGACCGGAGTAGGCGATGAGCTCCATGCCCCAGACGTTCTGGTAGTACTGCGCCGACTGCGTGGCGTTGCCGGACACGAAGACGATCGCGTCCCAGCCGGTGACCGGGAACGGGTCGCTGTCCGCGTCGTACTCCACCAGGCCGACGAGCTGCTTGAGCTGTGCGGCGTCGAGGTCGGCTTCGCGTTCCTGCAGGGTCAGGTGAGCGGTATCAGTCATTTGAGCACTGTGACCCACGCCATGCGCGATGGGCAACCGGGCGCCAGAATGATGCTCACAGTGCACAGAATGACGGGGTTGTTGGCGTCGAATAAGTACACTTTGTCCATGATCGACGAGCTAGACCGACGGCTGCTCAAACTGCTCGACACCCAACCTCAGATCGGGGTGCTCGGCGCCTCGCGCGCGCTCGACGTGGCCCGCGGCACCGTGCAGGCCCGCCTCGACAAGCTGCGCGACCGCGGCGTGATCGCCTCGGAGAGCCCGTCGCTGTCACCGTCCGCCCTCGGCTATCCGGTCACGGCCTTCTGCACGCTGTCGATCTCCCAACGCCACGGGCACGACCCGGTCATCACACACCTCGGACAGATCCCCGAAGTGCTCGAGGTACACACGATCACCGGCGAGGGCGACCTGTGGATCCGGATCGTGGGTCGTGACAACGGCGACCTGCAACGTGTGCTCGACGAGGTGCTCGCGACCGACCTGGTCGTGCGCAGCTCGACGGTCATCGCACTCGCCGAACTCCTGCCCTACCGCACGCTGCCGTTGCTCGACGCACGAGCGGGCGACTGAGCCGCCGCCGTCAGTGGTCGAGGGCGGCTGCGAGGTCCTTCGCCGCGGCCTGCACCTGCGGCCCGATCCGGTCTTCGTCGAAGGCAGCCATCGCGACCAGACCGATCGAGGCTTCCAGGCCGGCCGCGCCCATGACGGGTGCCGCCAGGCCGTGCGCGCCCGGCTGCAACTCGCCGGCGCTCGGCACCCAGCGATCGTCGCCGCCGCGACCGGCGAGGATCGCCCGCCCCGCGGCGCCGACCTCGAGCGGGTGCCGCGTGCCCTCCCGGTAGGAGACGTGCAGACCCGTCCAGCGAGGTTCGACCACGGCGATGGCGAGCGCCTCACCACGGTCGGCGACCGTGAGATGGGCGGTCAGGCCGGACGTCTCGGCGAGCTCGCGCAGGATCGGCGAAGCGACGTCCCGCAGCCCCGGCCAGACCGAGTTCGCGAGGTGAATCAGGCCGACTCCCAGGCAGATTCGTCCGTCGATCCGTCGGATGACGATGTCGCGTCGGGCGAGGGACGCAACGAGCCGATAGATCACCGGGCGCCCGACACCGAGCTTCTGCGCCATCTCTGTGACGGTCAGGCCGGTGGCGTGGGCCGGTTCGGCCAGCAGCCCGATGACGGCCAACCCGCGGTCCATCGTCTGCGAGGTCTCACCACCCAGGTCGTTGTCCTTCGCCATGCGAGCACCGTACTCGTCCGCGAACCTGTGGTTGCCACGTACGCCCACACCCGCCCGACACCGC
This sequence comes from Calidifontibacter indicus, assembly GCF_003386865.1. Classification (NCBI taxonomy): domain Bacteria; kingdom Bacillati; phylum Actinomycetota; class Actinomycetes; order Micrococcales; family Dermacoccaceae; genus Calidifontibacter; species Calidifontibacter indicus. The sequence goes on along the minus strand of NZ_QTUA01000001.1, from coordinate 1,642,529 downwards.
ACACACCGACGACCACTATCGTCGGGAGGCGATGATCCAGCGCGACCAGCAGACCGCAGCACCCTTCGAAGCCCCAGCCGAAACCGGACAGATCAGCGACGTGCCCGGAGTGCGGGTCGGTCACACCACCGTCGTCGACGGCGACGTGCGCACCGGCGTCACCACTGTGGTGCCCGACCCGGTGCCGAGTCCGGCCCGGCCGTTGCGCTGCGGGCTGTTCGTCGGCAACGGTCACGGCAAGCTCGTCGGTGCCACCGAACTCATCGAACTCGGCGAGTTGCAGACTCCGTTGGTGCTCACCAACACCCTGAACACCTTCCTGGCCGCCGACGCACTCACCGACTGGATGCTGCGGCGTCCGGAGTGCGCCGATGTCGTGACCCTCAACCCGCTGGTGGCCGAGTGCAACGACTCATGGCTGTCCGACATCCGTGCCCGCGCGGTGCGCCCCGAGCACGTTCACGCCGCCTTGGACAGCGCGGACACCGACTTCGCGTGCGGCGCCGTGGGGGCCGGCACCGGGATGTGGGCGCTCGGCTTCAAGGGCGGGATCGGCACGGCATCACGCCGGGTCGGCGATCACACCGTGGGCGTGCTCGCGCTGACCAACTTCACCGGCACGCTCACCCTGCACGACACCGTCGTCGAGGCACCCGACACCGTTGTGCCCGAAGGAAACTCCTGCATCATGGTCGTTGCCACCGACGCCCCCTTCGATGCGCGGCAGCTCGGCCGGGTCGCGCGACGATCAGTCTTCGCGATGGGCACCGTGGGCGCCGACTACCGGCACGGCAGCGGCGACTACGGGATCGCTTTCAGCACCGACCGACACAGTGCGCCACCGCCCGACCGGCAGCTCGACCCGTACTTCCGGGCCACGCTCGACGCGTCAGCCGACGCGATCGTGTCGTCGCTATGGCATGCCCCGACGACCATCGGACGGGCCGGGCACACCGCCCACGGACTGCAGGACGTGCTCCGCGCACGCGGGCTGCTGAGCTGACCCGAACGCTGTTGAAGCCGGCCTGTTGAAGCCGGCCTGTTGAAGCCGACCCGCGCCGGTCAGCGCTTGCCGACGAACCAGCGGCGGATGAGGTCGATGCGCGCACCCACCTCGTCGTTGGAGGCCCGGTCGAGCGTCGGTCCGCCGCACTGTCGGCGCAAATCGTTGTGGATCACGGCGTGCGCCTGCCCGGTCTTCTGGGCGTAGGCGGCGACCAGCGAGTTGAGCTCCTTGCGCTTGGCGGCCAGCGCGCGGTGCGCAGCTTGCGGTGCGTCCTGCTCGGCCTTGCGCCGGCTGCTGCTCTTCTGCTGCTTGGCCTGCCGTTCACGCAGCAGGTGGGTCATCTGGTCGGGTTCGAGCAGACCCGGCAGCCCGAGGTACTCCTCCTCGTCCTCGCTGCCCGGTGCTCCGCCCAGGCCCCACTGCTGCTTGTCGAACAGCACATGGTCGAACTCCGCCTCCGACTCCAGCGCCTCGAACGACAACTGCTCGTCGGCGAGCGCCTTCTCCTGCTCGTTGGCCTGCTGGATCAGGCCCTCTTCCTCGGCCCAGAGCGGCTCCTCACCCTCCGGCTTCGGACGGTCGAGGGCGTGGTCGCGCTGCTCCTCCAGGCGGGCTGCGTGCTCGAGAATCAACGGAACGCTGGGCAGGAACACCGACGCGGTCTCGCCGCGGCGGCGGGCGCGCACGAAGCGTCCGACCGCCTGCGCGAAGAACAGCGGCGTCGAGGTGGAGGTGGCGTAGACACCGACGCACAGCCGGGGCACGTCGACGCCCTCGGAGACCATCCGGACGGCGACCATCCACCGGTCTTCGGACTCCGCGAACTGCTCGATCCGCGCCGACGCGCCGGCGTCGTCCGACAGCACGACCGTCGGCTTCACCCCGGTGATCGACTCGAGAGTGCGGGCGTAGGAGCGGGCCGCGGTCTGGTTGGAGGCGATCACGAGACCACCGGCGTCGGGCACGTGCCGACGCACCTCCGACAGTCGCTTGTCGGCCGCACGCAGCACCGCGGGGATCCACTCGCCCTTGGGGTCGAGGGCGGTGCGCCACGCCGCGGCCGTGACGTCCTTGGTCATCGGCTCGCCGAGGCGGGCGGCCACCTCGTCACCGGCGCGGGTGCGCCAGCGCATCGCACCGCCGTACGCCATGAACAGCACCGGACGCACCACGCCGTCGCGCAGCGCCTCGGAGTAGCCGTAGCTGTAGTCGCTCGCGGAGCGACGGATGCCGTCGGGGCCATGCTCGTAGCGCACGAACGGGATCGGGCTGGTGTCGGACCGGAAGGGCGTACCGGTCAGCGCCACGCGCCGGACGGCGGGTTCGAAGGCCTCCCTGATCGCGTCACCCCACGACTTGGTGTCTCCGCCGTGGTGGATCTCGTCGAGGATCACCAAGGTGGGTCGCGCGGTCGTGCGGGCGCGGTGCAGGGCCGGACGGCTGGCGACACCGGCGTAGGTGACCGCAACGCCGTCATAGTCGGAGGCGTGCTGCTCCTGGGAGTTGGTGAACCGCGGGTCGATGCTGATGCCGACACGTGCCGCGGCGTCGGCCCACTGCACCTTGAGGTGCTCGGTCGGCGCGACGATCGTGACCTGCTCGACGATGCCACGGTCCATGAGCTCGGTGGCCAGGCGCAGGGCGTAGGTGGTCTTGCCGGCGCCCGGGGTGGCGACCGCGAGGAAGTCGCGCGGCTGCTCGGTGAAGTAGTGCTGCAGGGCCTCGGCCTGCCAGGCGCGCAGTTTGCTCGCCGTGCCCCAGGCTGCGCGTTCGGGGAAGGCCGGCGACAGATGGGATGCGGCCGACGTACTCACGATGTCGCACCTTAGCCCGCCCGGATGACAACCATCGAATGCGCTGGTCAGCCGCCCGTGTCGTCCGCGCCGTCACCCAACCGGCCCCCAACACCAGCCCCCAACATCGCAAACGCTGCACCAGCCTGCAGCCGCTTCGGTTGCAGCCGAAGGTCCGGAGGTAGGTGCAGCGTTTGCGGGATCAGGCGCGGGTCAGGCGCGGTAGGTCGTCCACTGGTTCTGCATGCGGGTGACCTGGCCCGGGGTGAACTCGGTCATACACGCGTCGGTCGTGTAGTCCATGAAGTTCTTGATCGGGTCGAGGCCGGGCGCGGTGCAGGTGTCGCGGCCGGTCGGGCAACCGGACGCCGGGCTGGCCTCGGCCGGGGTGTCGGCGACCTGGTCGCCCTGACCGCTGCAGCCGCTCTGGAAGGTGTGGTAGAGCCCGAGCCAGTGGCCGACCTCGTGGGTCGCGGTGTCGCCCAGGTTGTACGGCGAGGCCGTGCCGCCCGGCAGGCTCTGGTCGAGCACGACGACGCCGTCCTTGGAGGTGACGTTCTTGGTCGGGAAGGTGGCCCAGCCGAGCAGGTCGTTGCCGAGGTTGGCGCTGTAGAGGTTGAGCGCGCTCTTGCTGCCCTTGCGCAACGCGGCCTTCATCTGCGACTCGGCGGTGGTGCCGTCGGTGAGGTTGTTGTACCAACTCGGGTTGTTCGTGCGGTCGGTGGCGACGAGCCGGAAGCTGAAGCCGCTGCCGGCATAGGCGTTGTTGAGCACGGTGATCTGGTTGTTGATCATCGTGGCGCTCAGGTTGCCCTTCGTGCCGTCGGTGATCACGTGGAAGTAGACGTCGATCACGGCCGGTGCGAACGCCGAGCCGCCGGGCTTGCCCTTTGCACCGACCTTCGCGAGCCTGCCGTTGCCGCTCTTGGTCAGGCCCTTCGCGGCGGCGTCGGCGGTGAACGCCTGCTCGGCGGAGGCGACCTGAGCCGCGGTGAGCTCGTTCGGGTCGTGCTTGCCGGATCCGTGCTTCACGCGGGCGTTCGAGGCGGCGTGCGAGCCGGTCTCGACACACGCGGTGGTGGCGGCGCCGTGATCGGCGATCGCGAAGCTGCCGTGGGCCGACGGGGCGAAGCCGAAGGCGGTGCCGCCGGCGATCGCAAGGGTGGCGAGCACGGTGGTGGAGCGACGGTTCATGGAGCGTCCTTTCGAGACGAGCAGTCGCGCAGATGCGGCGACCCGCGAAACATTAGGAGCACTCAGGTCAACGGAAGGTCAAGTGCGGGAAAAGAATTCGTCCGGCACGCTCGCGGCCGACCTCTCGGGAACATGCAAACGCTGCACCTGCCGACAGGTGCTGCGGCTGCAGCGGCAGCGTTCGTCGGGAAGTGCAGCGTTTGCGGGTGGTTGCGGGTGCTTGGGGCGGCCCGTCGGGTCAGCCCTTGTCGCCGCTGTCGTCGCCGCCGGGGCCGAACTGCTCGTAGATCTCCTTGCAGGCCGGGCACACGGGGAACTTCTGCGGGTCGCGGCCCGGCACCCAGACCTTGCCGCAGAGCGCGGTCACGGGCTCGCCGGACAGCGCGCTCTCGAGGATCTTCTCCTTCTTGACGTAGTGGCTGAACCGCTCGTGGTCGCCAGGCTCTTGCAGTTGCGGCTCGACCTGTTCGCGCTCCAGCACATCGGTCGAGGTGCTCGGCGAGGACAGGCGTTCGGTCTCCAACGGTTCGGTGCTCATGGCGCAAGCATAAGTACGCGGGCTGACAGGTGCCGTGAAACGGCCCGGACGGCGTCGATCGCTCGGCCGACGATCACACGGGAAGGTTGTCGGGCGCTGCGTCGACGGGTGGTCAGTTCATCGCCGGGTCGTCGGGGAAGGTGAGGCTCCACGACGCGACTCCCCCGGCCCGACGCAGCACCTGCTCCCACAGACGTTCCGGACGCTGGGAGAACGCGTCGGCCGCCTCGGCGTCGACCATGAACCAGTGCCCGTCACGCAGTTCGCCCTCGAGTTGCCCGGCGCCCCACCCCGCGTGTCCCGCGTAGATGCGCAGCGCGGCGATCTCGGGCATCACGACCAGCGGCGGCGCGTCAAGGTCGACCAGACCGACCCCACGGAACAACCGCTTGAGGCCGATGGTCTCGTCGTCGCCGGGCATCGACACCAACCCGAGCGCCGAGTCGAGGCCCACCGGCCCGCCCTGGAACAGGTGATCGGGGCTGGTCACGTGCTCCTGCCAACCCGGCAGGACGGCGTCGACCCCGGCGTCCAGCGGACGGTTGAGCACGATGCCGTGGGCTCCTTGGTCGCTGTGGTCGAGCAGCAGCACCACCGAGCGGTCGAAGACGTCGTCCTCGGCCACCTCCTGCGCTTCGCGCGGGACGGCGACCAACAGTCGCCCGGTGAGGTTCTCCATCCCCCCATTGTGTCGTCTCGCGCCGGGTGGCCGAAACGCGGATGCGCGGGATATCGAGATTCGCGGGCGTCATGACGCGGGCGAATCTCGATACCCCGCGAAGTTGTCGTCACGCGATGGATCGGGTGCGTTCAGTTGTCAGTGGCGGGGGCCTGTCAGTAGCGCGGGCCCCGGTCGCCCCGGTCACCCCGGTAGCCACCGCGTCCGCCCTGGCCGCCACGACCGCCGTAGCCGCCCCGCTGACCGCCACGGCCTCCGCCGTACCCGCCACGTCCACCGCGACCGCCGCGGCGTCCGCCCGGGTTGAGCACCTGGAAGAGGTCCTCGTCGGTGACCTCGGCGCCCTGCGGGGTGCTGCCACCGGTGGCCGCGATGACCTCGTCGCCCGGACGGGTCTTCTGCAGTTCGGTGTCGACACCGGCCTGCTCCAGCAGACGCTGGACGGTGCGGCGCTGGTGCGGCAGCACGAGGGAGACCACGACGCCCTGCTCGCCCGCACGGGCCGTGCGGCCGGAGCGGTGCAGGTAGTCCTTGTGGTCGGCCGGCGGGTCGACCTGGAGCACCACGCCCACGTCGTCCACGTGGATGCCGCGCGCGGCGACATCGGTGGCGACGAGCACCGGCAGACGACCGTCGCGGAACGCGGACAGTGCGCGGTTGCGCTGGCTCTGGTTGAGACCGCCGTGCAGGGCGGCCGCGACCACGCCGCACTCGCGCAGTTCGCCGGCGATGCGGTCGGCACCGAGCTTGGTGCGGGCGAAGACGACCGTGCGTCCGGGTCGGTTGGCGACCTCGGCGGTGACGATCTTCTTGTCCTTCGGCTCGATCAGCAGCGCGTGGTGCGCCATCGTCGACACGGTGGCGGTGCCGTCGTCGGTCGAGTGCTCGGCCGGGTCGGTGAGGTACTTCTCCACGACACCGTCGATGCCGCGGTCGAGGGTAGCCGAGAACAGCAGACGCTGACCGTCGGCCGGCACCAGGTCGAGGATCTCCTCGATGGCCTCGAGGAAGCCCATCTCGGCCATGTGGTCGGCCTCGTCGAGGATCGTCACCTCGACCCGCGACAGGTCGGCGGCGCCACGGTCGATGAGGTCCTTCAGGCGACCCGGGGTGGCGATCAGGATGTCGACGCCACGCTCGAGCGCCTGCAGCTGCGGCTCGTACGGCATGCCACCGGCGACCAGCTTGTGGCGCAGGCCGATGACGTGCACCAGCGGCTGCAGCGCATCGCTGACCTGCATCGCGAGTTCACGGGTCGGCACCAGCACGACCGAACGCGGCTGGTGTGCGCGCGCCTTGCCACCCTTGGCGAGACGGGTCAGCGTCGGCAGTCCGAACGCGAGCGTCTTACCCGAACCGGTGCGGCCACGGCCCAGCACGTTGCGGCCGGCGAGAGCGTCGGGGATCGAGGCTTCCTGGATCGGGAAGGGCTGGGTGATGCCGTCACGCGCCAGCCGGGCGACGAGCACCTCGGGGAGGCCGAGAGCGGCAAATCCGTTGTCGGCCAACTCGACCGGCTCGGCGGTGGTGACGTCGTCGGTCTCCTGGCGCTCGGTCCAGCCGAAGGCCTCGTTGGTCGGTTCGAGCTCTTCGAGGTGGCCTGCGGGCTTCTCCTCGACACGGTCGTCACGACGGCCGAAACGGTCGCTGCGGTCGAACGAGCGGCGGTCGTCGCGGCCCTGGAAGCCGCCCCGGTCACCACGGTCGTCGCGCCGGGAGAAGTCACGGCTGTCCCGGTCGAAACGGCGGGGACGGCGCTCGTCGCGCGAGTCGCCCCGGGAGTTGCCACGGAAGTCGCCGCGGTCACGACCGCGGAAGCCGCCGCGGTCGTCACGCCGGTCGCCACGGTCGGACGAGCGGTCGAAGGAACGGCGGTCGTCACGGCCCTGGTGACCACCACGGTCACCACGATCGTCGCGACGCTGGTAGCCAGCACGGTCGTCACGGCGCTGGTAGCCACCGCGGTCGTCACGATCGTCGCGACGCTGGTAACCGCCACGATCGTCGCGACGCTGGTAGCCACCACGGTCACCACGGTCGTCACGGCGGTCGAACGAACGGCGGTCGTCACGGCCCTGGTAACCACCACGGTCACCACGGTCGTCACGACGCTGGTAGCCGCCACGGTCGTCACGGCGGTCGCTGCGGTCGAACGAGCGACGGTCGTCACGTCCCGGGTAACCACCACGGTCACCCCGGTCGTCACGACGCTGGTACCCGCCACGGTCGTCACGGCGGTCGCTGCGGTCGTACGAGCGACGGTCGTCACGTCCCTGGTAGCCGCCGCGCTCGGCGCGGTCGCCACGGTTGTTGTCCCGGTTGTTGTCGCGATTGTCGCGGCGGTCGAAACCACCGCGGTTGTCGCGGTCGTCACGCCGGGCCGGGCGGCCCCGGTCGGAGGACGGACGGCGCACCTCGCCGCGCTTGGCTTCGAGCTTCTGGCTGCGCGACCAGCGCGCCTTCTTGTCGGTGTTCTTCGGGGTCATCAGTACTACCTCTGCGTCGTTGCGGGCACCACAAAGAGAACCCCTCTGACGACAGGGCGTGATTGAACCTGTCCGGAAAAAACTTGAGCCTCAGGCGTATTCGCCGCTCAACGGGATGGGGTGATCCGGGGTGCCTCAGATCTCGGCGCCCACAAGAAAAATCACACAGATGAACGCTAGATCGCGAAAATGGATATACCCACTGTAGCGGTTGCCCGCTCAACTTCCGAACGGGACGACCGTGCGGCGACCGTGAGGTGCCCCACAGTCGCCCGAACAGTCGCCGCGAACCCGCCGGACGATCGACGGTTCAGTCGTCCTCGGCCGCGGGCTTGTTGCTGTGCCGCTCCCCCTCGAGTTCCTGCTTGGCGGCCTTCTCCACCGCGCGCGCGACGACGTTGGAGATGTCCGGCTGGAAGACCGACGGAATGATGTACGCGGGGTTGAGTTCCTCGGGGCTGACGACATCGGCCAGGGCCTCGGCGGCAGCGAGCATGATCGCGTCGTCGATGCCGTCGGCCTGGGCGTCGAGCAGTCCACGGAAGACGCCCGGGAAGACCAGCACGTTGTTGATCTGGTTGGCGAAGTCGCTGCGCCCGGTGGCCACCACGGTCGCGTGCTGGGCTGCGGCGGTCGGGTCGACCTCGGGCATCGGGTTGGCCAGGGCGAACACGATCGCGTCGTCGTTCATCGTGGCGATGTCGTCGCCGTCCAGGATGTTGGGACCGGAGACTCCGATGAACACGTCGGCGTCCTTGAGCGCGTCGCGCAGCGTGCCGGTGACGCTCTTGGGGTTGGTGTGTTCGGCCACCCACACCAGGAACGGGTCGGTGCCCTGCTTGATGTCCTCGCGCTCGCAGGACACGACGCCCTTGATGTCGGACACGACGACGTGGGTGGCACCGGCGGCGAGCAGCAGACGGGTGATCGCGGTGCCGGCGGCGCCCGCGCCCGACTGCACCACCTTGACGTCCTTGAGTTCCTTGCCGACGACGCGCAGGGCGTTGCGGAGCGCGGCGAGCACGACGATCGCGGTGCCGTGCTGGTCGTCGTGGAAGACGGGGATGTCGAGTTCCTCGCGCAGTCGACGCTCGATATCGAAGCAACGAGGTGCAGAGATGTCCTCCAGGTTGATGCCTGCGAAGACGGGCGCGATCGCCTTGACCGTGGCGATGATCTCCTCGGTGTCCTTGGTGTCGAGGCAGATGGGGAAAGCATCGATGTCGGCGAAGCGCTTGAAGAGGGCGGCCTTGCCCTCCATCACCGGCATCGCGGCCAGCGGGCCGATGTCGCCCAGGCCGAGCACGGCGGTGCCGTCGGTGACGACGGCGATCGTGTTGCGCTTGATGGTGAGCCGGCGGGCGTCCTCGGGGTTGTCGTGGATCGCCATGCAGACCCGTGCCACGCCGGGCGTGTAGACCATCGACAGGTCGTCACGGTTACGGATCGGGTGCTTGGACTTGATCTCGATCTTGCCGCCGAGGTGAGCCAGGAAGGTGCGGTCACTGACCTTGTGCACGATGACGCCGGCGACGCCGCGCATCGCCTCGACGATCTCCTCGGCGTGGTCGCCGTCGCGCGGCGCGACGGTGACGTCGATCTTGAGGCGGTCGGTGTCGGACGACGTGATGTCGAGACCGGTGATGAGGCCACCGGTGCGCTCGATCGCGCCCGTCAGTTCGCTGATGGCAGTCGCCCGGCCCGGCAGCTCGAGTCGGACGGTGATCGAGTTGGACACGGAGGCAGTCATGGTCCTTTCTTACCGCTCCCGCAGGTCTCGCGTACAACGGGGTCAGATGTCAGGCTGACAGCATGCGTCCATCGAGCTCAGGCATCACCGTCGTCGGCACCGCCACGACGTCCACCACGGCCGACCGTGTGCGTCTTCGGATGGCGGTCGAACGCTCGGCACCGACCGCCGCAGACGCCCTCACCCGATCGGGCGACGACGCCCGCGCCCTGCTTGCGACCCTGCGTGAGATCGGGGTCTGCGACGAGTCGGTCCAGACCGTGGGTCTCTCCCTCGACCAACAGTGGGGCGACCGCGGCAAGGTGACCGGTTACGTTGCCCGGCAACGGTTCTCGGCTGTCGTCGCCGACGTTGCAAGCGCAGGTGACACGCTCGAGCGGCTGGCCACGCAGATCGGTGACGGCTTCCGGGTGGAGACGGTGGAGGTGTTCGCGGACGCGCCGACCGACGCCGCGGACGCGTCCCGCGCCGCAGCCTTCGACGATGCCCTGCGACAGGCACGCGCATTGGCGCAGCGCGCAGGTCGCCGACTCGGTGCCGTTCGGTCGATCAGCACGGTCGGGGCGGGCGGTCCGCCGGTGTTCGGCGATGTGGCCCGGGCGATGGCCAAGCAGGACTCGTTCGCGCCCGGCGAGGTGAGCGTGCAGGAGTCGGTGCGGGTGAGTTGGGACTGGGCCGACGAGCCGGCGCAGGAGCCCGACTCCACAGCGTGACGTGCCACTCGGTGGTGGAGGTGGCGGGAATCGAACCCGCGTCCGCTCACCGCGAGAAGGGACTTCTCCGGGTGCAGTGCGCTATGGATTTTCTCGGCCCCAGGGCTCGCGCGCACACGTTCCCTGACAGGCCCAGTCGAGTAGAAGTCCCGCGTCGCCCCTCGACATGACGACGCAGCAAGTTCTCTAGCTGACGCCAGACACTGAGGCGAGAACTAACTCAGGCTGACGGACTTCGAGGCTCGCTCAGGCGGCGAGGGCGAAGTCGGTGCGCTTGTTGTTGGCACCTATTGGTTTTGCACGGAGCGTTTACGAGATAACCGTGCATCCTCGACCCGCTTCTCCCTCGTCGGCGATCAACGTCGAAACCGATCACCCCCGAGATGGTGGGTGTCTTGTGCAGGAACACTGCAGGACACTCGTGCGGGCACGTCACGCTGTGAAGTTGTGGGCTGGGTCAGCCTAACCGTCCAACACCCGTACAGGCGAACCCATTCCCGCCCGCGGCGCTTCAGCGGAAGTCAGGACGCAGCGGGTAGTCGCCGTGGCCGCGGTCGTCGAGCTTCTGACCGAGCATCTGGTACAGCTGGATGTTGTTGCGTTCGAACCCGAGTGACGACCCGGACAGGTAGAGCCCCCAGATCCGGGCGGTGCCGAGGTCGGACAGCCGCACGCATTCGTCCCAGTTGCGGGAGAGGTTCTTGGCCCACTCACGGGTGGTGCGGGCGTAGTGCTCGCGCAGGTCTTCGGCGTGGCGCACCTCGAAGCCCGCCAACTGCATCTGGGTCATCAGCGCCCCGGCCGGAGCGAGCTCGCCGTCGGGGAAAACATACCGGTTGATGAAGCCGCCCTTGGTCAGCCCGTGCCGCTTCGCCGACGCATAGGTGATGCAGTGGTTGAGCAGGCGTCCGCCCGGCTTGAGCTTCTCGTAGAGCGAGCTGAAGTAGGACGGGTAGTTGTGGATGCCGATGTGCTCGGTGAGCCCGATCGAGCTGATCGCGTCGAAGTCGGCCTCGGCGACATCGCGATAGTCCATGAAACGGATCTCGCCGCGGTCGGCCAGCCCTTCGCGCTCGAGCCAGGCCTGCCCGTAGTCGGCCTGCTCCTTGGAGAGGGTCACGCCGATGGCGGTGACGCCGTAGTGCTTCACCGCATGGCGCACCATGCCGCCCCAGCCGCACCCGATGTCGAGCAGGCGCATCCCCGGTTCCAGGCCGAGCTTGCGGCAGACCAGGTCGAACTTGTGCTCCTGCGCCTGCTCGAGGGTGGCGTCGGCGCTCGGGTAGCACGCGCAGGTGTAGGCCATCGACGGACCGAGCACGAGTTCGTAGAAGTCGTTGCTCACGTCGTAGTGGTGCCTGATCGCCTCGGCGTCGCGACTGCGCGAGTGCCGCAGACCGCCGGCGATGCGGCGCCACTGCGCCGGCTTCTCCTGCGGCGGCAGCGGCGGCGGGGTGAACGACCGCAGCCCGAGCGACCGCACCGCCTTCGGAATGCCGCTCACCGGGGGGCGCTGCACCTTGAAGTCGCCGAGGAACTCGGCGAGGAAGTCGTAGGGATCGCCGGGGTCGACGCCGTCGAGTTCGATGTCGCCCATCGTGTAGCCGCGGGCGAGACCGAGCTCACCCGGCGCCGTCACCATGTACTGCACGGCCCGCTCGTTGAGCACCCGCACCGTGAACCGCGCGTCGGGGTTGCCGCCGGTCGAGCCGTCGAAGGCCTCCAGTCGGAAAGGGACGTCCGTGCCCAGCACGGTGTTGGCGATCTGGCCGATCTTTATGTCGCTCATCGACGCTGCACCACCTTCTCGTAGAGCTCGGGGAGCCGGCCCTGCGGATCGTAGGTTTTCTTGAGTTCTCGGTAGGCCGCGCCACCGTAGAGGTCGGCGAACTGCTCGGCCGAGTAGTAGGCGTCGCTGTAGAGCGACTTGTGGCCGTCGAGGTCGTCGACGACCTGTTCGATGCGGCGGTTGGCGTCGCCGTCCGCGTCACCCGGCGGGATCTCGACGGTGCCCCAGAAGCCGACGTTGACGTACGGCTCGCCGCGCCGCAGCGGGTACAGCGGCCACGGCTGCTCCCCCGCGTCCTGTTCACGAACAACCAACGGGCACAACCAGATCGGACGCATCGGCACGTTGTCCATGAACCAGTCGAGGAACTGCGCGGTGTTCTTCAACGGCACCTCGACGTCCTGCACCACCCGCTCGCGGGGCAGCTTGCCGCGGCGGGCGTCGAGCGCCGCCATCCAGCCGTGCTGGTTCTCGAAGCGGATGACCTTGCCGTAGACGTCGCTGCGCTTGTAACGGCGTGGCAGCACCCGCCGCACAAGCGGGTGCTGCACGCCGAGGGCCTTGCTGCACCAGAACCAGTCGGTGTCCCACCGCCAGACGTAGTCGTTCGCGGTGAGGTAGTCGTCGGTGCGCTGCTGCAGCGACCGATAGAAGATCTGGGTGCCGGTGTAATCGCTGGTGTACGGCGCCTGCTCCACCTTGCGCCCGAGCACCAGGTAGCTCTCGGTGGCGGAGAAGACCACGCCGTCGACGAAGTCGACCGGCTCGCCCCGGTAGGAGCCGGTGATGGCCTCGGTGAGCCCGTCGACGAGCTCGGTGAAGCTGCCGAACCGGATGTGGGACAGGTGCACATACGGCGTGATCGGCTCGAGTTCGATCTCCAACCGGACGGCGTAACCGAGGCTGCCGTAGGAGTTGGGGAAGCCCCGGAACAGGTCGGGACGCTCGGTGCGGCTCGCGGTGAGGATCTCACCCGAGCCGGTGAGGATGTCCATCTCGATGACCGACTCGTGCGGCAAGCCGTTGCGGAACGAACTCGACTCGATGCCGAGCCCGGTCACCGCGCCGCCGAGCGTGATCGTGCGCAACTGCGGCACGACCAACGGCATGAGTCCGTGCGCGAGGGTCGCCGCGACGACGGTCTCGTAGGTGGCCATGCCCTGCACTTGTGCCGTGCGCGCCACCGGGTCGACCTCGACGACCCCGTCGAGCTTCGACACGTCGAGCCCCGGCACACCGGTGCCGCCCCGCGGACGGAACAGGTTGCTGGTGCGCTTGGCCAACCGGATCGGGCTGCCGTCGGGGATGCCACGCACCGCAGCCGCGAGCTCGGCCACCGCCGCGTCGTGAGCCTCACGACCTACAGGCCGCACTTCAGTCAACCTCTGCACCAACGCTCCTCGAACATGTGTAGGTGTTCTATCAGTAGGATGAACTGCTCCGGACGGAGGGTCACCAACTGGACGTGCCGCCGCCTCCGCCGCCACCACCACTGAACCCGCCACCACCGCTGAATCCGCCACCGCCGAAGGCCGACCCGCCGGACGATCCCGGCGTGGCCACGAAGGTGCCGGCAGCGACCGTGCCGAAGTCGTCGAGTCCACCGGCGATGCTGCCGAAGTTGCCGAAGTCGCCGCCGACCGGGATGTACCAGGTGGGTGCCATCAACGGACGCCCCGCGGCCTCGGCGGCACGGGCCACCTCGGCGAACTTGTCGGCCCACTGCTGAGCGACACCGAAGACGACCGCGTAGGGCATGTAGCGACTGAAGATCTGCTCGGCCTCGTCGAACTTGATCTGCTGCGCTTCGGCGGTGACCAGGTATTCGCGAAAGCCCATCGACTGGGCGGTGACCGCCGAGCCGCGAGCGGTGCGGGAGGCCATGTGGCGTCCCATGAACATCACGATGAGGCCGGCCAGCGCGAGCCCGACCGGCAGGCCGAGCGCCAGGAAACTCACCTTCGGCATCACGAAGAAGCCGAACACGGCGGCGCCGATGAGCGCCATGCCACCCAGCTGGAAGTTCGAGCGCACGGTCTGGGGCGAGCGTCGGAACCAGCCGCGCTGCACGACCTCGGTGTACATCTGGTTCTGCGCCTTGGTGAGGGTCGGCCGGAACTTGTTCTTCAACTGGGACAACATGATCGGCGATCCGAGTTGGAAGAGTCCGTCGAGCAGGGTCTGCTCGTAGGGCAGCAACTGCTCGCCCTGCGGCGGCTCGAGCGCGGTGAGCTTCCAGTCGTTCTTGCGGAAGATGCCGCCACCCTCGGACTCCTCCATCCGCAGGTGACCGCGCACGGCGAGGTCGACGATCGTCGCCGACACGTCGACGGCGCCGGCCTCCTCGTCGATGACCGTGCCCATCAGCCCAGGTCGCACCCCGGCCGGCGGCTGGAACTGCACCACGACGGTGTCGTGCCCGCCCCGCAGCACCGACTCGTCCTGCCCCGGCGCGGGTTCGAGACCGGGCGCCACCGCGGCGTAGCGCTCGTCACGACCGCGCTTCCACACCGCCAGACCCATCGCGCCGGCCGCGATCACCGGCAGACCGATGCCCGCACCCACCCCGGCAACGCCCAGCGCGCGGGCGGCCTCGGGCGACAGGCTGCTGCCACCGGCGCCGGCGGAGTCGTCGACGCTGCCGTCGCGCAGTTCGGGGTCGGTCTTGGTGAATGCGGTGCCGGGCAGCGCGGCGCCGATGGTGACCTGTTGGTAGGAGCTGAGCCCCGAGGCGGTGAACACGGCCTCCTTGCCCGGGCTCGCTTCACACTGCGTCGACTCCTTGGTGACGCCGTAGTAACAGACGGCGTTGGTGATGTCGGCCGGGCCGGTGACCGTGATGCGTACGGCGTCGGTCGGCACACCGGTCTGTGAACCGGTGACATTCCAGTACAGCTCGACCGTGCCGTCGGGCTGCTTGTTGACGACGGATCCGAGGCGGTACTTCACGACGTACGTCTGGGTGCCGCGCACCGTCTTGTTGGCCGACCCGACCCGGATCACCGTCATGGCGCCGAAGTCGGACAGGTCGACGTTGTCGGGTGCGCCCGTCGGGCTGGTCACCCGGACGTTGCTCATCGGGTAGACGCGGTGCTTGTCGGGCTGCGGGTCGTAGCCCTGGGATGTGATGATCGAACGCTTGATGCCGTGGGAGTCGCTGCCGGCGAACTGGTAGCGGATGGTCTCGGTGACGTCGACCGAACCGTCGGCGCGCAGCGCGTACGCCGCGTCGAAGGAAAGGATGCGTTCGCCGGTGGCGGCCCGAGCCGCCGAGCCGGTCAGTGCGGCGGGCAGCACGACGAACGCCATCGCGCAGGCGAGAACCATCAGGGCCGACCAGATGCGTCGCATGACTGAACCCTACGGCCAGCCCCCGACGACCGGTCGGTGACTCACCCAGGGCGGCGCAGCGCCGAGCGCATCAGGAGCGTCAGGCGGTGGGTTCGACCGAATCCTGCGCCCCGGCACGGCACAACAGCGCCGCACCGAAGGTGACAACCGCCCACCCGACGATCAACCAGCCCATCCAGGGCGCTCCGCCGTCGCCCACGGTGAACCCGATCGGCACCAGCAGCGCGTTCCACAACAGCGTCGGGGTGCGCGCCGCCGTCCGGCGCTGCCAGAGGAACCACGCCAAGGCCGCGACGCACCCGGCCAGCACGACGAGGGTCGCCGCGAACGACCACGATCGGGCCGAGCCACCGTCGAAGCCCGACCAGATGCCGGTGACGACGAGTCCGAGGGCCTGCGCCGCCATCAGCGCGGCGACGATCGTCCACGGCCCTTCGGCGCGACGTGCGGTGTCGGCGCCCTGACCCGGGCCGGCGGTGGGCCGCGGTGAACGGTCGGTCACGGGTGGATCCTCCTGCAGAATTCGGGCACAGCATGGCAACGACACGGCGACAAGATGGCGGACCTCACGGGGACGTCGGCGCAGCACATCCGGGAAACCTGGGGCGACCGTGTGACGAACAACTCACCTTCGAAGGGAAAAGAATCGGTCAAACCTCTTGTGCAACACAGGTGGCATCTGTGAGCCTTGACAGTCGGCACGCTCGGCAACAAGCGTAGCTGCCGATTCCGGATCGACCGACAACGGGTGCCCCAGGCCGACCGAACGCACACGATGCACGAAACCAACCCCGGCACCGGGGCCACAGACGCACACTCAACGAGGAGCAGGACGACTATGGATTGGCGCGACCGCGCTGCTTGCCTGGAAGAAGACCCGGAGCTTTTCTTCCCGATCGGCAACACCGGGCCCGCCTTGCAGCAGATCGAGGACGCCAAGGCCGTCTGTCGTCGCTGTGAGGTCATCGACACCTGCCTGAAGTGGGCCATCGAGTCCGGTCAGGACGCCGGTGTCTGGGGTGGCTTGTCGGAGGACGAGCGCCGCGCGATGAAGCGTCGCAACGCCCGCGCCCGCCGCGCCGGCTGATCCCCGGAGTCACCGCTTCGCAGGAATCTCCCGCAGCACCGCCGTGAATTTCACGGCGGTGCCTTTGCGTGTGGGCACCCATTCGATCTCGCCGCCGAGATCACTGACCAACGACCGGACGATCTGCACGCCCAGTCCCCCGGCGCTCGGGTCGAAGCCCGGCGGCAGACCGGCACCGTCGTCGACGACCTCGACCTCCACCACATCGGCATCCGGACGGGCATGCCGCTGCACCCGCACCGACACCGTGCCGTCCCGATCGGCCAACCCGTGCTCGACGGCGTTCTGCACCAGTTCGGCGAGCACCATCGCGATCGCGGTCGCGTCCTCCGAACACAAAGTGCCGAAGGTGCCCTCGAGCGACCCCGACACCCGCACCCCCGACCTGTTGCCCAGGTCGAGCGCCGCCTGGATGCCCCGCTCGGCGACCTCGTCGAAGTCGAGGTGATCGTCGAGGCGCGAGGAGAGCGTCTCGTGCACCGACGCGATCGTCGCCACCCGGCGGACGGCGTCGTCCAGCGCGGCGCGGCCCTTCGGGTCGTCGACCCGGCGGGCCTGCAGACGCAACATCGCCGCCACGGTCTGCAGGTTGTTCTTCACCCGGTGGTGGATCTCGCGGATCGTGACGTCCTTGGTCGCCAGCTCCCGCTCCCGGCGGCGCAGTTCACCGACGTCACGCACCAGCAGCACCGCACCGACCCTCCGCTCCCCCTCCCGCAGCGGGATCGAGCGCACCATCACCGCAGCCGAGCGGGTCTGCACCTCGCCACGATCGGCGACGCGTCCGCGCAGCACCTGGCTCAGGTCTTCGTCGGCAGGTGAGCGGGCCGGCAGCAGGTCGCCGACCGCGCGCGCCAGTTTGATCCCGATGACGTCACCGTCGTAACCCAGACGGTGCACCGCCGAGACCGCGTTCGGACTCGCGTAGGTGACGACGCCGTCCGAGTTGAGCCGGAGCACCCCGTCACCCACCCGCGGCGTGCCCCGGCGCAACTCCGCCTCCGGCTCCTCCTGCGGGAACGCGCCGGCCGCGATCATCCGTGCCAGCGCATCCGCGGTGGCCAGGTAGGTGACCTCCAGCCGACTCGGCGTGCGCATCGACGCGAGGTTGGTGTGCCGGGTGAGCACCGCCGTCACCGACCCCTCCCGCACCACCGGGATGGCCTCCTCACGGATCGGCATGTCATCGCGCCACACCGTCTGCCCGGCCCGCACGATCTCGTGCCGCTCGTACGCCGACCGCACCATCCGCGACCGCGCCGGTGCCACCGGCTCGCCGACGAGGTCCTCGGTGAAGACGCCCACGCCGGTCGTCGGCCGAGCATGCGCCGCCGCGAACCAGTCGCCCCGCTCCGACCGCACCCACAGCACCAGGTCGGCGAACGACAGATCCGACAGCAACTGCCAGTCACCGACCAGCCGATGCAACCAGTCGGAATCGGCCGCGCTCACCTCGTGCTTGGTGAGCACATCACTCATCGTGGGCATGCGGCCTAGCTTGCACTCCCCGAACGGATGGCACCACGCAGGGTCCGCAGCGCCACCGACAGCGGGGCGAGGCCCGGGTGCGGCAGTGAGCGGATGGCGTCCAGGGACGTCAGCGCGCGACCGACGGAGTCGGGGTTCTGCTTCAGCCAGGCGGCGACCCGGGCGACCGGTTCGGCGTCGGCGGACGTGCCGGCCAGCACCGCCGCGGTGAAGGTCTCCAACACGACGTACAGGTCGTCGCGGATGGAGCCACGGGCCAGGGAGTCCCACCGGTCGTCGCGGGGCAGCGCCGACACCGCGCCCAGCATCGTGTCGATGCCGAGGCGCTCGGACACCGCGAAGTAGGTCGCGGCGACCGTCGCCGGGTCGGTGTCCTGGGCGAGCGCGAGCTCGGTGATGTCGAGCAGCGAGAACACGTCGAGCAGGCCCGCGCACCGACCGGCGAGCGCCTCGGGCACACCGAGCTCGACCAGCTTGTCGCGGTTGGTCTCCCACCGCTTGTGCTCCGAGCCGCGCAGCAGCCCGGGCACCGTCTCGGCGAGCGCCTGCACGTTGGGCCGGAACCGTTCGATCTCGGTGGTGACGTCGAGACCCGCCGGACGGTTGTGGATCAGCCACCGCACGACCCGGTCGAGCAGTCGACGGAACTCCAGGTACAGCTTGGTCTGGGCGTCGGTCGACACGACGTTGTCGAGCGCCTCCACCTCGGCCACGAACCCGGCGAGGTCGAAGGTCTCGCGCGCGATCACGTAGGCGCGGGCGATCTGCTCCGCCGACGCCGAGGTCTCCTCCATCACCCGGAAGGCGAACGTGATGCCGCCCCGGTTGATCATCGAGTTCACGACCGAGTTGACGATGATCTCGCGACGCAGCGGGTGCTGCTCGAGTTCGGCGGCGAAGGTCTCGCGCACCCGGGTCGGGAAGTAGTCGGCCAGCGAGCGCGAGAGCCACGGGTCCTGGGTGAGGTCACCACTGGTGAGGTCGTTCTTCAGCGCGAGCTTGGCGTAGGCGACCAGCACGCTGAGCTCCGGCGAAGTGAGACCTGTGTCGGCGTGGATGCGGGCGTCGAGCTCGGAGTCGCTCGGCAGGAACTCGATCCCGCGGTCGAGCTCCTTGCGTCCCTCCAACCACTTGATGAGGCGCTGGTGGACGGTGGCCATCACCCCGGTCTGCGCGCGGGCGTTGCCGAGCAGGGTGTTCTGCTCGTAGTTGTCCCGCAGCACCTGCTGGGCGACCTCGTCGGTCATCGAGGCGAGCACCTCGTTGCGTTCGTCGAGGTCGAACCGTCCGCGCTTCATCAGATCGGTCAGCAGGATCTTGATGTTGACCTCGTGGTCGGAGGTGTCGACGCCGGCGGAGTTGTCGATCGCGTCGGTGTTGACCCGCACCCCGCGCTGCGCGGCCTCGATGCGGCCGAGCTGGCTGGCACCGAGGTTGCCGCCCTCGCCGATCACCTTGACCCGCAACTGCCCGCCGTCGACACGGATCTCGTCGTTGGCGCGGTCGCCGATGCGGGCGTTCGACTCGGACGCGGCCTTGATGTAGGTGCCGATTCCGCCGTTCCAGAACAGGTCGACGGGCGCGAGCAGGATCGCGTGCATCAGCTCGGACGGCGTGAGCTCGCTGACCCCGGCCTTGATGCCGAGCGCCTTGCGCACCTCGTCGCTGATCGGGATCGACTTGGCCGAGCGCGGGTAGACCCCTCCCCCGACGCTGATGAGCGACTTGTCGTAGTCCGCCCACGACGAGCGCGGCAGGTCGAAGAGCCGGCGCCGCTCGACGAAGGACGAGGCAGCGTCGGGCGTGGGGTCGAGGAAGATGTGCCGGTGGTCGAACGCGGCCACCAGTCGGATGTGTTCGGACAGCAGCATGCCGTTGCCGAACACGTCGCCGCTCATGTCGCCGACACCGACGACCGTGAAGTCCTCCGTCTGGGTGTCGTGGCCCATCTCGCGGAAGTGACGCTTGACCGATTCCCAGGCGCCGCGGGCGGTGATGCCCATGCCCTTGTGGTCGTAGCCGGCCGAGCCACCGGAGGCGAACGCGTCGTCGAGCCAGAAGCCGCGCTCCTGGGCGACACCGTTGGCGATGTCGGAGAACGACGCGGTGCCCTTGTCGGCCGCGACCACCAGGTAGGTGTCGTCCTCGTCGTGGCGCACCACATCGGTGGGCGGCACGACCTCGCCGTCGACGAGGTTGTCGGTGAGGTCGAGCAGGCCCCCGATGAACAGCTTGTACGCCTCTATCCCCTCGGCCATCCACGCGTCGCGGTCGCTCGGGCTCGGCAACTGCTTGGCGTAGAAGCCGCCCTTCGAACCGGTCGGCACGATGACGGCGTTCTTGACCATCTGCGCCTTGACCAGGCCGAGCACCTCGGTGCGGAAGTCCTCGCGTCGGTCGCTCCAGCGCAGACCGCCGCGGGCGACCTTGCCGAACCGCAGGTGCACGCCCTCGACCCGGGGGCTGTAGACCCAGATCTCGAACTTCGGCCGCGGGTGCGGCATGCCCGGCACGGCGGAGCAGTTGATCTTGAAGCTGATCACCGGACGGTTGCCGCCGTCCTGGTAGGCGTTGGTGCGCAGCACCGCGAGGATGGCGCCGCGGAAGGCCCGCACGATGCGGTCCTCGTCGAGGCTGGCGACCTCCTTCAGACCGGCGTCGATGCGCTCGACGATCGCGTCCTGCGCGGCCTGCCGGTCGTCCTCGAGGGACGGGTCGAACCGCGCCTCGAACAGCGCGACGAGTTCACGGGTGAGCTCGACGTTGGTGACGAGGGCGTGCTCGACGTAGGTCTGGCTGAACGACAGACCGACCTGGCGCATGTAGCGGGCCACGGCGCGCAGCACGGTGACCTGCCGGGCGGTGAGCCCGGCACCGAGCACGAGCGCGTTGAGACCGTCCGACTCGCTGCGCCCGTTCCAGGCCGCCGCGAACGCGTCCTGGAATCGCTCGCGCACCTGACCGAGTTCGGCGTCGGTGCCCCACACGGAGGCGTCGTCGGCGCGCAGACCGAAGTCGTAGATGTGGATGAGTTCGCCGTCAGCGCGGTTCATCGAGTAGGGCCGCTCGTCGGTCACCCGCACGCCGAGGTCGGTGAAGATCGGCATGATGTCCGACAGCAGCACCGACGAACGCCGGAACAGCTTGAACCGGCGGTCGTGCGGGTCGGCGTTCGGTTCGCGGTAGAGCGTCAGCCGGGTGTCGTCGGCATCGCTGAGCGCCTCGATGTGGCGCAGGTCGGCGACACCCTGACGCGGACCGAAGTCTTCCTTGTAGGCCTCGGGAAAGGCGTTGGCGTACAACGACATCACGCGCGCTGCGGCGTTCTCGCCGTCTTCGTCGAGCGAGTGCATCCCGAGCTGCTCCGACCAGGTCTGCGTCGAGCGCAGCAGGTCGTCGCGCAGCTTGGCGTCGTCGACGTCGGGCACACCGGTGCGCGGATCGACACGCACCACGAAGTGGATGCGGGCGAGTTCGGCGTCGGTGACGCTCGTCGTGTAGTCGATCGAGCGGGCGTCGAAGGTGCGCTGCAGGATGTTCGCCATCGCCAGGCGCACCCGGGTGTTGTAGCGATCGCGCGGGATGTAGACCATCACGCTGGTGAACCGGCTGAACTCGTCGTCGCGACGCAGCACGTAGGGCGTGCGGCGCTCCTGCACCCGCATCACCTGGGCGGCGATCGACTTCAGTTCCTCGGTGCGCACCTGGAACAGCTCGTCGCGCGGGTAGGTCTCCAGCACCTGCATGAGGTCTTTGCCGGAGTGACTGTCGGGCGCGTGACCCGAGGCCTGCACCACCGCCGCGACCCGCTCGCGCAGCACCGGCACGCGGCGCACCGACTCCACGTAGGCGCTGGAGGAGAACAGGCCGAGCAGGCGGTATTCACCGTTGACGTTGCCCTGCTCGTCGAATCGGCGCAGGCCGATGTAGTCGAGGTAGGAGGGACGGTGCACGGTCGAGCGCGAGTTCGCCTTCGTGATCGTCAGCAGGTGCGGCTGGCGGGCGGTGCGCCGGGCGTGCGGGGTGAGCCGGGAGAAGGCCTCCGAGGCGGGTGCGTCGTAACGCAGCAGGCCCAGGCCGCTGCCGGCCACGCCGCGCAGCACGTACTCGCCCTCGACCTCTTCGAGGTCGTACTCGCGGTAGCCGAGGAAGGTGAAGTGTTCGTCGGCGAGCCAGCGCAGGAAGCCCTGGGTGCGCTCGATGATGTCCTTGGCCACCGGTGCCGGCGGGTTGGTCTCCAGGTCGTGGATGCGGGCCTCGCACTGCGCGCGCATGCGCTCCCAGTCGGTCACCGAGTCGCGCACGTCGTCGAGCACGCCGCGCACGCGTTCGATCATGGCGGCGTCGGCGGCGTCGTCGGCCGCGAGGTCGATCTGCAGGTGCATCCACGACTCGGCGACGGCGGCCGGGCCGTCGTGCTGCGCGGGCTGCTCGTCGGTGTCGAGGATCTGCAGCAACTCACCGGTGGCGTCACGCTCGACCCACAACTGGGGGTGGATGACGAGGTGCACCCGGCGCTCGAGTTGGGCGAGCGCGGCGGTGACGGAGTCGACCAGGAAAGGCATGTCGTCGGTGACGATCTGCAGGACCGCGTACGGGGAGTTCCAGCCGTCGGTCTCCAAGCTCGGGTGGAGCACGTGCACATTGGCCCGACCCGGCGGGCGCTGGGCGGCGAGTTGCTTGTGGGCGTGCAGCAGGCCGTGCAGGGTTTGTCCGCCCAGCGAGGCGAGGTCTTCGTCGGCGACGTGCCGGAAGTAACGCTCGATGAGTCCGTCGGTGCACCCCCCTTCGGCACACTCGCGGAAAGCGCTGTCTCGCAGGACGTCTGATCGGGGGTCGCCGGACGTTTGAAGTGCCATTGGGCGTACGAACCTCGTGGGTGAGTCGCGTGTCGGCGCACGTCGTTGTGCACCGCTGCCGACCATATCGCTCCTGTGAACTGCGCCACGGACAGGGCGGTGGGGTTAGCCTCGTCCGCATGCCCTCCGCCAACCTCGCCCGGGACGACGACCTGCGCCGACTCGCGGCGACGGTTCCAGCGCTGTTGTCGGTGCGGGTCGAGACGGCCACCGACACGGTCACCGACGCAGTGACGGGCGCGGTGGAGCAGATCGCCGAGGCGCTGCTCGGATGGCACGACTGGCTGGTCGGTGGGCCGAGCGTCGAACTGCATCTCGCCGACGGCCTCGCCGCGGCCGGCTCCTTCCGACCGCGCAGCCGCGTCGACACCGCCGAACTGTCCACAGCGGCACAGGAATTCCGGCGGTGCGCCGCGTCGATCCAGCGCGTCGTGCAGACCGTTGCCGATGACGCCGCGCGGCGCACCGGCCAGGAACTCAGCGACGTGGTGCGGGTGCTGGGCGACCTGCTCGGCGAGCATGTCGACCAGGTGCGTGAGTTCGCGGCGTCCGAGAGCGACGACGGGCAGAGCACCGCCCGGCTCAGCGTCGCCGAACGATCCCTGTACCGCAAGGTGATCGCTACGCTGCGCTGATGAAGATCGACCGATCCTGGACCTACCCCGCCCCCGCCACCGACGTCTACGCGATGATCTGCGACGAGGCGTTCCAGCAGCGCAAGACCGACGCCACGAGTACCGACGGCGGCAGCATCGACATCGCCGAGCGCGCCGACGGACACGTCATCACCGTCGAACGGGTGCTGCCCACCGACGCCTTCCCCGAGAACATCCGCGCGATGGTCGGCCGCACGATCACCGTGGTCGAGACGCAGACCTGGGGCGCGGCCGGCGCCGACGGCGCGCGCGTCGCCGACCTGGTCGTCGACGTCCGTGGCACGCCCGCGTCGATGAAGGGCACCGTCACCCTCAGCGCCGACGGCGACGCCGAGTCGACGGTCGCGGTGAACGGCGACCTGCGCGGGGGCATCCCGATCATCGGCGGCAAGATCGAGAAGGCTGCGGCCCCGTCCTTCTTCCACGCCCTCGAGCAGGAGGAGCGGATCGGTCGGGAGTACCTCGCCGAACGCTGAGTCCGAATGGGCGCGGATGTGCGCAAGACATGACGAAGGGGCGACGCCATCGGCGTCGCCCCTTCGTCATTGGAAAGCCGTTGTCGCTCAGCCCTGGTGTAGGTAGCGGTAGTCGGTGGGCGGCACGAACGTTTCCTTGATGGAGCGCTGGCTGGTCCACCGCATCAGGTTGGCGGCGGAGCCGGCCTTGTCGTTGGTGCCTGACGCGCGTCCGCCACCGAAGGGCTGCTGACCCACGACGGCACCGGTCGGCTTGTCGTTGATGTAGAAGTTGCCGGCCGCGAAGCGCAGACGCTTGGTGGCGTCGGCGATCGCGCGGCGGTCGGTGGCGATGATAGAACCGGTCAGCGCGTACGGAGCGACCGACTCCATCTGGTCGAGCACCTTGTCGTACTGCCGGTCGGGGAAGACGTGCACCGCGAGGATCGGGCCGAAGTACTCGGTCGAGAACACCAGGTGCTCGGGGTCGCCGACCTCGAGCACGGTCGGGCGGACGAAGTAGCCGACCGAGTCGTCGTAGGTGCCGCCGGCGAGCACCGTGATGTCCTTGTGCGAGTGCGCCATGTCGATGGCGTCCTTGTGCTTGGCAAACGCACGGTCGTCGATGACGGCACCCATGAAGTTGGAGAAGTCGGTGACGTCGCCCTGGGTGATGCCCTCGGTCAACGACACGAGGTCGCCCTTGATCTTCTTCCACAGGCTGGCCGGCACGTAGGCGCGACTGGCGGCCGAGCACTTCTGACCCTGGAACTCGAACGCGCCGCGGATCATCGCGGTGCGCAGCACGTCGGGGTCGGCCGACGGGTGGGCCAGGATGAAGTCCTTGCCGCCGGTCTCGCCGACCAGTCGCGGGTAGGTGCGGTAGTTGGACAGGTTGGCGCCGACCCCGCTCCACAGGTGCTGGAAGGTCGGGGTCGAACCGGTGAAGTGGATGCCGGCCAGGTCGCGGTCGGCGAGGGCCACCTTGGACACGTTCAGACCGTCACCGGTGACGAGGTTGATGACGCCCGGGGGCATTCCGGCGGCTTCGAGCAGTTCCATGGTGATCTGCGCGGCGCGGTTCTGGGTGGGGCTCGGCTTCCACACGACGGTGTTGCCCATCAGCGCCGGGGCGGTCGGCAGGTTGCCGGCGATCGCGGTGAAGTTGAACGGCGTGATCGCGTAGACGAATCCCTCGAGCGGACGGTGGTCGGTGCGGTTCCAGACACCCTTGGCGTTCGCGCCCGGCTGCTCCTGCATGATCTGGCGGGCGAAGTGCACGTTGAACCGCCAGAAGTCGATCAGCTCGCAGGCGGAGTCGATCTCGGCCTGGTAGCAGGTCTTCGACTGTCCGAGCATCGTCGCGGCGTTCATCCGGGCGCGGTACGGACCGGACAGCAGGTCGGCGGCCTTCAGCAGGATCGCGGCGCGGTCGTCGAAGCTGAGTTCACGCCAGCCCGGAGCGGCGTCCTTGGCCGCCTGCACGGCGGCCTGTGCGTCCTCGACGGTGGCGTTCTTCAAGGTGCCGAGCACCTTCTTGTGCGCGTGCGGCTGACGCACCGCGACCGCGCGGCCACCGCCCATCACCCGCTTGCCACCGATGGTGTGCGGCAGCTCGACCTGCTCCGAACCGATCTGAGCCAGGGCCACCTCCAAACAGGCGCGCTCGGGGCTGCCGGGGGCGTAGTCGAGCACCGGCTCGTTGACCGGTGCCGGCGGGTTGGTGACGGCGTCCATCAAGGGTGGCTCCTTCGTCGCTGTGGGTTGAATTCGTTCGGCTGGCCGACGCGAACGGGACGGGCCATCGTCTCAGACGGTCGTGCAGGCGTGGCGGTCAGCTGTTGCCGATGACGTCGAGCAGTAGGTCGAGCTCGGTGGCATCGAACCAGGACAGCTCGACCTCGGCCTCCGGGTCGTCCTCGGCGGCACCGCGGTCGATGAGGTGGAAGCTCGCAAATCGCTTGAGCGGCAACGGTCCTGACACTCGAACAGCACCCGACACGGCGCCGTCGCCGGTTTCCTCGGCGACCCCCGAGGACGCGGACGCTATGTCGGCCGCGGCAACGACCACACCGTCGGCCTGCAGGGCGGCGCGGGCAGCCGCCTGGGTCACCGCGAACTCGTACAGCTCGTCGTCGTCCGTGCCCGCCTGCTCGGCCCGCACCGCGTCGGTGACGGCGAAGCCGGGCGACGTGCGGTCGGCGAGTTCGCGGGTCTCCCGCAGCCCAGTCAACTGCTGTTCGGTCAGGGGCAGGTACACCCGTCGCATGGTCGTCATCGCAGCATTCCTCGATCCCTCGGCATTCTCAGCTCTCGATCATGAGCTCGGACAACGCTTCCTCGATGCACTGGCCGAGCATCTCGACGTCGGGCATCGTGTCGCGGTCGGCGGTGAGCCCCACGAACACCTTGCCGTTGTACGACGTCAACCCGATCGCAAGCGCCTGCCCCTTGCCGAGCGGGATGACCGGGCACGAGCCGACCATCTCGGCGTCGGCGGCGTACATCTTGTGCTGGGGGCCGGGCACGTTGGTGATCACGAGGTTGAACATGCGGCGCGACATGGCGCTGCCGAGCCGGGCACCGAGCGAGTGCAGCGTCGGCGGGGCGAAACCGGACAGCGCCGACAGCGAACGTGCGCCGACGGCGGTGCGGGAGTCGACCTGCTGCTGCATCGCGTACGCGACCTGGTGCAGGCGCATCCGAGCATTGGGTTCGCCGACCGGCAGGTCGACGAAACACGCGGTCACCTGGTCGGCTTCGGACTCGTCGTCGATCGAGTGGGTGCTGACCGGCACCATCGCGCGCACGGTGGCGCCGCTGTCGACGGCCTGACCGCGGGCCATCAGCCAGGCGCGCAGACCGCCGGCGACCGCCGCGAGCACGACGTCGTGCACGGTGATGTGCTCGTTCGCCGTCGGGGTCGTGACCCTGGAGCGCACCTTCTGGTAGTCGGCCAACTTCGACTCCAGCATCACGAAGCGGCGGTAGCCGCCGCCCGAGGTGTTGAGCGGGCTGGACGGCGCCGGGCTGGTGGCGGTGCGGGCGATCGCGCCGAGCACGTCGGTGGCCGTGCCCATCACCCGTCGACCGAGGGTGTGCACATTGCTGATCGCGCTCACACCCTCGGACAACGCACGGCCCGGGCGGCGCACCGCCGACCAGACGCTGTCGGCGAGCAGCTCGACCGAACTGGGTTCGGCGCGCGGACGCCACGTCTGCGGGATCTGGTCCTCACGGCTGGCCTCGGGGTCGACGATGACCTGACCGATGTCGATCGCGTTGACGCCGTCGACCAGCGCCTGATGGGTCTTGGTGACGATCGCGAACCTGCCGCCCTGCAACCCCTCCACCAGGTACAGCTCCCACAGCGGCCTGCTCCGGTCGAGCGCCCGCGACTGGATGCGTCCGACGAACTCCTCCAGTTGCGCGGTGGTGCCCGGCTTCGGCAGCGCCGACCGGCGCACGTGATAGGTGATGTCGAAGTCGCGGTCGTCGACCCAGACCGGGTTGCTGATGCGCCCGGGCGTGAACCGCACCTTCTGCCGGTAGCGCGGCACGAACGCGATGCGGTTGCTGACCAGGTCGAGCACGTTGTCGTACTCGAAACCCTCCTGGGGCGGTTTGAAGGTCATCACCGACCCCACATGCATGGGCGTGGTGTTGTCCTCCAGGTACAGGAAGGATGCGTCGAGGGAACTCAGTCGGTCGGCCACGGCGCCCATGTTCTCATTCCACGACCCGGTGGGCACCCGGATGCCCGTCACGAATCCAGCCGGTAGTAGCGGGTTTCAGCCGGTTTCAACCAGTGCGGCGCAGGATTCCCCGCCGGCGTGACCCCGACCGTCCGGTGCTCGGCAGTCCGAGGCGCTGGTTCGCGAGGTCGCGGATCGCCTGCGACAGAGGTGCGGACGGCGACACCTCGGTCACTGTGCGCCCGGCCAGCAGGGCGGCGTCGAGTGCGTCCCGGTCGTCGGGCAGCAGCACCGGGGTGACGCCGCTGAACCGGTGGAGTGCCTCGGTGATCTGGTCCTCCGGGTGACGCCCGGCCGCCGAGGCGCGCACCTTGTTGACCACGACGGTGCGCGTCGCCGGTCCGAAGTCGGTGAGCTGGTCGAGGGCTTGCACCAGGCGTCCGAGCCCGATCGGATCACCGGACGCGACCACGATCACCTCGTCGGCGGCTTCGAGCACGGCCCGGGTGGCCATGTTGCGTTGCGGGGCCAGCGTGTCGTAGCTGAGCTCCTCGTCGAGGTCGGTGGGCGCCGCTACGTCGATGATCGTCCAGCGGTGCATCGACCGGGCCACCTCGACCACCCGCTCGAGCGCTGCGCTGCGGATCTCGGGCCACCGATCGGCGCGGGGCAGTCCGGTCAAAACCCGCAGGCGGTCGCTGATGAGGGGCGCCACCCCGCCGAGCGAGACGGTGTCGAGCCGTCCGGCCTCGGCCAGTCGGGCGGCGGCGGCGATGCCCGGCGCCTCGTCGAGGATGCCGAACATCTGCGCCTGGCAGGCGCCGTAGGTGTCGGCATCGACCAGCAGTGTCGCCTCGCCGGCGGCTGCGAGTTCGGCGGCGAGCCCGGCGGCCAGCACCGATCGGCCCGGCGCGCCGCCGGTGCCCCAGACGACGATCACCTTGCCCGGTTCGTCGCGGTCGTTCGGGTCGGACTCGTCCGCTGCGGCCGGTTGGTCGGACGCCGCTGATCTGTCGCCGCCGTTGTCGGTCACCCCGACCGTCTCGGCTGAGAGCGGGTCGCCCGGCTTGCGCGTCGGCACCGCGATCTCGGAAGCGGCGGCGGCCCGCACCCGGTCGAGCACCTCGGCTTCGTCGGCGTGTTCGGGCACCAGCCAGGGCACACCCCATTCGCGCAAGGTGCGCTCGTCGGTCTCGTCGACGTGCACGCCGACCACCCGCACCCCGTAGCCGGCGAGATCGCTCAGCACCGACCGGTCGAGTCCGGGCAGATCGACCGAGATCAGCGCGACCTGCGCGCGTCCCGCCGCCGCGACCGACACGACCTCCGCGAGATCGGCGCACCGGCGCACGAGGTCGAGTCCGGCCGCCGAGCCGAGCACGGTGGCGAGGTCGGCCTCGGCGCGTGCCGTGACACCGGTGATGACGGTGATGACACCGGGACTCATCAGTTGCTCTTCATCGGCGACCCGGCCGCCGGCACAAGAGTCACCTTCGCTCCCCCGTTGACCGACTCGATCAACGTCGCCACCTTGACGTCGGGCACGAGCACGTAGACCTGGTCGCCGCCGGTGGAGACACCCAGCCCCGATCCCGCCGAGGGCACCCGGTGGACGGTGGCCCGCTGCACCTCACGCGTCGGTTGCTGGAAGTCGTTGGTGCCGGTTGCGCCGGGCGTGCGGCGCGCCACCCAGACGTCGACCACCGATCCACGCACGAGCGCCGCGGCCTGCGACCCGCTGACCGGCACGCCGATGCTCTTGGCCTTCACCTCGGCAGCCGAACCGACGGCGCTGGTCGGCACCAGCTCACCGGCTCGCACCTCACGCAGCACGGTGCCGCCGGGCTTCCCGGGAGGGCCGAAGTAGCCCTTGCGACCACCGTCGAGGCGCACCTTGACCACCTCGACGTCGGCAGCCGACACGGTGTCGCCGGGCAGCAAAGTGTGCTTGGCGCGCAGCACCTGCACCGAGGAATCGAAGTGCTTGAGGGTCATCGCCCCGAGCAGCATCGCGACGACCACCAGCAGCACGCCGGCGATCAATCGACCGTCCTTCCAGGACGGTTTCTGCAGCCGCTGTGCGGTGCGCGCGTCGGCGGTTCGGGTCTCCCCCATGGTGCTTCTCCCCTGGCTTCGCGCCGTGTTGCGCGTCCGGGTCATCTTGCTGCGCCGACCGCGCCGGATGCGCTTTCCACAGGTAAAAACTTGTTCAAGCCCGCGATGGGCGACAATGGAGCCACACCGCCGTGCCGCAGCCGACAGACTGCGACACATCGCGACGAACCGCCCCGAGGAAGGACCACCGGTGCCCGCACGTTTCCTGCAGATCGCCGACGTCGCCGAGACGTTGAACATCTCGGCGCGCGCCGTCTACGGCCTCATCAGCTCCGGCGATCTGCCGGCGATCAAGGTCGGTAAGTCGTGGCGGATCGAAGCCGAGGAGTTGGAGGCCTACATCCAGCGGGCCTACGCCGACACCCGATCGAAGGTGGAGTCGGGCACGCTCACCGAGTGAGTCTGCGAGCGACGACGTCCGCGCAATCCGAGGCGTCTCGTCGTCGTATTGCGTTGTCGCGCTAACCGATTCGTCTCACGATCGCGATCGACGACCACGGCACGACACGGCGTCCGGTGACCGCTGCGCCCCGCGGCAGCGCATCGGCCGGGTGCAGCACCACCTCGAGGTGATCACTGCCGACGAAGTCGATCGTGCCGGCCCAGAGCCCGCCCGCGACGTCGTGCACCGCCACCGGTGACCGGTCGCGCGAGACCGCGCGCAGGGCGACGCCCAGACCGAACCGTCGCGCCGGAGTCGTCGCCTTGTCACTGCGCCTGCCGAGTCCGCCGATGCTGACGACGGCCGAGGCCGGCACGATCGCGCTGCCTCGCCCAGACTCCTCAAGGACCAGCCAGTCCTTGCCGAGGTCGGCGATCCTTCCCTGCACCGGTCCGGCCGGTGTCATGCAGTCGACCGATTCGCCGACGGCGGCCGCCACCCGGTCGAACCAACCGACCTGCGCGCGCTCGGCCCTGGTGCGCTCGGCCACCTGAGCGAGTGCCTCGTCGCGTTCGGCCGCGGCGAGCTGTGCCTCCAGATCGTCGAACAGGTCGTCCCATCGCATGGCCGGGACCCTACCCGGCTCACCATCTCGAAATTGATCACCCTTGAAGTCTGTTTTTGTTCGTTGTTGTCGTTTACTGTCTTTTCATGACACATACAGCTGTACGTCGCCGCGCGCGCATCCTCGCCCTCGGTCTCGCCATCGGCGCCGGAGTCGGCGCCTACGTCGCACTGCGCTCCGCCCTGTCGGCGCTGGGAGCCGGCGAATCGACCTCGATCGACGCCGTCTGGCAGACCGTGCTGCTGCTCGCCCTCGGCGCTGCACTGTGCTGGGCGGGCACCGTCGCCCTCCTGGCCCGCGCCCAGATCGAACGCGGCGGCGTGCCCACCGGCACGGGGCGTCGCCTGGCCGTCGTGCTGCTGGCCGTCGCCGGGTGGACGACGATGGGTTCGGCGGGTGCTGCCGTCCCCTCTCCTCCCGGCTCGATCACCGTCGCCACGGCGCCACTCAGCGCGGCTCAGGTGCCGTCGGTGCCCTCCCCCGACTTCGCGGCACCCACACCCGACGCATCGCTGCCGCCGGGCTGCCCGACGCCGCCGGAGCCGGGATGGACACCCACCGCACCGAAGGCCATCGCGCCCGCCGACGGCAGCCCCCTGCTGACCGGGTGCACGGGCGGCGCCCCACAGGCCGACACGACCGTGGTCGTGCGCGGCGGCGACACGCTCTGGTCGATCGTGGCCCGGGCGCTCGGCCCCGAGGCGTCACCCGACCGCATCGCCCGCGACCTGCCCGCCTGGTACGACGCGAACCGTCAGGTCATCGGCGCCGACCCCGACCTCCTGCTCCCCGGCCAGATCCTCACCGCTCCGTCCGCTGCCTCGGCCACTTCCTCGCACACGTCCGACTCCACCGATTCGACCAATACACAAGGGAGTTCGCGATGACCAGCGCCGCCCTGTCCCTGTCCGTCGACGCCCGGCCGGCGCCGAACCTGCTGCCGCCGGGCCGTGAGAGGCGACGGTTGCACGTCGTCCCCGACGCCCAATCGGTGCTGGCCGTCGACTTCCAGGGCGGCGGACACGATCCGGAGTTCGGGCCACAACACGCACGGTCCAGCGACCTGCCCGATCCGGCGGCGTGGAGCACGCGGCTCGTGCTCGCGCTGATGGACGTCATGAACGGGCTGCGCCCACCGGCCCAGGTCGAACGGGCGCTGGTGCTCGACCTGCGCGAACGAGTGCGCCGCGCGCACGCGGTCGCCCAGCGACGCGGCGCCAGGCCCACCCGTCCGAGCCGGGTGCTGCGGGTGCGCGTGTGCGAGAACGCCGACGGCGTGGCCGAGGTGAGCGCCGTGGTGCACGACCGCGGCCGCGTGCGCGCGATCGCGATGCGACTGTCCGGGGTCGACGGACGCTGGCTGGTCACCGTCCTGCAGATCGGCTGACGGTCTCGAGTCCCGTCGCGCTCAGCCGTTCTGCAGCGCGAAGGCGGCCGCCCCCGGTCCGGGACGACCGCCTTCGGCGTGCGTGCACTTCTACTTCTTCGCGGTGGCCTTCTTGGCCGCAGCCTTCGACTTGCTCTTCTTCTTGGCGCGGGCGTCGGCACGACGCTGAGCACGCGGCGCCTTGGCGCCTTCGTCCTCGAGCGTGCGGCCCTCGTCGTCGACACTGTGTTGGTGCGCGAGTCCGTCCTCGCCGGGGGCGGTGAGCGTCATCTTCTCGTTGGTCTGCTCCGGCAGCGAGGCCTGCACCTCGTCGGGGTCGACCTCGACGTGGAACAGGTCGCGCACGACCTCTTCCTTGATGGCGTCGTTCATCGCCGTGTAGAGCTGGAAGCCTTCGCGCTGGTACTCCACCAGGGGGTCGCGCTGCGCGAACTGGCGCAGGCCGATGCCCTCCTTGAGGTAGTCCATCTCGTAGAGGTGCTCGCGCCACTTGCGGTCGAGCACCGACAGCATCACCCGGCGCTCCACCTCGCGGGCGACGTCGTCGCCCCAGCCGGCCTCGCGGCGGTCGTAGGCGTGGTGGACGTCGGAGCGGATCTCCTGCGCGAGCAGGTCGGCGTTGAGCCCGGCGCGACCGCCGACCTCGTCCTCGATCTCCTTGACCGTCAACGAGATCGGGTAGAGCTCTTTGAACGCGCCCCACAACTCGTCGAGGTCCCAGTCGTCGGAGAAGCCCTCGGCGGTGGCACCGTCGACGTAGGCATCCACGACGTCGTTGATGAAGTGACGCACCTGCGGGGCGAGGTCTTCGCCCTCGAGGACGCGGCGACGCTCCTTGTAGATGGTCTCGCGCTGCCGGTTGAGCACGTCGTCGTACTTCAGGACGTTCTTGCGAATCTCGAAGTTCTGCGCCTCGACGCTGCTCTGCGCCGACTGGATCGAGCGGCTGACCATCTTCGACTCGATCGGCACCTCGTCCTCGATCTTCGCGGTCTGCATGAACCGGTCGACCAGGTTGGCGTTGAACAGTCGCATCAGGTCGTCCTGCAGCGACAGGTAGAACCGGCTCTCGCCCGGGTCGCCCTGACGTCCGGCGCGGCCGCGCAGCTGGTTGTCGATGCGGCGCGACTCGTGCCGCTCGGTGCCGAGCACGTAGAGGCCGCCGAGCTCGAGCACCTCCTTGTGCTGGGTCT
Source organism: Calidifontibacter indicus (assembly GCF_003386865.1). NCBI lineage: Bacteria > Bacillati > Actinomycetota > Actinomycetes > Micrococcales > Dermacoccaceae > Calidifontibacter > Calidifontibacter indicus. The sequence continues at coordinate 1,609,288 of NZ_QTUA01000001.1, read as the reverse complement.
CGACCGCTTTCTCCGCCTTCGCGAGCGCCTCGTCCCAGGCGGCTTCGTACTCGGCCGGGGTCTCCTCCGGGTCGAGGCCCTTGCGCTTCAGCGCGGCGACCGCGATGTGCTCGGGGTTGCCGCCGAGCATGATGTCGGTGCCTCGACCGGCCATGTTGGTCGCGACCGTGACCGCGCCCTTACGGCCGGCCTGGGCGACGATCTGCGCCTCCTGCTCGTGGAACTTCGCGTTGAGCACCTCGTGCGGAACACCCTTGCGGCGCAGCTGCTCGGAGAGGTACTCCGACTTCACGACGCTGGTGGTGCCGACGAGCACCGGCTGGCCCTCGCGGTGCCGGTCGACGATGTCGTCGACGACTGCGCGGAACTTCGCCTCCTCGGTGCGGTAGATGAGGTCGGCCTGGTCCTTGCGGATCATCGGCTTGTTGGTGGGGATCGTGACGACGCCCAGCTTGTAGATCTGGTGCAGCTCGGCGGCCTCGGTCTGCGCCGTACCGGTCATGCCCGACAACTTGTCGTACATGCGGAAGTAGTTCTGCAGGGTGATCGTGGCCATGGTGTGGTTCTCGTTCTGGATCTCCACCTCCTCCTTGGCCTCGATCGCCTGGTGCATGCCCTCGTTGTAGCGGCGGCCGGCGAGCATACGTCCGGTGTGCTCGTCGACGATGAGGATCTCGCCGTCCTTGACGACGTAGTCCTTGTCCTTCTTGAACAGTTCCTTGGCTTTGATGGCGTTGTTCAGGTAGCCGATCAGCGGCGTGTTCTCGGCCTGGTAGAGGTTGTCGATGCCAAGGAGGTCTTCGACCTTCTCGATGCCCGACTCCATGATGCCGACCGACTTCTTCTTCTCGTCGATCTCGTAGTCGCCGTCGCCCGGCTGGTTCTCACCGGCCTTCTTCGGCGCGCAGGTGAGGTGTTCGACGATCTTGGCGAACTCGGTGTACCAGCGGGTGGCCTCGTCGGCCGGACCGCTGATGATCAGCGGGGTGCGGGCCTCGTCGATCAGGATGGAGTCGACCTCGTCGACGATCGCGAAGTTGTGGCCGCGCTGCACCAGTTCGCTCGCGCTCCACGCCATGTTGTCGCGCAGGTAGTCGAAGCCGAACTCGTTGTTGGTGCCGTAGGTGATGTCCTTGTTGTACTCGGCGCGCCGCTGCTCGGGCGTCATCGACGCCAGGATGCAGCCGGTCTCCAGGCCGAGGAAACGGTGGACGCGTCCCATCAGCTCCGACTGGTACTCGGCCAGGTAGTCGTTGGTCGTGATGACGTGGACGCCCTTGCCGGCCAACGCGTTGAGGTAGCTCGGCAGCGTCGCGACGAGGGTCTTGCCCTCACCGGTGCGCATCTCGGCCACGTTGCCCATGTGCAGCGCCGCCCCACCCATCAGCTGCACGTCGAAGTGGCGCTTACCGATCGTGCGGACGCTGGCCTCGCGGACTGCGGCGAACGCCTCCGGCAACAGATCGTCCAGCGTTTCGCCGTCCTTCAGGCGCTGCTTGAACTTGTCGGTCTCCTCGCGCAGTTCGGCATCGGTGAGAGCCTTGAAGTCGTCCTCAAGCAGGTTCACCTGCGCCGCGAGACCCTGCAGCTTCTTCAGCGTGCGGCCTTCACCGGCCCGCAGGATCTTCTCGACTACCTTCGGCACTGTTGCTCCTCGTTCGTGGACAGACCCACCAAGAGTAATGGGCGCGCGGGGACCGAGAGACCAACGCCCCAGCCTACGCCGCGGTTCCCGGCTCCCCTCGTCCACCGATCACCGACTCCCCCTCCCCCGAACCCCCGCAAACGCTGCGGTTGCGTGCAGGTGCTGCTGTTGCAACCGCAGCCTCTGCCGGCAGGCGCCGCGTTTGCGGTCGGTTTGCGGGGGTCTTGGAGGCTTCCTCGGGCTTGCCTCGGGAATCCGGTGGCGGGCGGGTGGCCGCGTTTGGTTGGTTGGACCCATGCCCTATCCGGACGAGGTCCCCCTGCTGACCGACGGTGTCGTCACCTTGCGCGCATATCGCAACGACGACGCTGCGGCGATCGTCGAGTTCGCGGGCGACGAGCGGTCGCAGCGGTGGATCCCGCTGCCGGTGCCGTACGGCGACCAGCAGGCCCGGGAGTTCCTCGACCAGTGCGCGCGGCAGTGGAGTGCCGACCCCGTGCACCCGAACTGGGCGATCGAGGTCGACGGACGGTACGCCGGCGGCATCAACTGCCGCCGGGTGCAGCCGGGCACCTGGGAGCTCGGCTACTCCGCCGTGCCGGACGCCCGCGGCCGCGGCACCGTGAGCCGCGCCGCCGCGCTCGTGCGCGACTTCGTCTTCGACGAACTCGACGCGACGACCCTCACCTGGCGGGCGGCCCGCGGCAACTTCGCCTCGCGCCGGGTCGCCTGGAACATCGGCATCACCGTCGACGGCAGTTGGCCGAACACGCACCGCGGCACGATCGGGCCGGTCGACGACACCTGGATGGGACACCTGCACCGCAGCGATCGTGACCGCGAGCGTCGTGCGTGGTGGGAGCCGGCGGTGCTGACTGGCGAACACGTCGTGCTGCGGCCGTGGACCGAGGCCGACCGTCCGGAGCAAGGACCCGACGCCTGGAGCCGCGCCGTCGCCCCGGACATGCAGCCCTCCCCCGAGTCGTTCGACGAGTGGCTGCTCACCCGTCGCGAGCGCATGGCCGAGGGCGGCTGGGTCGGCTGGGCGATCGCCGATCGCGCCACCGACGAGGTGCTCGGTCACATCCAGGTCACCCGTCTGCACATCGATTTCATCAAGGGCACGGGGTCGGTCGGTTACTGGCTGTACCCGTCGGCTCGTGGCCGCGGGGTGGCTCAGGAAGCGCTCGACCTGCTGATCCCGCACGCCTTCGCGCCACGCACCGACCTCGGCGGCCGCGCCGGGCTGGGACTGCGCCGGCTGGAGGCCGGCATCGACAGCCGCAACCGGGCCTCGCGGCGCACCCTGCTGCGGGCAGGTTTCCGGTTCTGGGGCGCCGAGCGCGAGGTGCTGGCGTACGGCGGCGAGACCGGGTTCGACGCGGAGTCGTTCGAACTGCTGGCCACCGACGACCGCCACGCCCAACGCGTGCAGCCGCTCGCGGTGCCCACCCTGGAGACCGAGCGGTTCGTGTTGCGGGAGTGGACCGCCGACGACGCACCCCAGGACCACCACGTCACCGACGACGACGCACGCCGCTTCATGTCCAACGAACTTCCCACTGCCGCAACGTTTCCGGCGTCGCTGCGTCGGCGCGAGCAGGGGGCCGACCGGGGCGAGTCGATCAGCTGGTGCATCACCGACCGGGCCAGCGGCGAGGTGCTCGGCAATATCGGCTATTTCGCGATCGGCGAAGGCATCACCGCCGGTGCCGAGGTCGGCTACTGGCTCTGGAAGAGCTCCCGCGGACGCGGCACGATCGGCGAGGTGCTCCCGGTGGTGCTCGACCACGGGTTCGACACCCTCGGACTCACCCGCATCCAGGCCGAGACCGACCTGGACAACATCGCCTCGCAGCGCATCCTGCTCAAGGCCGGGTTCGCGATGTGGGGCACCGATCATCGGGCGTACACGAACGCCGACGGCTCGATCACCGACGGCGCCTACTTCGAGTTGTTCGCCGGCGACCGCGAGCGCCGTCCAGAATTGCCCACCGCGCCGGTGGTGCGCGGCGAGGGGGTGCGGCTGCGGCCGTTGCGGATGAGCGACGCCGAGCGGGTGCACGAGGCGTCGACCGATCCGGCGTTCGCGTTGTGGCTGAACAGCGACACCGGCCGCGCCTACGACCAAACCCGGGCCTGGCTGGCGCGCGAGGTAGCGCCGACCGACGACCGCACCCGCTGGGCCGTCACCGAGAGCAGCGACGACACCTTCATCGGTTGCGTGACCCTGCAGAACATCGACCGCACGGTCGCCGGCGCGGAGGTCGGCTACTGGATGCACCCGGACGCCCGGGGACGGGGGTTGGCGACGGCCGCCGTCTGCACGCTGGCCACCCATGCGCTGTCGCCGCAGGGCGCGCGGATGCGACGACTCAGCCTGAACGTCGCCGACGGGAACGACGCGTCGGTGCGGGTCGCCCAGCGCGCGGGGTTCACCCGTTCCGGCGTCGACCGCCTCGCCGAGGCGCTCGGCGACGGACGGGTGGTCGACCTGCTGAGGTTCGAGCGGCTCGCGCACGAGTAGGCGGTGCGCCGCCCCTAACCATCAGGTGGGGTCGGGCACGTCGGGTTCGAGTTCGGGCACGGGTTCGCCGAGCTTCACCAGCACCACACCCCCGAGGATCAGCAGGCCGCCGAGCAGTTGCACCGCGGCGGGCTGTTGACCGAGCAGCACCATGCCGAACAGCAACGAGAACAACACCTCGATCAGGGCGACGAACGACGCCAGGCGCGACCCCAGGGCGCGCGAGGCGAAGATGCCGGCGACGTAGGCGAGCGCCGCGGTCACCAAGCCGAGCGCGACGAGGGCGACCCACCACGGCACGTCGCCGATTGTGAACGAGACGTCGCCGGTGGCGGTGCTGTAGGGCATAAGGCCGGTGACGCAGCCCAGCGCCATCGCGACGGCTCCGACCCACAGGCCGCCGCCGGCGAGTGCGATCGGCGGCAGGTGGGTGTCGTGCGCGGACAGCACGAAGTAGACGGCCGCTCCCGCCATCGCGAGAAGCGCCCAGAACATGCCGGCGCCGTCGACGCTCGCTCCGGAGACCAGGTCGAGCACCAGCACGAGGCCGCCGATGGCCACCACCGCGCCGGCGCTGGTGAGCACACTTGGACGCTGGCCGTGCCGCAGCCACAGGAAGAGCACCACGGCGATCGGCGCCGCGTACTCGACCAGCAGCGCCATCGCCACCGGCATCGTCTGGACGGCGTTGAAGTAGGCGAACTGGGTGCCGGCCACCGCAATGAGGCCGTAGGCGATGACGAGTCCGGCGTCGGCCCGCAGCAACTGCCAGCGCCCGCGCAGGGCGAGCAGGGTCGGCACGGTGAGGGCGAGCGCGGCGATGAGCACCCGGAACAGCACGGCGGCGGCCGGCGACCAGCCGAGTTCGATGAGTCCGCGGCCGAGGCTTCCCGAACCACCGAAGGACGCGGCCGAGATCAGCGCCCACCACAGGCCCGACCGGGCGGTGACGGAGGGTTCGGCGCGCACTTCGTCATGAGTCATCACTGCCATGACTGATGACACTAGGGCTCGTCGATGTAAGGTGTCAACGTGCGCTTTGCTCATGACACCGAACCGGCCCTGCGGGCCGCGGTCCGCCTGGTCAACAGCGCCGAGGAACCCGACACGATGACCACGCTCGCCCAGTTGCGCGAGTTCTATCGCGACGAGGGCTACACCGGCCGCGCCCCGCGCGGCGCCGACGACCTGGCCGCCGTCCGCGACCTGCGCCCGCGCCTGCGCGCCCTGCTCACCGCCGACCGCGACCACGCCGCCAAACTGGTCAACGAGGTCTTCACGGAGGTCGCCACCCAGCCCCGACTCGTGCGCCACGACGATCTCGACTGGCACCTGCACATGGTCGAGGACGACAGCCCGCTGGCCGTCCGCGTGCTCGTCGAGACCGCCACCGCGATGGTCGACCTGATCCGAGCCGACGAGTTCTCGCGCCTGTCGCTGTGCGCGGCCGACGACTGCACCGGCGTCGTGCTCGACCTCACCCGCAACCGCTCGAAGATCTTCTGCTCCCCCGCGTGCAGCAACGGGGCCGCGGTCGCGGCATACCGCGAACGTCGGCGCCGCGCCGACTGACCACAGGGACTGACCCGCAGCGACTGACCCGCAGCGACTGACCCGCGCCGGCACAATCGGCCGCCGGCCCGGCCAGCCACCCTCGCTCCCCACCACGACCCCCGCCCATCCAGGATGCGAGACATAATCGCGCGTTATTTGACGGATAACTCATCACTATCGAAACTCCTACATGTCCGACAGGAATTGCGGACGTCACGCCGGCACCGTCCGGATCGACCCAAGGAGCACCCCGATGAGCCGTCATCCCCGCCTCGCCCTCGCCGCCGCAGCGACCGCCGCAGCCATGGCACTGTCGGCCTGCGCGGGCGGTGGTGCGAGCGACACCGCGGCCGCGGGCACCTCCTCCGGCAACTCCGGGGGCGCCGCCGCCAAGGCGGGCACGATCAACCTCTACGCCTACGCGGTGCCGAAGGTCGGCTTCGACAAGGTGATCCCCGGCTTCAACGCGACGGCGCAGGGCAAGGGCGTCACCTTCCAGCAGTCCTACGGAGCCTCCGGCGACCAGTCCCGCAAGGTCGCCGCCGGTGCTGTTGCCGACTTCGTCAACTTCTCCGTCGAGCCCGACATCACCCGACTGGTCGACGCCGGCCTGGTGAAGTCGGACTGGAACGCGAACCAGCACAAGGGAATTCCGTTCGGCTCGGTGGTCACCATCGTCACCCGCAAGGGCAACCCCAAGGGGATCAAGGATTGGGACGACCTGCTCAAACCGGGCGTCGAGGTCGTGACCCCCAACCCGTTCAGCTCCGGCTCGGCCAAATGGAACCTGCTCGCGCCGTACGCCGCCAAGAGCGACGGCGGCAAGAACCCCGCGGCCGGGTTGGCCTACCTGGAGAAGCTGATCGGCCAGCACGTGAAGGTGCAGCCGAAGTCGGGCCGCGAGGCCACCGAGACCTTCCTGCAGGGCACGGGCGACGTGCTGCTCAGCTACGAGAACGAAGCCCTCTTCGCCGAGCGCAACGGCGACCCCGTCGAGCACCACACCCCGAGCACCACCTTCAAGATCGAGAACCCGGTCGCGGTGTTGTCCAAGAGCAAGAACCTCGCCACGGCGACGGCGTTCCGCGACTACCTGTTCACCCCGGCCGCGCAACGGCTCTGGGCGCAGGCCGGCTTCCGTCCGGTCGACCCGACGGTTGCGGCCGAGTTCGCGAAAGACTTCCCGACGCCCGCGAAACTGTGGACGATCGCCGACCTCGGCGGTTGGAAGGCGGTCGACAACTCGCTGTTCAAGAAGAAGACCGGTTCGATCGCCGTCATCTACGACAAGGCGACGGCCTGACATGACGGCCACCGCCACCGACGCGCAGGGTGCCTCCGTCACACTGGAGGCGCCCTCCGCGGGCCCACCCCGCGGCGTCCCGGAGCCCACCCCGTCCGAGCCCGGTCGACGCGTCGGGGTTCGCCGCGCCGGGCCCACCCTCGGCATCGGCATCGTCGGGCTCTGGCTCAGCGTCATCGTGCTGTTGCCGCTCGCCGCCCTCACCGCGCGGTCGTTCGACGACGGCTGGAGCGGCTACTGGGACGCGGTCACCGCGCCCACCGCGCTCGCGTCGCTGCGGGTGACCATCCTGGTCGCCGTCGTCGTCGCGGTCGTCAACGCGGTGATGGGCACCCTCATCGCATGGGTGCTCGTGCGCGACGACTTCCCGGGCAAGGGCGTCGTCAACGCACTGATCGACCTGCCGTTCGCGCTGCCGACGATCGTGGCCAGCATCGTTCTGCTGTCGCTCTACGGCCCGAACAGCCCGATCGGCATCCACCTCAACGCAACCCGTCCGGGGCTGGTCGTGGCGCTCGCGTTCGTGACCTTGCCGTTCGTCGTCCGGTCGGTGCAACCGGTGCTCATCGAACTCGACCGCGAGGTCGAGGAAGCGGCCACCTCGCTGGGGGCGTCGAACTGGGTGACCTTCCGCCGGGTGGTGCTGCCGACCCTCGCACCGGCCGTGATCGGCGGCACCGGGCTGGCGTTCGCCCGGGCGATCGGCGAGTACGGATCGGTGGTGCTCATCGGCGGCAACATCCCGCGCGAGACGCAGGTGGCCTCGCAGTACATCCAGCAACAGGTCGAGACCGACAGTCCGGTCGATGCGGCCGCCGTGTCGATCACCCTGCTCGCCGTCGCGTTCGTCACCCTCGCGGTGCTGCGGTGGTACGCCGGTCGCGCGCAGCGCAGGGAACAGGAGGCGCAGTGAAACCGTCGACCCCCGCCCGCCTCGGGCTGCGCACCATCGCGCTGCTCTACCTCTTCGCGCTGCTGGTCGTGCCGATCGTGCTGATCCTGGTGCGCACCTTCGGGCCGGGCCTGGACGCCTTCCTGGCCTCGGTGCGCACCCCGGCCGCGATCTCGGCGCTCAACCTGTCGCTGCTCATCGTGGCGATCGTGGTGCCCCTCAACGTGGTCTTCGGCGTCGCCACCGCCCTCGCCCTGGCGCGCGGACGCTTCCCCGGCAAAGGCTTGCTGCAGGCCGTCGTCGACCTGCCGTTCGCGGTGTCGCCGATCGTCGTCGGTGTCTCGCTGATCATGCTGTGGGGCGCGGGCGGCTGGTTCGGCGGCGTCGAGTCGCTCGGCTTCCAGGTGATCTTCGGCCTGCCCGGCATGGTCATCGCGACCATCTTCGTCACCTTGCCGTTCGTCGTCCGTGAGGTCGAGCCCGTGCTGCACGAGATCGGCACCGAGCAGGAGCAGGCCGCCGCAACGCTCGGCGCCACCGGCTGGCAGACCTTCCGCCGCATCACCCTGCCGGCGATCCGCTGGGGCCTCACCTACGGAATCGTGCTGACGGTCGCGCGGGCGCTCGGCGAATTCGGTGCGGTGATCATGGTCAGCTCCGGCTTCCCCGGCGTCTCCCAGACGCTCACCCTGCTCGTGCACTCCCGCTACATCGACGACCACAACACGTACGGCGCCTACGCCGCCGCCACCCTGCTGATGGGTCTCGCGCTCGCCACCCTGCTCGGCATGGCCCTGCTCGACCGCTTGAGGAGAAAACGATGATCAGCGTCACCGGCGCCCGCAAGAACTACGGCGACTTCGTCGCCCTGGACGACGTCAGCCTCGACATTCCCGCCGGCAGCCTCACCGCGCTGCTCGGCCCCAGCGGCTCCGGCAAGTCGACGCTGCTACGCGCCATCGCCGGCCTCGAAGGTCTCGACGCCGGACGGGTGGTGATCGGCGACCGCGACGTCACCGGGGTGCCGCCGCGCAGCCGCGGCATCGGGTTCGTCTTCCAGCACTACGCGGCGTTCAAGCACATGACCGTGCGCGACAACGTCGCCTTCGGGCTGAGCATCCGCAAGCGCCCCAAGGCCGAGATCAAGCGCAAGGTGGACGACCTGCTCGAGATCGTCGGGCTCGACGGATTCCAGCACCGCTACCCGGCGCAACTGTCCGGCGGTCAGCGCCAGCGGATGGCGTTGGCGCGCGCCCTCGCCGTCGACCCCGAGGTGCTGCTGCTCGACGAGCCGTTCGGTGCGCTCGATGCGAAGGTGCGCGCCGACCTGCGGCAGTGGCTGCGGCGCCTGCACGACGAGGTGCACGTGACCACCGTGCTCGTCACCCACGACCAGGAGGAGGCGCTCGACGTCGCCGATCGGATCGCCGTGCTCGACAAGGGCCGCATCCAACAGGTCGGCGACCCGGTGACGCTGTACGAGCGACCGGCCAACGACTTCGTGATGTCGTTCCTCGGCTCGGTCGCCCGCCTGGCCGGGCACCTGGTGCGACCGCACGACATCGCGCTGCACCGATCGCGCGCGGCTGCCGAGCAACTCGACGCGCGGGTCGGCGGCGCGGCCGGGGTGATCGCTGCCGTGGTCGACCGGGTGGTGCGGCTCGGCTTCGAGGTGCGGGTCGACCTGCACGCCGACAGCGGCGAGGTGTTCAGTGCCCAGCTCACCCGGGCGGAGGCCGACGCGCTCGATCTGCGCGCGGGCGACGAGGTCTTCGCGCACACCGTCGAACCGGTGAACCCGGCCGAGACGGAGCCGGCGCTGGCCATCTGAGCCATCGGGAGCGATCTGGGTCGTCGCGCCGTCGCGCTCGGCCGGCGGCCTTACGGCATCGCGACGTCGGTGAGTTCGAGCCAGTCGGCCATCGACCGCAGGTTGCGACCGAGCGCTTCGACGGCCGCCGGGGAAACCCGCGGCTCCCAGGAGATCCGTTGGGCCCGAAGCACACTCGACTTGCGATCGGCCTTGAGGTCGACGCGTCCGACCAACTCGCCGCCGTGCAGGAAGGGCAGCACGTAGTAGCCGTGCACCCGATCGGCGGCCGGGGTGTAGATCTCGATGCGGTAGTGGAAGTCGAACAGTTCGTGGGTGCGGTCGCGCTGCCAGACGAGCGAGTCGAACGGGCTGAGCAGCGCCTCGGCATCGGTGCGGCGAGGACGGGCCGCGTCGACGTGCAGGTAGGCCGGCCGCTTCCAACCCCGCACCTGCACCGGACGCAACTCCCCCAGTCGCACGAGCTCGTCGATCGCGGGTCGCGCCTGGGCGCCCTTCAACCGGAAGTAGTCGCGCAGGCACAGTTCTGACCCGATGCCGTGGGCCCGCGCCGCGATGCGGACCAGTTCGACGAAGGACTCCTCGAGCGGCGGGCGGTTGTCAGGGGAAGCAGCCGCTCGGGCCGCCGGAGGGAAGGTGGATTCGACTGCGGCATATCGGCGTTCGAACTGGGTTGTGCGACCCGCGCTGGTGATGCGGCCGGCCCAGAACAGGTGCTCGAGCGCGTTCTTGACGGCGCTCCAGTTCCACCCCCAGTTGTCCTTGCTGCGCGGGGTGTCGTGTTCGAGGCGGGACTCGACCTCCCGGGCGGTGAGCGGGCCGTGCGCGCGCACCTCCGCCTCGACCGTCGCGACGAGTTCGGCCTGCTCCCGGGCCACCCGCTGCATGCCGCCCCACGAGTCGGCCTCGGCGCGGCGCATCCGGAAGGTGAGGTGGGGCCAGGTGGCCGGCGGAATCAGCGACGCCTCGTGGGCCCAGTACTCCACCAGTCGGCGCGGAGCGACATCGCGGGCCCGGTCGAGCAGCGCGGTGTCGTAGGGCCCGAGGCGCGAGAACAACGGGAGGTACTGGCTGCGGGACAGCACGTTGACGCTGTCGATCTGGATGATGCCGACGCGGTCGATGACCCGCTGGACATGCCGCATCGTCGCGCCGAACGGCTCGGGGCGGCGGTCGTGGAAACCCTGCGCGGCCAACGCGATTCGGCGCGCTTGGGCCATCGTGAGGGTCTCGGTCGGGGCGGCGTCGACCGGCGCGACCGGCTGCGTGACTTGTCGAGGGTTCATCGCGCCGCCCACCTTAGGCCCGCCCACCGACAGGCACCGCCCACCGACAGGCACCGTCCGCCGCGAGTGGTGGCGCCGAACGCGCACTGCACATGCAGGAGGCGGCGGAGCCGTTCGGCTCCGCCGCCTCTGTGCTGACCTCGTCGTGGACGTCAGGCGGACTCTTCCGCCTTCTCCTCGACGTCGAGGGTGATCATTCCGTAGGACCAGCCGCGGCGTCGGTAGACGACGGTCGGTCGGTCGGCGTCGACGTCGTGGAAGAAGAAGAAGTCGTGTCCGACCGCTTCCATGTGGCCGATCGCCTGATCGACGGTCATCGGGGACGTGCGGTGGGTCTTCTCGCGCAACTCCACCGGGCAGTCGACGTCGCCGCCGATGCGAGCGATCGAGTCGGGAATCGGGGGCTCCTGCTCCTCGTCGCCGGGTGCGTTCGAGAGGTCGAGGTCAGCCAGCGGTGCGGTCGCGTCGTGCACGGACTTCGGGGCCTTGCGGCCGCCGCGGTGCACGCGACGCTTGTCGTGCTGGCGACGCAATCGCTCGCCGAGCCGTGTCGCTGCAAGGTCCAGGGCCGCGTACGTGTCGTCGGCGCTCGCCTCCGCGCGAATCACCGCGCGCTTGCCGTAACAGGTGATCTCCACCCGCTCGGCTTCCTTGGCCTGCCGTGGGTTGGGTTCGTGCGAGACGATGACCTCGCAACGGGTGACCCGTGGGTCGAGCTGGTTGACCTTCGCCAGCTTCTCCTCGATGTGACGCTGAAAACGCTCGGGTACCGACGTGTGACGTCCGGTGACCGTGATCTCCATGGAATCTCCTTGTGCTCTCTCAGAAGAGTGTTCTGCGGACTTCTACGTCCTGATCTCCCGACGAACCACCTCCCTTCAGGGCGGCGACACAAGGCTCTTTGCGAACTGCGCTGCCGCAAAGCCTCTCCATGACGTAACGCTATGACACCGGGGCGCGCGAGTCCATGAATCGGGGCGTCCGTCCACGCACGAGTTGCACGGATGAGACGGTCGCGGACGGCGGGAACTTCGCCCGCGTTCCGAACGATCGCCCGATCAGCCCGGCGACCGGCGCAGCACCGCGCCGGCGAGGGTCACCGCCTGCACCTCGCGCGCGCCGCCGGCCCACAACGCGCGCGCCGATTCGGCCAGCGTCGCCCCCGAGGTGACGATGTCGTCGACGAGCAGGCAGGTGCGTCCTGCGACGGACTGCGCCCGCATCGCCCCGCGCAGGTTCGTCGCCCGGCGGTCGGCCGAGAGCCCACCCTGGTCCTCGACCGTCCGGACGAATCGCAGGCTCTGCGGTGGTGCGACCGCGAGGCCCGAGCCCGCGGTCGCGCGCCGCACCAGATCGAGTAGCGGCAGCCGTCCGCGCTCGCGGGTCGAGCGTGCGCCGGACGGCACGCAGACCAGCACCAGACGTCCGGCTCGGTGTGCCCGCACGAGCTCGGGTCGATCGGTCAACGCCCCGGTCAGTGCGTGCCGCAACACGGTCGCCAACGGCGCGAGCAGATCGGTGCGCGCGTCGTCCTTGTAAGCAGGCAACGCCCGCACCAGCGGCCCGTCGTAGGCGAGCGCCGTCCAGCAGTCGGGGAACACCGGCACGTCGCGCTGCACCCGGCCCAGCGGCTCGTCGGCGAGCGCCGCCACGAGCCAGTGCGCGCAACCGTCGCACCAACGGTGGTGGGCTCGGCCGCATCCGCCACAGACGCGCGGCGCGGCGAGTTCGCCGAGATCGTCCAGGCCCGCCGCCAGCCGTCCGAACCACCCCACGTCGACAGTGCAGCGCGCGTCGGCGCGGGGCGCTCACCACCGTTGTTCGGCGGTGGACAACTCTTCGGGTGCGGGCAGGGTGTGGACGATGCGCGGGCGATCAGGCACCCGGCGCGATGACCTCGCTGACGCCGCTCATCTTGCGCCAGCCACCGCCGATGCGTTCCTGGACGGCGGGTTCGGAGGTGTGCACGTAGAGGTCGCCGGTGCCGCGCCCGGTGGCGACGATCTCGGTGGCGCCGGTGACGGTGCCCATCGGGTTGACGAACCCGCTGAGCGGCACCTCGATCACCTGCCGTGGCTGATCCCCGGTGCCGGTGATGACGGCGAGGGTCACGTCGTCGGCCCAGGCGACATCGACGACATCGCTGACCGCCTGCCCGACGTCGATGGGGTTGGACAACGCGGTGGCCTGACCGTTCGCGTCGCGGATCACCAGCGCGAGTTGAAGTTTCGTGGTGCCGTTCGGAGCCCGGGTCACCAGGGCTATCCGTTGGCCGTCGCGGGCCGACTTCAGCGAGAGCACCTGCGAGTCGCCCAACCAGGGCACCGAGATCGCTTGCGGACGGGTGGTCGAGACAAAGTTGGTGGTGTCCATCATCCAGACGGTCGCGCCGCTGGAAACCTCGCGGTCGGGGCCCGCCCGTGACAGGGACAGGCCGGCGAGCCACAACTCGTCGAGACCGTTGAAGCTGGGACGGGTCAGCTGTCGTCCGAAGGCCGGTACCTGGTAGACGGCGCCGCCGCTGATCCAGCGCCCGAGGGTCTTGCGGTCGCCGCTGATGCCGGCGATCTGACTGCCGTCGGTGTCGCTGGACAGCAGGTACCAGTTGCGGTTCATGGTCGGCAGCGTCGGCCGGGTCGGGGTGCGCGCGGGGCCGTTGGTGGAGCCGTCGATCTGCCAGCGAAGCGACTGGTCGACCCGCACCATCACCCCGTTGTCGACCGAGGCCGGCACGTTGTAGCCGACATCGCCGGGCGTGACCGGGTTCGTGGGAAGGTTCGACGCGCCGAGCCGGGAGCCGCCGACGGTGATCGCCACGCGGTGCACCCGCGGCACCTGGTTGAGGGTCGCCATCATCGCCGCCCACAGCGCGGTGCGGGAGTTGGCGTCGGCGCTGCGGACGCTCTCGGTGAGGTCGACGGTGGCCACCCCGTCGGCGCTGATCGGCACCGCGTCGACGGCCAGGCGGGTGCCGCCGGGCACCTGGTTGAAGTCGGGCATGGAGCCCTCGCGCTGCGCCATCCACTCCGGCACGCCGCGCAACACCGCCCGGGCGAGGGCGGCGGTCACTCCGGTGCGCGGGAACCACTGCTGGTCGGCGACCAGGGTGTGGGTGCGCTTCTCGGCGAGGTACACCGTGTAGGGCGCATAGGTGCGGTCTCGGAAGTCGGTCGTTGACAGGTAGGGCCCGAAGTCGGCAGGAAGTCGGGAGATGCGCCACTGACCGTTCACCTGGGTGAGGCCGATGTCGACGGTGCGGTGGGTGGGCGTCGAGAACTGCCGCAGGTGGCCGCCGCCGTCCAGCTCTGCCCATTGCGTCACCGTCAAGGTGACTCGGCCGGTGGACACCTCGGTCACGACGAAGTCGCGTTCGCCCTGGGTGATCGCCACCCGGCCGCTCGGCGCCCAGCTGCGGCTGGCGTCGGTGGTGAGGTACTCCCGTGCGACGGCGAAGTCTTCGTCGACGCTGCCGTTGGCCCGTAGGAATCCCTTCACCAGGTCGACCGGCGCCGCATCGGCCTGCGGGCCGTAGAACTCCACGTTCGCCGGTGGCGCGGTCGGCGCGTCCGCGATCGGCCTGCGGGCCTGCACCGAGCTCGATCCGGGCAGCCCGGCGCAGGCGGCGAGCACGAACGCGGTGAGCACTGCGACCGTGGCTCGCAGCGCGGCGCGTCCGGCCTCGTCGGGGGTCATCTGCGGTCGCCCCCTGCGGGTGACGCCGGACGGCCGGAGTGGTTCGACTCGGTCGGGTCGGCGTCGACCCCGGTGCCGAGGGTCAGCGAGTTGCCGGCCGGCATGATCCGGCCGACCTGGGAGTCGTCGGGCGCGAGCGGGAGCGGCGAGCGCTGGATGGGTTGCCCGGCTCGACGCGGCAAGGTCAGCCGGAAGCACGAACCCTCTCCGGGCGCACCCCACGCCTGCAGCCAGCCCTCGTGCAGACGGGCGTCCTCCAGCGAGATCGACAGGCCGAGTCCGGTGCCGCCGGTCGTTCGGGCCCGCGCCGGGTCGGCCCGCCAGAACCGGTTGAACACACGCACGGCCTCCCCCGGTTTGAGGCCGATGCCGCGGTCGCGGACGGTGACGGCGACGGCCGAGTCGTTGGCGCCGATCTCGATGTCGATGGGTTTGCCGTCCGAGTGCTCGATGGCGTTGGTGACCAGGTTGCGCAGGATGCGTTCGATGCGGCGTTCGTCCATCGGCACCACGGCGTCGCGGCCGGGCAACACCCGCACGGTGGTGCCGTTGCGGTCGGCGAGCACCGAGGCGGCGTCGACCACGCGTCCGACCACGGCGCGCAGGTCGCCCGGGGCCACGGTGAGCGCAGCGGCACCCGCGTCGAACCGGCTGATCTCCAGCAGGTCGGTCAGCAGCGCCTCGAAGCGGTCGAGTTCGGCGCTGAGCAGTTCGGCCGAACGAGCCACCGGTTGGGCGAAGTCGGCGCGGTTGGCGTGGATCATGTCGACCGCCATCCGGATAGTGGTCAGCGGCGTCCGTAGCTCGTGGGAGACGTCGGAGGTGAACCGTTGCTGCAACGTCGACAGGTCCTCCAGCTGGCGGATCTGGCGTTGCAGGCTGTCGGCCATCGCGTTGAACGACGTGGCCAGCCGGGCAAGGTCGTCCTCCCCCGAGGCCTGCATCCGCTCGTTGAGGGCGCCGGCCGTCAACCGCTCAGCGACGTGCGCCGCAGACCGCACCGGGGTGACGACCATCCGCGTCACCAGGTAGGCGAGGGCCGCGAGCAACGCCACCAGCGCCACGCCACCAGCGGCGAAACTGCCCTTGACGATGTTGAGGGTGGTGACCTCGGCCTCCATCGGGAAGATGAAGAACAGGTCGTACGCGCCGGCGTTCGGCACGGTCACCCGCGAGCCGACGAGCACGGCCGGCACGGCTTCCTTGCCGGGATACTGCACGGTGACGATCTGCACCTGTTGGTGGTCGGGATCGTTGCGCAACGCCTCCCGGATCGCGTCGGGCACCATCTCGGCGGTGGCGGGCGGCTGCGACACCCGCGGGATCGGCTGGGCCGTGTTGTCCAACGCCTGGAGGAACACGACCCGGCGCGACGTGTCGTCACCTGGCGAGCTGAGCTTCTGCACCATGTCGGTGGCGAGTTGGCGCAGCGAGCTGAGGTCGGTGTTCGGGGTGCTTGCGAAGATGTTCTGCGCGTCGGCACGCCGGCTCTGGCTCTCCGCCTCGGCCGAGGTCATCTTCGACTCGACCAACCCGGTGGCGATGCGGTGGTACATGTACGACCCGAGCACGAGCGTGACGATCGCGCCGGCGATGGCCGTCGTCGTCACCACCCGGGTGTGCAGCGACTTGCGCCAGGACCGCCGCAGGGCAGCGAAGGTGGTGACCAGCGCCGATCCGACGGCGCGCAGCCGGCCCCGCCGTTCACCCGTGCCCGGATCCTGTTGTGCGTCAGTGGGTTCGGCGGTCAACGCGGCCACCTGTCCGGGTGGCGCTCCGCGCCGGCCGTCGCCGGTTGCACCCTCGACCGGCACCGCATGTGCCGGTGCCTCGGGCTCGCCGGCATCAGACGCTCGGGCCGGCCTTGTAGCCCACACCTCGCACCGTCACCACGATCTCGGGATGGTCGGGATCGCGCTCGACCTTCGACCGCAACCGCTGCACGTGCACGTTGACCAGGCGAGTGTCGCCGGCGTGCCGGTAGCCCCACACCTGTTCCAACAACACCTCGCGGGTAAACACCTGCCAGGGCTTGCGAGCCAGCGCGACCAACAGGTCGAACTCCAACGGGGTCAACGAGATCGGGCTGCCGCCGCGCGTCACCGAGTGACCGTTGACGTCGATGGTGAGATCGCCCAGTCGCAGCTGCTCGACCTCGACGTCGTCGCCCCGGCGCAGCCGGGCACGGACGCGGGCGACCAGTTCCTGGGGCTTGAACGGTTTGTTGACGTAGTCGTCGGCGCCCGCCTCGAGCCCCGCCACCACATCGGTCGTGTCGGTGCGCGCCGTGAGCATCACGATCGGCACGTGCGACTCCGCGCGAATCTGACGGCACACCTCGACGCCGTCGACGCCCGGCAGCATCACGTCGAGCAGCACGACGTCGGGCTTGGCCTCCCGGAAGGCCGCCAGGGCTCCGGAACCGGTGGAGCACAGCGCCACCTGCATGCCCTCACCGCGCAGGATGATGCCGAGCATCTCCGCGAGTGACGGATCGTCGTCCACGACAAGGACACGGGGCGCCATTCGAACTCAACCTTTCTGACCGGGATCCTCCGCACATCTTCACATACGGCGGTGTGAGATCCGGAGGCTGTAACACGCGGCGGGCCGGCCGAAGAAGCTACTTGGCATCGAACGCGGCGGCGACGATGCCGCTGTGGTCCGAGGAACGAGGACCGCTGCGGAGGAGGAGCGCTCGCCAGAAGAATCCAGACTGAGGTGACGAGATGACTCGGCCCGGCCGGCAAGGACGCAGTCCTGCCGGCCGGGCCGAGTCATCGAGGAAATCTCAGTATCGATAGTGCTCGGGCTTGTACGGGCCGGCGACGTCGACACCGAGGTACTCGGCCTGACCCTTGGTCAGCTCGGTGAGCTCGACACCCAGGGCGGCGAGGTGGGCGCGGGCGACCTTCTCGTCGAGGTGCTTCGGCAGCGTGGTGACGGTGGGCTTGCCGTCCTCGTCGACGTACTCCTCGGACTTCTCGAACAGTTCGATCTGGGCGATCGTCTGGTTCGCGAACGAGTTGGACATCACGAAGCTCGGGTGTCCGGTGGCGTTGCCGAGGTTCATCAGGCGGCCTTCGGACAGCACGATGATCGAGTTGCCGTCCTGCTTGGTCCACTCATGCACCTGCGGCTTGATCTCCGTCTTGGTGATCTCGGGCAGCTTGGCGAGGCCCGCCATGTCGATCTCGTTGTCGAAGTGACCGATGTTCGACACGATCGCCTTGTTCTTCATCCGCGACATGTGCTCCGCGGTGATGACGTCGTAGCAACCGGTGGTGGTGACGAAGATGTCGCCGTACTCGCAGGCGTCGTCCATCTTGGCGACCTGGAAGCCCTCCATCGCGGCCTGCAGTGCGCAGATCGGGTCGACCTCGGTGACCACGACGCGGGCGCCCTGGCCGGCGAGGGCGGCGGCGCAACCCTTGCCCACGTCGCCGTAGCCGGCGACGACGGCGGTCTTGCCGGCGATGAGCACGTCGGTGGCGCGGTTGAGGCCGTCGACGACCGAGTGGCGGCAGCCGTACTTGTTGTCGAACTTGGACTTGGTGACCGAGTCGTTGACGTTGATCGCCGGGAAGAGCAGTTCGCCGGACTTGGCGAGCTCGTACAGGCGGTGGACGCCGGTGGTGGTCTCCTCGGTCACGCCCTTGATTCCGGCGGCGATCTTGGTCCACTTCTGCGGGTCTTCGGCGAGGGTCTTGCGCACGAGGTCCTTGAAGACCGAGAACTCCTCGGAGTCGTCCTCGGTGGTGGGCGGCACCTGACCGGCGGCCTCCCACTCCTTGCCCTTGTGCACGAGCATGGTGGCGTCGCCACCGTCGTCGAGGATCATGTTGGGGCCCTCGCCACCGGGCCAGGTGAGGATCTCGTTGGTGCAGTCCCAGTACTCCGGGAGGCTCTCGCCCTTCCACGCGAAGACCGGCACACCCTGCGGGTTGTCGACGGTGCCGTTCGGGCCGACGACCGCGGCGGCGGCGGCTTCGTCCTGGGTCGAGTAAATGTTGCAGGAGGCCCAGCGCACCTCGG
The DNA here is from genome assembly GCF_003386865.1 of Calidifontibacter indicus. Classification (NCBI taxonomy): domain Bacteria; kingdom Bacillati; phylum Actinomycetota; class Actinomycetes; order Micrococcales; family Dermacoccaceae; genus Calidifontibacter; species Calidifontibacter indicus. The sequence goes on along the minus strand of NZ_QTUA01000001.1, from coordinate 1,590,522 downwards.
CGCCGAGGGCGGTGAGGGTTTCGATGAGCACGGCGGTCTGCACGGTCATGTGCAGCGAACCGGCGATCTTGGCGCCGGTGAGCGGCTTGGACTCACCGAACTCCTCGCGCAGCGCCATGAGGCCGGGCATCTCGTGCTCGGCGAGGCGAAGCTGGTGACGGCCGGCCTCGGCGAGGCTGAGGTCCTTAACCTTGTAGTCGAAGGACATGAGTGTCGTGTACTCCTTCTGCCGCGTGACGCGACTTTGACTTCATGTGTCGGACGCTGGCATCGCCCATCTGGGCTGGTCGGGTCATCACCCATGCCGGCCCCGCGAGGATACCGGCGGGCACCGACGTCCGCGAAAACCCGTGTCGGCGGTCCGGTGGAGTTTCGGCTCGTCGTTAGCGCCGTCCGGCGGTCGTGCGGGTGGCTTAATGAGAGGCACAGCCACCCGACGAGGTTCAGGAGCAGTCGATGTCCGCATCCGATGACGACAACCGGTCCACCGACAATGGCGACGAGGGTTCACGCCCGGAACCGACCCGCGAGCAGCGTGCGGCCGAGATGCCGGACGAGCTCAAGGTCGACGTCGATCAGGAGAAGTTGCAGGCCTGGGACGACGCGAAGGGCGACTACGGCGTCGACGACGACGGCGAGCGACCGATCATGGTCGGCGAGGGTGGAGCCGGTTTGACCGACGAGACCGACTCGACCGACAAGAACGACTCGACCGACTCGACCGACTCGACCGACGAGGACGACTCAGAGCGCTCGGAGGACTCGTCAGACGAGGGCGACAAGCCGCAGGAGCAGGAGCAGCACCACACGTCGCGTCCTGACCACGAGAACCGCAGCTCGGCTGAGCCCACCGACGGTCAGCAGACCTGATCGGCGCCGTCAGGCCTGAGCGTCCTTCGCCTGCTGCCACGACGTGCCCACGTCGTGCAGGTGGTGCGCGAGGTCGTGCAGCAGGTACTGGCCGAGGCTGAGCACGGTGAACGCCGAGCCGTTGGAACGCAACCCCGTGCGCTCCCATTCGGTGGGCTTCACCGCGTCGTACGCGGCGGCGAGGCGCGCGGCGGCGGCGCACAGCTCGGGCACGAGCTGCGCCGTGTCGGCCGTCGCGTAGTCGCCGTCGATGGCGGCCTGGTCCTGGTCCCAGTTCGGGAAACCCGGTGCGTCGTGTTCGAGCATCAGCGCGAGGCGTCCGTCGAAGACCCGACAGACGTCGAGCACGTGGCAGCCGTACTCCAACGGTGACCAGGTGGCGGGTGCGGGGCGACGGCGCACGTCGGCACGATCCAGCACCTGTGGCCACGGCGCGGTGAAGCGTCGGACGAGGGCACCGATCTGCCCACCTGCCACCGCCCCGGCCTCGAATCCGCAGTCGGGGCAGGCCTGTTCGAGGGTCCAGGTCCAGTCCTTGTCGTCGGCCGGGATCGCGGACTCGCGGTGGTATCCGGCCCGCCGGTCGGCGCGAACATCGCCCCGATAGCGCCGGTCGCGCAACTCGGCGACGTAGTAGTCGTACTCGGGCGCACCCGCCGCCTTCGCGTCCGCGAGCTCGGCCTCGATGTCGTAGGGCACCCGCACGAACTGCACCCCGAACGGCGCCGGTTCGTCGCTGTCGAGCACGCCTTCGAGCACGACGTAGACCGGCACGTTGTCGTCGAGCGCGTTGCCGACGCTGCCGGTGTTGATCAGCGTCAGGCCGAGATCGGTCTCCATGAACGAGTCGTGCGTGTCGCCGTACGCCACGACGGTGGGGGTCGGCCCGTCGCCGGTCGCGGGGGTGTTCTGGAACATCCCGAAGAACTCCGCCGCGTCGTGGTCGAAGCGCACCCGGTTGTGCACGCTGGTCGCCGAGGCGTGGAAGATCCGGATGCGCCGGCCGCTCATCGTGAAGTCGTGACTGAACGGCAGCGCGCGCAGCCACTCCCCTTGTCCCGGGCCGAGCTGATCACGCCACCACTGCAGCGCGGCATTGTCGGCGGCGTCGCCGAACTCCTCCAGCGCGGGCAGGAAGTCGTCCCAGTTGCCGAGAATGTTGACCTCGCAGCGCTGCCGGCACAGGTCGACCACCTCGCGGCCGCGGTGCCCCTTGCCGACGTAGTCGCCGAGGTTGTAGATGCGGTCGACACCGCGGGCGTCGATGTCCGCGAGCACCGCCTGCAGCGCGGTCAGATTGCCGTGCACGTCCGAGATGAGTGCGATGCGGTCCATGCCCGCCACGATAGGCCGCGCGTCGGCGGCAGCCTTCGTCGCCGGACCCGTCGCCGAACCCGAAGGTGGATCGTCGTTGCGATGGCGACGACGATCCACCTTTGAAATCGCGGGGCGTTCGAGCACCGACCTCCGTTCGGAGGCGACAATGACGACATGGCAATGCAGGGCAATCCGACCGACACGGCTCTCGTCCGTGACACCGGCCTCACCGGCGCCGAGGTGGCCGAACGGGTCGCCCGCGGCGAGGTCAACGAGGTCGGCGAACGCACGTCCCGATCCGTCGGCGAGATCATCCGGGCCAATGTCTTCACCCGGTTCAACGCCATCCTCGGTGCGTTGTTCGTGCTGGTCATGACCACCGGGTCGTGGGCCGACGGACTGTTCGGAGTCATCCTCGTCGCCAACTCGGCGATCGGCATCGCGCAGGAGTACCTCGCCAAGCGGAAACTCGACCGGCTCGCGCTCCTCAATGCGCCCACCACCCGGGTCATCCGCGACGGCGAGACGCTCGAGGTGCCGACCCGGGAGGTGGTGCTGGACGACCTCATCGAACTGCGCACCGGCGACGAAGTGCCGGCCGACGGCGTGCTGCTGCGCTCCGAGGGGCTGGAGCTCAACGAGTCGAACCTCACCGGAGAATCCGACCCGGTGCACCACCCCGAGGGTGACGAGATTCGTTCCGGCACAAGCGTGGTCGCCGGCACCGGGCGATACCACGCGCGAGCCGTCGGCGCCGACGCCTATGTCAATCGGATCGCGGCCGAAGCCCGCAAGTTCACCCGCACTCACTCCGAGATCCAGGCCTCGATCAACACCCTGCTGCGCTACATCACCTGGGTGATCGCGGCCGCCCTGCCGCTGCAGATCTGGTCGCAATGGCGCGCCGTGGGCGATCAGGGCTGGCAGTCGGTCGTCATCCGCTCGGCCGCCGGCATCGTCGGGCTGGTGCCCGAGGGGCTGGTGCTGCTCACGTCGGTCGCGTTCCTGCTCGCCGCCGTCCGGCTGACCCGCGACGAAGTGCTCGTGCAGCAGTTGCCCGCCGTCGAGGGCCTGGCCCGGGTCGACGTCGTCTGCCTCGACAAGACCGGCACCCTCACCGTCGGCGAGATCGCGTTCGACGACGCCGAGCCGGTCAACGGCAGCACGGCCCACGAGGTGCGTGCCGCGCTCGGCGCGCTCGCCGACGACCCCGACCCCAACGGCACGCTGGCCGCGATCGGCGCCGCGCTGCCCTCCCCCGGCTGGCACCGCACCTCGACGGTGCCGTTCAACTCCCAGCGCAAGTGGAGCGCCGCCTGCTTCGAGGGGCACGGCTGGTGGGTGATGGGTGCGCCCGAGATCCTGTTGCCACCCGACGACCCGCTGCACGCGCAGGTCAGCGACCTTGCCGGACGCGGACGCCGCGTCGTGCTGCTCGCGCGCAGCGCGGATCCGGTCGACAGCTCCGCACTGCCCGACGACCTGACACCGGCCGCGCTGGTCAGCCTCGCCGAGCAGATCCGTCCCGACGCGCAGGAGACGCTCACCTACCTCGCCGATCAAGGTGTCGCGATCAAGGTCATCTCCGGCGACAACCCGCAGACCGTCGCCGCAGTGGCGCGCGAGGTGGGGCTCGACCCGGGCGAGCCGGTCGACGCCCGCACGCTCCCGGAGGACGGCGACGAACTGCGGGAGGTGCTCGCCGCCGGCACGGTCTTCGGCCGGGTCTCCCCCGAACAGAAGCGATCGTTCGTGCGCGCGCTCCAGGCGGACGGCCACGTCGTGGCGATGACCGGCGACGGGGTCAACGACGCGCTCGCGCTGAAGGACGCCGACATCGGGCTCGCGATGGGCAACGGCGCGCAGGCGACCAAGGCCGTGGCCGAACTCGTGCTGCTCGACGGCCGGTTCTCGCACATGCCGAAGGTGCTCGCCGAAGGTCGCCGTGTCATCGGCAATGTCGAGCGGGTGGCCAACCTGTTCGTGGCCAAGAACGCGATGAGCCTGGTGGCCATCGTCGCCACCGCACTCGTTGCGCTGCCGTTCCCGTTCCTGCCCAGGCACCTGACGCTGGTCTCGACCGTCACCATCGGGATCCCGGCGTTCGTGCTCGCGCTCGGGCCCAACATCCGTCGTTACCAGCCCGGTTTCCTGGGCCGCATCCTGCGCTTCGCGGTGCCGGCCGGCGCCATCGCCGGGCTCGCCGTCATCGTGTCCTACCTCGTCACCGGCGAGCGGTACGGCGTCGCGCCCGGGCAGTTCGAAGCGCGCTGCTCGGTCGCGACCGGAAGCTCGGACCTGTCCTGCATCCGTCCGGGCACCGGCGCGACGATGACCTTGCTGGTCGTGTTCTTCGCGATCCTGTTCGTGCTCGCGCTGCCACTGCGGCTGTGGAAGGTGGTGCTCATCGGCTCCATGGCGGCGCTTGCGGTGCTCGCCTTCGTGTTGCCGATCGGCCGCGACTTCTTCAGCTTCAGCGCCCCGGCCGGGCTGGTGTGGCCGTCATTGGGCATCGGCGCCCTCGGCGCCCTGTGCATCGTCGCCCTGCGCCGCTGGACGATGCGGGCCACGTAGCAGTCAGTCTCCAGCGCTCAGGCGTCGCGCTCGGGTGCGGCCGGCTCGCCGCCGGCGTGCTCGGCACCGTCCGATGCAGTGTGCTCAACCTCGTGCTCGGCCTCGTGCGCACCGTGCTGTTCTCCGTGGTGGTCCTTGTGGAAGAACTTCAGCACGATCGCGGTGATGATGCCGCCGACCACGAGTCCGACCAGGGCCGAGCCGAGCGTGTTGGCGAACCAGCCGAGCACACCGCCGAGCGCGCCGGTTGAGTCGTGCACCCAGTGCTCGAAGTGGTGCACCTGCTCCATCGGCCAATGCCAGCCGATGTCGTCCAGACCCATCAGCAGGATGTGCCCGCCGACCCAGAGCATCGCGGCGATGCCGACCGTCGACAGCACCGACAGCACCTTCGGCATGCCCTTGACCAGCAGGTCGCCCATCTTCTGCGAGAAGGACGACTCCTTCTGGCGAAGGTGCAGACCGACGTCGTCCATCTTCACGATGAGGGCGACGACGCCGTACACGAGGATCGTGATGATGATGGCGACGACGATGAGGATGGCGAGGCGGGAGGAGAACGGCTCGTTCTCGACCTCCTTGAGCGAGATGACCATGATCTCGCTGGAGAGGATGAAGTCGGTGCGGATTGCGCCCGAGGCGATCTGGTCCTCGGTCTTGCCCTCGTTGCTGTCTTCTTCACCTCCGCCGCCGCGCAGCGCTTCCCAGAGCTTCTCGGCGCCCTCGAACGCGAGGTAGGCGCCACCGAGCATCAGGACCGGCATCACGATCCACGGCACGAACTGCGACAGGATCATGATGGCCGGCAGGATGAACAGCAGCTTGTTGCGCAGCGAACCGATGGCGATCTTCTTGATGATCGGCAGTTCGCGCTTGGGGTCGATGCCCGTCACGTAGCGCGGGGTCACCGCGGTGTCGTCGACCACCACACCGGTCGCCTTGATCGACGCCTTCGTGGCGGCGGCGCCGACGTCGTCGATCGATGCGGCGGCGGCGCGAGCAAGGGTCGCGACGTCGTCGAGCAGGGCAGCAAGTCCTCCGGCCATGGGCGCAATCGTAAGGGCTCGGAGGACGGGTTCAGCGCACTCCCAGCTGTCGCGGGTCGGTCACCGGCAGGTCACACACGCGGCCGCGGCACACGAAGGCGGAGGGCGCAGCAGGCGCCCCACGTTCGGCGAGCACCGGCAAAACCGAACGACCGGGTGCGCCGACCGCGATCGGTCCGCCGAAGCGGCGCAATGCGGTGCGTACGAGTTCGTCCCGATCCGCGCCCGGCTCCCCCACGACGGCCACCTGCTCGGGTCCGTCTGCGAGGCGTTGAGCGGCCACCAGCGACCACCCCGCGAATCGCGGCGCGCGGGTCAGCACCTCGTGCGTGGTGGCGAGCGCCTGCGTGGCGGCGTCCTCGTAGCCCGGGTCGCCGGTCAGCGCCGTCATCGTGATGAGTGCGTTCACCGTGGCCGACAGCCCGGACGGCGAAGCGTTGTCGGCGCTGTCGCGCGGCCGCGTGATCAACGACTCGGCATCGGCGGCGGTGTCGAAGAAACCGCCGTCGTCGGCTCGGAAGCGGGCCAGCGCGTCGTCGAGCAATGCCCTTGCCGCGTCGAGGTATTCAGCAGAATCTGTGGCCGCGGCGAGATCAAGGAGGCCGGCCGCGAGACAACCGAGGTCGTCGAGCACCGCCGCCGGGGCACCCACCCGGCCGTCGCGGGAGACTCGGCGCAGGCGTCCGTCGACGAGGTGCGTGCCGAGCAGGAAGTCGGCGATGCGGCGGGCTGCCTCGAGGTAGCGCGGTTCGGTGAGAGCATGCGCGGCGGCGACGAGCCCGCTGATCGCGAGACCGTTCCAGCCGGCCACCACCTTGTCGTCCCGGGCAGGTCGCACCCGCTGCTCCCTCGCCTCGGCAAGCGTCCGTCGGACGCGGTCGAGCCGATCGGCATCGACGTCGTCGCGGAGTTGAAGCACCGACGAGCCATGTTCGAAGGTGCCACTCGCCGTGACGCCGAATGTCGTTGCCGCCCAACGCCCGTCGCCGCCGAGCACGTCGACGAGTTCGGCCGGGGTCCATGCGTAGAACTTGCCCTCGACCCCTTCGGAGTCGGCATCGAGCGAACTCGCGAGGGCACCCTCGTCGGTGCCGAGTTCCCGCAGCATGAAGTCGGCGGTCTGTCGGGCGACCCGGTCGCCGAGCGGTGTGCCGAGCCGCGCGTAGACGGCGAGCAGCTGCGCGTTGTCGTAGAGCATCTTCTCGAAGTGGGGCACCACCCAGTCGGCGTCGACGCTGTAGCGGGCGAAGCCACCACCGAGTTGGTCGAACATCCCGCCCCGAGCCATCGCCTCGCAGGTCTGCTCGAGCATCTGCGCCGCGAGCGCGTCACCGTGCGCGCCCCGCAGCCGCAGGAACTCAAGCACCATCGACGGCGGGAACTTCGGAGCTCCCCCGAATCCTTTTGCCCTGGCGTCGAATTCGCGGACGAGCAGGTCACGCGCAGCGTCGAGTTCGGACGGCGTGACGGGCGCCGCGGCGGAGACCGAGCGGTTGAGGTGGTCGCGCAGCGCCTCGGCGGCCCCGCGCACGTCGTCCCGCCGGTTCACCCACGCGTCCGCCAGGAACGCCAGCACCTGACCGAACGCGGGCTGGCCCTGCCGTGGCTGCGGCGGGAAGTAGGTGCCGGCGAAGAACGGCAGGCCATCGTGGTCGAGCACGCAGGTCATCGGCCAGCCACCGTGGCCGGTCATCGCCTGGGTCGCACTCATGTAGATGGCGTCGAGGTCGGGGCGCTCCTCGCGATCGACCTTGATGTTGACGAAGTGGGCGTTCATGAAGGCCGCCGTCTGATCGTTCTCGAACGACTCGTGCGCCATGACGTGGCACCAGTGGCAGGCGGCGTAACCGATCGACAACAGCACCGGGACGTCGCGGCGCTTCGCCTCCGCGAACGCGTCTTCGCCCCACTCCCACCAGTCGACCGGGTTGTCGGCGTGCTGCAGCAGGTAGGGGCTGGTCGCCGAGGCGAGTCGATTGGCCATCAGGCTCTGCTCCGATTCAGTGATGCTTGTATCAACCTGACTCCGATGATTCAAACTATTGCTACGAACTTCTTCGCTCCGGCGGTTGAGGTGCGAGCGCAGCGAGCCTCGAAACCCCGGATGCCAGCCTAGGAGGTCGAGCGCAATGGCGACCCGCAGGGAATCGACCCCGCTCGCGCAGGGCAAGGAGCGCCGCCTCGACGGCACCGGCTGGCCCTGGCGCGTCCGCCTCTACGCTCCACAGCCTGGCGGAACGAGCTACCAGATCAAGTTCAAGGCCCCCGCCGGCGAGGGCGAGCCGTGGAAGCCGATCCTGCGTTGGGCAAACACCGAGGCCGAGGCGCGCAAGATCTTCGCCCGGGCGGAGGAGGCGCTAGACCACGAGTTGGCGGCACCCGCCAGCGCCACGGTGCGCGGGGCCCGTATCATCGAGGCGCTCGCCGCCGAATACATCGCCGACAGCAAGCGCCGCGGGAAGGCGCCCCTCACGATTCAGGGTCGCGAGTCACGCGTGATTGCGCACGTGCTGCCGGCGATCGGCCTCGTGCCCGTCGCGAAGTGGCGAGTCGAGCACAGCCAGCAGGTGCTCGATCGCGCCTCCAAGACCGTCCACTCGGCGCGAGGACGCGAAGACGTACGCGGCACACTGGCGGCGATGCGCAAGCTGGCGTGGCGCCTGGAGTGGCTGGACCGCAGGTTCGACCCCCTCGACGGTCTTGAGATCAGACGGTCGACGGTGTTCCAGGGCGCGACGACGCGGTACGTCGATCGCGGCTGCGACCCGAGACCCGCCAGGTGAAGGCGATTGCGGCGGCCGCGGACAAGCTCTGCGGACCTGAGGGCACCGACCCGCTGCTCACCCGACTGCCGCTCTTCGGCACCAAGATCCGGGTCGCTGGCTTCGGCGGGCTACGGCTCGGCGAGCAGAACGGCCTCCGCGCGATCGATGACTTCTTCGAGCGCGGCTACGTCCAGGTCAACGCAGCTGGATCACCCCGCGCCACTCGTCGGGCTTCCGCGGTCCGGTAAAGAATCACGTCATCCACGAGGTCCCCCTCCCCGGTCGGTCATGCAGGACGAACTGCTGCCGCGGGTCAGGGAGCTGCTCGGCCTGACCGCCAACGCATCGCTCCAACGCGTTTCGAACGCCCAGGAGCAAGAGCGCCAGCGCCGCGCCCAGCTCGCAGCGCGCGAGGAAAACAAGGCAGTCGCCTGGCGGAACTATCCCGTCCCGCCCGCGGACGAGCAGTGGATCTTCGTCGACACCGTGACCGGCCTGCCTGTGAAGCCCGAGCTCCACAACGAGCGCTGGCACCGCATCCGCAACTGGGTCGGCGAGAACGACCCAGACAAAGCCTGGCCGAAGTCGATCGTCTACAGAAAGCTTCCGCCACCACGCTGCGACGAAGTGGTTCCACGACGAGCTCGGCGAGCCGTGGGAGGTCGTCGCCCAGTACCTCGGCGACAAACCCACCACAGTGCTCAACCACTACGTCCGCGCCGGAGAGGATGCCCTCCGCGACTCCGTGCCAAAGTTGATGTCGCGCTTACGCGAACCTGCTATGTCTCCCCCAACCGATCACCAGGATCATCGCTAGAGCGCTCCGCCGACTGTTGTGTGGCGACCGCCTCAGCATCAGGGCGGCCCCCGATGCCAAATGTCGGCTCACCTGTGAACTCGTGGTCGGCGCCCGACATGCCCATCGTCACGGATCGGGGGTCCGGCAGGTCGGCCGGCACCACGTCAGCGTCATCCGGGTGGTGGTAGATCCAGTGCCCCGCGGACGAGATGGTGAGGTCGTTGAAGAACCTCTGCAGTTTCACAGAGCCGGGCTCCGCGTGGTCCAACCGACCTGCGCGAGTGACTTCAACCTTGACACCCGACTCGATGACGGGCATCGGATCACTCATGATTAGGCCGAGCTTCCGCGTGAGCGGGAAGGTGATCCCCCATGCGGTCATGAAGCCGACTCCGGACCATGGGTCGTCATCAGGCTGAGGGACCAAGCCAATCGGCGTGTCGCAGGTGAACAGGGAGCGGCGTTCGAAACGAACCAAGGTCCACGGCCGGCCCGCCAGGTACGGAAACAGCTCATCGACCAAGGTCGCCATCTGCTCGATGTGCGAGTCCGGCCGAATTCGGATGGGTGGACCGCCGGGCTGGGTCACTTGTTGCCAGATGATCTCGGCCTGCTCGTCGGAAATGTCCACCCCGTGCCGACGCTTCGCCCAGGACGCAACGTTTGCTCGCCCGCCGTGCCCGATCTCAAGCCGGGCGAATTGAGCTGCGATGTACTCCATGTTGCGCCGTTGATCGGGCCCCCGGACTGCCTGAAGTGCGGCGAAGAAGGCCAGCAAGTCCCGATCGCCCTTTTCGAGGGGCCAAACACCGCGATCGATCTTAGAAGGCACCGTCGCGGCCTCGCCTTCGATGCCGGAGAGCAGCTTCTCGAATGCGTCGGGCCCATCGTCATGACCGTCAACGTCGTAGAAGCCGTTCTCCGCAGCCGCTTTCCGAACGCTCTGCGTGAACCTGTGCACCCCCGGCAGCCGCACGGTGCCTATCTGGTCGCCGTCGCTGAACCCGCGGAGGTAGAACTGCGGCACGGTGTGGTGACGCCTAGCCACGTTCGCCATGACTCAGGCAAGCCCTGCGTAACGCTCGAAGAACTCGATCAGCTTGCTGAGCACACGCTGCTTCTTCGCGGCGTGGTTGTTGTCCTGTGAGAACCGGGACGCCGGCGGCAGGACCCGGGTGATCGCCGTGCCAGCAGTCGGCACCGAGCCATCGCGGAACGCATCAGCGACGAAGCCGCGCGTCTCCTCAGCCTTCAACGACTCCTCCACGATGAGTTCATCGAGCTCAGCCTCACGACGCTTCGCGATGAACTCGCGCCAGTCGTCTCCGACTTCGTCGCTGACCGAGATGGAGTCGACGAAGTCGACGATCAGGTCACGCTTGTTACGCAGGGTCGGGCTGGCTTCGACGGCATCGAGGATGTCGGCGACCTGACTAACGTGTTCATGACCCTCGGCCATGTAGAAGCCCTTCTCCTTCACGGTCTCCTCGCGTCCGAACTCGGCGTCGGTGTTGCTGAGGCAGCGGTAGTCGAAGTCGTCGTGGCCGGGCCTGGCGCTCGGCCTCGTTGAGGTAGGCGGTCGGGTTCTCGGAGATGAACCGGTAGAAGAGCATCCCGAGGACCCAGGCCTTGAAGTCCCAGCCGTCGACGCTTCCGCCATGTCGTTGGCGATCCGCCAGATGGTCTTGTGTAGTTCGGAGCGCTCGGCTTCCTTGGTCATCTGGGTCACGCGGGGTCCTCAACAAGGGCGAGAAGGTCTTCGGCGGCAAGCTTGGCGTCGGGGTCTGCGAGGCCGTCTGTGAACGTGACCCCTTCGCCCTCGAGGACTTCCCGCGGATCACGCGTTTCGTCCGGATCGGTCCAGGCGAATCCGTCGGCGATACGACCCTCCCATGTCATCACCCGGTAGGGGTGGGCGCACGTTGCGCATTTCGAGACGTGGTTCGCCACAGCCTGCGGCGACGTGCCGATGGCCTCCGCCAGGTAGTAGTAGCCCGTCCACTTCCCCTCGGGGATAGCAGCCAAGATCTCGTGGGCAACGGACCAGTCGAAGCCCTGTTCCTGCTTGAAGAGGACGCGGTACCCAGCGAGCACATCAGCGGGGAGGCTCGCACGCTTCCAAAGCCGGACAGCCTGCTGCGCAAGCCTCTCCGCGCGCTTGTGGATTTGCTCCTCGTTCCAGGTGTCGAGCTCGGCGAGATCCTTGTTGAGCTGGAGATGGCTGTTGCGGAATCCGCCATCCATGTCGCGCTTCTCCAGGAACGGGCGATCGGAGAGCTCGGGGTTGTACCCAGTCAGGGTCAGGTTTCCGAGCGTGTGCAGCAGCCGCGACTGAACGTCTTGCCACTCCTCACCCAGCATGGCGCGCCATGCAGGCGAGAGGTTCTCGTTCTGCGGCATCACGTGTTCGATGGTGTAGTCGCCGATGCTGATCGGCTCCTTGTGGCTGTCGTTCTCCATCTTGGCGAAGAAGTAAGGCGCTCGCTGCAGACCGTAGAGGTCTTCCTCGCGGAGGTGACGTGCGAACTCCTCGTCGTCCGGAAACCGCTTATAGCTGTCCAGCGTCAGGAAGCGTCCCCACACGCTCTCGACGTAGTTCGTGGGGATGATCTGGCTCGCCATGGCCGCAAACGTGTTGTTCAAGGAGTTGGTCGGGATCCGGCAGATCGTCCTTCGGAACAGGTAGGCGATGACCGCGTCCAGAATCTGGGCCACCTCGCTCGCGTCGATTTTCTCGGCCGCGTAGTCCTCGTAGACCCTGAGCAGGAACGGGTAGACGACCACGGCCTTGAGCTGTTCCAGCTCGATGAAGCGCGTCGCCAGTCTTGGGTTCGTCTCCTTGCCCAACGCCATCTTCACGAAGTAGCCGGCGCTTCGACTGAGGTCGACGACCACGTCCTCGCGGCTGACGCCGACCAGTGCCTGGCCGTCGGCGTACTCCTTGAAGGCGTCATAGATGTCTTCGAGCCGCGGGATGCTGCCAGTGCGGAGCGTGAGGAAGTGGCGGACGAACTCGTCGAAGCGGCGCTCATTGGCACCCCTGAACGCCTGCTCCATCGGGAACCAGTAGCCCTCGTAGAGGTGCGTCTGGTGGCTCGGCTCCAGGTCCATCAGGACGAAGTTGCGGATCAGGTCCGCCTGCGAGAGCTTCTTACCGGTCGAGTTCATCGCCTCGAAGACGAGTTGAGGATTATCGACGCCACGAGCGAGGTGTACGTCGACCACAACCAGCTTGCTGATACCGCGGCAGACAGCGGCGATGTCGGTCTTCGAGTCCTTCAGCTTGGCCACGAAGTGTTGGTAGTTCGCGATCACCCTCGACGTGTTGCCCGATGGCAGCGGGTCATTTCGGACGACTGCCTTCAGCGCCTCCTTGTCGCTCTGCGACAGAATCAGCTTGAAGAACTTGTCGCCGCTCTCGTACTCGTTGGTAAGCCAGAGCCCGCGGATCTTGCGGGGCGCGAATCCTTCCACGGGCTCCTGCTGATCGGCGGGCATCTGGTCGAGGTAGGCCGCGACCGCTGCCAGGAGGAGCGTGACGGTTGTTGTGCGCTGCTGCCCATCGATGATCAGGGCAGGCTCCGCCTGGGCGATGTTCCCCTGATCCTTCTCGACGTAGACGATCGATCCCGTGAAGTGCGCTCCGATGGCGTCAGTGCTACCGGCGCGGACGATGTCCTTCCACAGCTGGTCGCACTCGGCGAGGTCCCAGGAGTACACCCGTTGGTAGATCGGCACCACGAACTGGGTCGCCTTCTTCAACAGATCCAGCAGATTGGCGTCGACGGCTTTCACGGGGCCATCCTGCCGTCTGCCCCCGACGGATAGGTCGGAACCATCCGATCTCGTTGCCCGCCCTACCGAAGATCGCCTCGCACTGCTCGTCCCGGCGCTCCATGGCACCGCTCCCTGCCCATTCCCTCTCTGCCCCTCCCCGCCCTTCTGCGGCTCTCCCTCACCAGTCACTGCCACGCACCAATGGGTCCCAGATCCACCTCCCGGATCGCTCCTCTCAGCCTCCCCTCAAAGCGGCACGCATGCTACGAAGTTGCGTAGCGGTCCGGGCGCGGATACGGCCGCTGACCTGCGTTTTCACGGTTGTCGACGGTTACTGAGGGAGGTGGTTCAGGTGCACGGCGGCATGAAGATCTACCGCGGCGCCGCGGCCGCCGCGCGGCACGACGTCGAGGCCAATCGGTCACAGGCTGACGACTACTACCTCGCCGAGGGCAGCGGGGTCGCCATGCACTTCAACGCGACCCCCGATGGCATCGAACGTCGAGCCGACATGAGCGGCAAGACCTACGAGCGCTGGGTCGCCGGATATGACATCGACAGCGGCCTCGCGAAGGGCCGACTGCGGAAGGACGAGAAGGGCGTCCAGTTCGTCGAGGTCACCGTCAACGGGCCGAAGACCTGGTCGCTCGCTGCCGCACGCGACCCCGAAATCGCCGCGGCCTACGACGCCGCGCAGATGGCGGCCGCTGAGGAAATCATCGGGTGGCTCGCAGCCCACGCCAACCCGTGTCGGGCCGCACGGTAATCAGGTGCAGATCGCGGTCGAGAGCATCGAGGCCGCGGTCGTGCGCCACTTCACCTCCAGGGCGGGAGATCCGCACCGACATCTGCACGTCCAGATCAACGCCCGGGTGTTCACCAAAGGCAAGTGGCGCGGGCTGCACACGGTCGGCGTGCGCGACGGCCTGGAGGCGATCAGCAGTCCGGCATCTCGACGTTCCACAGGATGTTCGGCACCCAGAAGCGTCCGAAGTCAGGCGCCTCGTGCTCGGTCCAGTCGGTCAGCTTGCGCAGGTTGAACCCTGCGGCTTCGAGGATCCGCCCGGCGACCCTGATGGTGGGCGACTTCAGGCCTCGTTTGTACGCCGACAGAGTCGCCTGCGACGTGACGGATCTGGCGGCGAGCTCGGCCTGCGTCATGCCGCTGGCTCGTCGTGCGACCTTGAGCAGGTACGCCCGATCCATCTCTTGACGATATCCGATCGAACGTATTCCGGCTTCTGCGCGGCCAGGCCATCACACCTACCTGTCGCCCACGATCCTCGCGGGCCTTTGCCAAACAGGAGGAACCATGAACAGCCCCACCCGTGACATCCCCTTGCACGCCCGCTACGACGACGAGCTGGTCACTCTGGATGACGTCGCCGAGATCCTGCAGGCCCCGGTCAACACGGTGCGCTTGGTGGCGCCAAGAGGCACTGGTCCCGACTTCCTCAAGATCGGACGCCGCCTCTACACGACTGTCGGCGACTTGCGGACCTTCATCCGCATGCAGCGTCCGGAAGGAGCCGCAGCGTTCGCGGACGGGGCGTCGCGCGCTGGGCTCAGACGTAGTCGGCGTACGCGGTGAGGTCGAGGACTCCGTTGCCCGACAACCCGATCAGAATCGTCTCGTCGGTGGTGGCTGCGCGGGCCCGGGCGATAGCACCCGCCACGGCGTGGGTCGACTCGGGTGCCGGGATGATGCCCTCGGCGCGCGCGAACTCGACGCCGGCCGCGAACGCGTCCTCCTGCTCGACGGCGATCGCCGTCATGAGTCCGAGGTTGAGCGTGTGCGACACCATGGGCGCCATGCCGTGGTAACGCAGGCCACCGGCGTGGATCGGCAGCGGCACGAAGTCCTTGCCGAGCGTGTGCATCTTCAGCAGCGGCGTGAGGCCGGCGACGTCGCCGTGGTCGTAGCGGTACTCCCCCTGGGTGAGCGACGGGCAGGCCGCCGGCTCGCAGGCGACGATCTGCGTCGAGGTGCCCTCGCGCACGTTGCGTCCGATGAACGGGAAGGTGAGTCCGGCGAGGTTCGACCCGCCGCCGGCGCAGCCGAAGATCACGTCGGCGCGCTCCCCGATCTGGTCGAGTTGGTCCATCGCCTCGATGCCGATGACGCTCTGGTGCAGCAGTACGTGGTTGAGCACGCTGCCCAGGGCGTAGTGCGTGTTCGGGTCCTGTGCTGCGACCTCGACCGCCTCCGAGATCGCCATGCCCAGCGACCCGGTGGTGTCGGGGTCAGCGGCCAGCATCGCGCGACCCGACTCGGTGAGGTCGGACGGCGACGGGTGACACACACCGCCGTACGTCTCCATCTGGAACCGGCGGTACGGCTTCTGGTCGTACGAGGAACGCACCTGCCACACCTCACAGTCGAGCCCCAGCAACGAGCAGGCGAACGACAGCGACGCTCCCCACTGCCCGGCCCCCGTCTCGGTGGTGAGCTTCGTCGTGCCTTCGACCGCGTTGTAATACGCCTGCGCTACAGCGGTATTCGGCTTGTGCGATCCGGCCGGGCTGACACCTTCGTACTTGTAGAAGATCTTCGCCGGCGTGCCGAGTGCCCGCTCGAGACGGTGGGCACGGATCAGCGGCGAGGGCCGCCACAACGCGTAGATCTCACGCACGGTCTGCGGAATCTCCACCTCGCGCTCGGTCGACACCTCCTGCATGATCAGCCCCATCGGGAACAGCGGTGCGAGGTCGTCCGGTCCCAGCGGCTCCTGGGTGCCCGGGTTGAGGGCCGGCGGGCAGGGTTCGGGCAGGTCGGCGGCCAGGTTGTACCAGTGGGTCGGCACGGTCGAGGGCACGACGGCCCCGGTCGGCTCGATGAGCGACTTCACGGACGTGGTTTCCGACATGGGTGCTCCTTGCAGGGCGGCGGAGGTGTTGCGGCGACCCTATCCACGGCCGCCGCCCACGCACAGGCCCTTTCCGAGGAACGGTCGGATGTATCTGTGCGCCGCGTGCGGGCTCCTTTGCTGCATGGGAGTCACGCAGACGCCCACCGACGTCCGGTGGCCCGGCGTCGACCATCAGGGGAGGCACTCATGAGCACAACTTCCGTGCGTCGCAAGGCAACTCATGCCGCGAGTGACGAGGCGGCGGTGACCAAGGCGACCAAGGCGACCACAGAGGACGGCGACGCGCAGGCGACGCCGCAAACCGGCGCACCCAACCCGTACGCACTGGCGTCGCTGGTCGGCGGGCGTCGGATCAACTGGGGCGACGTGCCCGACGGGCCGGCCGTGCTGGAGGAGATCTTCGACCAGCCGTACACCGATCTGATCGGCTCGGCCGACTCCCCCATCTTCTACGGCACCACCTTCGAGGGCGGCAAGCCCAGTCGTCGGCGCCCCGAACCGGCACCGGTCACCGAGGGGAACGACAACGACGTCACCGACGAGCGCGACCCCGACGTGTCGGGGGCCAAGACCCTCGCCGACCTGGTGGCCGCACTGGGCACCGAGCGCCTGGCGGACATCCCGGTGCGCGGCGCGACCCTCACCCGGGACGGCGTGCTGGCCGAACTGGGACGGTCGGGCAACGGCGCGTCGCCGTTCGCCCGACTGTTCGACGAACGCATCATCGACATCCTGTTCCCGTTCGAACCCGGTTACCACCCACCCGGATTCAGCTGGCAGGACACCGGCCGCTTCTACAACGAAGCCACCGAGTTCTTCGACCCCGTGCAGGGGCAGGTCGGCGACTGCTACTTCATCTCCGCGATGTCGTCGGTGGCGTGGGCGATGCCGTTCACGATCGCCGACCGCACCCGGGCGACCGGCACTGTGCAGGACGCCTTCACCCATCAGGTGAGCTTCTTCGACGGTTCGTGGCGCAGCGTCGAGGTCTCCGACCGGGTGCTCGTCGCGTCGGGTGGCAGCACCTCCTACTACGCCCACTCTGCCGAGGCCGGAGAGATCTGGCCGGCCGTCTACGAGAAGGCGTACGCGAAGTGGCGGTTCGGCACGAACGACGACTTCCCGAAGATCCCCGATCTCGCATGGGGCGACCCGGTGGCGGCCTGCCGGTCACTGACCGGCGGCAACTCCTACTACAACTGGCACTCGGGCATGACCGACGCCCAACTGCTCAGCCTGGTGAAGTCGCACAGCGCCGGCGGACGCACCACCACCCCGATAATCGCGTGGACCCACGGGGCCGGTTCGGACGAGGCCAAGCGCGCGGCCCTCGACGCCGGAATCGTTGCCTCGCACGCGTATTCGGTGCTCGGCTGGATGCGGCGTTACGAGTGGGTGCCGCGCTGGCACCTCGACCTGGAGATCCCGCGGCTCATCCCGAAGTGGACGCCGCCGGGCCCCGGCCCGGTCATCGCCGGTGCCGCCGCGGCCGTGGACGACCTGGCCCGGCTGCGGATCGACCTGCCCGACGAGTTCTTCCGCCGCTACGAGTTGCGCGCGGTCGACTACGTCATCGCCCGCAACCCGTGGGGATCGACCCCCGGCACCGGTTCGTCGACCGCCTCGGGCGACTACCGCGCCTACGACGTGAGCTGGTGGCGTGACGTGCAGCTCGGCGTGAACGGCGTGTTCGCCATGGAGGTCAGTGCCTTCCGTCGCTACTTCGCGGGCACCGGCGGCGCCGCCTGACCCGTCCCCTGCATCAACACCTCGGCCCCGGCGGGCGAACCCGCCGGGGCCGACCGATGGTCGATTGATGGTCGATTGTTGGTCGATCGGTTGCGGTCTCAGTCGAATTCGAGGCCGAGCAGCGCGTTCTCGACGACCTCGGCCATCGCCGGGTGGATCCAGTACTGCCCGCGAGCCAGCGTCTTGGCCGACTGGCCGAAGCTCATCGCCTGGATCAGCACCTGGATCAGCGAACTCGCGTCGGGGCCCATCAGGTGGGCCCCGAGGAGGTCGCCGGTGCGCCGGTCGGCGACCAACTTCACGATGCTGTCGGTGTCCTCCATCGCCCAGCCGTACGCGGTGTCGCCGTACTTCTGCACCTTCACCGTCACGTGGTGCCCGGCGTCGATTGCCTGCTGCTCGGTGAGCCCCACCGACGCGATCTGCGGATGGGTGAAGACCGCCGCGGGCACGAATCGGTGGTCGAACTCCTGCAGGTCGTCGGGGTGCACCAGGTTGTGCGCGACGACGCGCGCCTCGTGGTTGGCCACATGCTTCAACTGGTAGGGCGAGCTGACGTCGCCGAGGCTCCAGACGCCGTCGGCAGTGGTGCGACCGAACTCGTCGACGACCACCCGGCCGTCGTCGTGCAGTTCGATGCCGGCGAGATCGACTCCTTCGGGCACCAGCGGACGGCGTCCGGTGGCCACCAGCACCAGGTCGGTCTCCAGGGTCAACCCGTCGGACAGTTCGACCGCGATGTGGTCGGGCTGCTGAGCCAGGCCGGCGACGGTGCGGC
The DNA here is from genome assembly GCF_003386865.1 of Calidifontibacter indicus. NCBI lineage: Bacteria > Bacillati > Actinomycetota > Actinomycetes > Micrococcales > Dermacoccaceae > Calidifontibacter > Calidifontibacter indicus. The sequence continues at coordinate 1,571,977 of NZ_QTUA01000001.1, read as the reverse complement.
CGAACCGCACGTCCCAGCGCTGCGCGGCGAGGTCGCTGAAACCCCGACTGATCTCGGCGTCCTGCCCCCGCAGCAGCGCGTCGCCGCGGGTGATGACCGTGACCTGCACACCGAGCGAGGAGAAGACGTGGGCGAACTCGGAGGCGATATATCCGCCACCGACGATCGCCATCCGCGCGGGGAGTTCGTCGATGCGCATGATGTCCTCGTTGGTGTGGAAACGCACCCCGCTCGCCGCGATCGGCTCGGGCACGACCGGGGTGGAGCCGGTGGCGATGACGACCTGGTCGGCGGTCACCTCCTCCTCACGGCCGTCGACGTCGACCACCAGCGCGCGCGGCCCGGTGAACCGGGCGGTGCCCAGGTAGGCGGTGGTGTTCGGGCCGTTGACGCGGTAGTAGCGCCCGCCTGCCTCGATCGGGTCGATCCGGCCGAAGACGCGGTCGCGGATGTTGGGCCAGCGCACGCCGTCGAGGTGGGCGTCGACGCCGTAGCGCGCGGCGTCCCGGACGGTGGTCGCCACCTCGGCCGCGTAGACGAACATCTTCGTCGGAATGCACCCGACGTTGAGGCAGGTGCCGCCGAACAGCGCCCTCTCGATGACCGCGACGCGTTTGTCGTCGAAGTCGGGGGTCACCACCGAGTTACCGGAGCCGGTGCCGATGATCGCGAGGTCGTAGTGAGTCACCCGACCAGCGTACGGACGCCTTCGGACGGGTCCGCGCCGTCCACCCTTCATGCCGCATCGATGCCCACCGACGCCGACCGGTGCCCGCCGAGTTGTGGCACAGTGAGCGCGGCGGCAGAACCGGAGCGGGACATCCGGCGTCGCAGCCGGGTAGTACGCCTCGCACGAACCATCAGGGAGAAACCATGAAGAAGCTCAACATGCTTGCCGTCGCCGGCACCCTCGCGCTCACGCTCGGGCTCACCGGCTGCGGCTCCGACAGCAGCTCCGACAGCTCCGACAGCTCCGCACAGAGCTCATCGCAGAGCTCATCGGCGGCGGCCTCGAGTGCGGGCACCAGCTCCGACAGCGCGTCCAGCAGCCAGTCGCAGGAGTCGTCCTCGTCGTCCAGCGCGGCAGCCCCCGGCGGCATCACCACCTGCCAGCTCGACCGCAAGGGTCAGCAGGTCGACGCGACCGTCGTCGGACTCAGCTGCGACGACGCCACCGCGATCTGGAACAAGTTCTCCGGCAAGGACACCGACATGGCGACCGCCGACGTCGAGCACAACGGAGAGACCTTCAAGTGCGCGGTGATGGCGCAGGGTGCGACCACGACCGGCGGCTGCACCGTGGGTGCCAAGGCGATCAGCATCGGCGGCGTCTGAGCCCTCACTTCTTGAGTTCGGGACGCTCCCACGCACGAGCCGGGGCGCGGGTGCCGAGCTTCGCCTTCGGGTCGCGCGACCGGTAGACGACGTACGGCCGCCAGAGGTACTGGATCGGTGCGCTGAACACGTGGACGAGCCGGGTGAACGGCCACATCGCGAACAGGATGAAGGCGACCAGCGCGTGCAGCTTGAAGCCGATCGGTGCCTGCGCCATGAGCGACGCGTCGGGTTGGAACGCGAGGAACGAGCGGTACCAGACCGATACGCCCTCCCGGTAGTTGTATTCGCCGCCGACGGTGAAGATCGAACCCGCGATGGTGTTCCACATGCCGAGGGCGATCGCGGCGGCGAGGAAGACGTACATGACCTTGTCGTTCGTGGTCGTCGCGCTGAACACCGGCCCGGTGGTGCGGCGCCGGTAGATCAGGATCGCCAACCCGACCAGCGCCATGATGCCCGCGATCAGACCGCCGACCACCGCGACCAGGTGGTACAGGTGGTCACTGATCCCGATCGCGTCGGTCCACGACTTCGGCACGAGCAGGCCGATGATGTGACCGCCGACGACCCCGGCCATGCCGAAGTGGAACAGCGGGCTGCCCCAGCGCAGCAGATTCGACTCGTAGAGCTGACTGGAGCGGGTGGTCCACCCGAACTTGTCGTACTTGTAGCGCCACCAGTGCCCGACCACGAAGATCGCCAGGCAGATGTACGGCACGATCACCCACAAGAAGGTGCTCATCGCTGCGTTCCCATCGGTGCTCCCATCGGTACTCCCATCGGGATGGTGTCGCCCAGGAACTGCCGTCCGGGGTCGGCGGACGCGGGTTCGTACGGCGCGGACAGGCTGGGGTCGAGCGCGTAGGCCTCGGTGCCGACCTCCTCGACCGGCGGGCCCTGCTCGATGAGTCGGGCCACCTCGCCGGCTTCGTCCTCGCCCAGCGACGGCAGGGTCGCGCACAGCGCGACCAGCACGTCGGCCCACGGGGACTTCCTGTCCTGCAACGAGATCCGCAGCATCTCGACCCCTGCGCGGTAGTCGGCGAGCAGCTTCCAGGCGGTCGCCGGGTCGTGCGTCGCACCGAACTCCAGCACCACTGCGAGGTGGTCGGGCAACTCGTCGGCAGCGAACTCCCCGCCGGCCTTGCGGTAGGCCTGCTTGAACTGAACCAGCACCACCCCGCGGCGGCGGGTGTCGCCGTACGCGAAGTAGGTGAGGTAGAGGCAGCCGCGGCGGGTGTGGTCGAACGTCTCGACGTATTCGCGTTCCAGTCGTCCCGGCTCGGACGCCTCGGCGGCGTCGGCGAAGTCGAGGAAGGTACGCAGGCCTGACGCGACCGGGTCGGGCAGGGAGCCGAGCTCGGCGCGGATCAACGCGCGGTGCCGGGCGGCCTGCTCACCGGGGTAGTCGAGCAGGAGCGAGACCGCCTGCCAGGCGATGCGCAACTGGGTGTCGGACAGCCGTGGCGAGGTGCTCCTCGCGGTGCGCCGGAAGATGTTCACGATCAGTCCCTCCGCTTCGGGAACAGACCGCGCGGAGAACCCTTGCCGTCCCAGTTGAGCAGGTTGACCCGCCCCCGTTTCGAGCCTCCGCCGACCAGGTCGTCACTGGTCTGCCGCTCCTGCAGCATCCGGAAGTTCTCGACCGCGACCGGTGTCAGTTCGCCGGAACCCTCGCCGAACGGGTCACCACCCATCTCGTAGTCGTAGTCGACGGGACAGTCGGTGGCCAGTTCCTCCAGCCCGTGCGCCTGTTCGGCGTGGGCTGTCGGGATGACGTAGCGCTCGTCGTACTTCGCGATCGCGAGCAGGCGGAACATCTCGTAGAGGTCCTCCTCGCTCATCCCCACGGACGCAGCGATCTGCGGGTCGCCGTCGCGCCCCAGGTTGAGGTCGCGCATGTAGGAACGCATCGCGGCGAGTTTGCGCAGCACCTCGTCGACCGGTTTCACGTCACCCGCGGTGAACAGGTTGGCGAGGTACTCGACCGGGATGCGCAAGGTATCGATCGCGGCGAACAGGTTGCCGCGATCCTCCGCGTCGTGACCGGTCTCCTTGATCACGTCGACCACCGGCGACAGCGGCGGGATGTACCAGACCATCGGCATCGTCCGGTACTCCGGATGCAGCGGCAACGCCACCTTGTAGTCCTGGATGAGGCGTCGCACCGGCGACTTCTTGGCCGCTTCGATCCAGTCAGCCGGGATGCCGTCCTGCTCCGCGGCGCGGGCGACCTCGGGGTCGTTCGGGTCGAGGAACACCGACCGCTGGGCCTCGTACAGGTCGTGATCGTCGGGCACGCTCGCCGCTGCGAGCACCGCATCGGCGTCGTAGAGCATCAGCCCGATGTAGCGCAGCCGGCCCACGCAGGTCTCGGCACATACCGTCGGGATGCCGACCTCGACGCGCGGGTAACAGAAGGTGCACTTCTCGGCCTTGCCGGTCTTGTGGTTGAAGTAGACCTTCTTGTACGGGCACCCGGACACACACATCCGCCACCCCCGGCAGCGGTCCTGGTCGACCAGCACGATGCCGTCCTCCTCCCGCTTGTAGATCGCGCCGCTCGGGCACGACGCCGCGCAGGAGGGGTTGAGGCAGTGCTCGCAGATGCGCGGCAGGTAGAACATGAAGGTCTGTTCGAACTCGAATTTCACCTTGTCCTCGATGCCCTTGAGCATCGGGTCCTTCACCGCGTGCTCGAGGCTGCCGCCGAGGTCGTCATCCCAGTTGGCCGACCAGCGCACGTTGAGGTCCTTGCCGGTGAGCAACGACTTCGGCGTCGCGACCGGGAAGTTCTTGGTGGCCGGCGAACTCAGCAAGGTCTCGTAGTCGTAGGTCCAGGGTTCGTAGTAGTCGTCGATCGAGGGCGTCTTGGGGTTGCTGAAGATGTTCGCCAGCTTCTTCAGTCGCCCGCCGGCCTTGAGCTGCAGCTTGCCGCCGCGGTTCAGCGTCCAGCCGCCCTTCCACTCCTCCTGGTCCTCGTAGGTGCGCGGGTAACCGAGGCCGGGACGGGTCTCGACGTTGTTGAACCACACGTACTCGGTGCCGGCCCGGTTGGTCCATGCCTGCTTGCAGGTGACCGAGCAGGTGTGGCAGCCGATGCACTTGTCGAGGTTCATGACCATCGCCATCTGAGCCATGATTCTCATGAACGACTTCCCTTCAGAAAGATCGGGGTCCCCGCGAAGTGTCGGAGCGAGGCACGAGCGGAGAACTTCGTGGGGTGATCAGTACTCGACCGGAGCCGTGCGCTTGCGGATCATCGTGACCTCGTCCCGGTTGTTGCCGATCGGCCCGATGTAATTGAAGAAGTAGGCCAACTGCGCGTAGCCACCGACAATGTGGTTGGGCTTCAACAGAATTCGGGTGAGACTGTTGTGAATGCCGCCGCGTTTGCGGTCGCGTTCGGTGAGCGGCACGTCGATCAGCCGGTCTTGCGCGTGGTGCATGTAGACGGTGCCCTCGGGCATCCGGTGGCTGACGATCGCGCGGGCCGCGACGACTCCGTTGCGGTTGACCATCTCGATCCAGTCGTTGTCCTTGATGCCGACCTTCGCCGCGTCGCGGTCGCTGATCCAGACCGACTGCCCACCGCGGGACAGCGACAGCATGAACAGGTTGTCCTGGTACTCCGAGTGGATCGACCACTTGTTGTGCGGGGTCAGGTAGCGCACCGACACCCCGAGTTCGTTCTGCTCACCGATCGGGGTCTCGCCGAACAGCGTCGACATGTTGAGCGGCGGGCGGTACACCGGCATCATCTCGCCCATCCCGAGGAACCAGTCGTGATCGACGTAGAACTGCTGGCGTCCGGTCAGGGTGTGGAACGGCTTCTTGCGTTCGATGTTGATGGTGAACGGGCTGTAGCGCCGTCCGCCCGATTCCGAACCCGACCACTCCGGTGTGGTGATCACCGGCACCGGCGCCACCTGGGTGTCGGCGAAAGTGATCTGCTTGCCCTCGTGCTCGGCCGACAGGTCGGCCAACTGCATGCCGGTGCGCTGCTCCAGGAACTTGAAACCCTGGGTGGCGAGGTGCCCGTTGGAGACGCCCGCGAAGTGCAGCATCGCATCGGCGCAATGGACGTCGGTCTCCAACATCGGCCGGCCGTCGCCTGCTCCGCCGTGGCGAACACCGTTGCGGTTCCTCAGGATCTCGACCTCACGCTTGACGTCGTAGGCGACGCCCTTGGTCATCATGCCGAGCTTGTCCATCAACGGACCGACCGACGTCAGCTTGTCGTAGACGGCCGTGTAATCGCGTTCGGCGACGGCGATGACCGGCATCGTCTTGCCTGGCACGGGATCACACTCCCCCGTCCGCCAGTCCTGAACGACGCCGTGGACGCTGGCCATCGCCTCGGGGGTGTCGTGCCACAGCGGCTTGGCCACGACGTCCTTGCGGGTGCCGAGGTGGTCGACGGCCAGCTCGCTGAACTTCTTCGCGATCGCCTTCCACGCTTCCCAGTCCGACTTGGTCTGCCAGGGCGGATTGATCGCCGGGTTGAAGGAATGGATGAACGGATGCATGTCGGTGGTGCTGAGGTCGTGCTTCTCGTACCAGGTGGCCGCGGGCAGCACGACGTCGGACAGGATCGTGCTGCTGGTCATCCGGAAGTCGATGGTCATGAGCAGGTCGAGCTTTCCCTCTCCTGCCTTGTCCGCCCACTCGATGCCGTTCGGACGGTGCTCCGGGGCGGCTTCCACGGCCGTCGCGGCACTGTCGGTGCCGAGCAGGTGGCGCAGGAAGTACTCGTTGCCTTTGGCCGAGCTGCCGAGCAGGTTGGAGCGCCACAGGGACAGCACCCGCGGGTAGTTGTTCTCCTGCTCGGGCGCCTCGACGGCGAACTTCAGGGAGCCCTCCTTCAACTGCTGCGCGACGTACGACGGCACCTCCATGCCGGCCGCCTCCGCGTCGTCGGCGAGGTCGAGCGAGCTGCGGTCGAAGGTCGGGTAACTGGGGCTCCAGCCCAGCCGCGCAGACTGGGCGAGCAGGTCCATCATCGACCGCCCGGCGAAGATGCCGGTGCCCGCGTCGAGGTCGTCGGCGCTGAAGGTGTCGTAGCGGTACTGCGACGTGTGCACGTACCAGTAGGCGGTCTGGTTCATGTGTCGCGGCGGACGGTGCCAGTCGAGCGCGAACGCCATGTGCTGGAAGCCGCTGAGCTGGCGCACCTTTTCCTGGCCGACATAGTGCGCCCAGCCACCGCCGTTGCGGCCCTGGGTGCCGGTGATCGTGGTGAGCACCAGGATCGCTCGGTAGATCTGGTCGCTGTGGAACCAGTGGTTGACGCCGGCGCCGAGCAGGATCATGCCGCGCCCACCGGTGTCGATCGCGTTCTGCGCCCACTCCCGGGCGAGGCGTTCGACCTGAGCGGCGGGCACCCCGGTGTGTTCCTCCTGCCAGGCCGGCGTCGCCGGCACGGACGGGTCGTCGTAGCCGGTCGGCCACACCCCCGGCAGACCCTCACGGGCCACTCCGTACTGCGCCAGCATCAGGTCGAGGACGGTGGTGACCAACCGGTCGCCGACGCGCCGCACCGGCACGCCACGCCGCTCCTGCAGCACCCGGCCGTCCTGCGCGTCGAAGCGCGGCAGCAGCACTTCGGCCACGTCGTCGCGGGTGTCGTACACGCTGAGCACGGGGTCGAGGTCGCCCAGTTCGAGGTTCCACTTCCCGACGCCCTCGTCGCCGTACCGATCGCCGATAGATCCATTGGGCGTCGCCAATTCGCCTGTGGCCGAGTCGAACACCATCGGCTTCCACATGGCGTTCTCGGAGTCGGAGCCCGGCGCGCCGGGCAGATCCCCGGCGACGAGGTTCTTGCCCGGACGGAAGACGCCGTCGTCACCCGGCTCGAGGCAGATGAGGTTCGGCAGGTCGGTGTACTGCTTGTTGTAGGCGGTGAAGAACGGCTGCTGGGAGTCGACGAAGAACTCCTTCAGGATGACGTGGGCCATGCCCATCGCGAGCGCGCCGTCGGTGCCGGGCGCCGGGTTGATCCACTCGTCCGCGAACTTCACGTTCTCGGCGTAGTCGGGTGCGACGGCCAGCACCTTCTGTCCGCGATAACGCGCCTCGGTCATCCAGTGCGCGTCCGGGGTGCGGGTGAGCGGAACGTTCGAGCCCCACATGATCAGGTAGCCGGCGTCCCACCAGTCGCCCGACTCGGGCACGTCGGTCTGGTCGCCGAACATCTGCGGCGAGGCATTGGGCAGGTCGGCGTACCAGTCGTAGAACGAGAGCATCGGTGCCCCGACGAGTTCCAGGAACCGGGCACCGGACGCGTACGACACCGGCGACATCGCCGGGATCGGCGAGAACCCGGCGACGCGGTCAGGACCGAACTTCTTGACCGTGTACACGTGGGCCGCGGCGATGATCTCGACGACGTCTTCCCAGCTCGCACGGACGAGTCCGCCCTTGCCCCGGGCCTTCTTGTACCGCTGCGCCTTGGTGGGGTCCTCGACGATCGAGGCCCACGCGGCCACCGGGTCTCCACCGTGCTCCGCCTTGGCCGCACGGAACATCTCGGCCAGCACACCGCGCACGTACGGGTACCGCACCCGGGTCGGGCTGTAGGTGTACCAACTGAACGCGGCACCGCGCGGGCAGCCGCGCGGTTCGTAGTCGGGTTTGTCGGCGCCCGGGCTCGGGTAGTCGGTCTGTTGCGCCTCCCAGGTGATGATGCCGTCCTTGACGTAGACCTTCCAGGAGCAGGATCCGGTGCAGTTGACGCCGTGGGTCGAGCGCACGACCTTGTCGTGGCTCCAGCGGTCGCGATAGAAGGCGTCACCCGAGCGGCCGCCGACCTGGTGCAACGTGCGCAAGTCACCCGACACCTTCTTCGGGGTGAAGTAGCGGCGGGTGCGCAGCAGCGCCGTGCTCAACGGGTCGTCGATCGACATCGGAGTCAGTCCTCACACTCGGCACAGCTGTCCCAACAGGCCCGACCCTAGGAAGCACGAGCACCGGCGGGAAGGGACCAACGTCCCTGTTGCGGCGCCGTCGTCGACTCCTACTTTCGGCAGTGCACGGTCGCTGACCGTGCCCTTCGAACTCGTCAAGGAGCCAGCGGCGATGCCCGTCTCGACAGCCACACCGTCCCCGGGCACGACCGACTCCGGGGGCAGCGGGGCCACCAGGGTCCTCGTGATGTCCACGATCGCGTTCACGTTGATGTTCGCGGTGTGGCTGATGTTCGGCATCCTCGGTGTGCCGATCCAGCAGGAGCTGAAGCTCTCCGACCCGCAGCTGGCCTGGGTGAGCGCGGTCGCCGTGCTCAACGGATCGTTGTGGCGGCTGCCCGCCGGCATGCTCGCCGACCGGGTCGGCGGACGCGTGGTGACGGTGGCCATGCTGCTGCTGACCGCCATCCCCTGTTACCTGGTCGCCCACGCGCACAGCTACGGCACGTTGCTGCTGCTGGCCTTCCTGGTGGGTTTCGCCGGCAACCTGTTCAGCGTCGGCGTCGCCTGGAACTCGGCTTGGACGCCGCCGCAGCGGCAGGGCTTCGCGCTCGGTGTCTTCGGCGCCGGAAATGTCGGCGCCTCGGTCACCAAGTTGATGCTGGTGATCTTCCCGACCGTGCTGACGGCCACAGCGGGTGCGACCTATCTCGGGTTCATCGAGGGCGGGTGGCGGCTGTTCCCGGTGGTCTACTCGATCGCCTTGGTGACCGTCGCGTTGCTGATCCTCCTGCTCACCCCACGGCATGACCGGATGGCCGGCGCCGGCAAACCGGTCCGCGAGATGCTCGCGCCCCTGAAGCAACTGCGGGTGTGGCGGTTCAGCCTCTACTACGCGGCCGTGTTCGGCGCCTATGTCGCACTGTCGGCATGGCTGCCGAAGTACTACGTCGACAACTTCGACGTCTCCCTGCACGACGCGGCACTGCTCACCGCGACGTTCATCTTCCCGGCGTCGCTGCTGCGTCCGGTCGGCGGGTGGTTCTCCGACCGGCTCGGTGCCCGCAAGGTCATGTACCTCACCTTCGGGGTGATGCTGCTGACCACAGGCGTGCTGATGATGCCCAACGGGCACCTGGTGATCAGCCACCCCGACGGGCACACCAGTGAGCACCTCGAGTGGAACCTCGGCGTCATCCCGTTCGCGATCATCGTGTTCCTGCTCGGGTGCGCGATGGGCATCGGCAAAGCCGCCGTCTACAAGCACATCCCCGAGTACTTCCCCGACAACGTCGGCTCGGTCGGCGGGCTGGTCGGCATGTTCGGCGGACTCGGCGGGTTCGTGCTGCCGCCACTGTTCGCCTACACCAAACAGTGGTCCGGGTTCCCCTCGAGCACCTTCTTCGTCCTGTTCCTGCTCACCGGCATCTGCGCGGTCTGGATGCACCTGACCGTGCTGCGGATGCACCGCGAGCACTCCCCCGAGATCGCCGATCACATCGAACGGCCCGAACCAGTTGGAGCGACCCGATGACCAGTCCGACGCAGACCCGACGCGGCGGTGAGTGGCTGGACTCCTGGGATCCCGAAGGGGATTCGTGGGATTCCGGACTCGCCTGGCGCACCCTGTGGATCACCACCTTCTGCCTCACCCTGGCGTTCGTGGCGTGGTTCCTGCCGAGCGCAATCATCCCGAAGCTGAACGCCCTCGGATACAGCTGGACCAAGTCGGAGCTGTATTGGATGGCGGCGATGCCCGGCCTGGCCGCCGGCCTGTTCCGCCTGGTGTGGATGGTGCTGCCGCCGATCATGGGCACCCGCAAGATGGTGTCGCTCACCACCCTCCTGCTGGTCGCCTCCACCCTCGGCTGGGGCGTGCGCGTGCAGAACCCGACGGCGCCCTACTGGGAGCTGATGGTGCTCGCCTTCCTCGCCGGCATCGGCGGCGGAGCGTTCTCCGGGTTCATGCCGAGCACCTCCTTCTTCTTCCCGAAGTCCAAACAGGGCACGGCGCTCGGGCTGCAGGCCGGCCTCGGCAACTTCGGGGTGTCACTCGTGCAGTTGCTCACGCCCTACCTCATCGCGATCGGCGGCCTCGCGGTCTTCGGCGGCAGCCAGGTGATGAAGTCGCCGGGCAAGCCCGACCAGCAGGTGTGGTTCCAGAACGCGGCGTTCGTGTGGATCCCGCTGATGATCATCGGCGGGGTGCTCGCGTGGACGCTGCTGAAGTCGGTGCCGATCCAGGCCAACATCAAGCAGCAGTTCGACATCTTCAAGAACCAGGACACCTGGTGGATGACGCTGCTCTACATCATGACCTTCGGCACCTTCTCGGGGCTGTCCGCGCAGTTCGGGCTGCTCATGGCCGACCTCTACGGCAACGGCAACACCGACATCGTCAGCGGATCCGGCGCAGCCGCAAAGGTATTGGTCGACGGTTACTCGCTGCCCGACCCGGTGAAGTATGTCTTCCTCGGCCCGCTCATCGGTGCCGGTGCGCGGGTGGTGTTCTCGCCGCTGACCGACCGGATGGGTGGCGCGATCTGGTCGCTGGTGTCGGGCATCGGTCTGGTCGCCTCGATCGTCTACACGATCCCGTCCCTGACCCCCGACACCTCATCGGCATCGGCCCTGCAGGGCGACTTCAACCAGTTCCTGTGGGGCATGCTGGCGATCTTCTTCTTCTCCGGCATCGGCAACGCCTCCACCTTCAAACAGATGCCGATGATCTTCGAGCGCCGACAGGCCGGCGGGGTGATCGGGTGGACGGCGGCCATCGCCGCCTTCGGTCCGTTCCTGTTCGGCATCGGCATCAACCTGCTCGGTGGCCCGGCGTTCTACTGGATCGGTGTGGCCTGGGCGGTGATGTGCATCGGCATCACCTGGTGGCGTTACGCCCGACCCGGCGCACCCAAGAAGAGCTGAGACCCCTGCGCGACAGGCGGATCGATCTCGACAGTCGATCTCGACAGTCGATCTCGACAGTCGATCTCGACAGACCGCGTCGACGATCAGTGGCCGGCACGCAGGCGTTCGACGAGAACGGCCGCCTGCGTGCGGCTGCCAAGCCCGAGCTTGGCCAGGATGCTGGTGAGGTAGTTCTTCACCGTCTTCTCGGCGAGGAAGAGTTCGCCGGCGACCTCACGGTTGGTGCGCCCCTCGGCGACCAGCAGCAGCACCTTGCGTTCCTGCTCGGTGAGGTCGACCAGCGCCGGGTGGTGCGACAGGTCGGTGGCCGCGAGGCGATCGCGCACCTCCCGCGCGGCCCCCTCGTCGAGCAGGTTCTCCCCGGCGGCCACCCGCAGCACCACGTCGATCAGGTCGTTGCCGCGGATCTGCTTGAGCAGGTAGGCCTGCGCCCCGGCGAGGATCGCCTGCAGCATCGCCTCGTCGTCGTCGTAGGAAGTGAGGATGACGCACCGGATCGACGGGTCGACCGATCGCACCTCGCGGCACACCTGCATGCCGGAGCCGTCCTGCAGCCGTCCGTCGAGCACCGCGACGTCCGGGTGCAACGCGGGGATGCGGGCGCTCGCCTCGACCGCGGACCCGCACTCCCCGACGACCTCGCACCGTCCGTCCTGATGCAGGAGGTCGGCCAACCCCCGGCGCACGATCTCGTGGTCGTCGACAAGGTAGACCCGCACCGGCGCCGTTCGTGTGTCGCCCACGCGCGCATTCTGGCAGAGCGCAGCGCGGGACCTTGGTCCCTGGGAGCCTCCCGCCGTCGACCCGACACTGGTAGACATGGCCGCGCACATGCCATGGACGCAGGCTGGCCGGCAGCTGATCGACAGCGTCGGCATCGGTCGCCTCGCGCTGTCGTCGGGCGCGTTGCCCGTGGTGATCGTCGTGCGCTGCCGCGTCGACAATGATCGGATCGTGCTGCAAAGCACCGACACCGACCTCGTCCGCGCGGCGCGCGCCGCCCACGTCGTCGCGTTGCAGGTCGACAACCTCGCCGCCACCGGGGCGACTGACGGGTCGAGCGTGCTGATCACCGGGGTGCTCGCGATCGACGACTCCGGCACGGTGACCCTCACCCCGGGCATCGCCAGTCACACCCCGGTGCATCTGGGGCCGACCGCGGGCCGTGCCCAGACGGACGGGGCCGGTTCGGCCTAGGCTCGGAGCATGCCCGAGCAACCGTCACAGCCGGGCCGACGCGGCCCGCTGCCGGATGTCGGTCGGGAGCGCTACAGCCGCCGGCTGTCCCAGTTCGCCGAGACCGGGCCGATCGCGCGCATCGTCGACGCCGTCGCGCAGGTGACCGGTGAGACCGATCTGGAGAGCGTGCTCGAGCGCATCGTCGGCACCGCGTGTTCGCTGGTCGGTGCCCGCTACGGCGCACTCGGAATGCTCGACACCTCAGGCGAATTGCACGGACTGGTCTTCCACGGCGTCGATGCCGACAGCTGCCCGATCGAGGAGCACCCGCACGGCAAGGGGCTGCTGCGCCTGCTGATCGACGACCCGCGTCCGATCCGGATGGCGCGGATGTCCGAACACCCGGCGTCGTTCGGGCTGCCGGGGGGACATCGCCCGATGGAGAGCTTCCTCGGGGTTCCGATCCAGGGCCGCGGGCGGGTGTTCGGCAACCTGTATCTGACCGAGAAGATCGACGCCGACGAGTTCTCCGAGGAAGACCTCAAGATCACCCGGTCGCTCGCCGCAGCGGCCTCGATCGCGATCGACAATGCCCAACTGTTCGAGGCGTCGGCCGCCAGGGAACGATGGCTGCGCACTGCGGCGGACGCCGTGGCGCTGGTGGAGAACGAAGGATGGACCCCGGACATCTGGCACCAGGTAGCCGGCCGGGTGGCGACCGGACTGCACTCCGACCACCTCGCCTTCCGAGCGGCCAAGCAGGATTCGACCCGCGTGCTCACCGATGCCGAACTCTGCGGCATCGGTTTCGACCCGGTGCACGACACCGGTCTGCTGCTGGTGATCGACGCCGGTGGCGAGCGGCTGTGCGCCTTCGAACTCGCCTGGCGCGACGGCAAGAGCACCATCCGCGACCCGATCGTCGAGCAGGCGCTCTCGTTGGCCGAGCGGGTGGCTGGGGCCTGGCTGCTGCTGCGCCGCCGCGCCCAACTGGAGCACCTCGCCGTGCTCGAGGACAGAGACCGGATCGCGCGTGACCTGCACGACCTGGTCATCCAGCGGTTGTTCGCGACGGGTCTGTCGGTGCAGTCGTTGCACGGGCAGTTGCCGCCCGAGGTGCAGCCTCGGATCGACCGGGTCGTCGACGACCTCGACGAGACGATCAAACAGATCCGCCGCACGATCTTCGAGCTTCGCACCGGCCCGGTCGCTCTCACCCTGCCGGCGGCGGCCACCCGGCTCGTGCACGACAGCGCGCCCGCCATGGGTCACACCGCGAGTGTCACGGTGACGGGGGATCTGGCCAAGGTCACCGACCAGCTCGCCGCCGAGGTGCTCGCGGTGCTGCGTGAGTGCCTTGCCAATGTCGCCCGGCATGCACAGGCCACGCAGACCGCGGTGGCGATCGACATCGAGCCGGAGAGACTGTCAGTCACGGTGCACGACAACGGAATCGGCTTCTCCGACCCGCCCCGCCGCAGCGGTCTGGCAAATCTTTCCGAGCGGGCGACCGAGCGCGACGGGGTCTTCTGGGTCGAAGGGCCGCCGGACGGCGGAACCATCGTCAACTGGTCCGTACCCCTGCACTGACCGCGCCGGAGTCGGTGCGTCAGTCCTGCTCGGCGAAGACGCGGACCGGACCCCGCACCAACAGGCCCACGTGGCCACCCGGCTCGACTGCGTCGGCGCCGGTGACCCGGGCCTTCAGCGGCTCGCCGTCCTCGACCCGCAGGTTGAGCAGGGCGTCGTGTCCGTAGTACTCGCACGACTCGACGACGGCCTCGATGCCCTGACCGACCGGCAGCACCTGCACCTGTTCCGGCCGCACCAGCACCTTGCACGCCCCGCTCGGGCAGAAGCCGGCGACGGTGAGTTCCCCGAGCAGGCAGCGGACACGTCCGTCGGTGGCCGCACCGGGCAGCAGGATCGCGTCACCGAGAAAGCCCGCGACGTGCGGGTCGACCGGCTGGTTGTAGACGAGCCGCGGCGCGGCAACCTGCCGGAACCGACCATCACGCAGCACAGCCACTTCGTCGGCGAAGGACAACGCCTCGGCCTGATCGTGCGTGACCAGCAGGGCGGTGGCTCCCGCCTGGCGCAGCGCCGATGCGGTGGCTTCTCGGGTGCTCGCCCGGAGCGCGGTGTCGAGAGCCGAGAACGGTTCGTCGAGCAGCACGACCTTCGGTTCGAGCGCGAGCGCGCGCGCGAGCGCCACGCGCTGCTGCTGTCCACCCGACAACTGGTCGGGGCGCCGATCAGCGAATTCCGGTCCGAGACCGACGAGTTCGAGCAACTCGAGCACACGCCCGCGATGGCGACGGCGGGGAAACGCCAGGCCGAACGACACGTTGCCGGCGACGCTGAGATGAGGGAAGAGTCCGCCGTCCTGCCGCACGTAGCCCACGCCGCGCTTCTCCGGTGCGACGAAGGTGCGTTCGTCGGCCACGAGCGAGCCGTCGATCAGCACCGACCCCGACAACGGGCGCAGAAAACCGGCGATCACCTTCAGCAGGGTCGACTTGCCGCTGCCGGAGTCGCCCAGCACCGCGGTCGTGGTGCCGGAGCGCACGGTCAGGTCGATGTCGTGCAGCACCGGCGTGCTGCCGTACCCGGTCGTGACGCCACGCACCTCGACGTCGCTCATACCTGCTCCTTCTTGCTCACCCGGCTGCCGGATCCCCGCAGCTGCCGACGCAGCAACAGGGTCAACGGCGCGGACAGGGCGATCATCATCACCGCGTACGGGGCCGCGCGCACGTAGTCCAACTCGTCGCTGGCACCCCAGAACGCCAGGGCCAGCGTACGCGTGCCGGTCGGGGCGAGCAGCAGCGTGGCCGTGAGTTCGGTGGCCACCGCCAGCGCCACCAGCACGAAGCCGGTGAGGAAGGCCGGCAGGGCGAGCGGCAGAACTACGCGCGCGAACGTGCCTCGGCCGCCGACACCCAACGACCTGGACGCCTCGGACAGCTCCGGCGGCGCGGCCGCGAACCCGGACCGCAGGGTGACGACCGCCCGCGGCAGGAACAGGATCACGTAGGCCGACACCAGGACGGCGGTCGATTGGTAGAGCCAGTCGGCCCACCGCACGGTGAGCGTGACGAGCGCCAGGGCCACGACCACGCCGGGCAGCGCCGAGGCGACGAAGGTGACCCGCTCCAGCAGCATCGACACGAACGACCGGCGCCGCGACAGCAGCCATGCGGCGGGGATCGCCGCGAGCACGGCCGCCACTCCCCCGGCGACGGCGAGCCCCAACGAGGTGCCGGTCACCCGCAGCAGGTCGCCCCACGCCACGACGTTCTGGTCGATCGAGGCGACGAACCACTTCACGACCAACGCGACCGGCACCACGACGGCGAGCGCGACGACGGCGGTGAGCGCCAGGATCGCAGGGATCATCCACTTGCCCAACGGGATCCGCTCCGGGCGCTCCGGCGTGCCGCCGCCGACCCGGGCGACCCGCGCCCGTCCGCGCAGTATCACTTCGGCGGTCAGCACCAGCACGCACAGCAGCAGGAGCACGGTGGCGAGCAGGCTGCCCTGACCGTCGCTGAACCCGACGGCGTACTGCTGCAGGATCGCGGTGGTGAACGTCTGGTAGCGCATCATCTCCAGCACGCCGTACTCGGCGAGCAGGTGCAACGCCACGATCAGACCGCCGCCGCAGATCGCCGGGCGCAGCCGCGGCAGCACCGTGCGCAGCACCGCGGTGCGCCGACTCGCGCCGAGCGAGCGCGCGATGTTCTCGTCGCTGCCGTCGAGCACCCGCAGCATCGCCGCGGTGGGCAGGAAGACGAACGGGAAGTAGGCCATCGTGGCGACCAGAGCCGCACCGGAGAAGCCCGCGAGATCGGGGCGCACCGAGATCCACGCGTAGGCGCTCACGAACGCCGGCACGGCCAGCGGCGCGAGCAGCAAGGTGCGCCAGACACCGGGCAGCGGCAGGTCGGTGCGTTCCACCAACCAGGCCGCACCCACCCCGATGAGGAGCGTCGCCGGGATGCACACGACCATCAGAGCACCGGTGTGCCGCAACAGTTCTGCGATCCGCGGACGGAACAGGAACGCGCTCGCGGTGTCCCAACCCAGCGACATCGCCTGAGCCGCGATCACCACCAGCGGCAAGAGGATCAGGGCAGCGACCGCGACGGCGAGGACGGTGACTCCGGCGCCCCGGGTCGGGCTGCTAGAGGATGCCCGCATCCGTCATCATCGAAATCACGGTCTCGGAGTTGAGGTCGAACGGGTCGACCTTCGGCGCCTGCAGCGTGGTGAGCGGCGGCAGCACCGACGCGGACTTCGCGTCCTTGCCGACCGCGTACTCCATCGAGCCGCTGTCGGCGAGCACCTGCTGCCCCTGCGGGCTGGTGACGAACTTCAGGAACTGCTGGGCCTTGTCGGCCTTCTTCGAACTCTTCAACACCCCGCCGGCCGACAGGCTGACGAACGCGCCCGGGTCTTCGCCCTTGAAATAGTGGAGCTTGGTGTTCTTGCTGCCTTCCTTGGTGGCGGCCTGGTCGCGGTACCAGTAGTAGTGGTACATGATGCCGACCGGCACCTCGCCGGCGTTGACGGCCTTCATCGTTGCGATGTTGTTCTGGTAGATGTGCGCGTTCGCCTTGAGTGCCTTGAGCCACGCCTCGGTGGCCGGCTTCCCCTTCATCGCCAGCATGCCGGCCACGATCGCCTGGAAGTCGGCGCCGCCCGGCGCTCCACCCCACTTGCCCTTCCACTGCGGCTGCTGCAGGTCCATCATCGACTTCGGCAGCTGTGCCTCGGCGATCTTGGACGGGTTGTAGACCAGCACCGTGGAGCGGGCCGCGATCGCGGTCCAGTCCTTGCTGGACGGCGCGAAACCGTTCGGCAGCTGCGCGAGCGTGGCTGCGTCCACCGGCGAGAGTAGACCGGCGCGCTGCACCTGGGTCATCGCCGGGCTGTTCTCGGTGAGGAACAGATCGGCGGGCGACTTCGCGCCCTCCTGCACGATCTGCTGACCCATCGAGGAGTCCGCGCCGGAGCGGATCTGGGTCTTCACCCCGGTCGCCTTGGTGAACGCGTCGGCCCACGCCTTGGTGACGTTCTCGTGTTGCGAGGAGTAGATCACCAGGGCATTCGGGTCTGCCGAGAAGGAATCACCGCCACCGCACGCGGTGATGGTGGTGGTGCCGAGGGTGACGGCCAGCAGGCCGCCGAGAAGAGTGCGTCGGCGCACGGTCAGTCCTTCCGATGGGGTTCGACGGGAAGCAGGTTGCGCAGTCGGGCGACTGCGGGGTCGGCGAGGCGCCACAGCAGGCAGCCGCCGACGAGCGCGGTGAGCGAGCGCAGCGCACCCGGCACGGGGCCGGGTTCCCAGCGCGGCACGATCTGGAACAGCTGGAACTGGAACACGTAGATGTAGAGCGAGGCCGACGCGAGCAGCACGACCAACGGCACGATCCGTGCTGGCAGACGGACCTCACGCACGAACGCGAGCACGACCACCCCGAGGAAGATCGTCAGGTTGCGCTGGGGGTCGGGGAAGTACGTCGCCACGCCGACGCCGACCACCGCGAGCGCCCCGAGTCGTCGCGCTGTGGTGCGCGCGCAGCCGAGCGCTGCGCCCGCCGCGAAGATCCAGAACACGGTGTACGGAACCCCCCCGGCCGGGATGTCGCTGATCGCGTGGGCGACGAACCGTGGCACCAGGGCGACCGCGGCGAGCGGCAGGAAGAACCGGTAGGGATCGACGTCACGCAGCCGGGAGAACCGCGGGATCGCCAGGAGCGCGGTGGTGACCAGCAGGCAGGCCACCAGCGAGTCGACGAACCAGAGTTCGACGCGCGTGTCCTCGAGCCCACCGAACAACCAGTTGACCAGGAAGACGTTCTGCCAGCCGTACCGCGCGGTGAGGATCATGCCGGCCAGGGCGGCTGCCGCGGTGGGGAGCCAGATGCCGATGATCGATCGCGCCGTGGCCCGCAGGCGACGTTCGCGCGTCGGCAGCGAGAACCCGAACCGTGCGGCGTTCCACCCCGCGATCGCGAGCAGGATGTGGGCGCCTCCGGCCGCGTCGATCACCCGGGTGTGCGAGAAGCAGATCAACAGCACCGCCACGGCGCGCAACAGCGTCGCGGCCTCCACCCCGGGCCGTCGCGGCGAGGCCGCCGCAACCAGTTCCCTGATCGGACGGTGGTGCCAGTCGCGCGGCAGGTCGCCGACGAGCCGGGTCAGTCGGGCTGACGCGGGCACGTGGGTGAGCGAGTCGCCGCCTTGTTCGACGAAGGATCGGTCGGGGTCGAGCGAGTCGACCGCCAGCACGTCGCCGAGCACCGCGGCCACGTGCGGCACGGTCACGTCGGCACCGACGCCGTCCATGCGTCCGCGGGTGTCGGTGCAGGCGTCGGCGACGGCGGCGCGCACGAGTGCGTCGGCGCCGAGTCGGTCGACCTTGCCGTTGGCCAGCATCGGCAACGGCGCGACGGCGGCCTCGACGACCGCGGGGCCGACCCCTGCCGCCCGGGCCGCGGCCCGGCGCGCCTTGCTCGCTCTGGTGACGTCACGGTTGCGCCCGGGGGCGACCAGCACCCGCAAACCGGCGTCGTCACCGGTCACGACGGCCTCGAAGCCCGCCTCCCCGAGGGCGGCCTCGACCCGACCCAGGTCGACGCGAAGGCCCATGATCTTCACGAAGTCGCGGCGTCGGCCGACGATCCGCACCATGCCGTCAGCGTCGATCGTGGCCAGGTCGCCGGTGCGCAACTCGCTGATCATCCGCCCGAGGGCCAGGTCGTCCGGATGTTCGGCGTAACCCAGCATGATGCTGCGGCCGGCGACGACGAGCTCGCCGGCACCGGGCAAATTCGCCTCCGGCACACTCGTATCGATGCGAGCAGTGGTGCCGTTGATCGGTCGCCCGACGCCGTCGGGCGACTGCAGCGTGTCCTGTGGCGACGCCACCGCGATGCGCGCGGTCGACTCCGTCTGGCCGTACATCACCTGTAACCGGCAGCCGCGGCGACGGGCGGCGAGCGCGAGTTCGCGCACGCTGTCCGGCGTCAGCCGTCCGCCCGCTTGAGTGAGTAGTCGCAGCGCCGGGAGGTCACGCTCGAGCACCTCGTTGTCGAGCAGCCACCCCGCCGAGTGCGGCACCAACGCCACGTTCGTCACGCCGCGCTGCGCCACGACGTCCCAGAAGTCGTCGGACACACTCGACCCGTCGTGCAGCACCAGCGACGCGCCTGCGAGCAGGTGGGCGTGCAGCACCGACAGTCCGTAGCAGTAGAAGAACGGCAGGGCGGTGATGCCGCGGTCGCGCGCGGTCAGACCCAGCGCCGCCACGATGCCCTCGGCGTTGGCCCGCAGGTTGTCCTTCGACAGTCGCACCAGCTTGGGCGATCCGGTGCTGCCGGAGGTGCTCAGCAGCACGGCGAGGTCGGGGTGCAGCAGATGGGTCGGGCGGCCCCGGTATGCGGTGGCGACGAACCCGCCCCGCTCGGTGCTGAAATCGCCGGGGTAGGTGGCCACCACCTCGTCGGCTCCGGTGGGCGGCAGCAGTAGCGCCACGTGCCCGGCTTCGAGCACGGCCAGATAGGAGATCAACGCGTCGAGGGTGCGTTCGAAGCGCACGTGCACCAGGCAGCGTCCGTCGAGCGGGTCGGGCAGGCCCGCAGCGCGCGCACGCGCCAGGTCGGCCAGTTCGGCCCCATCGATCACCCGGTCGCCGACCAGCAGAGCCGCGGCGCGGGCAGCCTCGCCGACCATCGCGCCGGAGCCGGCGGATGTGCCGGTGGCGCTGGTCGCGGCGAACATCACGGCGTTAGGTTAGCCTTCACTTACCGCAAACACAGAATCGCCTGCCCGACCATCTCACGAAAAGCACCGCACCTCGATGACCCCCGACGGCTCCCGCGACGACGCCCGCGCTCGCCCGGCCTCGCGCAGTCATGACGTCGGTCATGACGTCGGTCTTGGCGCGGTGGTGTGGTGGGCACCGCTGACCCTCGCTGACATCGGGCTGCGGCAACTGCTGCCACCGGACGAGTCGGCGCGGATCGACCGCGCCGACCGAGCCGCCGACCGCGCCCGCCGTCTCCTCGGCGCCGCGGTGTTGCGCACGGCAGTGGCCCACCGCACCGGCGCCGACCCCCTAGCGCTGCGGATCGACCGCACCTGCGCCGACTGCGGCGCACAACACGGTCGGCCGCGAATCATCGGCCACGACCTCTACGCGTCCGTCTCGCACTCGGGCCTGCTGACCGTGGTGGCCCTCGCGCCCGACCCGGTCGGGGTCGACGTGCAGCGCGACAGCGACGTCGTCGCGACGACCGGCGGCGATGTCGCCGAGTGGGTGCGTGCCGAAGCGACCCTCAAGGCGCGGCTCGAGCCGGATGACCGCGGCCGGATCGTCGTGACCGCGTTGCACCCGCCCGTCGTCGGACACACCGCAGCGCTCGCACGGGGCGTTGCCGGCCCGGTCGACGAGCGCGACGCGGCGGTGCTGCTCCCCCGGCCATGACCCGGTGCATGACCCGGCGCGTGACCGGCGCGTGACCGCTGCGCGACCAGACCGGCGCACGCCGGTCAGTCGCCGATCGTGCCTTCGGCGATGCGGCCGCGCACGTGGTACAGCTCGGGGAAGAAGCTCTGTTCGAGCGCGCGCCGCAGGAACGGCACGCCGGCGCTGCCGCCGGTGCCCCGGCCCATGCCGATGATCCGCTCGACCGTCTTCAGGTGGCGGAAGCGCCACAGCTGGAAGTTGTCCTCGAGGTCGACCAGTTCCTCGCAGGTCTCGTAGATGTCCCAGTAGCGCTCGGGGTCGGCATACACCTGGGCGATGACGTCGATCAGTGCCTCGGACTCGACGTACGGCTGGGACCAGTCGCGCTCGAGCAACTCAGCCGGCACCGGCAGGCCACGGCGCGCGAGCAACTGCAGGAACACGTCGTACAGGCTCGGCTCGTGCAGCTCGGCCTCCAGCTGGGCCACCGCGTCGGGGCGGCCGTCGAAGACCCGCACCATGTCGGGCTTCTTGTTGCCGAGCATGAACTCCACCACCCGGTACTGCAACGACTGGAATCCGCTGGAGGTCGCGAGAAACCTTCTGAATCGGGCGTATTCGCTCGGGGTGAGGGTGGCCAGCACCGTCCATTGCTCGCTCAAGGTGGCCTGGATGTGCTTGACCCGGGCGAGCCGCTTGAGGGCCGGAGCCAACTCGTCGGCGGCAATCAGCTCACGCGCCGAGCGCAGTTCGTGAATGACAAGTTTGAACCAGAGCTCACTGGTCTGGTGCTGAATGATGAACAGCAGTTCGTCGTGCTCGGGCGGAACCGCGCGCGGATGCTGGGCGTCCAGCAAGGTGTCGAGGGCGAGGTAGTCGCCGTAGGACATGTCGGTCGGTTCGGCGTTCACATCAGGAGTCACAATGCGAGATTACGGGGCGGTTCGTCGGGGCGTCGACAGATCATGGCGACGCCTCCTGGTCGCGACACTGGTGTTGCTGGGCCTCGGCTTCGTGGCTCTTCCCACAGCACAGGCCTGCGCGTGCGGCGGGGTCTTCGTGCCATCCGACTCCACCTCGACCGCGCCGACCGAGGAGGTGATGGTGGTGCACACGGGCACCGGCGCCCGAGCAGCCACCGAGGTCACGATGCGCCTGCACCTGCGCTCGGACGCCCCGCAAGCCGGGCTCGTCGTGCCGACACCGGCGCCGGCACAGGTGCGACTCGGCGACGCCGACCTGTTCGGGTCGCTGGCGCGGGCCACGACCCCCGAGCGTCGCGCCCGCTGGCACCTGGTCGGGGGCGACTTCGACGCCGCCGGCGGCGGGGTAGGTGCAACGAGCGCCGGCGCCCCCGGAGGCGGCGTGCAGGAACTGTCGAGCGTCGACCTCGGCCCGCTGCGGGCGACAACCTTGAAGGCCGGCGACTCCGCGGCGCTGCGCGACTGGCTCATCGGCCACGGCTACACCGTGCGACCGGCGGTGCAGACGGTGCTCGACGAATACGTCCGGGAGGGATGGGCATTCGTCGCGATGCAGCTGACGCCGCAGGGTGCACGCCTGAACGGCGCGCTGCCGCCGATCACGCTGACCTACGCCGACAGCCGGTTCGTCTACCCGATGCGGATGTCCCGTGCCGCGCAGTCCCCGACCTTCGTCAAGACGTACGTCTTCTCCGACCACCGGGTGCAGCGCACCGACGCGAGCGCCGGCGATGCGGAAACCTACTTCGCGGCCGACCTGCGCACCCGCACGACACGGGTGACCGACCCCATCCGGCCGGTCGTCGCGAAGGCGCCCTATCTCACGGTGCTGACCCAGACCTTCGCCGAACCCGCAGCGCAGGTGAGCGACTTCACGTTCGGCCGTGCAGCCACCGACAGCGAGCAGATCCCGATCGCCTACGACGACAAGTACGTGTTCAGCCGGGCGGAGTTCGCGGCGGTGCTGGTCGCCGTTTTGCTCCTGGTCGCCGGCGTGCTGGTGCTCGTGCGCCGACGAGCCGGCGCGAGGCAGCGGGGTGGATCGTCGGGGTCCTGACCCCGACGATCCGCCACTGGGAGGACGAAGGAGCCGCCGCGCGTCAGTAGTCGCGGGTGCGGTCGCGCAGGTCGGCCACGTGCGGCGAGACCGAAGGGTCGATCCCGGTGCCGATCGCCAGATAGGTGGCGATGTAGTCGACCATCGCCAGCTGCCGCGCAAGCCGGGCAATCGGCGGCCCGGCTTCAGCGGTCACCTCGACCACCTTGCAGCCGGCGCTGTGCGCCTCGGAGATGACCGCTTCGGTGAGCGCGGTCGAGGCCCGGCCCGCGGGGTCGTCGCGCGCGACGTCACGCAACATCAGCAGCCCCAACCGCGGCTGCGCGGGGCCGTCGAGGAACGGGTCGGCGAAGATGTCGTCGTCCCGGAACGACTGATCGCGGCCGGTGCCGTTGCCGCCGCCGGCGGTGAACGGGCCGTCGAAGCACGCCACCACCTGCGACGCCGCGTCGGGCAGCACACCGTACGTCGCCGGCACGCGGGCGGTGCGGGCGAGCATCTCGGCGGCACGCACGGCCGCCACCCCGCTGAGCGGGTCGTCGCCCAGCGCCATCGGCACGGTCGGGGCGAGGGTCGCGGCCGCGAGCTTCGCCGGATTGACGAACGACTCCGAGCTCGGACGGCATTCCTCCGCGGTGGCATCGAGCACCTGCGACGCCTCGGTGAGCATGTCGGCCGAGACGTCGACGACACCGAGTTCGTGGGCACCGAGCAGCGCGGGCGTGAGCAACGACCACAACGCCGTCCGGCTGGAACCGCGCCCGCGTCCGACCCCGATGTGCACGCCACGGGCCTGACGCGCGACGTCGGCCAGCGGCGAGTCGTCGGCGCCGACCGTCAGCAGCGACGCACCGCGGCGGGCGGCCTCCATCGCGATCGCGAGCGGTCCCGGGGCTCGCCCCGACACCGAGACCGCGATCACCATGTCGAGGGGCCCGACCCAACCGGGCAGGGGCACATTGCTGCGGGTCGACACCGGCACCGGCGAACCCGCCTCGGCGAGCACCCGCAGCACGTCGCCGACCACCTTGCTGCCGCCCACGGCAGCCACCAGCACCGCCCGTGGCCGCGACCCGTCCCCGATGCGCTCGATCGACCCCTCGGCCGAGAGGGTGATCGCCTCGCGCACCTGAGCACCGGCCGTTGCGAGCGCCCGGAGCATGTCGCGGGAGTCGCGACGTGCGAGTTCGGCCGGATCGTCCACCCAGCGTTCGCTCAGCTCAGCCATCGCCGCACCGTGCCCGTCGTCGTGTTCGTCGTCGGTGTCGACGTCAGACGGAGAAGACCCGGGCCTCGTCGGCGAGCATCACCGGGATGCCGTCGTCGATGCGGTAACCGCGGCGCTGACCCGCCTGCTCGCAGTCGTCGGCGCACTGCAACTCCGGCGCACCGTCGGGTGAGGTGCCGTCGACGAGTTCGCCGCGGCACACCGGGCAGCGCACGATCTCGCGCAGCCAACCGTCGATCTGGGCAGTCATCGGGTCTCCTCGAGGTGGTGCTGTGTGTCGGTCATCGGGTTCAACTCATTCACGCCTGTTCACTGCGGATCGCGGCCAGGGCGGCGTCACGCACGCGTTCCATCGTCTCACCGTCCGCCGCTTCGACGTTGAGCCGGAGCAACGGTTCGGTGTTGCTGGCCCGCACGTTCAGCCACCACATCGGGTCGGCCTCGTGGGTGAGGGTGAGCCCGTCGAGTTCGTCGGCGGTGATCTCGCCCTGCGTCGCAGCCCAGTCACGCACCCGTGCGGTGGCAGCCCGTTGGTCGGCGACGGTCGAGTTGATCTCCCCCGACGCCGGGTACCTCGCGAAATCGGCCATCAACTGCGACAGGGGCTTGCCCTGCTCGCCGAGCGCGGCGAGCACGTGCATCGCCGCCAGCATGCCGGTGTCGGCGAACCAGAAGTCGCGGAAGTAGTAGTGGGCGGAGTGCTCCCCACCGAAGGCCGCGTCGTGCTCGGCCATCTGCGCCTTGATGAAGGAGTGCCCCACCCGGGTGCGGACGGTGCGCGCACCGGTCTCGGCGACGATCTCCGGCACGGCTCGGGAGGAGATGACGTTGTAGACGATCGTCACGTCAGACGGATCTGCCCCTGCCGCAACGGCTTTGGCCACCTCGCGGGTGGCGACCAGGGCGGTCACGGCAGACGGACTCACCGGCTCGCCGCGCTCGTCGACGACGAAGCAGCGGTCGGCGTCGCCGTCGAAGGCCAGACCGATATCGGCTCCGTGCTCGACGACCGCCGCCTGCAGGTCGCGCAGGTTCTCCGGCTCGAGCGGGTTGGCCTCGTGGTTGGGAAAGGTGCCGTCGAGTTCGAAGTACAACGGCACGATCTCCAGCGGCAGGTCGCCGCCGCCGAGCACGGCGGGCACCGTGTGCCCGCCCATGCCGTTGCCGGCATCGACGACCACCTTCAGCGGACGTCCGCCGCGCAGGTCGACCAGACCGCGCAGGAAGGCGGCGTAGTCGTCGAGCAGGTCGTGTTCGGTGATCGTGCCGGTGCGGCCCCCGCCGGTGAGGCCGTGCAGCTCGCCCCGGTCCAGCGTCCACTGGGCGAGGTCGCGGATCTCGGCGAGACCGCTGTCCTGGCCGACGGGGCGCGCACCCGCACGGCAGAGCTTGATGCCGTTGTACTGCGCCGGGTTGTGGCTTGCGGTGAACATCGCGCCGGGCACGTCGAGCGCGCCGGAGGCGTAGTAGAGCCCGTCGGTCGAGCAGAGCCCGATGAGCGTGACGTCGATGCCGTGCGCGGCGACGCCCTCGGCGAACGCCCGCGCCAGCGTCGGCGAACTCGGGCGCATGTCGTGTCCGACGACGATCGCGGTGGCCTCCGCCGGCGCCGCCACCACCTGCGCGAAGGCCGAACCGATGGCCCGCACGACCGGCTCGCTCAGTTGTTCGGGCACCAGGCCACGCACGTCGTACGCCTTGATGAAGTCGGCGAGTTTCACTGCAGTCACAGGCGGCAGCCTAATGTCGCGGCGGGCTGCGCGGGCTCAGGCCCGGGCCCGGCGAGCCAGGGCCGCGACGTGCCGCTCGTGATACATCTGCGGCAGACAGTGCGCATCGACCACGCGGGCGGACGCGTCGAGGTCGCCCATCGCGGCGGCGAAGGCGGTCAGCATGTCGACGTCGTGTGCGGGACGCCCGAGCAGTTCGAGCCGGTCACCCGCGACGATCCGCCCCGGCTCGACGACCCGCAGGTAGATGCCGCAGCGGCCGTGTTCGGTGAACCGCTTGACCCAGCGCGGCGCTCCGATGTGGGCCGCGAAAGTGGCGCACGGCGACCGCGGGATCGACACCTCGAGCAGCGCGGAGCCGATCCGCACCTGCTGGTTGATCAGCAGCGCTTCCAGGTCGATGCCGGTCGTCGTGAGGTTCTCGCCGAACATCCCGTCGGCGAGGGGCCGGTCGAGCACCCGCTCCCAATGGTCGAGTTGCTCGCGGGCGAACGCGTAGACCGCCTTCTGCGCACCGCCGTGGTGATCGCTGTCGCCGATCAGATCGCCCTGCACCCCGGAGCCGTCGCCGTAGGACGGACCCGGCGCGAACACCTCGATCCCGTCGGCCGGCACCTTACGGCTGCCGGTGGGTCGACCCTTCGCAGCCGGATTCGGTTTCGGCGCAGCGACATTGGTCGAGATGACAAGGGGTTCCACCCGACCAGCGTAGTCGGGACGAACCGGGTCAGCGGGAGCGGACGACCCGCAGTCGCGGGGCGGGTGCGTCCTCGTCGTCGACGACGGGAGCGGGCGCGGGAGTGCCCGCCGCGCGGACGGCGTCGGCGAGCGCGAGCAGGTCGTCCTGGCTCGGTGCCGGTTCGGTGAAGTCGATCGGCAGCCGCACCACGTCCCAGCCGCGCGGAGCGGTGAGCCGGGACGCGTGGTGCGCGCACAGGTCGTAGGCGTGCGGTTCGGCGTAGGTGGCCAACGGCCCGAGAACAACCGTCTGATCGCGGTGCACGTAGGTCAGCGTCGCCACCGCGCCCTGGCCGCACCCGGCCCGGCAGCACTGTCGCTTCAGCATCCCGACCATCCCGCTGACCATCCCGCGCTCATCACGGCGACGACTGTAGAACCTCCCAAGGTCGGTGTCCCGCAGCCGCGCCGTGGGGCGGCCTGACCGACGCCGATTAGGCTGCCGCACATGAACTCCGTCCGACGCCAGGGCCGTCACGGTCGCGGGATGCGCGGTCCGATGGCATGGCCGCGGGTGCCGGCGATGCGCTCGCGCGGCCAACGGTTCGACGAGGTGGTGTTGGAGGCCTTCGAGCGGGTCTGCGATCGCGCCCAGATCAAGCGGGTGCCGATCGAGCTCGCGGTCGAGGACGTTCCGCCCAGCGACCCGGCGCCGTGGGAGGACCAGATCGCGCTGGCCCGCGCGTTTCCCGCCGAGGGGCCGCTGCCGGCCCGCGTGGTCGTCTACCGGCGTCCGCTGGAGACCCGCGCCGACAACGAGGGCGAACTCGTCGAACTCATCGACATCGTGATGTGCGAACAGATCGCCGGCCTGCTCGGCATCAACCCCGACGACCTCAAGGAAGGCTGAGATGTCCGACGCGACCGCGCCACCCACCATCGTGCCCGGCCTGCCCACCGTGGGCCGACTGCCGGTGCTGGTCACCGGCGGTACCGGACGGCTCGGGCGATCGGTCGTCGCGGAGTTGGTGCGCTCGCAGGTGCCCGCGCGGGTGCTCACCCGCTCCACCCGCGCCGACGAGCCCGGCGTCACCTACATCACCGGAGACCTGTGTGACGGCACCGGCCTCACCCGGGCGTTGGACGGCGTGCAGGCCGTGATCAACTGCGCGACCGACCCGCTGCACGCGAGCGACGTCGACGTCGACGGCACCCGCCGCCTCGCGATGGCCGCACTGGACGGCGACCCGCCGCAGTTCGTGCAGGTGTCGATCGTGGGCTGCTGGGACAACCCGGTGTCGTACTACCGCGCCAAGGCTCAGGCCGAGACCGTGCTCGTGCAATCAGGCCTGCCGCACACGATCGTCCGGGCCACCCAGTTCCACCCGATGGTGGCACAGTTCTTCGGGCCACAACCCGGCGGAATCTCGTTCGCGCCCAAGGATTTCCGGGCTGCTCCGGTCGACCCGGAGTGGGTCGCGAAGACGCTCGTCGACGTCGCGTTGGCCGACGAACCGGTCACCGGCCCGGTCGAACTCGCCGGCCCGGAGGTGCTCAGCGCGCGGGAGATCGCGGTACTCACCAGCCACGTCCGTGGCGTCAAACTGCGTCGGACGGTGAACGTCCCGCCGGTCGGCGGGGTGCTCAAGGCGTTCGCGCGCGGTTCGAACCTGCCCGGGCCGACGGCCCGCCGCGGCGGCATCACCCTGGCTGCTTGGCTCACCGCCAACCGCTGATCGCGTCACGCGCGCCCATTCCCATGGGCACGCGCGGGCGGTGGGTCAGTCGAGTTCGGCGGTCGACTCGCGCAGGTCGGACTTCACCACGACGGGCTCGAGCGCGGCGACCTCGAGCAACGGACCGGCAGAGTCCCGGCCCGAAGAGGCCAGCGCCGCATGCACCGACCCGGACCGCACCCGCACCCAGACGCCGGTGCGTCCGGTGACCTCGAGCCGGGTCTCCCGGTCGGCCTCGACCTGCACCTGCTGGGTGCGTCCGCCGTCGCCGGTCGTGACGAGTTCGACGGTGGCCGGCTTGTCGGGCGAGTAGAGCGAGATCGTGGTGCGCACACCGGCGGGCAGCATCGGCAGCGGCGTGCCAACCACCCCCTCGGTGCCGTCAGCGGATGTCGACCACGAGATGTCCGAGCGCCCGGTGGCGACGGCCGACGTCATCGCCGCGGCTGCCACGGGCTGCTCGGAGGTCACCCGCAGCGCATACCAGCCAGCCGGAACTCCTTGCAACGCAACCGAACCCGTGGCTCCTGCGGGAACGTCCTGCACCTCGTCGGCCACCACCAGTCCGTCGGCGTCGACCAGCCGCACCCGCACCGTGGCCGCTTCGCCGCCGGGCACCGCGACCCGCACCCGCGGCGTGCCCGTCGTCACCTGGAAGGCGGGAAGAATCAGGTCGGTGCCGGCCTGCGCCGGCGCCGAGGCCGCTGCGCCCGAGGGTGTCTCGCCGGTCATCCAGACGTCGAACCCGGTGACTCCCACCGAACCGCCGCGCGAGGTCACATGCACCATCGCGTCGGCCAACGACCCGTCGAAGTCACCGACGCCCACGACGACCCGGTCGCCGGGAGGCACCACGACACCGTTGGCCCCCTTGTCGGCGACCTCTCCGGCGTGACCCACGACCGCGACGTCGACGGTGACCGGTGTCTGCGTCGGGTTGCTCAGCACCACTCGACCCAGCCGTCCGGCCTGGTTGCCGCCGATCGGGAGCCAGGCGTCCTTGGTCGGCGCCGAGCAGGCGTTCATGACCAGCCCGGCGACCGTGGGTTCGTCGTCGACCGCGTACTGCAGTGCGGCGACGCCTCGGGCCAGCGATCCCGCACCGGTCAGCCGCAGCGCTCCCGCGCCGCTGAGGTCGGTGCGTTCGTTCTCGGCGGAGCTGGTGCGCTCCTGCGGCGCGCCCGAACCATTGGCCGGCAACCGGGTGAACTGCAGCGATCCCGCGCCCGAGCCACCGATCCAGGCGGTCGGCGCCACCCCGCTCGACACCGCCACCTGCTGCGGCGACTGGTCTTGGCCCGGAGCACCCGGACGGTCGGGGCCGGGGCAGACGAGCGTGGTGTTCATCGCGGCGGTCGAGGCTCGTGCGGCCGCACGGTCACCCGACCGCGACCAGTCGGCCGTCACATCGACCTGGTTCGATCCGTAGACCAGTCCGGCCGCGACCGCGGTCACGACGACCGCGCGCAGCGCTGTCAGACCCTTCACCACGACGTCGTCCTCACCACGCCCGCTTGCGGGACGCACGGTTGCCGAACGGCAACGCGACGAAGCAGACCAGCACCCCGAGCGCGAGTTGCGCCTGCCGGGTGCGTTCGTAGGTCGGGCGTTGCTCGATCGTCAATCGGCCTGCACCCGAAGGGATCCGGTAGCTCACGACGCCGTCGTCGACACTCGGCGGCAGGATCTGACCGGCGAAAGCGACCTTGGCGGTGCGGGCCCAGCCGGCGGGCTCGGCCACCACGACCCGCCGGTCGGCAGCCCCGGCCGGGATCACGACGGACGCCGCGGCGTGCCAGTCGTTGCTAGTGAGCTCGCGGAGCGGCTGGTCACCCTCGTGAAGCACGAGCCGGCTGCTGGCGACGGTGCGGGAGCGGTCGGCCACGGCCTGCGGCGCGACCCGCCACACGTGGTTCGTGGCCGAGGCGTTCATCCGCAGCAGCGATCCCCCGCCTTGCAGGGCGCCGACGACCTCGGAACGGTCGGCACCGGGACCCGACAACACGACGTAACCGATGGCCAGCCGGTGCAGAGCCCCGGCGGCGGCCTCGCCCTGACCGCGCAGCAGGTCGTTCACGGCGGTCGCAGTGACCGAGCCCCCGCTCGGCGCAGGCAGCGCGAGATCGGTGACCGGCAGGCCCGCCTCGCGGCCCTGCACCCGGTAGGTCAGGTCGCCGTCCCGATCGACGGTGAGCACCAATGCGCGCACCGACCGCGGCCCGGCGAACTGCTTGCTGACCAGCTCCGGCAGCGGCTGCGCGACCGGACGCAACGCGGTCACCTCACCGGCCCAGCCCGCCCAACCGATCACACCGAGCGTCAGCACCGCCGCGACGGCCGCGCACGCGGGGTGCAACAGGGCGCGCGCGGTGCGCGTGCGCGGATGGGGGGCCGCCAGACCGGTCAGCGCGATGCCCGCACAGGCGAGCGCGAAAACCTGCAACGGCACCCCGGCCCACAGCGTCCGCGCGCCGTCGGCCGTCTGCATGACGGTGAGGCGGGGCGCCAGCAACGCTAGCGCGAGACCGGCGAGCCCCAGCACCGACGCGCCGATCATGAAGCGGTGCCGCCCGGGCGCGAACAACCCGAGCACCGCGAGCACCACCAGGGGCAGACCGAGCAGCACCGGGTAGGAGCCCGCACCGCCGGGGTGCAACAGCGCCAACTGCCACGGCTCGACCTGCGGCGCGGGCCCGGTGAGCAGATTGCCCGGTCCGGAGAAGATCAGTCGGGGGTCGTCGATGAGGCGCCGGGTCTGTGCGCCGAGCAGCGCCCACGGCAGCACGGCGACCACGAGCCCACGCAACCGCGCCCCACCCGATGCGAACACCACCACGAACAGCGCGGCCACCGTCGCGAAGGCCAGCAGCACGGGCGCGAAGGCGCCGAGCAGACCATCGGCGAGCACGGTGGCGAAGGTCATCGTCACCGATGCCCGCGGGCGGGCGACCGCAACGACTCCGGCGAACACCAGGGGCGCCAGGACATGGCCGACGGCCGGGCCCAGCCGACCCTGCGCCGACGCCGTGGTCGCCAGCGCGGTCGTCGCCCACAGGGCGGCCACCACGGCGCGCGGCCACGCGTGCGGAGTGAGGACGCGTCCGGCGCGATAGGCGGTGAGACCGGACAGCGGGATGGTCAACGCCAACAGCCACAGGACGGCGGTGTGACCGCTGGTGGCATGAGCGAGCCCGGCGATGTGCTCGATCACCCAGGCGAGCGGCCACAGCACGGGGAGGTATTCGCTGTGCTGGTTCGGGCCGCCGACCCCGGCGCCGGTCCAACTGTCGTGGTAGAGCCGCCAGATGCCGCCGGAGTCGGTGGCGAAGGGTCGCAGCTCGCCTCCGGTGATCGCGCCCGAACGGCCCTGGAACGAGCGGCTGCCGAGCAGTTCGCGCCACTGCACCCCGGCGACCACCAGCAGCGCCAGCACCGTCCAGAAGCCGGGGCTGAGGGCGAGCCGACCCAGCGGACGCCGCGGTGCGGCGAGCGCCTGGGCGTCGTCGTCGACGGGACCGGTCTCCCCGGTGCCCTGTTCGATCAGCGGCTGGCCGGCCGGGGCGTCGTCGAGTGTGACGGCGGCGCGCAAGGAGTCGCGGGCGCTCGCGAAGGCGGCGCCCGCACCGACGAACAGCCCTGACAGGTACCGGCGGCGGGCGCTCGCCCGACCGAAGAAGCGACTGCGGGCCCCGACGATGCGCACCAGACCGAACGGCGCGGTCGCCTGGGCGAACTCCGCCACGGCGCGCCGGGGTCGTTTGACCAGCAACATCGCCAGGCCGAGCACGATGCCGGAGACGAACACCCACAGGCTCATCACCGGCCAACCGAGCAGGGACGAGCGCGCGAGCGCCACCTGCCGATGGCGGCGCAACGTGCGCGGGCTGCGCGGCGCCGGGAGGTCGGGGTCGGCATGCCCCTCGTCGGGGTTGTCACCGGTGAACTGGTGCACGACCGCGTCGGGCACGACGACGACCTGATGGCCGGTCAGGTGCGCCCGCCAGCACAGGTCGAGGCCGT
Source organism: Calidifontibacter indicus (assembly GCF_003386865.1). Lineage (NCBI taxonomy): Bacteria > Bacillati > Actinomycetota > Actinomycetes > Micrococcales > Dermacoccaceae > Calidifontibacter > Calidifontibacter indicus. The sequence goes on along the minus strand of NZ_QTUA01000001.1, from coordinate 1,539,716 downwards.
CGCCGTCACCGTCGAACGCGGGGTCGAACCCGCCCAGGCCGGCGTAGACGTCGCGGCGGATGAGCAGGCCGCTGCTGCTGACCGCGAGCACATCGGCGCGGTCGTCGTGCTGCCCCTGGTCGAACTCGTGCTGCATCCGCTCGCCGATGTGTCGGCCGGTGCGGGTGACCTCGAGGCCGACATTGACCAGTCGCCGCTGGTGCTCGGCGTCGCGCACCTTGCAACCGGCAACGCCGATGCGGTCGGTGCGACCGACGGTTTCGACGAGGGCGTCGAGTGCGGAGGCGTCGGGGCGGTTCTCCTCGTGCAACAGCCAGAGCCACTCGTGCCGGTCGCGCGGCCGGATCGGTCGCTTGTCGGCGCGGGTGCGGCTGCGTTTGGTGACGACGACGTCGTCGCCCGGCTCGGGCAGGGCCTCGACGGCGATGTCGATGGTGTCGGCGAAGGTGGCGCCCGCGGGGACGGTGACCACGGAGACGTCCGGGAAGGCGTCCCGTAGCCCGATGTGGGCGTCGATGACGCGGTGGGTGGAACGTTCTTCGGTGGTGTCGATGAGCACCAGCCGGTCGGGACGGCGGTGCTGGGCGATCAGCGACTCGAGTGTTGCCTCGAGACGCTCGCCGCCGTGGCGCACCACCACCATCGTGGTGACGCTCAGCCGCGGGCCTTCGTCCTCCGGAAAGTGCGACCCGTCAACGTCGGAGGTGAGCATGAGGGTCACCACAGCGGAAGCGGACTAGACCGCTCGCTTCTTCAACTTGCGACGCTCGCGCTCGGACAGGCCACCCCAGATGCCGAAGCGCTCGTCGTTGGCCAGTGCGTACTCCAAGCACTCGGCCTTGACCTCGCACCCGACACAGACCTTCTTGGCCTCGCGGGTGGAGCCGCCCTTCTCGGGGAAGAACGCCTCGGGGTCGGTCTGCGCACACAGAGCACGCTCCTGCCAACCGAGGGCACCGTCCTCGTCGACATCGAGCGGCTCTACCGCGAACAAAGAAAATTCCTGCACGGTCCCTCCTGACGCCGACGGAATTACAACGGTGTCATTACACGCGTGTCGTGCCCTGTTCGTCAAGTGCGAACAGGTAAGTGAGGAAGTCGCACGGGACCCGAAAATCATGCTATCGGCACCGACTGACACACTTGCGCCCCATGCGCATCACAGCCCTGGCCGGCGGCGTCGGCGGCGCCCGATTCCTGCGTGGTCTGCGTCGACACCTCGACTCCCTCGACTCCCTCGACAACGGTCCCCACGAGCTGACCGTCGTGGCCAACACCGGCGACGACATCACGCTCTTCGGTCTGCGGGTCAGCCCCGACGTCGACACGCTGCTCTACACGCTCGGTGGTGGCATCCACGAACAGCAGGGCTGGGGTCGCGCCGACGAGACCTTCGCGGTGCAGCAGGAACTCGCCGCCTACGGCGTCGAGCCGCAGTGGTTCGGCCTGGGTGACCGGGACATGGGCACCCACATCGCGCGCAGCATGTGGCTGGCCCAGGGCGCAACGCCGTCGCAGGTGACCGAACGGCTCGCCGCACGCTGGGGCCTGCCAGGTCAGGGCGTCCGCCTCCTGCCGATGACCGACGACCTCGTCGAGACGCACGTGGTGGTCGACGAGGGCGACTCCGAGCGGGCGGTCCACTTCCAGGAGTGGTGGATCCGGATGCAGGCGAAGGTGCCCGCGCGCCGCTTCGTGGTCGCCGGCATGGACCGCGCCGCGGCAGCTCCCGGAGTGCTCGACGCGATCCGTTCCGCCGACCTGGTGATCCTGCCGCCGAGCAACCCGGTGGTGTCGATCGGGATCATCCTGCTGGTGCCCGGCGTGCGAGAAGCGTTGCGCGGCACCGAAGCCCCGGTCGTGGGTGTCTCCCCCATCGTCGGCGGCGGACCGGTGCGCGGCCACGCCGACGCCTGCCTCGCGGCGCTCGACGTCGAGGTCTCCCCCGCCGGCGTCGCGTCGCTCTACGCCGATTTCCTGGACGGTTGGCTGATCGACACCGCCGACGAGACCGCGTTCGCGGCCGCGACCCGCTCGGGCAAGGGGCCGCGCACCGTCGCGCTGCCCTTGCTGATGAAGGACGCAGCCGCCACCGAGGCGATGGCCGCGGCCGCCGTCCGGCTCGGTCTGGAACTGCGTCCGTGAGTGTGCCGGTGAACAGGCCCGCAGGCTCCACCGATGGGCTGACGATCCTGCCGGTCAGGGGCATCGGCGAGATCACCACCGGCACGTCGTTGGCCGCGGTCGTCCATGACGCGCTCGCCGGCGCCGACCTCGCCCTGGCACCGGGCGACGTCGTGGTGATCACCAGCAAGGTCGTCTCCAAGGCGCTCGGCCTGCACGGCGACCCCTCGATCGAACGCGCAGATCTGGTGCTGACCGAATCGGTTCGGGTCGTTGCCGAACGCCGCACCTCCACCGGCCACACCCGGGTGGTCGAGGCCAAGGCAGGGCCGGTGATGGCCGGGGCCGGCATCGACTCCTCGAACGCCGACGACGACGTGCGACTGCTGCTGCCGCACGACCCCGACGCCGAGGCCGGGCGCATCCACGGCGAACTCTCGTCACTCGTCGGCCACGGCGACTTCGCGGTCGTGCTCTCCGACACCTCGGGCCGGTCGTGGCGCGGCGGACTCACCGACTTCGCGCTCGGCTGCCACGGCATCTCGCCGCTGGAGGACCTCCGCGGTCTCGCCGACACCCACGGCCACGACCTCGCGGTGACCGTGCGCAATGTCGCCGACGAGGTCGCCGCGGCCGCCGACCTGGTGAAGGGCAAGCTCGACCGCGTCCCGGTCGCGATCGTGCGCGGCCTCGATGCCCGCTTCCTCGACCCGCAGGCTGCCGGCGCCCGCACCCTGGTGCGCTCGGGCCCCACCGACTGGTTCGCCCTCGGCCGCGCCGAGGCGGTGCGTGACGCGCTCGGCGTCGCTGCCGGCACGCCACTGTCGCAGCAGGTCGGCATCGAATCGGTGCACCCCGAACCGCTCGAGGACCGGGTGCACCGGGCGTGGGCGGTCGCCGTGGCCCCCGACGAGACCAGCCAGGACGCCGGGCTCGACGGCGCCGGCACCGACTGGACGGTGGTCTGCGCCGACCCGTACGCGCTCGGCCGCTGCGCGGCGAGGTTCGAGGTGGCGCTGGCCGGCGAGCGGTTGGTCGCCGACCTCACACCGGTGACGGACGGCGTCCGCGTCAGGATCGGCGACTCGCGCCATTAGGCTCGGGTGCCATGCCTGACATCGTCGCGCCCGGACCCTCCGCCATCATCCCCGGCCAGGACTTCGTGCCTGTCGTCCTCGGCGGCGACCGGCTCGGCTACAGCCTCGCCCGCTCGTTCCACATGGCGTACGGCTACCGCACGCTCATCGTGTCGCGCATGGTCGCCGGTCCGATCGCGCACAGCTGCCTGGTCGAGCACCGACAGATCCCGTCGCTGGAAGACCCCGAGTTGCTCGTCGCCACGCTGCGCGACCTGGCTCCGAAGGTCGGCTCGGACAAGCGCCTGCTGCTGGCCACCACCGACCACGTCGTGAGTGTGCTGGCCCGGGTGAAGCACCGGCTCGACGACCTCTACCTCATCCCCTACAGCGAGCCGGAACTCATCGACCGACTCACCCGCAAGGAGAACTTCGCGCAGCTGTGCCACGAGCTGGACATCCCGCACCCCGCGACCGTCGTCTACGAGGTCTCGGACCACGGATCCGACTCGGCCGCAGCCCAATTGGACTCCCTCACCTTCCCGGTGATCGCGAAGCCGTCGAACGCGGAGGCGTACGCCGGCGTCGACTTCGCCGGCAAGCAGAAGATCCACTCGGCGTCGTCACGGGCCGAACTCGACGACCTGCTCGGCAAGCTGCATGCGGCCGGTTACCGCGACAAGTTCATCCTGCAGGACGTCATCCCCGGCGACGACCAGGGCATGCGCATCCTCACCTGCTACGTCAGCAAGCAGGGCGAGGTGAAGTTCGCCTGCTTCGGTCGGGTGCTGCTCGAGGAACACGCCCCGGACACCCGCGGCTTCCCCGCTGCGATCATGACCGGCGTCGACCACGAGGCCGTTGCGGCCGCGACCCGGCTGCTCGAACACGTCGGCTGGCGCGGCTGGGCGAACTTCGACATGAAGTTCGATCCGCGCATCGGCGAGACGGTGTTCTTCGAACTCAACCCGCGCCTCGGCGGCACGAGCTTCTACATCACGGCCGCGGGCCACAACGTCGTCGAGTGGTACGTCAACGAGTGGGTCAAGGGCGAGTCGCTCGAGGGGCGCCCGGTCATCGAGACCACCACCGAGCACGTCTTCAGTGCCGTGCCCGTGCGCCTGCTCAAGAAGTACGTCACCGACCCCGCCACCAAGGCCAAGCTCAACAAGCTGCTCAAGGACGGCGAGGTCACCAACCCGTGGTTCTACAAGGCGGAGAAGAGCCCGAAGCGCTGGCAGTGGATCGCGATGAACCAGGTCAACTACGTGCGCAAATACCGCCGGTACTACCCCGAGCCGAAGGCGTTGGTGTGAACTCCGAACAGGCACAGGACAATTCGCCGCTCCCGGTGAACGAGGACGCGTCTTGGCCGGGCCCGACGGTCGGCGTAATCGGCGGCAACGGTCCTGCCGCGACGGCGCTCTTCCAGGACGTGCTCGTGCGGCTCACCCCGGCGGCGACCGATCAGGAGCACCTCGACCTGGTCGTGCTGGTGCACTCCAGCCAGCCCGATCGCACGGCCCGCATCCTGTCCGACGACGCGCCCGACCCCGGGCCGGTGCTCGCTCGTGACGCCGCGCGCCTCGACGCCATCGGCACCGACTTCACGGTGATCCCGTGCAACACCGCCTACCACTTCCTGCCGACGATCGCCGCGGCCACCTCGCAGCCGATCCTGTCGATCGTCGAGGAGACCGCTAAGGCTGCCGTGGAGCGTGCCGCCGAGCGGGCTGACGAGCGAGCCGGTGATGGCTCCTCCGACCGGTCGCCGCGCATCGGCCTGCTCGCGACCAACGGCACCCGCGCCGCGAAGGTCTACGAGCGAGTGCTGGATTCGCTCGGCGCGCAGACGATCTACCCCGACGACGCCGATCAGCAGCTCACGATGTCGGTGATCTACGACGGCGTGAAGGCGGGCGGACCGATCGACCTCGCCGGCCTCGAGGCGGTCATCTCCCGCCTCGCGCAGCAGTCGGACGTCGTCGTTCTCGGCTGCACCGAACTCTCGGTCATCCACGCCCAGCAGGGCTGGAGCAACCGCCCCGAACTCGTCGACTCCATCGAGTCGCTCGCCCGCGCGGCCATCCTGCGCGCCGGCAAGCAACCCCGCTGACGCCGTCCACTCCGCGTCCGCCTACCCGGCCGTCCGCCCACCGCGCCGTCCAACCCCATCGCAAACGCTGCGCCGCTGCCCGCGGCGCGGTCCTGGGCGGCGAGGGTGAAGACGGTGGTCCAGCGGTACCGCCCGGTGCGCACCGCATCGACGATCGCCAGCATCACGAACACCTTGATCGACGACGCCAGCGGCATCATCGTGTTGGGTTCCACCTGGTGCAGGATCTGGAACTGCCCGGTCGGGCTGACCTTCGCCGACCATGGCTCCCCCGAGTCCGTCGACGCGGTCGAGCCTAGGGTCCGGGCGATCGGTGCGCAGGCGAACTGCTCAGAACCGCGCCGGCAGGTGCGTCGGCAGGCTCAGCCGCGGTCCGCGACGCGGACGGCTCAGGCCGGCGGCGTGCACCAGATACTGCACCCGGTAGCGGTGCCCGGCGTACGGCTCGAGCAGCTGCGCCAACCCGGCGTCGTCGACGGGTTGCCCGGTGAGGGCGTAGCCGATGTTCTTGGCCACGTGGTAGTCGCCGAAGCTCACCGCGTCGGGATCGCCGAAGGCCCGCTGGGCGACCTCCGCGGCCGTCCACACACCGATGCCGGGCACGGTGCGCAACCGGCGTGACGCCTCCTGCGCCGGCAGGTCGACACACTCCTCCAGCCGAGCGGCCACCCGCAGCGCCCGCATCACCGTGTCGGCACGCTGTGCATCGACGCCGGCGCGCAACCACTCCCACGACGGCACCCGCAACCACTGCGCGGCGGACGGCGGGGTGCGCAGGCCGCGCTGCCCGGCCGGCCCGGGCGCGATCGCGCCGTAGCGGCGCACCAGGGTGCGGTAGGCGGAGAACGCCTGTCGACCGGTGACGCGTTGCTCGATGATCGCCGGCACCAACGCGTCGATCACCAGATCTGTGCGGCCCAGGCGCCAATCTCGTTGCGCAGCAAGAGCTTCGGCGACAACATCGTGATGAGCGACGAAGTCGTCGATGGTGTCGTCGGCACCGAGCAGACGCGGCAACCGTTCCAACGCCCACGGTGCACCGGGACCGTGCGCGGTCGCGACCACCCGGTCGCCGGAGACGGCCCGCTCGACCCGCAGGCCGAGCGAGACCGGTCCGTGCGGGGTGATGCTCCCCCGCCAGATCCCGTCGGGTCCTTCGATCCAGGTGGGGTCTCCGGCTCCCCGACGCAGTGATCCGATGATCGCCCGGAGCGGCACCCGCCGTCCCGGCGCGAAGTCGGCCTGCTGCGGGTCAGTCACGGGGCGGGGCGGCCTGCGGGGTGACCCGGAAGGTCAGCAGTGCCAACCCGAAGGCGCCGTCCTCCTCGCGCGCGGCGGCGCTGGCACGACGTCCGTCGTCGAGGTCGACCTCGCCGACCAGTTTGAGTCCGCGATCGGCGCAGCGCGCCACCAGCGACCGCACGTCGGCCACCGAGACGCCGTGTTCGGCGTCGGAGCCGAGCCGCATCGTGATGCAGATCAGCCCGCCTCGACGCACTGCCCAGGACGCGCGGGTGAGATCTTCGTCGACCGTGTCGGCGCCGGTCGAGTGCGGGTGCAGACGCACCACGAGGTCGACGCTCCCGGTGGCCACCTGATCACCGACGACGCCCGGTCGCATGACGTCGAAGCCCAACGGGGCGAACCCGGCCTGGGTGGCCCATCGGCTGAAGGTGGAGCGTTCACCCGCGGTGTCGATGACGACGGCCCGGCGGGACCCGTCGTCGACGACCCGCAGCAGCGCGGCGAGCGCACCGAGGCAGGCCCACACCGACGTGTCGTCGATGGTGCGCGGCAACCCGAGGCGGCGCGCCCGACGACGGGCCTCACGGGCGTCGCGGCCGTCGGTGAGCAGATCGGTCATGCGGATGTGCTGAAGGTCGATCGCGCGCAGCGGGGTGGCGTCGTCGCTGCGGGGAAGCCGGGCCGCGGTGTCACGGGCCGCTCGGCGGGCACGGTGCACCACCCGCTGGACGGCGGGTGACGCCGACAGATTGCTACCGATCCGGGCTGCGGCGGATGTCCTCACCTTCACGTCTACGACTGTAACCCGCGCCACTGACCGACCTCGGCGGCTCGCGGCAGATACGCGTCGAGCAGCGCTCGTTGGTCGGCGCCGAGTTCGTCTTCGAGGTGTTCGAGGCCGGGCACGACCAGACGCGCCGAGGGCAGGCCGTGCAGGGCGGCGAGATTGAGCAGGGCCGTGCTGGTGCCACCGACCACCCCGGCCGCGCCGACGATCGCCGGGTCGGCCTCGGCGGTGAACGCCTCGTCCAGGATCTCGAATCCGGCATAACGGCCCGTGTCTTCGGCCGGGTGCGGCCGCACCGCCAGACGCAGACCGTCGGCCTCGACGCCCCTGCTCACCTCGGCGATGTGCGCCAGGTAGGCGTCGGCCGACAGCACCCCGAGTTCGACCCAGGGCTGGGTCAGGAACACCACCCGGTCGGACGATTGCTCGGCGCCGGCCGGCACCAACGCCCGGAACTCGTCGGCTATCTGCGGCTCGAGCGCCCACCCGCGCGCCTTGTCGTACATCGCGAAGCGCTCCGTCGTGAGCATCCGGTCGGCGGCCGCGATCGCCAACGGCCGGACGGTGCGCCAGGGCTGCCCGGCGCCCTGCCGGGCGAGGGCATCGCGCCGCGTCCGCCAGTCGCCGTAGGTGCCGATGCCCTCATCGGTGACGACAACACGGATGCTGTGACGGATCCCGTTGCGTCGCAGCCTCATCCACGGCTTGATGCCCGGAGCACCGACGGCGATGTAGGTCAGGTCGCCGGTGCTCGACCAGCGCTGCTCCCCCTCGGGGAAGGTCAACCCGAGGCGGGGGTCGTCGGGCAGGAAGCCCACCACGTCGGCCGCCGTCACCGAGGAGTTGCCGAGGAAGCGCCCGCCGCCGACAAATGCGACATCGAGATGCCCTGTGCCACGGGCAAGTTCCCGGCGCAGGTAGGCGGCGATGTGAATGAGGTGGGTCTTGCTGCGCACCCCGGTGATGACATACCTCATCAGATGATCGGCGGGCGGCCGGCCCGGGTCAGTTCGCGAACGGTCTTCCAGCGCATCGGAATTCGCTCCCCCGCGTCGGTGCGCACACCCTCACCGAAACCTCGAAACCACACTTTCAGCGACTCCTTGTCGTGCACCCTGGCCAGGGTGAGTGCCGTCCACGTGCCGAGGTAGAGCGGCACCAGTGGAGCGGGCAGGTTGCGCTTGGCCACCCAGACGCGGTTGCGGGCGTTGGTGCGGTAGTAGATCGGGTGCCGCGCCGCCTCGGTGTATGGGTGGTTGACCGGGATCTCGGGCGCGTACCAGAGCCGCCACCCGGCGTCCATCAGCCGCCAGGCCAGATCGATCCCTTCGTGCCCGAAGAAGAAGTTGCCGGGCCAGCCACCGACCTGCACGAATGCCGAACGCCGAATCAGCACGACACCCTCGGAGAAGGTCGCGACCTGCCCGCCTTGCAACTCACCGGGCTTCACCCGCAGCCGCGGCACCCACCGTCGGGGCGCCTCACCGGTCACCGGGTCGGTGAGTCCGGGCTGGCACAGCGCGATGTCGTCGGCCTGCTGGATGGTGGCGACAAGGCGGGCGAGCACATCGGTCTCGGGGATCGTCGCGTCGTCGTCGAAGAAGAACAGGAACTCCCCGATCGCCTCCGCGGCCCCGATGTTGCGACCCTGCGGGATTCCGGTGTTCTCGGGCTCGTAGACGGTGCGGACGCCGTCGGGCAGCCCTTCGGGCTCCCATCCGTTGCCGACGAGCACGATGTCGAGGTCGACACCTTGCTGCGCCTGCACGCTGCGGATCGCCTCGGCCAGCGGGCCCGGCCGGTCGCCCATCGACAACATGACCACGCCCACGCTGGGGCGGTCCTGGTTCGTCACTGCTGCTCCTCACGTGCCAACGGCGGGTACAGCCAACCACGACCGGCTGTCTAGGCTCGAATACGCGGGTATCGAGATCTGCCCGCGTCATGCCTCGCGCGGATCTCGACAGCCCGCGCATCTGTGCAGGAGGACACGCCGATGGACCGCCGACCGACCCGCTGGGAGCAGACCGACCACCGCGGCTACGGCGCGAAGTTCGCGCAGCTGCGTGCGTCGGGTCAGGACATCGAGGGCGAGGCCCGACTCGCCGACACGATGGCGCCGCGCGGCGCGCGCATTCTCGATGCCGGCTGCGGCATGGGCCGGGTCGGCGGCACCTTGCGCGCCCGCGGGCACGACGCGTACGGCGTCGACCTCGACGCGGCGCTGCTAGAGCAGGCGCGGCAGACCTACCCGCAGCTACCGACGATGCTGTCGCGCATCGACGACCTCACCCCGGAAACGCTTTCCGCACAAGGGTTTCCGACGACGTACGACCTGGTGGTGTGCGTCGGCAACGTGATGATCCTCGGCGAGCCCGGCTCGGAACGGCTGATGCTGGAGCGGATGCGCGACCTGCTCGCACCCGACGGACGGATCCTGGTCGGCTGCCACACCGACGCCACTCCCCCGCGCTCCCGGGTCTACCCGGTGGCGGAGTTCGACGCCGACGTGGCGGCTGCCGGCCTGCGGGTCGACTCCCGGTTCGGCACCTACGAGTTGCACCCGTACGACCCCGCCGGCAACTACGCCGTAAGCCTCCTGCGCCGCGGGTGACGCCCGCCCGAACACGAGCCGGGTGACGCCCGTCGGCCGCGACCGCCCATAGGCTGATCGGCATGAGCAGCAACGAGATCGACTACTGCGGCGGCGAGATGGACGGGTGGTCCGACCCGGTTGCCGCCGACGACGTGCTGGTGGCACACGCCACCCGGATGGCCACCGGGCTGCCCGACGCCGAACCGAACGTGCTGCTCGTCGGCGCCCGCGCGGCCGCGCTGGCGGCGCCCCTGCTGGCCGACGGACGCGACGTCACCGTGATCGTGCGCGGCGTGGCCGATGCCGAACGGCTCGCCGGCACCGGTGCCCATGTGGTGTGCGGTTCGTTCGACGCCTGGCACCCCACGAAGCGGTTCGACCTCGCGGTCGTGCTCGACCCGCCGTCCGGAGTGCTCGCGGCATCCTCCGAGGGCATGTCCTTCCTCGAGCTCGCCGCGCGGGTGCGTGAGGGTGCGGCCGCCGACATCGTCTACGTCGAGAACGGCGCGGCACTCGGCGCGCTCGACCGCTGCCGCCACCACGCCGAGGACGACCGGGACTTCGGGACGCTCGCACCCGGCGACGACCTGCGTCCGCCGACGCTGGACGAACTGCCCGAACGGCCCGTCGCAGCCGTCTTCGCGGGCGCGGTCGTCACCTCGGGCGCCACCACCGACACCGGCGTGCGCACCCTGCTGCGCTCGCTGCACGTGCACGATCTGCGCCGCGACTCGCTGCTCACCGATCCGCTGCGCACGGCCGACGGGTGGCTGCTCGGGCGGGGCGTCGGCGGTGACGCGCTCACCTACCGCCGCATCGACGGCGCCCTCGGGCACGACGTGCCCCGCGTCGAAGGCACTCCGGTCGAGACTCGACTGCGGCAACTGTTGCTGCGCGGCGACCGGGTGCGCGTGGGCCAGGGCCTGAGCGCCTATCTGCGCTGGTCGGACGGCGCCCCGGCCCCGCTGCTGCGCAACCTGGTGGCCACCGAGCACGCCTTCGCCGCGATCGACGACACGATCGACGACACGGTGGCGGCCATCGATGCACCGACTGCCATGCTCGATCTGGCCGCCGGGCTCGGACCCTTCGACCACCCCTTCGGGCCCGAACTCAATCGGCAGGAGGTCGCGACCGAACTGCTGCGAGCTGCGTCGGACTCCCGCGACCCGGGCGCCGAGATCGCGCACGCCGTGGAGGGTTACGACGCGTCGCCGATCAGCCGACCGGCCCACGCGGCAGTGGCCCCGGAGTCGGGTTATGTGGCGGCCCTACGCACCAAGGACGCACAGATCAGCGCGCTCGAAGCCGACCTTGCCAAGGACCGGCGGCACCTGCGCGCGCTCGAACACGCCCTCGCGACCGAGTCGGGCCCGCGGGCCAAGCGCGCCTACTTCGTGATGACGGCCCCGACCAAGCGGCTCGTCGAGGCGGTGCGCCGACGCCGGTGAGTCACTGCCCCTGCGGGGGCTGGTTGCCGTACTGCTGCCCGTACTGATTGTTGTCGTATGGCGGCTGCTGACCGTACTGCTGCGGCTGGCCGTACTGGTGCTGGGGCGGCTGAGCCTGATTGCCGTAGCCTTGCGGACCGCCGTACTGATTCCCGTACGGGTTGCCGTACTGGTTCGCATAGGGCTTGCCGGTGAACGCGGGCTGCGCGCCGGAGGCTGCTGCACGCAGCTTGGCACGCATCGAGAACCAGTAGATGAGTGCGGCGTCGCAATCCCCAGCCAAGCGAGATCACAAAGTCGCGACGCCGTAACAAACCAGGATGTCGTCGAGGGTCTCCCAGCGCAGCGACACCTTGTCGGCGATGTCGGCGGGCAGTCGCAGCCCGGGCCAGTTCAGCCACGACAGCACCGGCAGATCGAGGGCCTTGGCGGCGGCCTCGCACCCGGTCCACAGCGGCCACACGACCGCGGGGTCCATCGACCGCGCGCGGCGTCCGAGCATGGCGGAGACCGGCTGGTCGGCGATCTCGGCGTCGATCGCGAACGCCACGTCGTCGCGTTGCGGGATCTGCCAGGCGACTCCGCGTCCATCGGCGAGATAGGAGCGGGCGGTGCCCGGGAAGGTCTCGCCGTCGACGTGGGGGCCGAGTTCGAGGTGTTCGATCTTCGCGAACTGTGCGAGCAGTTCGTCGCGGACGGTTGCGCTCATCCGGCCGTCCTCAGATCGAGCCGCCACCGTCGACGACGATGACCTGGCCGTTCATGTTGGTGTCGTCGAACAACAGCGAGCGGACGACGGGGGCGATGTTGGCGGGGGTGACCAGCCGTCCGGACGGCGTGCGGCGGCTGATCGTCGACAACTGCTCGGTGCCGAGCACCGACGACATCTCCGAGGCGAAGAAGCCGGGTGCGACGGAGTTGACCATGAACCGGCCGTGCATCTCGCGGGCGAGGGTGCGGGTGGCCGAATCGAGACCGCCCTTGGTGGCCGAGTAGGCCACCAGACCGGAGTAACCACGCTGGGCGCAGATCGAGGTGACATTGACGATGCGGCCGCGACCCACCTTGCTCATCGCGTGCCGGATGAACTGCCGAGTGAAGATCAGCGGCGCGGTCAGGTTGGTCTGGATGATCTGTTCGATGCGCTCCGGCGAGGTGTGCAGGTGCATCGAGTCCTGGCCGATGGCCGCGTTGTTGACCAGCGAGTCGATCGGGCCGAGCTTGGCCGAAGCTTGCTTGATGAAGGCCTTACCGCCGGGCTCGTCGTTGATGTCGAGCGGCGCGGCGTAGATCTGATCGGGCTTCTCGGCGAGCAACTGCTCGACCTCGGGGGTGAGCGACCGGGAGAACGTCGCAACCTTGGCGCCGCGCTCGAGGGTATCGCGCACGAGCTCGAGACCCAGGCCCTTGGTGCCGCCGGTGATCAGGACGCAGGACGCGGCGGGGATCGTGGTGGGCTCAGACATCGCTCTTCAACGTCTCCTTCAACGGGATCTCATCACGGACGCGGATCCGCCGCGGCACGGAGTAGTCGGGCAGTCGCTCGGCGCACCAGGACTGCAGTTCGGCATCGGTCACGGTCTCGGCGGCTGGGTCGAGCACGACCTCGGCCGCCACCACCATGCCTACCAGGGGGGCCTTGCGGCCCTTGACGGAGGCCCACACAACCGCCGGGTGGGCCAGCAAGGTGTCACGCACTTTGGAGGCCGACGCCTTCGACCCGCCGACGTTGATCTCGTCGGAGGCGATGCGCCCGGTGATCAGCACTCGGCCGCCGGTAATCTCGACATGGTCGCCGGTGTGGATCTGCTCGTCCATACCCTCGGCCGCTTTGCTGGAGGCGATCACCAACTCGCCGTCCTGCACGCTCAGGCGCGGCCGACCGGGCACGTCGCGGTCGAGCCAGGCCCGCGGGAAGCCGGCTTGTCCGTCATGGACGGCGATCGCCGCTCCCGCCTCGGAGGAGGCGTAGATCCAGGAGATGCGGGCCTTCGGGTAGACCTCGCGCAGCCGGTCGAGGATCGCCTGGTCGACGGGCTCGCCGCCGAGGGTCACCTGTTCCAGGGGCAGCTGCCCCATCACCTCACCCGAACGCCAGAGGGCCTGGCGCCAGAAGGTGGGTGTGCCCGACGCGGCGGTGACGCCGTGTTCGAGCGCGAGCTGCGGCCACTGCTCCAGTTGCGACGGCTCGATGAAGAGCACGTTCTGACCGGGCAGGTTCAGCGACAGGGTGACGACCTGCCACCACGCGTAGGCACCCGCGGCGTACGGGCACAGCCAGGTGCGCGCGGGCTGGTCGCCCGCGACGGTGGTCAGGGAGTCGAGCGTGTGCGCCACCTGCTTGGGGCGCCCGGTCGAGCCGCTGGTCAGCAGCCAGACGCGTCCGACCTCGGTGTCGTGATCGCCGGCGGCCCGCGTGACACCGGTCGACCGCACCAGGGCGAGGCCGGCATCGCGGAAACCCTCGGCCTGCTCCTCGCCCACCCTGCCGGAGCCGGCCACGAGGGTCTCGCGGCCACCCTGGGCGTGCGCCCACACCGCACGCAGCGCGGTCAGGTGGTCGTCGACGAGGAAGGCGGACGCGGCCGGCCAGTCGGCTCCGTCGAGGTCACCGAGCTGCGCCCAGGTGCCCTCGAAGCCGGCGGTGACGATGCGGTTGTCGGCGCCCCGGGGCAGACCGCCCGGCTGCTGTGCCAAGCCTCAGCCCTCTTGCAGTTGCTCGATGAAGGTGAGGACGTCGCCGACCGTCTCGATCGAGCGCAGGCCCGGCGCATCGAAGTTCAGTTCGGTGTCGAGCTCGTCCTCGACACGCAGCGCGAGTTCGGAGAAGTCGAGCGAACGGAAACCGATCTCGGTGAGCAACGTGTCGTCGCCCTCCGGCAGCTCCTTGCCCTGTGCCTCCAGCACCTCGGCCATCATCGAACGCACCTGCTCACGGCTCAGCGTGGTCATCAATCCTCCGGGGGTCGTCGTGGTCCGTCGGTTAGTCTATCGGCGTCCGTTCGCCACCCCATCACAACGCCGGAGGCTTGATGCTGCGCCCCGTCACCGAGTCCGACAAGGAGCTGGTGCGCGTCTGGCGCAACCATCCCGAGGTGCGGGCGGTGTCCCTGACCCGTGGCGAGATCTCCCCCGAGCAACACGACGCCTATTGGGAGTCGTTGCGCGACAACGAAACCCGCAAGGTGTTCATGTACGAGAAGGGCGGGGTGCCCGCAGGCGTCGTCACGTTCTTCGACATCGACCCCGACGCGAAGTCGGCGATGTGGGGCTTCTATCTCGACAACGACGGCCTCACCGAGCGCGGCGAACTTCTGCCCGCATTCATCGACATCCAACGGCGTGCCGTGCGCTTCGCGTTCGGTGAGCTCGGCCTCGACGAACTCAACGGCGAGGTCATCGACGCCAACGCGGCGGTGCGCCGGATGAACAAGCGCAACGGGTTCGAGGAGATCGCCGCCGACGAACGCGACATCGACGGTGAGACCGTCACCGTCCACACCATTCGCCGCAGGAGGCAGCCGAATGACTGAGTCGAACCACACGTCGATCCGGATCGGCAAGCACGAGGTCGGTCCCGACCACGAGCCGTACATCATCGCCGAGATGTCGGGCAACCACGACGGGTCGCTCGACAAGGCCCTCGACATCGTGCGGATGGCCGCGGCCCAGGGTGCGCACGCGATCAAGCTGCAGACCTACAAGCCCGAGACGATCACCATCGAATCGGACGCACCCGACTTCCGGTTGTCGCAGGGTCACGAGCTGTGGGGTGGCCGCACCCTGTGGGACCTCTACCAGGAGGCGCACACGCCCTGGGAGTGGCACGAGCCGATCTTCGCTCTCGCCAAGGAACTCGGCATCACCGCGTTCTCCTCCCCGTTCGACCCCACCGCGATCGACCTGTTGGAGTCGCTCGACGTGCCGGCCTACAAGATCGCCAGCTCCGAGATCGTCGACCTGCCGCTGATCCGACTGGCCGCGAGCAAGGGCAAGCCGATCATCATCTCCACCGGCATGGCGTCGGTGCTGGAGATCGCCGCGGCGGTCGAGGCCGCCCGGTCGACCGGCAACGAGCAGATCGTGGTGCTGGCCTGCACCGCCAACTACCCGGCCGACCCGAGCGAGTCGAACCTGCGCGGCATCCCGGTGATGCGCGACGCCTTCGGCACCCTCATCGGTTACTCCGACCACACGATGGGCATCGGCGCCGCGATCACCGCGGTCGCACTCGGCGCGTGTGTCGTGGAGAAGCACGTCACCCTGTCGCGCGCCGACGGCGGCGTCGACTCCGCGTTCTCCTCCGAGCCCGACGAACTGCGGATGCTCGTCGAGCAGACCAAGGTGGGCTGGCAGTGCCTCGGTCGGCCCCGCATCGGTGCCCGGCGGCAGGAGCAGGAAGGCCTGCGCTTCCGTCGCTCGCTGTACGTCGTCGAGGACGTCAGGACCGGCGACGTGGTCACGGCTCAGAACGTGCGCTCGATCCGCCCGGCCAACGGCCTGGCACCCGACGAGTTCCCGCACGTCGAAGGCCGCGCTTTCAAGGCCGACACCCCGAAGGGCACCGCGCTGTCCTGGGATCTCATCTGAGCATGACCGACCCCTTACTGTCCGTCGTCGTTCCCTTCTACGGCGTCGAGGCCTACATCGGCGACTGCCTGGAATCGATTGCCGTTCAGAGCTACTCGAACATCGATGTGGTGATGGTCGACGACGGTTCACCCGACGGCAGCCGCGTCATCGCGCAGCAGTGGGCCGATCGCGACTCGCGATTCCGCATCGTCACCCAGCCCAACGCCGGGCTCGGCCCGGCACGCAACACCGGGGTGAAGAACACCAACGGCGACTACATCACGTTCATCGACTCCGACGACCTGGTCACCAGGCACGGGTTCGCCCGCATGATCTCCGCGATGGAGACCACGGGTTCGTCGCTGGCCGGAGGCAACGCGCGCCGGTTCAACAACAGCACCGGTGTGAAACCGTCGTGGGCGCACTTGCACGCGTTCGCGCGCACCCGCTACGCCACGCACGTCACCGAGCACCCGGTGATCGCCCGCGACCGGATGGTGTGGAACAAGGTCTACCGCCGGTCGTTCTGGGACGAGTTCGGGTATGAGTTCCCGCCGATCCGGTACGAGGACTACCCGGTCACGCTGAAGGCCCACCTCGACGCGGTCACCGTCGACATCCTCTCCGAACCGGTCTACTACTGGCGCGAGCGCGAGTCGGGCGACTCGATCACCCAGCAGGTGTTCAAGTACGAGAACCTCGTCGACCGCGTCACCTCGGCGAGCATGGTGATCGACCTCGTCGCCGACGCACCGATCGAGGTGCGTCGCCGCACCCACGTGATGCTGGCCGAGAGCGACTTCGTCGCGATCGTGCAGGCCTTCGCCGATGTGCCCGACGACCAGGTCGACAAGTTCCTCGATCTCGGACACGACCTGGTCGAACGGCTCGGCATCGACGCGTTGCAGCGCCGCACCCGGTACGACCAGTTGCAGTACCACGCGATGATGGCCCGCGACACCGAGCTGCTGCGCGAACTCGCCGTGTTCCGCCGTGACGGCGGCCTGCGCGGCGGCCTGCGCGCCCGGCGCGTCACCCCGCGTTCGCGCCGCTTCGAGTACCCCTACCCCGGTTACGACAAGAGGTACCTCCCGCGCGATGTCTTCCTCGCTCCTACCAAGGAGATGGCGCTGCGTTCGGCGGTGAACGCAGCGCGGTGGACCGACGAGGGTCTGGTCGTGCGCGGCACCGCCGAGATCCGCCACCTGCGCTCGGACTCCCCCGGGTCGGCCACCATCAAGGTGCGTGCGGTCTCCAAGCAGGTGCGACAACTGCTGCCGATCCGGCGGTTCGACGACATCGACTCACACGGCCAGCTCTCGGCGGTCGGCTTCGAGGTCACCCTCACCCACGCGATGCTCGAGCACTGGGCGGACGAGGACAACCCGGTGCGCTTCGATCTCCAGGTGGGCAACAAGGGGGTGCGTCGCAATGCCCTGCTCAAGGGTCTGCGCCCCGGCAGCGCGACGATGCCCGCGGGCACCTTCGTCGACGGCGGCTGGTGGGTGCAGCCGGCGAGCACCCGCGCCGGTGAGCTCAGCCTCACCTATCACCAGGACACCTGGCAGTTGCTCGGCGCCGCGGTCGAGGGCGACGAGATCGTCATCACGGCCCGCGCCCCGCGTCCGCTGCAGGTCGGTCAGTTCGTGTTGGCCGGCAGCCGGTGGGCGCAGGAACTGCGCTACCCCGCCGACTGCGTGATCGACGGCGCGACGACCACGATGACCGCGCGCCTCCCGCTGCGGGAGATCCAGCGGATGAGCGAGGACGACGACCCCTACCTGCGCACGACGAGCCGCGCGGTGACCGTCAAGGCCGGCGGCAGCAAGCACCAACTGCGTTGGACCGCAGACCGGCACACCATCGGGCACCGCATCGACGACCACCTGTTCCGGCTGACCCGCACGCCGGGCAACTTCACCGTGCTCACGGAGTCGGCGATCCGTCTCTCCAGCGATTCGCTCGCGGTCGAGGGCGAGGGCGCGCAGGCGACGGTCGTCGTACGCGGACGCAACTGGACCGGCTACGACGATTTCCAGGTCGCGTGGCGGCGGTACCTGCCGGGCACCGAGGACTTCGTGGAGACGCCCGCAACCGTCGTCGGCGACGAGTGGGAGTTGCGCACCCCGGTCGCGACCCTGCTGGACGTCGTCGGTGAACCCACCGACGTCGACCCGCTCGCCGACCTCGCCGACTGGACGCTCTTCTGCGCGTCCGAGACCGCCGACCTCGCAACCGCGGTGCTCCCCGGACCGTTCCTGGTGGAGCAGGCGCCGTGGGTAGTCGTCGACGGTCACCATCGCGGCACGATCGCGTCGCGCGCCGATACCCTGCACGTCGCGGTCCGCGAGGCCGCACCCCCCGCACCAGAAACCGCGAAGGGCCGCTGATGCACCACCACAACCACTACTACGGACACGCGCACATCCTCGCGCGCTACGCCGGCCTCGACGAGGTTCACCCGCCGCGGATCCGCGGCTACCTGCAGCACGGGTGGAACGTCGCCGACGGCTACAACCCGACGCACGAATTCTTCGACGGCGCAACGAGATTCGTGTGGAGCAGAGACGTCGCCCGCCGCGGCTATGCGCTCGGTCGGCGCAACTACCACGTCGTCGGGTCACCCTGGCTGTACCTGCGCGGCCTCGAGCCCGAACTCGGCACCGTCGACGAATCGAACGGCAAGCCGGTAGAGCGCGAGGGCACCCTCTGGTTCCTGTTCCACGGCTGGGAGGGCGGCAAGATCCAGGGCGATCACCAGCGCCTGATCGACGAGATCCGCGAGACCGAGGACGGCCCGGTCACCTTCTCGCTGTACTACACCGAGTACGACCGGCCGGAGGTGCGCAACACCTACCTCGACGCCGGCTTCGACGTGATCAGCTTCGGCCGCCGCGGGTTCTCCTACCTCGGCACCGACACGCAATTCCTCTACAAGCAGATGGCGACCATGCGCCGGCACCGGCGGGTGGCGGCCAACCGGGTCTCGACGGCGGTGCTGTACGGCGCGTCGGTCGGGTGCGAGGTGGCCGTCTACGGCGATCCGATGCTGATGGAGGGCGAAGACCCGCGCTTCGGCGGCAACGCCCGGGTCAACCGGCAGTGGTCGCAGTTGGTCGGCAAGGACATCGACCAATCGGCCGCCCAACAGATCATCAGCCACGAACTCGGCGAGGACTACCTCCTCACCCCGAGCGAAGTCCGACGCATCATGTTCGACGGGAGCAACGAATGACCGACACCACCCCCTCCGCCGCGCAGAACCTGCGGGTCGTCCGGGGCGAGATGAACGCGCCGTGGTCCGACGCCTCCGGCCAGTCGTACGCCGCCGGCGGGCCGCTGCTCGAGGAGTTCGTCGCCGCGCTCGACCTGGGCGGTGCCCGTCGGGTGCTGATCGCCGGGCCGCACACCACCGCGCTCGTCGCAAAGGTCGCCGACGTGGCCGCCGATGCGCAGGTGACCGCGCTGGTGCGCAGCGTGGGCGACGCCGAGGCCCTCTGCCTCGCGGTGCCTGGTGTCGAGGTCGTCGCGGGGTCGCTCGAGGGCTTCGTCGAGACGGCACCCGAGCCGTTCGACGCCGTCCTCGCCCTCGACGGCGTCGACCGCCTGGAGAGCTACGACAGCTCCGACCTCAGCTGGGCCGACTCCACCCGGGCGCTCATCGGGCTCGGCGGCGACGAGGGTCTCGTCGTGCTCAGCCACGCCTACGACACCGCACCCGTCAACCTGCTCGACGCGCGTCCGGCCGATCGGCGGCACGGCGACGACGAGATGCGCCCGCTGCGAGCCGACCGCACCCGCCCGACCGGTGCCCGTGGGTTCCTCCTGCCGCTGACCCCGTTCAGCGACCGCCAGTTCACCCAGGCCTACTCGTTGTTCGGTCCGGCGAACGCGCCACGACTGATCGTCGAGGGCGTCGAGTTCGGCGCCCCGGAGGCGTTCGTCGGCTATGCGGTGTCAGCGGCCCGGTCGCACTGTCGTCCGTTGCTTGCGCCCGCCGACGAGATGATCCGGGTGCTCGCCCGGGGCAATCGCCTGGACGAGGCCGCCGACGGCGGTCTGCTCGTGCTGGGCGCCGCGGTGCCGGTCGACTTCCTGCACGCTTCGGCGGGTGGCGCGGTGAGCGCCGGGCGTTACCTGGGCGGCGACGGCCGGCTCGAGATCGTGTCCCGGTCGACCGCCGGGCAGTGGCCCGACGACGCCGCGGTCGAGGTCGTGGAGTCGGAAACCGCCCAGCCCTCGGAGACGGCGAAGTACCTGCCGATCCAGACCGCTCCGACCCGCACCCCCGATCGCTCGATCGAGCCGGCGGCCGACCTCCTGCCCGCCACCATCGCGCTCGGGTCGACCGTCGAGGACGAGTTCGTGCGCCTCGCCGCCCTCGGCGACGTGCCCGCGTTCCGCGAACTGGCCGGTGCCGTCGGACGATTCGTCGAATCGTTGCCGGTCACCGAGCGACGCGCGGTGCGCTTCGACAACATCCACCTCGACGGCCGCGGCTTCAGCCACGGCTTGGAGGCGCTGCGCTGGAGCGACACGGTCGGCACCGCGCAGTCGCTCGCTGCCGCGTTCTGGCTGCTGCAGGACCGCCTGCGCCGCGACGACCTGCGCCACCCGTGGCCCGACCACGTCGGGGGCGAGTCGCTCGTCGCGCTCTGGCTAGAGATGGCGGGCCACGAGCACGGCGCCGACGAGGCGGCAGTGACCGGACGTCAGCTCGCCGACGCGCTCGCCCTGCCCGGGGCGTTCCCGGCCGGGGCGGTGCCCGACCTGCGCACCGCCCTCACCGACGCCGCCACCGCGCGTCGCGAACTCGCCGAGGCGCAGGGACAGATCTTCGGCCTGGAGCGCACCATCGGCTTCCGGGACAAGCAGTTGCGCACCCGCGAGGACGTCATCCGCAACCTGCGTGCCAAGGGTGGCAGTGCGGTGCCCGGCACGGCAGCCGCGCCGAGCGTCACCAAGATGGTCAAGAGGGCCACCGAGGTGCGCAGCGTCGGCGAGCTCACCGCCGGTATCAACCGAGTGGTCAACCGCGCCAAGCGGCAGCGGGCCAAGAAGTAGTCGACCTGACGACAGTGGGAGCAGCGCCGATGCGCTGCTCCCACTGCTGTTTCTGCCCTGGTTCGTGACGCTCGTGCGACTCGGTGACGGTCAGTCGGCCTGGCCCCACCCGAGTTGCGCACGCAACTGGGCCGGAGCCAGCGTGCGGTCGACGCCGAGTTCGCGGCGAGCGTCACCTGCGGCGGCCGCGTGCGGCACCGCGTGCCCCGTCCACTGCGGGAACAACCGCTGCTGCCGCTGCATGCCGCCGAGCACGGCGTAGTCGTTCTGCAACACCATCGGATCGCCGTAGACGCCGACCTCTCGGCCGAGCGCCGCACCGTAGAACAGCGCCGACCCGAGCCGGTTGCTGACCACCCGCCGGTGGCCGAGCAGTTCGGTGAACTGCCGGTCGATGAAGTCGGGCGCTCCGCCTTGGTACATGCCGCCTCGGCGACCGAACGAAATGACCCGAAAACCCTTGTCCTCGTAAGTCTTTCGAATTTCCGGACGCTCGAAGTCGTTCCAGTAGAGGCTCATCGTGAGCGGCACGTCGCCCTCGACGGACCGCACCTCGTCGGCGTACGCTGCGTGGTCGCCGACGATCTCCTGACCCTCCCAGCCGTGGAACGGGAACACGATCGTGCCCTCCCCCGGCCCGGCCGCCGCGATCTCGTCGGCCCGCAGCAGCATGAGATAGGCCCACGGTGACCCGATGACGCGGTAGTCGCGCAGGCCGAGCGCCCAACCCCGGCGGGCGACGGCGTCCGACCACACCAGCTTCGGGAAACCGGGCACGAACTCGTGCCCGACCGCGAAACCGTCGTGGGTGTTCCACCCGTGCTGCAGGTAACCCCAGATCGTCGGCGGCGGGTCTTCGGGCAGCCCGCAGTAGCGCGCGAGCACGGCCGCGTGCCCGTAGAAGACGTTCGCGTGATGCACGCGTCAGGCTCCGAGGAAGCCCCGCACCAAGCCGATGACCTCGTCGACCTGGGAGTCGGTGAGGTCGGGGAACATCGGCAGGCTGATCTCCTGCTCGGCGTAGGTCTCGGCGACCGGGCAGCTGCCCTTGCGGTGTCCGAGCTCGGCGAAGAGCGGTTGGTGGTGCACCGGAATGTAGTTGACCTGCACCCCGATTCCGCCCGCGCGCAGGTGATCGAACAGCTCGCGGCGACGACCGTCCTGAATGCGCAACGGGTAGAGGTGCCACATCGGGGAGGCGCCCTCGCGGTGAGCCGGGAGGATGAGCTCCTCGATGCCCGCCAGGCCCTCGTTGTAGCGGTCGGTGATCTCCTGGCGGCGGGTCTTGAACCGCTCCAGACGCTTGATCTGGCTCGAACCGAGCACGGCGAGCACGTCAGGCAACCGGTAGTTGAGGCCCAGCGAGGTGACCTCGTAGTACCAACCGCCGTGCTCCTGCATCAGCTCGGGCTTGCGCTCGTAACCGATGCCCTTGAACATGCGGGCTCGCTCCAGCAGGTCGCTGTTCGGCGAGACGACCGCACCGCCCTCACCGGTGGTGAGGTTCTTGGTCGGGAAGAAACTGAACGTGGTGATGTCGGCCAGCGAGCCGACCGGCACGCCGTCGAGCAATCCGGCAATGCTGTGCGCGGCGTCCTCGAGCAGCAGCGCGCCGTGGTCATGAGCCACCTTCTTCAGGGCGGGCGCGTCGATCGGGTGGCCGGCGTAGTCGACACCGGCGACGACCTTGGTGCGCTCGGTGATGCGCTCGGCCACCGACTCGGGGTCGAGGTTGCCGGTGTCGGGGCTGACATCGGCGAAGACGATCTCGGCGCCCTGCCACATCGCGCAGGTGGCGGTGGCGAAGAAGGTGAGCGGCGTGGTGATCACCTGGTCGCCCGGCTGCACCTGCAGTGCGGCGTACGCGGTGTGCAGGGCTGCGGTGCCGGAGGTGACCGAGACCGCGGGGTCGGGGACACCGGCGATGCGGGCGACGTCGGCCTCGAAGGTCTCGACCGCCGGGCCGGTGGTCAGCCAGTCGCTGCGCAGCACCTGCGCGACAGCCTCGATATCGCTCTCGTCGATCGACTGACGGCCGTACGGCAGCACCATCAGATCCCGGACTCCAACAGCTTGCGGATGTCGTCGGCGTCGATCCAGATGTCGTTCTTGTCGGACGCGCAGTGGAAGCCCTCGGGCACCGGCACAGCGTCCTTCGGCGGCTCGTAACCCCAGGTCGCGAACTCCGGCTGGAGGATGTAGTACTTGCCGTCCATCACCATGACGGCGCGGCGGCCTTCCTCCTGGGAGATCATCTCCTCGTGCAGCTTCTCGCCGGGGCGCAGACCGATGTCGTGCATCTTGGCGCCGGGCGCAACGGCCTGAGCGAGGTCGGTGACCTTGTGCGACGGGATGTGCGGCACGACCAGCTCGCCGCCCTGCATCATCTCGAAGGTGTCGAGCACCATCTGCACCGCGTCGGGCAGGGTGATCAGGAAGCGGGTGCAGCGCAGGTCGGTGATCGGCAGCGACTCGCCGGCGGCGGCCAGCGCGCGGAACTTCGGGATGATCGAGCCGCGCGAGCCGGTCACGTTGCCGTAGCGCACGACCGCGAACCGGGTCGGGTAGGCGGCGGCGTAGTGGTTGCCGAGCACGAACAGCTTGTCGGCGGTGAGCTTGGTGGCGCCGTAGAGGTTGATCGGGCTCGAGGCCTTGTCGGTCGACAGTGCGACGACCTTCTTGACGCCGGCGTCGATGGCCGCCTCGATGACGTTCTGGCTGCCGAGCACGTTGGTCTTCACGAACTCGTGCGGGTTGTACTCGCCGGTGTCGACCTGCTTCAGCGCGGCGGCATGCACCACATAGTCGATGCCGTGCATCGCACGGCGCAGCCGGTCGAGGTCACGCACGTCGCCGATGAACCAGCGCAGCCGCGGGTCGTCCTTGAACAGCTGCCGCGCTTCCCACTGCTTGAGTTCGTCGCGCGAGTAGATGACGACGCGCTTGGGGTTGACGTCCTTGAGCAGGCGGGTGATGAACGCCTTTCCGAAAGACCCGGTACCACCGGTGATCAGGATGGACGAACCCTCGAGGATGCTCACGTGATGACTCCCGTGCGACGCGCGTTGTGTTGACTGCGGACTGCCCGGACCTCCGCGTCTCGGATCGCTGTCGGGCAGCCTTCCTGAACGCCTGGGTTTCCGGGCAGTTCAGGCTAGCATCGAGCCGCCCGCCCAGCGGTCCCCGACACGAGGAGCCCCATGTCACTCCCCCGCGACACCACCTCGGGTCTCGCAGTGGGTGTGCGGGTCGATGCCGGCGGACGGATGGGAGTCGGTCACGCCGTCCGCTGTCTGGCCCTGACGCAGGAACTGCGTGGCCGCGGCTTGCCGGTGACGGTCTTCGGCCGCCTCGACATCGACTGGGTGCGTGCCGGTTACGAGCAGGTCGACGTGCCGGTGCGGGCGGCCGAGCAGATGCTGGACGCTCCGCTCAGCCACGCCGTCGTCGACGGCTACGAGATTCCGTCGAGTCTCGGACAATCCCTGCGCGACAACGGTATTCGGGTCGCTGCTCTCATCGACGACGACTTCGGCGCACACCAGGTCGCCGATCTGTACGTCGACCAGAACTTCGGCGCGCGACCACACGAGGGCGGGCCCGAGGGGTCTGTGGCGTTGGCCGGCCCCGACTACGCGCTGTTCCGCGACGAGATCCTCGCTGCCCGCTCGAACGCAGCGGCGCAGTCGTCGGCCCCGGTGAAGGTGCTCGCCGTGTTCGGTGGCACCGACCCGTTCGGGGCCTCGGAGGTGCTGGTGCCGATGCTGCTCGACACGGGCGTGCCGATGCACCTGCTCGTGCTGTGCCCCGACCCCGAGCGGGCGATCCGGCTGCGCCGCCTTCCGGTCGCGAGCGGCCAGGAGGTGGAGGTCGTGGCGGCCCTGCCCGACCTCGCCGCCACGGCGGCGGGTTGCGACCTCGCGGTGAGCGCGGCCGGTTCGACGGTCTGGGAGTTGCTCACCGTCGGCACCCCTACCGCCGTGGTGTGCGTGGTCGACAACCAGGAACCCGGCTACCGCGCGACGACCGCGGCCGGGTTGGTGGTGCCCGCCGGGCGCCTCCCGGCGCTGACCTCGCCCAACGCCGATGCGCGTGAGCGCGCCGAGGCCGTCACCGCGCTGCACCGGCTGCTCACCGATGCCGACCTACGCCGGTCGTTGCGCGAGGGCGGCCGACGGTTGTTCGACGGACGCGGCCGCGAGCGCGTGGCCGACGCGCTGTTGGCCGACTGACCGGGGCGGCACGAACCTGGCATGCTGAGCCGTCAAGACCCGGAACGCCCATCGCACCATCGATTCGTTCCGGGTCGCAGATCGGCACCAACCACAGGTCGAGCCCGCACCCGGAGGATTCCTTGCCCCGCACCCGCGTCGTCATCCAGTCCCGCCTGAACTCCTCCCGCCTGCCCGGCAAGGCGCTCATGACGATCGGCGGCATGCCGCTCATCGAGCTGGTGGCTCGCCGTGCCTCGCGATCGGGCCACGAGGTGATCGTGGCGACGAGCGAGGAGCACTACGACACCCGCATCGCCGATCATCTGCAGCGCGTGGGCATTCCGGTGATGCGCGGCTCGCTCGACGACGTGCTCGGCCGGTTCGTGACGGCGACCGCCGACCTCGACGACGACGACCGGGTGGTGCGCCTCACCGGGGACAACCCGGTCGCCGACTCCGACCTGGTCGACGAACTCCTCGCCGCCATGGACGCCGGTGGCAACGCGTACGGCCGGGTCGACATCGACCAGGTGCCCGAGGGGCTGGGCGCCGAGGGCTTCTGGGTGCGCGACCTGCGGCGGGCCGCCGCCACGACGCACGAGCCCTACGACCGCGAACACGTCACCCCGTGGTTGCGGCGCAACCTCGGCGAACTGCTGTTCGCGCCCGCCGACAACCCGGGCGACCCGCTGCGGTTCCGCTGCACGGTCGACGTGCTGAGCGACTTCGACCGCGTGGCGCGCCTGTTCTCCGGTGTCGAGGATCCGGTGGCGATCAGCTGGGTCGACCTCATGGCCCGGCTCGACGCGATGGTGCAGGCCGAGGGCGCCACCGTGCCGGCCCGCGACCACCGACTGTTCAGCCAGTCCGTCCTCACCCTGGGCGGCACGCAACTGTCCGGCCCGTTCGCCTCGGCGCCGCCGGAGGTGCGCCAGATGCTGGCCCGCGCCGTCGACCACGCCGTCACCCACGTCGAGGTCGGCCGCGCCGACGCCAACGCCGAACGCATCCTGCGCAGTTGCGGTGAGCCGCAGCTGACCCAACGGCTGAAGTTCATCTCCCGCCTGCAGCCGCTGCTCGCCGGCGACGCGTCGATGGCCCGGCTCGGGGTCGAGGCGAGCCTGGAACGTTCGTTCGCCGAACTCGGCCGACGCCAGGTCGCCGCCGCACTGCTCAGCGGGATCGAGCAGGTGGGGCTCGGCGGCGGGGGCGCCTGGCAGCGCCTCCAGGACTACAAGGCAACCGGCGAGGTCACCGCGGTCGGGGTGTCGCTGGCCCACGCGTCCGAGGCCGAAGCACTGCTCGACATCCCCGGACTCGACTACCTCGAGATCCCGTTCAACGTGCTGTCGGCACCCTTGCCGGAGGCCGTCGAGACACTGGCCGCGCGCGGCGTCGTCGTGCTCGCGCACTCGATCTACGCCGGTGGCAGCCTGCTGTCGGGCGCGCATCCGCGCACCCAGGCACTCGCGAAGGCCGCCGACGCCGTCAGGCGCCAGGGCATCGCCGATCTCGCGGTGTCATACGTGCTCGGGCACCGTGCGATCAGCTCGATCGCGCTCGGCACCGTGACCGACGATCAGATGCGGCACAACCTCGACCTGGCAGCGATGGAACCGTTGTCGGACAACGAGATCCAGCGCGTGCGCGAGCTGCTCGACTGAGCAGGGCCAGCGCGCCCGAAGCACCGCCGTAGGCTCGTGGCATGCGACCCGACCGGCTCCTGGCACACCTGCTGACCTCCGACCCGGCTCGACCCCGGGTCACCTACTACGACGACACCGAGGGCCCGACCCGCGGCGAACGCATCGAACTGTCGGCGAAGGTGGTCGGCAACTGGGTGAACAAGGCTGCCAACCTGCTGCAGGAGGAGTTCGACGCCGGCCCGGGCACGCGGGTCGCACTGCTGCTGCCCGCCGAACACTGGCGCACGGTCTACTGGGCGCTGGCCGTCTGGTCGGTCGGAGCGACCGTGGCGTCGACCGACGGCGACGTCGTGATCGGGGTGGCCGGGGAACAGGTCGGTTCCGCCGGTGCGCCCGACATCGCGGTCACCCTGGCCGCGCTCGCCCGCCAGGCGAGCGCTCCGACCGGCACCGCGCTGGACGAGGCCAAGGAGTTGGCGACCTACGGCGACCGGTTCACCCCGTGGGCGACGGCCGACGACGACGCGCCCGCTCTGGTGACCGGCGACGGCACCTGGAGCTACGGCGATCTGGTCGAGGCGGCGCCCACCGCGCGCCGATTCGTCACCGGTGATCTGCCCTCGGTGCTGCGGTCGGTGGCGTCGTCGTTCGCGGCGGACGGCTCGGTGGTGTTGGTCAGGAACGCAGACCCGGCAACCCTCGCCCAGCGGCTGTCCGCGGAGGGGGTCGACGCGTAACCGGCGCCGACTTCGCGGCGCCGGAGTTCAGGCTCCGGCGGTGGCGCGCACCTGGTCGCGGCGCAACCGGTTGCGCACCCGTGAGTCCTCGCGCTTGAGCCAGCTCTCGGCGCGTGTCGCGTCGGTCGGCCGGGTGTGGTCGGCGCCCATGAGGTCGCTCATGTACTGCTCCATCACCTGGTCCATCGGCCCGTCCATCGCCAGCTCGCCGCCCTTGAGGTAGAGACCGCGGGTGCAGAAGCGCATCAGGTCGCCCTCGGAGTGGGAGACGAGGAACAGCGTGCGTCCCTCGTCGAGCAGGTTCTCCATGCGGGTGTAGCACTTGCTGCGGAAGGCGGCGTCGCCGACGGCGAGCACCTCGTCGACCAGGATGATGGGCTCGTCCAGACAGGTGATGACCGCGAAGCCGAGGCGCACCTGCATACCGGAGCTGAAGTGCCGGTAGGGCACGTCGAGCCCGTCGCGCACCGCCGGGCCGGCGAAGTCGACGATCTCGTCGAACCGTTCGTCGATCTGCTCCTTGCTCATGCCGTGCAGGCCGGCGGTCAGGTAGATGTTCTCCCGGGCCGACAGGTCGCCGATGAAGCCGCCGGTCAGTTCGATCAGCGGCGCCACACCCTCGCTGACGGTCGCCTTGCCCTCGTCCGGCAGCAGGGTGCCGGCGATCATCTTCAGCAAGGTCGACTTGCCGCCGCCGTTGCCGCCGACCAGGCCGACGGCCTCGCCACGGCCCACGGTGAAGTTGATGTTGCGCAGCGCCCAGAAGGTCTGCTTGTCGTGGGCGCTGCGGCCGGTGAAGATGATCTCCCGCAGCGACAGGTTGCGCTTGCGGCCGCGCAGGAACTCGATGCCGAGATTCTCCACGCGGATCACCGGCTCACCGGGTGCGGTGTTCCACTCCACGGTGCCCGGGACGCGTCCGAAGTCGTAGTCGTCCCAGGTGAGCTTGTTCTCCGGGTCGTAGCCGGGCGGGTCGTTCTCGCCGGCCGTCGGACGCCAGTCGGTGAGTTCCAGCGCGGTAGCGCGGTCCATCAGATCTCCTTCAACACCGCGGGCTCGAGCTTGCGGAACACCCACATGCCGAGCGCCAGCCAGAGGAACGACGCGACGATCGCGACCAGCCACGCCTGGTGGTTGGACGGCTGGTCGTGCGGGCTGAGGAACCCGACCCGGAACATGTCGAGGATGCCGGTGAGCGGGTTCGCCTGCTGGAACGGTTTGGCCCAGGCGGCCTTCTGGTCGAGCAGTTCGAACGAGTAGACGATGGGCGTCAAGTAGAACAGCAGTCGCAGGCCGATCCGCACCAGTCTGACGACGTCGTCGACCAATGCGGTCAACGGCGCCAGCACCAGGCCCACTCCGATGTTGAGGATGAGCAGCAGGATGACCGCGGGGATCCAGTAGACGAGGCGGTAGTTGAGGTGCACCTCGGTCGGCGTCGAGTGCAGGAACCACAACATGAAGCCGACCAGGATCGGCAGCGACAGCAGGAACTCGATGCCCTTGGACAGCACGACCCGGATCACCCACAGCTCGCGCGGCAGGTTGGTGGAGCGCACCAGCAGTCGCTCGGCGTAGAGCGCGCGGGAGGTCTCGTTGACGCAGTTGTTGAACCAGTTCCACGGCAGCAGACCCGCCACCAGGAACAGCACGAACGGTGCGCCTTGGCTCGCCGTGACCCCACGGTTGTGATAAATCACACCGAACACGAAGCCGTAGACCAGCGCCATCGCCAGCGGGTCGATCAAGGTCCACAGGTAGCCGAGCACCGAGCGCGCGTATCGGACGCGCAGGTCCCGCTTCACCAGGGTGCCCAGAACCTTGCGGTGATTCCAGATCCGCTGGACACGTTCAATGATCGTCATAGCCGGGCCAGCCTAGTCGGCGATCCGAGAGTTACCTGAAAGCTCGCCGGTCGACGCGTCCGAGGGGGCCGGCGAGCCGTCGGCCGGCGCCGTGCCCTCCGGTTCCTCGATCCGGATCCGGCTGCTGAGGAAACCCCAGCCCCACGACATGTGCATGGTGCCGAGCACCAGCGGCAACCGGGCGCGCACCGCCGGCCGCGCCCCGCGCGAGATCGCGGCTCCACCCAGGGTGATGGCGCCCAGGTAGCCGGCGGGCAAGACCCACAGCGGCTTCCAGAAGAACCCACCCACGGCACCCGTCGCGACGGCCGCGAGCGCCGTCGGCGGGGCGAGGTAACGGGCGTTGATCGACCCTTCGTGGGTGCGGGCCACCACTCGACGCCACTGGCCGTACTCGTAGTACTGACGCGCGAGGCGGCGCACGTTCGGCCGCGGCCGGTAGGCCACCCGCATCTGCGGGGTGAACCACACCAGACCGTCGGCCTGCCGGATGCGGTAGTTCATCTCCCAGTCCTGGGCGCGGGAGAAGCGCGAGTCGTAGCCACCCACCTTCGTCAGCCACGACCGGCGGAACACCCCGAGGTAGACCGTGTCGGCCGGGCCGGCCTCGCCGCCGAGCTTGAATTTCGCACCACCGACCCCGAGCTTGCTCTTCATCGCGATCGCGACGGCTTCCTCGAAGTCGGTCTTGCCGACGGCGTCCATGATGCCGCCCACGTTGGCGGCGCCGGTCTCCTCGAGCGTGCGGGCCGCGGTCAACAGGTAGCCGCTGGACAGCACGCCGTGGCCGTCGACGCGGCACACGATGTCGTAGCGGGCGTGCGCGATCGCGGCGTTGAGGGCGTCGGGGGTGCGTCCGCTGGGGTTCGGCACGAGCCGCACCCGCGGGTCGTCGGCGGCGATCCGCGCGGCGACGTCGTCGGTGCGGTCGGTCGACGGTCCGAGGGCAAGGATCACCTCGATCGGGCCGGGCCATTCCTGGTCGAGAACCGCCCGCACGGACTCGTCCAGATAGGGCTCCTCGTTGAGGATCGGCATGACCACCGACATTCCCAGCAGGGGCTTTTCCTCGGTTGGCACGCCCGCCAGGCTACAGCCCGCACACACTTTCCCCCGTTACCCTTGCGCGGTGCCTGACGACGACGCGATGACCTTCGACACGCGACCCGGTTCCCCCCGGCGTCCGCGCCGCCGCCGACCCCAGGACGAATCGCGGGCCATGCCGGTGCGCGGTGCGGCGCCGCCACGTGGCACCGAGCAACGAGCGCCACGGCCGTCGTCCGCCGACGCCGATGCCACCCAGGCGATGCCGGTCCGAGACCCGCGCCGACCGGTCCGACCGCAGCAGAACGCCCAAGCGTCGTATCCGCAGAACCCGCGTCCACAGCACGCCCGCGCAGCGGCCGCCGGTGCGCAGGGCGCACGGCGCGACCCCGACCGCACCCAGCAGTTCCAGGCCGGCGGCGCACCGGCGTCCGACCGCCCGCGTCGCCCCGGCCCCGACGACACCCAGCGCCTTCCGGTGGGTGGGCGCCCGGTGCGCTCCGGCGGACGCGGGTCGTCGGGCCCCCCGCCGCAGCGTCCCGGTTACGGGGGCGGCGACGGCACCCCGGCGCCGCGTCGACGCCGCCGCTGGCTCAAGTGGGTGCTGGTGCCGCTGCTGATCGTCGCGGTCTGGCTGGGCGCGCTGGTGTGGGCCGCGAACAGCGCGTGGAACAACGTCACCAAGGTCGACGCCCTGCCGACCAGCGAGCGTCCGGCCGCGGGCAAGGGTCACAACTACGTGCTCGTCGGATCCGACTCGCGTGCGGGTTTGACCAGCGAGGAGGCGAAGCGCCTCGGCACCGGCGGTTCCGGCATCGAGGGTCAGCGCACCGATTCGATCATGGTGCTGCACCTGCCCGACAGCGGTTCGCCGACCTTGGTGTCCCTCCCCCGCGACAGTTGGGTGGAGGTGCCCGGGCACCGCAAGAACAAGATCAACGCGTCGTACTCGCTGGGCGGTCCGAAGCTGCTCATCGAGACGGTCGAGAAGGCCACCAACCTGCGCATCGACGGCTACATGGAGATCGGTTTCGGCGGGTTCGCGAATGTCGTCGACGCGGTCGGTGGCGTGCGCATGTGCCTCGACAAGCCGATGAAGGACGACAAGGCCCACATCGACCTGCCGGCCGGGTGTCAGAACCTCGACGGCAAGAACGCGCTCGGCTATGTGCGCGCCCGCTACTCCGACCCGCTGGGCGACCTCGGCCGGGTCAAGCGCCAGCGCGAGTTCCTGTCGGCGCTCATGTCGAAGGTCTCCTCGCCGAGCAACCTGCTCGTGCCGTGGAACCTCAAGGGTGTCGGCGAGTCGGGCGCCCAGGGTCTGGCGGTGGACAAGGACATGGGTCCGATCACCGCGCTCAAGGTGGCCTGGGCGCTGAAGAACGTCACCTCGGGCGGTCAGTCGGTGCAGGTGCCGGTGTCGAACGCCGCCTACCCGACGTACGCCGGTGAAGCCGTGCTGTGGGACGACACGAAGGCGACCGCGCTGTTCGACGCGTTGCGGGGCGACCAGAGCCCGAACGTCCATCCCTGACGTCGCACTGAATTGAGGCTCCTTGGGCGTTCGCCCGGCGCTCCTTCGTCGCTGCCGTGCGAGCCCTCCCGCCTCGTGCGCCTTCCGCTGTGGTCAGGTCACCGCCACCACCGGCTTTGACGAGAGAAGGTGCCCCGTGTCCGAAGACACGGGGCACCTTCGTCGTCTGGTCAGCCTCAACGAAGCAACGAGCGCGCCATCACCATGCGCTGGATCTGGTTGGTGCCTTCGTAGATCTGGGTGATCTTGGCGTCGCGCATCATCCGCTCGACCGGGTGGTCCTTCACGTAGCCGGCGCCACCGAGCAACTGGACGGCGTCGGTGGTGACCTCCATCGCGACGTCGGCGGCGAAGCACTTGGCGGCGGCACCGAAGAAGCCGAGGTCCGCGTCGTCGCGCTCGGACTTCGCGGCGGCCACGTAGACCATCTGGCGGGCGGCCTCGAGCTTCATCGCCATGTCGCCGATCATGAACTGCAGGCCCTGGAACTCGGCGATCGCCTTGCCGAACTGCTTGCGCTCCTTGACGTAGCCGAGCGCGTAGTCGAGCGCGCCCTGGGCGATGCCGACGGCCTGTGCGCCGATGGTCACACGGGTGTGGTCGAGGGTGCGCAGCGCGATCTTCAGGCCCTCGCCCTCGGCACCGATCATGCGGTCGGCCGGGATGCGGACGTTGTCGAAGTGGAGCTCGCGGGTGGGCGAGCCCTTGATGCCGAGCTTGCGCTCCGGCTCGCCGAAGCCGAAGCCCTCGTCGTCCTTCTCGACCACGAACGCGGTGATGTTGCGGCCGCGCTCTCCGTCGGGGTCGGTCACCGCGAGCACCGTGTAGAACTGCGACACACCGGCATTGGTGATCCACGACTTCTGACCGTTGAGGATGAAGTGGTCGCCGTCCTTCTTGGCACGGGTCTTCATCGACGCCGTGTCGGAGCCCGCCTCACGCTCGGACAGGCCGTAGGAGAACATCGCCTCGCCACGCGCGACCGGCGGGAGGTACTTGGCCTTGACCTCCTCGGACGCGCCGAGGATGACCGGCATCGAGCCGAGCTTGTTGACGGCCGGGATCAGCGAGCTGGACGCGCAGGCGCGGGCGACTTCCTCGATGACGATGCAGGTGGCGAGGGCATCGGCGCCGACGCCGTCGTACTGCTCGGCGATGTGCGGGGCGTGGAAGTCGGCCGCGACGAGCGCGTCGAGCGCCGCCTGCGGGAACTCGCTCTTCTCGTCGACCTCGGCGGCGTGCGGCGCGATCTTGTCGTCGGCGACGGCTCGCACCGCCTCACGCAGCGCCTCGTGGTCCTCGGAGATCTTGAACAGGTCGAAATCAGTGTTTCCGGTCACAGGGTGATCCTACTTTCGCTGTACTTGCGGGTCATGGCGGCTCCGGGTCTGGTGGGCGTCAGTCGGCGAGCGCCGGCGCGACCTCGCGCTCGAACAACTCGATGCCCGACGTGTCGTGTGCGGCCTCGGCGAAGTAGGTGATCGCGTAGCTCATGCCCGCGTCCCGCAACTCCTTCAGGGTCGCCACGATCTTGTCGGGTGTGCCGACGGCGGGCTGGGTCGCGAGGTTCTCGCGCATCGCGGCGGCCTGCTCGGCGGGCAGCCCGCCCTTGATCTGGAGGTCTTCGACGAACGCGAGGCGGTCGGCGACCTCCTTGTCGGTGGCGCCGATGACGACGTTGTAGTTGGCCGACCGGGTGATCTGCGCGAAGTCGCGACCGATCGCGGTGCAGTGGTCCTGCAGCACCTGCGACTTGTGCCGGAAGCCCTCGAGGGTGCCGTCGAAGTTGGTGTAGTCGGCGTACTGCGCGGCGATCTTCAGCGTCACCTTCTCGCCGCCGCCGGCGACCCAGATCGGGATGCGGTTGGCCGCGCTGGTGGTCTGCACCGGCTGCGGGAAGCAGAGCGCGCCGTCGACCTGGTAGTGCTTTCCGTCGAGCGTCGCGGAGCCGGTGGTCCACATCTGGCGGAAGATCTCCACGCCCTCGCGCAGCCGGCCGAGCCGGTCACCGGCCGACGGGAACCCGTAGCCGTAGGCACGCCACTCGTGCTCGTACCAGCCGCCACCGATGCCCATCTCGACGCGTCCGCCGCTGATCGCGTCGATGGTCGCTGCGACCTTGGCCAGGTAGGTGGGTTCGCGGTAGCTCATGCAGGTGCACATCTGCCCCAGCCGCACCCGATCGGTCACTGCGGCGAAGGCCGACATGAGCGTCCACGCCTCGTGGGTCGCCTCCGGCAGTGCCTTCGGGGTGGTGTGGAAGTGGTCGTACACCCACGCCGACTCCCAGGTCGGGTTCGCGTCGAGGCGACGGGCGAGATCGGACATCACCTGCCAGTGCTGCTGCGTCTCGATACCGACGAGGTCGAGTCGCCAGCCCTGCGGGATGAACATGCCGAAGCGCATCGGGTTTCCTTCGATCGGGACGATTGGCCGACCCAACTCTAGGCACCGGACACCGGAGGTTCATCACCCGTCCAGTACCGATCGTCGGTGCCGAGGGCCCCGTGGTGGGTACGGTGTCGGCCATGTCAGAGACATCGTCGGCCGATCGGCCCGCACACATCGCCGTCGTCGGCACCGGCTACGTCGGTCTGTCGATCGCGGCGCTGCTCGCCCAGCGTCACCCGGTGGTCAACTTCGACATCGACGAGGCCCGGGTGGCCGGGTTGCGGCAAGGGCGCAGCCCGATCGTCGACGACGAGTTGGAGCAGATGCTCGCCGGGAGCACGCTCGACCTGAGGTTCACCACCGACAAGGACGACGCGTACCGGGGTGCGGAGTTCGTGGTGATCGCGACCCCGACCGACTACGACCCGCACACCAACTACTTCGACACGTCCTCGGTCGACGGTGTCATCCGCGACGTCACCCGCATCGCCCCCGACGCGGTGATGGTCGTGAAGTCGACGATCCCGGTCGGTTACGTGCTCGACGCCCGCGAGCGCCTCGGCACCGAGAACCTGTTGTTCTCACCGGAGTTCCTGCGTGAGGGCAAGGCGCTGCACGACAACCTGCACCCCTCGCGCATCGTCGTCGGGGAGAACAGTGACCGCGGTCGCCGGTTCGCCGACCTGCTGGTCGAGGCGAGTCTCGAACCCGACGTCGAGGTGCTGTTGACCGACCCGACCGAGGCCGAGGCGATCAAACTGTTCGCCAACACCTTCCTGGCGATGCGGGTCGCGTTCTTCAACGAACTCGACTCCTACGCGCTGACCCACGGCCTCAACACCCGCCAGATCATCGAGGGTGTCGGGCTCGACCCGCGCATCGGGCGCCACTACAACAACCCCTCGTTCGGGTACGGCGGCTACTGCCTGCCGAAGGACACCAAGCAGTTGCTGGCCAACTACCAGGACGTGCCGCAGACCCTCATCACCGCGATCGTCGACGCCAACCGCACCCGCAAGGACTTCGTCGCGACCGACATCGTGTCCCGTGCACCCAAGACCGTCGGCATCCACCGACTGATCATGAAGGCCGGATCGGACAACTTCCGTTCCAGCAGCGTGCAGGGAATCATGAAACGGTTGAAGGCCAAGGGAATTCCGGTGATCGTCTACGAACCCGAACTCGTCGACGACACCTTCTTCGGCTCCCGGGTCGAGCGCGACCTCGACACCTTCAAGGCGTCCGTCGACCTCATCGTCGCCAACCGGCTGGTGCCCGAGCTCGACGACGTCAAGGACAAGGTCTACACCCGCGACATCTTCGGCATCGACTCCTGATTCACCCGCCTCCCCGCAGACGCTGCTAGTCGCGGTCGGGGCCGGCGTCGCCGCCGATCTGGGCGCGCAGGCGGCGTCCCTTCTCGGTGGCCTCGGCCTTCAGCTTCTGCTGGAAGCGCTCCATCCGTTCGCGCAGCTTCGGGTCGGACGTGGCCAGGATGCGTGCCGCGAGCAAGCCGGCGTTGCGGGCGCCACCCACCGACACGGTGGCCACCGGCACACCGGCGGGCATCTGCACGATCGACAGCAGGGAGTCCATCCCGTCGAGATACTTCAGTGGCACCGGCACCCCGATGACCGGCAACGCGGTGACCGACGCGAGCATGCCGGGCAGGTGCGCTGCTCCCCCGGCGCCGGCGATGATCACCTGCAGCCCGCGGCCTGCGGCGCCACGCCCGTAGTCGATCATCTCGGTCGGCATCCGGTGCGCGGAGACGACGTCTACCTCGTGCGCGATGCCGAAGCTGCCGAGGGCTTCCGCCGCGGCCTGCATCACCGGCCAGTCGGAGTCGCTGCCCATCACGATGCCCACGACGGGCTTGCCGGGTTCGTTCATTCGGTCACCACTCCTTGCAGGTAGTCGGCGGCGTGTTGCGCCCGTTCGCGCAAGGCGTCGAGGTCGTCGCCGTAGACGTTGACGTGGCCGATCTTGCGGCCCGGACGCACACCTTTGCCGTACATGTGCACCTTGAGCCCCGGGTCGCGCGCCATCAGGTGCCGGTACGCCGGGTACAGCTCGGGGTAGTCACCGCCGAGCACGTTGCCCATCACCGTCCACCGGCTGCGAGCACGCGTGTCGCCGAGCGGAAGGTCGAGCACCGCACGCAGGTGCTGCTCGAACTGGCTGGTCACCGCGCCGTCCATCGTCCAGTGACCGCTGTTGTGCGGGCGCATCGCCAGTTCGTTGACGACGTAGTCGGGGCGGCCGTCGGCGCCGCGGATCTCGAAGACCTCCACGGCCATGACCCCGGTGACGTCGAGTTCGCGGGCGATCGTCAACGCGTCACCCGCGAGCCGCACCGCCAGGTCGTCGTCGAGCCCGGCGGCGGGAGCGATGACCTCGGTGCAGATGCCGTCGGTCTGCACGGTGTGCACCACCGGCCACACCGAGGCCTGGCCCGAGGGGCTGCGGGCCAGCAGCACGGAGAGTTCCCGTTCGAAGTTCACGGCCTGCTCGATGAGCAGTTCCTCACCGTCGCCCAGGCGGTCGAGCCAGGGCGCGGCATCGGCGAGCGACCGCGCGAGCAGAACGCCCTTGCCGTCGTAGCCGCCGCGCGGCGTCTTGAGCACCACCGGCCACCCGTGCTGCCCGGCGAACGCCTCGACCTCCCCCGCCGACCGGACGGCGGCCCACGCCGGGCACGGCACCCCGAGGTCGGTGAGGCGGCGCCGCATCACGAGTTTGTCCTGGGCGTGCACCAGCGCCTCGGGCTTCGGGTGCACCTCGACACCATCGGCCACCAGCGCCTGCAGGATCTCCTGGGGCACGTGTTCGTGGTCGAAGGTGACCACATCGCAGTGGGACGCGAACTCGCGGACGGCTTCGAGGTCGGTGTGTGCGCCGACCGGCGCGTGCGGAACGACCAGGGCGGCCGATGCGTCCGAGGATTCGGCAAGGACGCTGAGGGTGAGTCCCAGATTCACCGCGTACGGTGCGCACATCCTGGCCAATTGCCCACCCCCGACCACACCGACGATCGGAAAACCACCCGGGGTGCGCTGCGGAAGCGGATCGGAATTCACGGCGCCCACGATAGCGAGGTACCCATGTCGACCCATTACCCTCTCCATGTGCAGACCACCCATTCCGAGACGATCGTGCAGCGCCTGTGGCGTGAGGTCGCGAAGTTCGGAATCGTCGGGGCGATCAGCTTCGTGGTCGACATGGGCTTGTTCAACCTGCTGGTGACCGGTCCGATGGACTCCAAGATCACCACCGCCAAGATCGTCAGCGGCGCCGTTGCGACCGCGGTCGCGTGGATCGGAAACCGGTTCTGGACCTTCCGTCACCGCCGCAACCGTCCGGTGCACCACGAGGTGGCGCTCTTCTTCGCGGTCAACGGCATCGCCCTCGGCATCTCGGCGCTCTGGATCGCCTTCACCCACTATGTGCTGCACCTCGACGGTGCGTTCTGGCTGAACGTGAACGCGTTCATCGGCATCGGTCTCGGCACGCTGTTCCGGTTCTGGACCTACCGCCGGTTCGTGTTCGCCAGCGAACTCGACGAGGAAGGGCGCGACCCGTCCGACCTGGTCGTGGTCGAGCACCGGTCGGCGTCGGTCGACTGACCCGCGCCGGGTTCAACCGCGCTGTCAGCCCTCAGGGGTGCTGACCCGTTGCCGGTGGCTCGCCCGCCGACAGGAACAACGCGAACACCGCCGGCCGTGCGCTGCGCAACTCCAGCCGTCCGCCGGCAGCGTCGGCGAGGTCACGCGCCAGCCCCAGCCCGAGACCGGTGCCGCCGGTCGACACAGAGCGGTCGAACACCTTGGGCGCGATCGCCGGGTCGACTCCCTCGCCGCGGTCGCTGACCTCGACCACCACCGACGGGCCGCTGCGCCGGGCGCGCACCTCGACGGTGCCCGAGCCGTGCCGCAGGGCGTTCTCGAACAAGGTCGACAGGATCTGCGACAGGGAACTTCGGGTGATCACCACCCAGAGGCCACGCTCGCCGCTGACCAGCACCGAGCGCCGTGCGTCGGCGAAGGCCGGCTGGAACTCCCGTTGCAGCGCCGCGATCACGGAGTCGAGCGAGATCGCCGACATCGACGCGGTCGGGGTGCGTCGGGCCCGCTGCAGCAGTTCGTCGACGACGCCGTTGAGCCGCTCGACCTGCGCGATGCCGACCTTTGCCTCTTCGTGCGCCGCGCTGAGATCGTGCGACATCGAGATCTCCTCCAGCCGCATCAGCAGCGCGGTGAGCGGGGTGCGCAACTGGTGACTGGCGTCGGAGGCGAACTCCCGCTCGGAGGCGAGCGACCGGGTGAGCTCGCCGGTGCGTCGCTCGAAGACCTGGGAGATGCGGTTGATCTCGTCGATGTCGGTGCGCAGCGGCCGGAAGACCGCTGAACCGTCACCGACGAGTTCGGCCTGTGCGGCCAACTGCTGCACGGGCTCGGAGATCTCCCGGGCGGTGCGACGCGCGAACCAGTAACCGACCGCCACGGCCGCGATGCACAGACCGGCGATTCCGAGCCGGCGCCACCACCCGGCGGCGAACAGCATGCCGGGCACCGCCACGATCGACAGCGCGATCAGCACCGTTGCGGTGGCTTGGCGAACCAGCTTCTGCTGCAAGGGTTTTCAGCCCTCGTCCGGCGCCTCGAACCGGAACCCGACGCCGCGAACCGTGGTGATGAACCGGGGGTCGGACGCGTCGTCGCCGAGTTTGCGGCGCAGCACCGACACGTGCATGTCGAGGGTTTTGGTCGACCCGAACCACGCGGTGTCCCACACCTCGCGCATCAGTTGCTCCCGGGCGACGACCTTGCCCTGCTCGCGCACGAGCACCCGCAGCAGGTCGAACTCCTTGGCGGTGAGCTGCAGCTCCTCCGCACCGAAGAAGGCCCGGCGGGCCTCGGGGTCGATGCGCACCAGCGGCGCGCTGACCAGGTCGGGCGGCGAGCGTCGCAGCAACGCCCGGGCTCTGGCGAGCAACTCGGCCAGCCGGAACGGCTTGGTGACGTAGTCATCGGCGCCCGCATCGAGCCCGACGACCGTGTCGACCTCGTCGGCCCGGGCGGTGAGGATCAGCACCGGCACGGTGTAACCCTCCGAGCGCAGGGTGCGACACACCTCGAGCCCGTCCATCGTGGGCAGGCCGAGGTCGAGGATCAGCAGATCGGGCGTCTCGCGGCCGCCTTCGAGGGCCGAGCGGCCGTCTTCGCGGATGTCGACGTCGTAGCCCTCCCTGCGTAGAGCGCGCGCCAACGGCTCGGAGATCGCGGCGTCGTCTTCGGCGAGGAGGACTCGAGTCATGGAGGGGATCGTATCCGTCGGCACCGACGCGGGCACCGGCTCAGGCCCCGGGCCAGCGCGGCGCGCGCTTCTCGGCGAACGCGCGCACGCCCTCGGCCCGGTCGGGCGAGAACGCAGTGGCCCGCCAGCACGCATCCTCGATCTCCAGACCGGCGTGCAGGTCGGCGTCGGCGCCGAGGCGCATCGCCTTCTTCGCGTTGCGCAGCCCGATCGGGGAGTTCTCGGCGATCTGCTCGGCGAGTTCGAGTGCGCGGTCGCGGGCCTGGCCGGCGGGCACGAGTTCCTCGACGAAACCGAGTTCGGCGGCCCGCGCTGCGGTGAACTTCTGCGCCGAGAAGATCGCGCGAGCGGCCTTGCCCCATCCGATGCGGCGCTGCAGCAACTGGGTGCCGCCGCCTCCGGGGATCACCCCGACCGACACCTCGGGCAGACCGAGGGTGGCCGACTCGCCCGCCACGATGATGTCGCACGACAACGCGATCTCCGACCCGCCACCGAGCGCGAACCCGTCGACCGCGGCGATCGTCGGCATCGGCAGGTCGAGCACACCGGTGTATGCGGCGCGGGCGATCGGGCGCTGAGCGATGAGGTCGGCGTCGGAGAACCCGTTGCGTTCCTTCAGGTCGGCCCCGACACAGAACGCCTTCTCGTGCGAACTGGTGACGACCACGCACCGCACCTGCGGGTCGGCCGCGAGCTCCCGGGTGGCGTCACCGAGTTCCTGCGCCATCGCGGTGGAGATCGCGTTCATCGCCTCCGGCCGGTCGAGCACGATTTCGGCGACGTGTCCCTCGCCCTCCCGTCGGACGGTGATCATGAGGTCGGTTCCTCCTGGGTGGCTGAAGTCGGTGACTCGTCGTCGGCCGACTGCGGGTCGGCGTGGGTGTGGGTGTGGCTGCCGGTGCGACTCACCGCGGCGGCTCGCACGTCGCCGACACCGGCGAGCGTGACGGGGCCGACGTCGAACACGTCGATGCCCTCGATGCGGCGCAGCACCTCGGCCGTGTCACCGTCGACCAGCACCTCTCCGGGAGCGGCGTGGCCAGTCAACCTGCTGGCCCGGTTCACCGTGTTGCCGTAGACGTCACCCTGACGGGCGAGCACGCGTCCGGTGGCCATCCCGACCCGGATGCGTTGCAGCAGCGGGTCGCGTTCGACGGCCTCGACGAGGTCGAAGGCGATCTGGGTGGCGCCGGCGACGGTGCGGTGGGTGAACAGCACCTCGTCGCCGACCGTCTTGACGATCGCGCCGCCTGCGAGCGCCACGACGTCCGACACCAAGCTCTCGAAGCGGATGACCAGCAGCGCGAGATCACGCTCGCTCATCGAGCGGACGCGGCGGGTGAAGTTGACCAGGTCGGCGAAGCCCACAGTGCGCACCACACCGACGTGCGAATCGGGTTCGGCGTCGGCCACCATGCGCGCGATCGAGTTGGCGATATTGCGGCGGGTGACGTACTCGACCAGCGGCACGACTTCCTCGCTGACCTGCACCATGCGTTCGGCGACGTCACCGGCGCGGGTGGTGTCGACCTCGAAGCCCTCGTCGGCCAGCATCATGTCGCTGATCAGTTGCAGCAACCACATCGCCATCCGGTCGGTGCTGCGACCGACCGCCCGAGCGATACC
Organism: Calidifontibacter indicus; assembly: GCF_003386865.1. NCBI lineage: Bacteria > Bacillati > Actinomycetota > Actinomycetes > Micrococcales > Dermacoccaceae > Calidifontibacter > Calidifontibacter indicus. The sequence continues at coordinate 1,498,309 of NZ_QTUA01000001.1, read as the reverse complement.
GATGGCGGTCTGTTCGGTGAGCAGGCCGCTGCGCACCATCGCCACCATGGCCTTGACCGCTTCGACGTCCTGCTGGTTGAACACCACGTCGTCGTCGCGGGCGTTGGCGAACCCGAGCGCACGCCACAGGTTGCGCGAGAAGGTCTCGTCGACACCGGCCAGCGCGCTGACCTCGGCCCGGCGCAGCGTGCGCGGGCTGCCGAGCAACTGCTCCTCGATCTGGTCGACGAAGCGGGCACGGTCGGCGGGCCGTGCCCGCGACGGCACCTGCCCGGGTAGCCCGTCGGACGGCGGCGCCGGGCGCACGTGCACGATGTCACCGACGCTGTGCGGCACCCGTTCGCCGTCCTGGTCGAGCACGAGACGCCCCAACTCGTCGATGTCGACAGCTACACCGTTGACGTCGCCGGCCTGCGCGCTACTGACCTTCACGAACTGTCCGACCGTCACGCAGGAGTTGCGGTACTCGTTGTCGAGGACCGTTGTGTGCCAAGCATTTTCGACCTCGACCAGCTCGTTCAGAATCTGAACGATGAGGGTCTCCCGGTCGACACAGACCCCGTTGAGGAACAGCGACGTCGCCGCGTCGGACGGTAGCTCCTGCTCCTTCTGCCACACGTTCAGGCCGATCCCGATCACCACCATCGGGGTGGCCCCGGCGACCGCCTCACACAGAATGCCGCCCACCTTGCGCCACGATCCCGAGGCCGTGCAGATCAGCACGTCGTTCGGCCATTTGAGCCCGACGTCGAGCTGGGTGAGTCGGCGCAGTGCGCGCCGCACGGCCACACCGACCAGCAGCGGCACCCACCCCCAGCGCGCGGTGTCGGCCGGCAACGGCATCGACGCCGACAACGCGATGCTCGTGCCTTCGGGCGCCTGCCACTGCCGGTCGAGACGTCCGCGGCCGGCCGTCTGGAAGTTGGCGATCACCACCCGCCACGGACGCGGGTCGGCGGACAGGACCGCGTTCGTCGACTCGACACGGTCGAGCACTTGCAGGTCGGACCAGGGCCCGGAGGGCAGGCGTTGCCGAAGCCGCTCGGACTCCAGGACAGGTGCCATACGGTCAAGGCTATTGTCTGTTCCCATGACGGGTAAGGCAGGTCACACTTCAGCAGCCGAGGCAGGGTCCGGCGACGCTCCCGCAATCGACATCCACACCACCGCAGGACGGCTCGCTGACCTGCAGCAGCGCATCGACGAAGCGGTGCACGCCGGCAGTGCGAAGGCGGTCGAGAAGCAGCACGCCAAGGGCAAGAAGACCGCTCGCGAACGCATCGAGGCGCTGCTCGACGAGGGATCGTTCGTCGAGCTCGACGCGCTCGCGCGGCACCGCTCCACCGCGTTCGGCCAGCAGAAGCACCGTCCGTACGGCGACGGTGTGGTGAGCGGTTACGGCACGGTCGACGGCCGCACGGTCTGCGTGTTCAGCCAGGACTTCACCGTGTTCGGTGGATCACTGGGTGAGGTCTTCGGCGAGAAGATCGTCAAGGTCATGGACCTCGCGATGAAGATCGGCTGCCCCGTGATCGGCATCAACGACTCCGGTGGCGCCCGCATCCAGGAGGGCGTCGTCGCCCTCGGTCTCTACGCCGAGATCTTCCGCCGCAACGTGCGCGCCTCGGGTGTCATCCCCCAGATCTCGCTGATCATGGGTCCGTGCGCCGGCGGCGCCGTCTACTCCCCCGCGATCACAGACTTCACGGTGATGGTCGACCAGACCTCGCACATGTTCATCACCGGCCCCGACGTCATCAAGACGGTCACCGGCGAAGACGTCGGCTTCGAGGAACTCGGCGGTGCCCGCACCCACAACAGCCGCAGCGGTGTCGCCCACTACATGGGCAGCGACGAGGACGACGCGATCGCATACGTGAAGTCGCTGCTGAGCTACCTGCCGCCGAACAACCTCGACCCGGGCGAGAGCTTCGAGGGCGTCGACGAGGCCGACCTGGTGGTCAACGAGGCCGACCAGGAACTCGACACGATCGTGCCCGACTCCGCGAACATGCCCTACGACATCGTCACGGTCATCGAACACGTCTGTGACGACGCCGAATTCGTGCAGGTGCAGGAGTTGTTCGCACCCAACATCGTGTGCGGTTTCGGGCGCGTCGACGGCCAGACGGTCGGTGTCGTCGCCAACCAGCCGATGCAGTTGGCCGGCACCCTCGACATCAACGCCTCGGAGAAGGCGGCGCGGTTCGTGCGCACCTGCGACGCGTTCAACATCCCGATCCTCACCTTCGTCGACGTGCCCGGCTTCCTGCCCGGCACCGACCAGGAGTGGGGCGGCATCATCCGCCGCGGCGCGAAGTTGCTGTACGCGTACGCCGAGGCGACCGTCCCGCTGGTCACCGTCATCACCCGCAAGGCCTACGGCGGCGCCTACGACGTCATGGGCTCCAAGCACCTCGGCGCCGACATCAACCTCGCCTGGCCGACCGCGCAGATCGCCGTGATGGGCGCTCAGGGCGCGGCAAACATCCTGTACCGCAAGCAGATTGCCGCCGTCGCTGCCGAGACCGACAACGACACCGCAGCCGTCGAGCAGCGTCGCCAGGAGCTGATCCAGGAGTACGAGGACACCCTCGCCAACCCCTACATCGCGGCCGAGCGCGGGTACGTCGACGCGGTCATCGCGCCGTCCGAGACGCGTGTACAGGTGATCCGGGCGTTGCGGGCGTTGCGCACCAAGCGCGAGAGCCTGCCGCCGAAGAAGCACGGGAACATCCCGCTGTGAGCGCCGCGTCGAGTGCGGAGTCGAGTGCGGAGTCGAATGCGGAGTCCGCGCAGCAGTCCGCTGCTGCGGTCGCGTCGTCGATCCGGTTCGTGACGCAGAGTGTCACCGCCGAGGAGGTGGCGGCCGTCGTCGCCGTGCTGTCGGCCGCCGGCGGTGGCGCGGAGGCCCCGCAGCGCCGGTCCGACTGGGCCGGACGCGCGCGGGTCGGCTGGCGCAGCAGCGGACTGCCGAACGCGAGGTTCGTGATGAGCCTCCCCCGCTGACCCTCCGTCCGCCCGCACATCCCTCTTCGCCCGCCCCTCCGCAGACCGCCTCCCCGCAAACGCTGCGTTTGCGGGGTTTTCCGGGCGGTTCGGGCGTGCTCGGTCAGCCGGTGGGGGCGAGCTTCGCGTCGGCCTGCGCCCGTCCGACGAGCGTGGTCGCCGTCCCCCAGACCAGCATCACCCCGACGAGCGCGCCCATCGCGAACAGGAAGTCGCCGCGGGCGCCGCACAACGCACCGATCGCGACCGGACCGCACGCGGCGAGCAGGTAGCCGACGCCCTGACCGATCGCCGAGGTGGCGGGCACGTCGGCCGGTTCGACCTGGCCCGCGATGGCCGAGAGCGCAACCGCGAGAGCCGGCCCCTGGCACAGGCCGCACAGCAGCACCCCGATGCCGGCGGCGATCGTGCCGCAGACCAGCAGAACCAGGCCGAGCGCGAAGCCGGCGGTGAGCGCCATGACGATTGTGGTGCGCCGGTGGGAACCGAGGATCAGCCCACCGAGCAACGAACCCGGCATGCCGAGCAGGCTGAAGATGCCGAGCGCGGTGCCGGCCGCTCCGGTGCTCCACCCCTGACCGTGCAACAGCGTCGGCAGCCAGTTGACCAGTGAGAAGAAGACCAGCGATTGCAGGCCCATCACCAGCACGATCCCCCAGGTGATCGGCCGGTTCAGCACCGTCCGCATCCGGGTGACGGCCGGACGCGGCTGCGCGCGGTCGGGTGCCGCGCCGCGCGCGGCGAGCACCCATACGACGAGCACCAGCACCGCCGGCACGAGCCAGATGCCGATCGCCCAGGTTCACGACCACCCGGCACCGTCGACCAGCGGCCGGGTGAGGAAAGCGCCGGTCGCGCCGCTGACCTGGATCATCACCGTGTAGCGGCCCATCACCTTCGACAGTGACCGGGCGAAGTGGGCGCGGGCGATCGCGGGGATCACCACGTTGGCCATCGCGATTCCGAGGCCGATGAGCAGGGTGCCGGCGAAGAACGGTTCGGCGGCGTGCACCAAGCGCACCGCGAGCCCCACGCAGATCGCCGCGAGCGCGACGCCGAGCGTGCATTCGATGCCGACACGTGCCGCGAGCAACGGTGTGACACAAGCGAACACACCGAAGCAGACCACCGGCAACGTGGTGACCAGGCCGGCGGCGGTGGCACTCAGCGACAGGTCGTCGCGCACGAGCGCGAGGGCCGGCGGCACGCTGGTGATCGGGCCGCGGATGACGAAGGTGGCCAACAACAGGGCGGCGAGCAGCCCGGGCGCCACGAGTCGTCTCACCCGCGCGAGTCTATGGACCGCGCCGTGGTCACGACCGCCCGAGCCGGGTCCGAATCTGCCTGGAAGGTGGGGCCGTCGACGGGCTAGGTTCGAGATCGTGACTTCGAACCGCGAATACACCGACATCGACCGGATCGCCGACGCCCACCACGACGCGTCCGTCGCCCTCAGCCCGATCAGCGCCACCTACCTGGGCGTTCCGGGAGCCGACGATCGGCTCGACGACTTCTCCCCCGCCGGTTGGGCGGCCAAGGCCGACCTCGCCCGCAACACCCTCGCCGAGCTCGACTCGGTGCAACCTGTCGACGACGTCGACCGGGTCACCGTGTCGGCGCTGCGCGAGCGGCTCGGGCTCGAGGTGGAGGCGCACGAGGCCGGCATTCGCACCTCGTCGCTCAACGTCATCGCCTCGCCTCTGCAGGAGGTGCGCGACATCTTCGACCTGATGCCCACCGACACCGACGAACAGGTCGCCATCATCGGACGCCGGATGGCGGCGATGCCGAAGGCGCTCGACCAGTGGTTCGAGTCGCTCGCCGAAGGTGTCTCCCGCGGCGACGTGGCGGCACGCCGCCAGGTCGAGGCCTGCATCAAGCAGACCGAGGACCACACCGCCGACGACGGCTACTTCACGACGTACGCCGCACAGCACCCCGCGATCGCCGACCAGATCGCCACTGCGGCACAGGCTTACGCCGACGCCGGCCGACGCCTGCGCGAGGAGGTGCTGCCGCACGCACCGGAGCAGGACGGCTGCGGCCGCGACCGCTACCCGCTGTTCAGCCGGGAGTTCCTCGGCGCTGCGATCGACCTCGAGGAGACGTACGCCTGGGGCCAGGAGGAGCTGGCGCGGATCACCGCCGACATGCAACGGGTGGCCGAACAGATCAAGCCGGGCGCGAGCGTCAAGGAGGCGACCGCCGCACTCGACGCCGACCCGAAGTACCAGTTGCACGGCACCGACGCGCTGCAGCGGTGGATGCAGGAGAAGGCCGACGAGGCGATCCGCGAACTCGACGGTGCCCACTTCGACGTGCCGGAACCCGTCCGCACCATCGAGTGCATGATCGCGCCGACCCAGTCGGGCGGCATCTACTACACCGGGCCGTCCGACGACTTCAGCCGTCCCGGACGCATGTGGTGGTCGGTGCCGAAGGGTGTCACCGAGTTCGGCACCTGGCGTGAGCTCACGACGGTCTACCACGAGGGTGTGCCCGGCCATCACCTCCAGGTGGCGCAGACGATGTTCCGCCGCGAACTGCTCAACAAGTGGCGCCGGATGGACGCCTGGACCTCCGGTCACGGCGAGGGCTGGGCGCTCTACGCCGAGCGGCTGATGGACGAACTCGGTTATCTCGACGACCCCGGCAACCGGATGGGCATGCTCGACGGTCAGTCGCTGCGCGCCGCCCGCGTGGTGCTCGACATCGGTGTGCACTGCGGTTTCGAGGCACCGGCCGAGGTGGGCGGTGGCGACTGGACCTACGACAAGGCGTGGGCCTTCTTGAACAACCACTGCGACATGGACGAGGGCTTCCTGCGGTTCGAACTCGACCGCTACCTCGGCTGGCCGGGCCAGGCACCCGCGTACAAGGTCGGCGAGCGCCTGTGGATGCAGTTGCGCGAGGAGGTTGCCCAGCGCGAGGGCGACGCGTTCGACCTCAAGGCGTTCCACCGCCGCGCGCTCGACATCGGCAGCGTCGGACTCGACACCCTGCGGGGGGCGGTGCTCGGCTGAGCCGGCGAGCGGCATACTGACGCGGTGGAGTTCGCCGAAGCTGCGTTAGCCCTGGTCGCCGTCGTCGTCGCGGTGACGGCCGGTTGCCGAAGGCTGAACCTGTCCGCACCGCTGGTGCTCACCGCCATCGGCGCGGCGGCGTCGTTCGTTCCGGCGATGCCCGACGTTCATGTCGAGCCGCACGTGGTGCTGCTCGGCTTCCTGCCACCGTTGCTCTACGCCGCCGCGATCAACACCTCGCTCATCGACCTCGGCCGTGAGCGCCGGCAGATCATCGGGCTGTCCGTGTTCCTCGTGCTGGCAACGGCATTCGCTGTCGGACTGGTCACCTGGGGGCTCATCGCCGCGGTGCCCTTCGCGATCGCGCTGGCACTCGGTGGAGTGGTCGCGCCGCCGGACGCCGTGGCCGCCACAGCCGTCGCTCGACGCATCGGACTGCCCCGGCGCATCGTGTCGATCCTCGAGGGCGAGTCGCTGTTCAACGATGCGACGGCGCTGGTGATCGTGAGCCTGTCGATCGAGGCTGCCACCCACGAGGTGACCGGCCTCGACGTGCTCGTCTCGTTCCTCCGCTCGGCCGTCGGTGGCGTGCTGATCGGTTTCGTCACCTACAAACTGATCCGGCTGATGCGCCGGCGCCTCACCGACACACTCGCCAACGTCGCGATCTCCTTCATGGCGCCGTGGGTCGCCTACATCCCGGCCGAGCTCGTGCACTCCTCCGGTGTGGTCGCCACGGTCGTCGCGGGCGTGCTGCTCGCGCACACGGCGCCCACCGACCAGACGGCGTCGTCGCGGGTGGCCGAGCGGATGAACTGGGCGACGATCCAGTTCATCCTGGAGAACCTCGTCTTCCTGCTGATCGGCCTGCAGGCCCGCACCATCCTGGACGAGATGCGCGACTCCCCGCTGGGGCTCGGTCGCAGTCTCCTGGTGGCGCTGGCTGTGCTCGCCACCGTCATGCTCGTGCGCCCGTTGTGGTTGCTGGCGTGGGCCTGGATCGGCCGCATCCGTCGATCGCAGCAGAGCCTGTCGTTGCGCGAGAGCGCGGTGGCTTCCTGGGCGGGCATGCGCGGCGTGGTCACCTTGGCCGCTGCGTCGCTGCTCCCCCTCGACGCTCCCGAACGCGGTGTGCTCGTCTTCACCGCGCTCGTCGTCACGGTGGGCACCCTTGTGCTGCAGGGCTTTACGCTCGGCAAGGTGGCACGTGCTCTCGACCTGCACGGCCCCGACCCGCGCGAGGACGCCCTGCAGTACGCGCAGATGCTGCAGATGGCGGTGGCGGCCGGCAACAACCGGCTCGACCAGATCGCAGCGCAAGAGGACGTGCCCGAAGGTGTGGTCGCAGCACTGCGCGCCCAGGGCGAACGGCGCACGAACATGGCTTGGGAGCGCCTCGGCAACAACCACACGGACGAGGTCACGCCCGCCGAGCAGTACCGCCGGTTGCGCGAGTCGATGCTCGAGGCCGAACGCACCAAGGTGCTGAAACTGCGGGACAAAGGTGTCATCGACCACGAGGTGATGTCACAGATCCTGGAGAGCCTCGACATCGAGGAGTCGATGATCGCGCGGACGAGCGAACGCAACGAGGCGGTGCGCGACAGCCTGCTGCTCACGCCGGAGAGCCGTCAGTTCGACTGCGAACACCTGCGGGCCGCACCCAGTTATGTCGAACCGCTCAACCACGACGAGGGCTGCGCCGACTGCACCCGGGAAGGGCTCACCCCCGTGCACCTGCGGCTGTGCCTCACCTGCGGCTACGTCGGCTGCTGCGACTCCTCCGAGGGCAAGCACATGAGCAAACACCAGGCCGCCGCCGCGCACCCGGTGATGCGTTCGTTCGAGCCGGGCGAAGCCTGGCGGTGGTGTGCCGTGGACGAGGTGCTGGGGTAGTTCGGAGCGTCGAGACGCTCAGTTTCTCGGCGCGGCTGGTGTGGTGCCCAGCATCACGAGGTGCTCGGCCAACCCGTCGATGCTCGGCCTTCGCCCCTCACCACCGGTACGACGAACTCGTCTGCGACCGTTCGGTATCGGGTGATCGCGCGCCCGGCGCGGGGCTGGCGCTCAACGATTTCCAGAGCACCGAGTGTGAGCCATCGCTTGACCCAGTGGTGCACCTTCGACATCGGCTCGTCGAGACAGTCGACCGCTTCCTGCGCCGAACACGGACGCTCGAAGAACGGCGCGAGGTAGCTGCCGCCGCGTGGTGCGGCGAGTGCCTTGGCCAGCGCAGGATCTGTCACCCGATGGACGCGTCTCACCCACTGAGGTGACAGGCGTGGTGATCGAAGTAGAGCCCGTCCTATTGTGCTCGCCGTGGGAAACGTCTGGCGTCGCGAACGCATCTTCTGGAGATCGATGTGGCGGGCCTCCGCCGCGGCGACGGTGTTCGGCTGGATCCTCGTGGTCGTCATCGGGGTGTCGACGTACGTCACGATGTGGGCGAGCGCCCGCCTGGTCGCCGCGCTCGGCGGCGACCACAGCGACGTCCACGGCTGGCTCGTCGCAACCGTGGCCGCGATGCTCGTCCAGCCCGTCGCGGTCAATGTGCTCGCCTGGGTGGGCGAAGCGCACCAGGCAGCGGTCACCCGCGGCCAACACGCTCGCCTCGCCGCCGTGGCGAACGCCCCGCACGGCATCGCTCACCTCGAGGACGCCGAGGCCTCCGGACGACTTGCCGGGGCGCTCGGCGACGTTCGCGGCCAGTTCGGACTCACCTGCATCGGCGAGGCATGGCGCTCGATCTACCTGCGCACCACCGGAATTGCCGCACTGCTGATCCTCGGACGCTGGTCGTGGCTCGCCGCCGCCGTGCTCCTGCTGCTCCAGTGGGTCTCGGGTCGGGCCTTCACCGCGTACCTCACGCAGTTGCAGCGCGACCTGCTCGACAACGCCTCCCATCAAGGGCGCCGGGCGCACTACCTGCAACGTCTGCTCCTGGAGAAGTCGGTCGGCAAGGAGGTGCGCCTGTTCGCACTCACCGATCACCTGCTGCGGTGGCACGAGACCATCTGGCGGGCAGCCCAACTCGGCATCGAGAACCGCCGCAACAAGGCGCTGCGGCCGGCCCTGGCGACGTCCGTGGTGATGGTCGTCGGCACGGGCGCGGCCGTCGGCCGGCTGGTCTTCGACGCATGGCAGGGCACGGTGTCGACGGCCGTGCTCGTCGCGGCATTGCAGGCCGTCGGTGCGATGTCGGCCTTCGGGCCGCTCGGCGACACCTCGTCACAGGCGACACGGGCGCGCCTGTTCGCCGAGGCCGTGCACGACCTCGAGTCCCAGGTCGCTTCGCCGCCCGTTGCCATCGCCGGGCCGCCGACCGACTCGGGGCGAGCCGCCGAGATCTGCGTCGATGATGTGAGTTTCGCCTACCCCGGTCGGGAAACGCCCGTCTTCCAACACCTTTCGCTGCACATTCCGGCAGGCCAGTCGGTCGCCGTCGTCGGGGTGAACGGCGTCGGGAAGTCGACGCTCATCAAGCTGCTGGCCGGCCTCTACCCGTCGAGCAGTGGCACGCTGCGGGTCGACGGACGTGACCCGTTCGCCGATGACGCCGCGCGTCGTCGCGTGGCCGTGATCTTCCAGGACTTCGTGCGCTATCACCTGTCGCTGCGCGAGAACGTGCTGCTCGGGGTGCCCGACGCCAGCGACGACGACGCCTACGCGGCCCTCCGGGCCGCCGCCGCGTCCGACGTCCATGACCGCGTGGGTTCGCTCGACACTCCCCTCGACCCCGGTTACGACGGCGGCACCGATCTGTCCGGGGGCCAGTGGCAGCGAGTGGCGCTCGCCCGGGCGTTCGCCGCGGTCGCGGCCGGCGCCGGAGTGCTGGTGCTCGACGAGCCCACGGCCGCGCTCGACGTGCGGGTCGAGGCCGAGATTTTCGAGCGCTTCCTGGAGAGCACCCGCGGCATGACGACGATCCTGGTCAGCCACCGGCTCTCCAGCGTGCGGCACGCCGACCGCATCGTCGTGCTCGGCCCGAACGGTGTCGAGGAGGACAGCTCGCACGACGAGTTGCTCAGTGCGGGAGGCGAATACGCCGCAATGTTCCGGCTGCAGGCGAGTCGGTTCGCGGCGAGCGGCTCGACCGATGAGCCGGACGGTGACCAGAGCGGCGAGCACGACGAGGTGATGTCCCAATGAGCGCGACCGTCGCCGAACCCGGGGTGCGCCCGTCCGTCTGGCTCGTCGTCTCCTCGAGCTGGCGCAGCGGACGCCTCGCCTTCTTGATCAGCCTGCTCGAGGTGGTCAGTCGAGTGCTGCAGTCGCTGAATCCACTGTTCGTCGGGTTCGTCGTGACCGGTGTCATCGAACACCGCCTCGGGTTGCTCGTCGGTGGCGCCGCCGGCCTGGCCTGCTCGCAGGGCCTGATCTTCCTGTTGATGTTGATCGGCGTGCACGAGCGCATGCACGTCAACGACCGGGTCGGGTTCGCGTTCGACCAATGCATCGGACGCCGCAGCGGCCTGACACCGACGATGGACCACCTGGTCGACCCCGCCTACCAGGATCGGCTGCAGACCCTCACCGAACGCCAGGGCGCGATGGGCATGGCCTTCCAGTCGCTGGTCAACACGCTCAACAACCTGTCGGGTGCCGTGGTCACCTTCGTGGTCGCCTTCCTGATCGATCCGCGCTTGTTGCTGCTGGTGCTGGTCGCCGTGCCGGCGGCTCTCGCAGCCCAACGGACGGCGTCCTGGGAGTCGGCCGCGGAGGCCGAATCCGCGTCGTCCGGAAGGCTTTCGGAGCACCTGATGAAGGTGCTCACCAGCGCCGGCCCGGCGTCCGAGCTGCGCGTGATGGGTGCACGCGCACGCATCGCCGAGCGTGCCGATCGCGCGGTGCGCGCCTGGCGGGCGCCGTACGTGCGCGCGTCGGCCCGCGGCAGCGCGCTCAACAGTCTGATCAGCCTCGTCTACCTCGGCGCAGGCGGAGCGATCCTGTGGTGGATGGTCGACGATGCGCTGCGCGGCCGGCTCGGTGTCGGCACGCTCGTCGCCGCCGTCGTCGTGCTCGGTGACCTGCGCGACTCCTCAGAGTCGATGCTCTGGACCACCAACCTCGCCGCACGGATGATCCGCGTCGGACGCCGTGTGCTCTGGCTCGAGCGCTACGGCGAGCAGTCGGTCGCACGGCACACCGGAAGCGGCGCCGCGCCGTCCCGGATCGAGCGCGGCATCAGCCTGCGCGACGTCACGTTCACCTACCCCGGAGCGAAAAAGGCCACGTTTCAAGGGCTTTCGATCGACCTGCCCGCGGGCGCGACCATTGCCGTGGTCGGCGAGAACGGCGCCGGCAAGTCGACCCTGGTCAACGTGCTGACCGGCATGTACGACCTCGACGCCGGGTCGATCGAGATCGACGGGCGACCGCTCACCACGCTCGATCTTGCCCAGTGGCGTGCGGCGAGCTCCGGCGCATTCCAGGACCACGCCCGGTTCGAGTTCACCGCGCGAGACGCCATCGGCATCGGCGACCTGCAGACCGAACCCACCGACGCCGTCGTGCTGGCGGCGCTGGCGCGAGCGGCGGCCACCGACGTCCTGCGCGCGCTGCCCGACGGACTCGATACCCAACTCGGCCCGGAGTGGGGAGGCGTCGGGCTCTCCGGCGGCCAGTGGCAGCGTCTCGCGATCGCGCGCGGCATGATGCGCGGGCGCCCGCTGCTGCAGGTGCTCGACGAACCCACCTCCGCGCTCGATCCGGCCACCGAACACGCGCTCTTCGACGGCTACGCCGACGCCGCCCGCCGCACCCGGGACAACGGCGGTATCACGGTGCTGGTCACCCACCGGTTCTCGACCGTCTCGGCCGCCGACCTGGTGGTCGTGATGGCCGACGGCGCGGTCGCCGAGATCGGCACCCACGACGAACTCATGGCCGCCGACGGCACCTACGCCCATCTGTACTCCCTGCAGGCTGCCGGCTATCACTGACAGCCACGTCGGGTCAGGGGTGGTCGGCCATACCCAGCACGAGGGTCGGTCGGTTCGAGCAGCGGGTGGATCCTGAGACGACCTCGCACATCCCGCCGCTCCGGACGCGGGCCGGTCGATCGAGCCCGGTGCCGTACGGTGTACTCCGTGCGTTTCGTGCTCGCCTCCGCCTCCCCCGCCCGCCTCGCGACCCTGCGCTCCGCCGGAGTTCAGCCTGAAGTGATCGTGTCGGGGGTCGACGAACCGGCAGCGACTCGCGAGGCCGAACAGCGCTACGGCATCCTCGAACCGGCCGATGTCGCGCTGGTACTGGCTCGCGCGAAGTGTGAGGACGTCGCGTCCCGCGACGAGTCGGACGACGCACTCGTGCTCGGCTGCGACAGCGTCCTGGAGTTCGAGGGTGCGGCGTACGGCAAGCCCGCCGATGTTGCTGACGCGACGGCCCGGTGGCAGCGCATGCGCGGCAAGTCGGGGGTGCTGCACTCCGGCCACTGGCTCATCGACAACCGTGACGAAGGCACCGGCGCGACCTTCGGCGTCACGGCCAGCACGGTCGTGCACTTCGCCGACATCGACGACGAGGAGATCGAAGAGTACGTCGCGACCGGCGAACCGCTCTGGGTGGCAGGTGCGTTCACGGTCGACGGACTCGGTGGTCCGTTCGTCACCAGCATCGAGGGCGACTACCACAACGTCGTCGGGGTGAGCCTGCCCGCGCTGCGCGAGCTGCTGCACGAGATCGGCGTGGCCTGGCACGACCTGCGTTCCAGCACAACGCAATCCGCGTAATTCACCGTCGGCTGGGTCGGCGTTCCTGGGTTGGGCCGCCACCGGCAGTGTCACGCCGGCGGGTCGGGCGGATTGCTACATCGGCCGGTGTCGGTGTCGGGGTAGGTGACGTAGCGGCGGCCGGTGCGGCTGATCCAGGTGCAGATGCCGTCGTCGGTCATCTCGACGTCCCAGTGGCCTTTGGTTTTGGCGTCGTGGTGGTGTCGGCACATCGCGGCGAGGTTGGCGCCTTTGGTGTCGCCGGTGGGCCATTCATCGACGTGGTCTTCGTCGCAACGGATCGCGGAGCGGCTGCATCCTGGGAACCGGCATGACTGGTCCCTCAATTGGACGAACTCCCGGACCTTCGGTGGTGGTTCGTAGCGTGCCGACGATGTTTCTGCGGTGATGCCGGTGTCGGCGTCGAACGACACGCGGGTCAGGCGGCAGCCGAACCGTTCGACCAACGCATCGACAGTGTCCGGAGCGACCAACCCGATGCCGGGGATCTCGGCCCAGTCGGTGCGGGTGCTCCCACGAGCGTCACCACCTGGCGGTCTGGTCGAGCCGGGCGGTTCGTCTGATTCGTCTGTGGCCCAGCTGTTTTCGGGAGGGCCCGCAGTGTCCGTGCGTCGACGATTGTCGTCACAGGCCTCGGCTGCCCGCGCCTCCGTGCTACTCGCGGCGCCGCTGGTACCACGACCGTCCGCACCACCAGCACTGCCGTTGTTGCGGCTCTCGTTGTTGCGACTGTCGTTGTTGCTGCAGTCGCTGCTGCCGTCGTGGTTATCGCTGGTGGCGTTGGTGCGTTCGAAGGGGACGTGGATGACGAGGTGGACCCCGATGTCGCAGCCTTGGGTGACCAGGTCGCACAACGCGTCAAGTCGCAGCTGACCCAACGTCGGCTTGACCGTCGGCTTGAACGCTGCACCTGCCTCCGAACCCTGCTCCGAACCTTGCTGCGGATCCTGCGGGTAGTGCTCGGGGTGCGCTTCCGCGTGTTGTTCGGGGTGTTTACGCCAGGTGTCGGCCAGTTGGTCGAGCGCGGCGTGGATCTTCGCGATCTGATCCGCCGGACCCACCGCACGCAGTTCGGACAGTCCGGGGATGTCGGAGGCGTCGGCCCAGACCCCGGTCGCTTCCCGTGCCGTCCGCTTCTTCGATTGTTTGGCGGCGTCGGCTTCCCACCGGGTCACCAGTGCCCGCACGGTCGACTTCAGTTTCTGGAACCCCCACGAACCGAATCCACGCGACCCCAACAACTCGGCCTCGACCATCGCCGCCGTCGTGGTGGTGGCGTCGGCGAGTTCGGACGCAACGAGGCTCACCTTCCAGAACGGCACCCCCCCCCCCCCGCAACCGCCGCCTCGACCAACCGCGGGGTCTTCGTACACGCCGTCACCGCGGCACTCAACCGGGTGGAAGCGGTGCGTGGTGCGAGTTGGCAGGCGGCGGCCAAATCGGTGTCCGCGAAGTCGGCCCGATGCCCGAGCGGCCGTTCCACCGGCACCGCGAACCCGGTGTCGGAGTCGATCACCTCCCGGTCGATCGCGGCATACCTCGCCATCGCGATCGCCGCAGCACCTTGCACCACCGACCCCGTCACCGCGGCCGCGCGGATCGTCTCCTCCAACGACCGCAACTCCTCCACCGAGGAGAGCCGGCTCAACGGGTGCCCGTCGCTGAGGCGCGCACCGTCGCCGGAGGGACTGTCGGTGGCGCGGATGGTGTCGGTGTCGATCTTGGCGAACGCGTCCCGACACAACTGGGCTGCCGCGGCCAGCATGTCGGTGGGTGAGGAGTGTTCGGTGATGACCGGCCGCACCCGATACGTCTTGCGACTCAACACCGATTCGAGCAGCTCGAGTTCGACCTCGCTCAGGGGCTCGTCGATCTCGTAACTAGTGGTCATGAATCAAACATATGTGCGACCACCGACAACCACCATCAGTCGCAGACGAACCGTGGAGAACCGGCACCGCCCGGGTGGGCTGTGGATCAAATCCCGTTGGGAATCATCGGGTTTCGACTCGGTGACCAACGAATGCTTGTCAATGCCGGTGGTGGCAGTCACTGGACCACAGACCAAGGCTCACGCAGCCGGGACGGCTGAGCCCCGTAGCAGGAACGAAGTGACTGCTACGGGGCTCAACGCCGAAGGAGGCTGCAGAAGAGGCAGCGCAAGGCCCACGCAGGCGGGACGGCTCGTGCGGGCAGCGACGAAGGAGCGCCCGGACGAACGCCGAAGGAGCCTGCAAGTAACAACGAGCGGCTGCAGCTCACCCATCGATCTCGTCCGTCTCGGATCCTGGGATCGTGGCCGACGGCATCCCCGCGTCCGGACGCTCTCGACCGAACGGCATCGGACGCGTCTCCCCTTCGCGCAATTCCTCCTCGGTCGGAGGCTCGAACGACACCTCGATCTCCTGGAAACCCTTGGCGCGCATCGATTTCGCCTGACCGGCGTAGGCCCGCTCGTCGCCGGCCGTGAGATCGACGTCGTCGGTGAACGGCGTGAGCAGCGCCCGCGGATAGAGCTTGCGACGCAGCACGACATCGATCTCCATCGACACCACCGCGAGAACCGCGGCCACGTAGATGAAGGCGAAGATGCCGAGCACGAACGCGAAGATGCCGTTGATCGCCGACGCGTGCTTGATGACGGTGTTGACGTAGCTGGCGCCATAGACCTTCAGCACCTCCCAGCCCACCGCCATGACGAGCGCACCAACCCACAGGTCGGCCAGCTTCAGGTTGGCGGCGGTGCCCATGCTGAAGGCGGCGAGGAAGACCGCGAACGCGAGCACCACCCCGAGGACGTGGATCGCGACGGTCGCCGGCGTGCCGGAGATGTACCGCTGCACCACGACTCCGGCGATCGTCGTCAACAGCAGTCCGGCACCGACGGTCAGCAGCAGCACGATCGAACGCCCGCGCGCCGCAAACGGATTGGGCCGACTGTTGCGGGGCACCTGCCAGACGATGTTGGCGGCGTACTGGAACGCCTGCGCCGCGCCGAGCGCTCCGTAGAGCGCACCCAGCACACCGATGACCACCGCGCCGACACCGCCGTCGAGTGCCCCCGGCGCTTTCAACTGGTCACCGATCACCGGAAACTCACCCAAGGCCGAGTCGATCAGCCACTGCTGCCAGTCGGGGTGGCCGCGCAGCACCCAGCTCAGCACGGTCGACACGAGCAGCAGCACCGGCACGATCGACAGGAACAGGTAGTAGGTCAGCAGCGCAGCGAGATACGCACCCAGATCGTCGAAGAACTTGTAGCCGACCGCGATCGGGAAACCCAGCACCGGGTGGCGGCGCTGGAGCCGGTCGACCCGATCACTGAACGACATGCCCGAAACCTACCCGGCGCCGCGTACCGTATCGGCTAGGACTCACCCGCCGACTGGAGCACGATGGCTGACAAACACGATCCGGCCGACCCGGAACACTTCGGCATCATGGACCTCTTCGACTCAGACGAGGACGACTTCGACGAGCCGGACGACGACACCGGCACCAACGAAAACGTCGACGAGGACGAGGACGAGGGCCGTTACCGCGCCAGCGCCGGTATCGCACCCGGCATCGTCGGGGCAGGTGCCGTGGCCGCGCTGGTGCTCGCCGGACTCACCTGGTGGGCCGGGCGTGCGAGCGCGGCACCGGAGCCGGGCACGTCGACCACGACGGTCACCCAGCCGGCCCAGACGGTCACCGGCTCCGGCGAGGTGCGCACGGTGACGAGCACGACCACCACGACGGAGGCCGGCTCCGCGCCCCAGGCGAGCACGGTCATCCGCACGGTGCAGGGTCCGGTGCGCACCGTCGTCCGCACGGCCGCGCCGCGGACTGTGACCAGCACGGCGTCGGCCCCGGCACAGACAGTGACCGCGACCGGCGCCGCACAGACGGTGACGGTGACCGCACCGGCCCCGCCGGCTGCCACCGTCACCGTGCAGCAGACGGTGACGGTCACCGTCGCGGTGCCTCCCGGCCAGGCGAACTAGCGACCCGCTGCTGATCGGGCGTCCGATCAGACCAGCTGGATCAGACCAGCGGGATCAGACCGGCGGGATCGAGCGTCGCCGGGTGCTGAAGTGGCGATCGCGACCGGCGGCGTAGCGCAACCGGTGCAGCAGTTCGCCGCGCAGCTGCGGCGCCTCCACGACGTCGTCGATCACCAGGTCGGCTGCGAGCCGCTCCAGGTCGACGTCCTCGAGGTATTCCTCGCGGCGGGCCTGCACGAACGCCTCACGTTCGGCCTTGTCTTCGATCGCGGCAATCTTGTTGGCGTACACCGCATTCACCGCGGCTTCGGGGCCCATCACGGCGATGCGTGCGGTCGGCAACGCGATCGTGGCGTCGGGGCCGAAGCCCGGGCCACCCATCGCGTAGAGGCCGGCGCCGTAGGCCTTGCGGATGACGACACAGAACTGCGGAACCGTGGCCGACGACACGGCCGACACCATCTTCGCGCCGTGCCGGATGATGCCGCCGCGCTCGACCTCTGAGCCGATCATGAAGCCGGGCACGTCGGCCAGGTAGAGGATCGGGATGTTGTAGGCGTCGCACATCCAGATGAAGCGCGATGCCTTGTCGGCGGAGTCGGTGAACAGCACCCCGCCCTTGACCGCCGAGTTGTTGGCGATGATGCCGACGGTGCGACCTTCCATCCGGCCGAAGCCGACGACGAGCTCGGCGGCGAACAGCGGCTTGATCTCGAAGAAGCTGTCGTCGTCGACCAGACCGTCGATCACGTCGTGGACGTCGAAGGGCTGGCTCTCGACCTCCGGCACCGATTCCTCGGTGAGCGGCTCGGCCGGCTCCTCCGGGTCGTAGACCGGTCCGTCGGTGTGCCAGTTGAGCGGCAGGTAGGAGAAGAACAGCTTCGCCAGCTCGATGGCCTCCTCATCGTCCTCGGCGAGCAGGTCGCCGACGCCCGACTGGGTGCAGTGCATCCGGGCGCCACCGAGTTCCTCCAGCGACACCTTCTCCCCCACGACCATCTCGGCCATGCGCGGCGAACCGAGGTACATCGACGCGTTGCCCTCGACCATGATGATCAGGTCGGTGAACGACGGGATGTACGCGCCACCGGCGGCGGACGGCCCGAACAGGCAGCAGATCTGCGGCACCTTGCCCGAGAGCGCCACCTGGTTGTGGAAGATGCGGCCGGCGCCGCGACGTCCGGGGAACATCTCCACCTGGTCGGTGATGCGGGCGCCGGCGGAGTCGACCAGCCAGAAGACCGGCAGGTCTTCGCGTAGTGCCATCTCGGTGGCACGCACGATCTTCTCGACCGTGCGAGAACCCCAGGATCCGGCCTTCACCGTCGGGTCGTTGGCGATCGCGATCGCCGGACGGCCGTCGACAGTGCCGCGTCCGGTGACCACACCGTCGGCCGGCAGACCCTTGGCGGTCGCGTTCGCGTAGCGGCCGTCCTCGACGAAGGATCCTTCGTCGAACAGCAACGAAATGCGCTCTCGCACATAGAGTTTGTTCTGCGACTTGAGCTTCGCCGCGGCCGATTCGGTCGGTGCCGCCGACGCTTCGTACGCCGCGTGCAGGCGGGCGCGGACGTCCTCGACCCGCGCGTCCTTGGGGTGGCTCACGAGTTGAGTCCGTAACCGCGGGCGATCAACATGCGCTGCACTTCAGAGGTCCCTTCGCCGATCTCCAGGATCTTCGCGTCGCGGTAGAACCGCGCCACCGGGAACTCTTCCATGAATCCGTTGCCGCCGAAGATCTGCGTGGCCATCCGGGTCGCGCTCACCGCGGCCTCGGAGGAGTAGAGCTTGGCGATCGACGCGGCCCGCTTCACCTCGGTGACGCTGCGCCGGCCGGCCTCCATCTCGTCCTTCAGCCAGGCGGCCTTGTAGGTCAGCAGACGGGACGCCTCGACCATGACGGCGAGGTCGGCCACCTGGAAGGACACGCCCTGGTTGGTGCCGATCGGGCGACCGAACGCCATCCGGGTCTTCGCGTACTCGGCGGACGCCTCCAGGCAGGCCTGCGCCAGACCCACCGCGAGCGCGGAGATCGCGATGCGACCGTCGTCGAGCGTCTTCAGGAACTGCTTGTAGCCCTGGCCGCGCTCACCGAGCAGGTTCTCCTCGGGCACGACGCAGCCGTCGAAGCTGAGTCCGTGGGTGTCGGAGATGTGCCAGCCGAGCTTGTTGTAAGCCGGCTCGACGGTGAATCCCGGTGTGCCGGAAGGAATCATGATCGCGCTGATCTCGGGCTTGCCGTCGGCCGATTCGCCGGTGCGGGCGGTCACGGTGACGACGGAGGTGCGGTCGGTGCCGGAGTTGGTGATGAACGACTTGGCTCCGTTGACGGTCCACTGGCCGTCGGCGAGCGACGCGCGGGTGCGGGTGCCACCGGCGTCGGAGCCGGCCTCGGGCTCGGTCAGGCCGAAGCCGGCGAGTGTCTTGCCGGCCACGAGGTCGGGCAGCCACTGCTGCTTCTGCTCCTCGTTGCCGTAGGTCAGGATCGGGTTGATGCCGAGACCCACACCGGCCGAGAGCGTGATACCCATCGACTGGTCGACCCGGCCGAGCTCCTCGATGGCCAGGCACAGGTAGGTGAAGCCGCCCTCCTCCAGGCCGGCGCCGCCGTACTCCTCGCCGACGACGAGGCCGAAGAGGCCGAGCTCGCCCATCTGCGGCACCAACTCGGACGGGAAGTGGTGGTCCCGGTCCCACTGTTCGACATGCGGAGCGATCTTGTCCTCGGCGAAGTCTCGGACGAGACGGCGGAAGTCCTCGTGGTCCTTGGACAGCTCGAACATCGACGGCCTTTCGATCGTGGCGTGGGTCACTGCTTGACCTTTACGTAAACGTAAAGCATGCTCGCTGGTCATGACAAACCCGCCCGAGCGCACCTGGACGATCGCCGAACTCGCCGACGAGTTCGGCGTCACCCATCGCTCGCTGCGGCACTACGAAGACCTCGGCATGCTCGGCCCGGAGCGCGTCGGCAGCGCCCGCGTCTACCACCGCAGCGACCGCATCCGGTTGCAGCTGATCCTGCGCGGTCGACGCCTCGGCATGTCACTCCCCCAGATCCGCACGATCGTCACGATGTACGACCAACCACCGGGTGAGATCGGCCAATTGGAGTATCTGCTGGGCGAATTGGCGGATCGGCGGGCAGATCTCGAGCAGCGCCGACGCGACCTCGAGCAGTCGCTCGCCGAGCTCGACGAGATCGAGGCACGCTGCCGGGCCGACCTCGACCGACTGCGCCGACCGTGACCGGAGAGGATGAACCCATGACCCGCGATTTCAGCACCGTCGACCAGACCCGCGAGGCACTCGCCGAAACCGGCTACCTCGCCTCCGACGCGATCGCGACCACTGTCTTCCTGGCGGCCGCGCTCGGCCGCCCGATCCTGGTTGAGGGCCCGGCCGGGGTCGGCAAGACCGCGCTCGCCAAGGCGATGGCGGCGGCCACCGAGCGCGCCCTGATCCGGTTGCAGTGCTACGAGGGCGTCGACGAGGCCCGCGCGCTGTACGAGTGGAACCACGCCAAGCAGTTGCTGCGCATCACCGCCGAGCGGGACGCCGACTGGGAGCACGTGCGCACCGACGTGTTCGGTGAGGACTTCCTGCTCGAACGCCCGTTGCTGAAGGCCGTGCGCAGCACCGACCCGGTCGTGCTTCTCGTCGACGAACTCGACAAGGCCGACGAGGAGATGGAGGGCCTCCTGCTGGAACTGCTGTCCGACTTCCAGGTGACGATCCCCGAGCTCGGCACGATCGAGGCCCGGCACCGTCCGCTGGTCGTGGTGACCAGCAACGCCACCCGCGAACTGTCGGAAGCGTTGCGCCGCCGCTGCCTGTTCCTGCACATCGACTACCCGAGCGCCGACCTCGAGCAGCAGATCGTGCAGTTGCACGCGCCCGGGCTCGGCGACGCCACCCGCGACGCGCTGGTGCGGGTGGTTCGGGCGCTGCGCGAAGGCAACCTGCGCAAGCCGCCGTCGGTGTCGGAGACCGTCGACTGGGCCCGCACGCTGCTGTCCCTCGGCGCCGACGAACTCGAACCGGCCTTCGTCGAGGCGACCCTCGGGGTGCTGCTGAAGCACCAGGAAGACATCGAATCCGCCCGCACCGCACTGAAATTGTGAGCACGCTCGACCGACTCGTCGGCCTCGCGGAGGCGATGCGCACGCACGGCCTCGAGGTGGGATCGACCGAGACCACGACCGCCGCGCAGGCGATCGAGGTTCTCGGCCTCGACGATCGGCGCACCCTACGGGAGGCGCTCGCGGCCACGATGGTGCGCTCGAGCGACGGCCGCGCGACCTTCGATCAACTCTTCGACCTGTGGTTTCCGGCGGCACCCGGTGCCCGCACCGGCGACCTGCGCGGCGCCGACCTCGACCAGTTGCGCGCCGAGCTCACCCGAGCCCTCGCCGAGGGCGACGAGCAGCGCATGGACGAGATCGCCGCAGCCACCCTCGAACTGCTCGGCCAGGTGTCCCCCGGCGACGAGACCCGCGGCTGGTCGTCGGTGCAGGCGGTCGACGCGCTCGCCCCGCAACGCCTCATCGCCGACGCCCAGGCGATGGGGCGCGGCGAGGGCGACGGCGACGGTGAGGGCAAGGGATCGGGCAGCGGCTCAGGCGGATTCACCGAACGGATCGACCGCGACGAGATCCGCGCCCGGGTCGCACAGTTCCGCCGCCAGGTGGAATCGGAAGCCCGCCGGCGCAACACCGCTGTCCGCCCTCGAGAGCGCATCGCCCGGTACGGCGTCACCGGACCGTCCGATCAGCGCGACTTCCTCGCGTTGTCGACCAAGGACCTCGACCAGCTCAAACGCCAACTCGACCCGCTGACCCGCAAGCTGGCCGCCAAGCTCAGCCGCCGGCGCCGCGCGCATCGCGGCGGCATCGACGTTCGGCGCACGCTGCGGACGGCGATGGCCACCGGCGGTGTGCCGCTCGACCCGGTCTACGCGCACCGTAAGCGGCACCGTCCCGATGTGTTGCTCATCGCCGACATGTCGGGGTCGGTCGGTGGTTTCAGCGGGTTCACGATGCTGCTGATGCAGGCGCTGCACGGGCAGTTCCGGCATGTGCGCACGCTCGGCTTCGTCTCCAGCACGGCCGACATCACCGACGTGGTCAAGAACGCCCCGCCCGGCGTCTCGCTCACCTCGTGGGCGTTGTCGCAGGCCGCCCTCACCACCCGCGGTCGTAGCAGCAGCTACGGCAGCGCTTTCGACGATGTGCTCGCCGACTTCGGCGACGTGATCGGGCACCGCACCACGGTGCTGATCCTCGGCGACGGCCGCACCAACTACGCCGACCCCGGGCTCGACGCGCTGCGCGAGATCGCCCGGAGCTCGCGCAGCACGGTCTGGCTCAACCCCGAACGCGCGTCGTCGTGGGCCACCGGCGACTCCGCGGCCGACGAGTACTCCCGCGTCGTCACCATGCACGAGTGCCGCAACGTCGCCCAACTGCGACTGTTCGTCGAACGGCACCTGGGCTGAACTCCGGACAGTCGCTGCCCGGACGCTGCGACGCGACCAGCCATACTGGTGCCCGTGCGTTTTCGAAAGCCCGTCGCCCTCGCCAGCTCCGTGCTGGCGGTCACGGTGGTGATGTCGTCCACAACCCCGGCGCGTGCCATCCAACCGACCGGGTACGCGTTCTCCGGCACGCAGGTGACCTTGGCGAACGCCGAGACCGGCGGCCCCGCGCTCACCCCGGGTCTGCACCGCACCCAGTTGCCGAACGACGGATCGCCGCGGTCGTTCACGATCAACCGCAACCAACTGCGCACCTTCGTCGCCAGCGTGCTCACGTACGAGAAGAACGGCAGCAACCTGCTGCTCGCCGACGACCACGAGACCGAGGTGAAGATCACCAGCCCGGACGGCGACGACTGCGACACCCAGAAGGAAACGCTGCGCGAGGGTGAGCCGGCCGGCATCGTCGTCACGAACGTCGGCTTCGACGACGACGAGAAGCTGAGCCGCAACGGTTATGTCGGCTCCACCTGCCGGGAAGCGACGACGCTGAACGTCACGGTGGCGCACACCGGCGGCGGTGCCGGGTCGACGGACGCGGAGATCCTCATCACCGACGAACCGAAGGGTGTCGGCGACACCGGCGCGGCAGCGTCCGCCGCCGAGCGGACCGCGATCAAGGCACCCGCGCAGGCGCCCAAGGACGAGGTCGCTCCCGGCACCGGGTTCGCCGGTGCGGCCACCCTCACCCCCGGCACCTACCCGGTGAAGTTGAAGGTCGGCGCGCGCATCTTCTACAAGGTGCGCCTGGACTGGGGTCAGCGCCTCGCCGCCACGATGACGGTGCCGGCGAAGGACAGCAACTTCGGATCGCCGATCGCGCTCGAGTCGACGATCTCCATCTGGTCACCGCAGCGCATCTTCCTCGGGGTGCAGCCGAAGGACTACCAGTTCAGTCGTGAGGCGTCGATGTCGGCGAACAACTCCGAGGTCAAGACGATCGGCAGCTACACCGCCGCCGTCCGGTGGGCCAACCGCAGCGCGTCGAGCGGCGACAACGGCGAGATCGCCTACGCCACGGTGCCGTTCACGAGCGTTCCCGGTTGGTACTACGTGTCGGTCAACACCCAGCCACGCACGCCCGTGTCGTCCGACACCCCGGTGCCCGCCACGACGCCCGACGTGCCCGCCGAGCTCAGCGTCGCCGTCGTGGGTGAAGCACAACCCGGGCCACGCCTGGTCAACTCCGCCGGAGCCGAGGTGGCGGCGCCGTCCGCCGGGCAGCTGAGCGTCGGTAACGGGGTCAGCCAGGACGACCCGTTCCCCTGGGTGAAGACGGGGCTGAGCGCCGTCGCGATCCTCGCCGCGGGCGCAGCGGTCGTGTGGGGCTTGCGCCGCAAGGCCTAGCCGGCGCGTTCGCCCGCGACGGGCGGTTCCCTCCGGTCACTCCGCCGCGGCCCAGGTGTACTTGCCGTCTGCATAGGTGCAGACACGCGGCACCCCGCGCTGGTCGTTCTCGGTGGTGCCGACGTCGGACCAACTGCACTCGGCGCCCATCCGGGCCAGACCCGGAGTTTCCTTCGGCCCGTCGTCACCGGGCAACCAGATCGCTCCCAGCGCGGCCAGAGCCACCAGCGGGGCGCCGACGATCGCACCGAGCCGCTGCACCCGTCGGGCGCGTGCGGCCCTGGCGGCAGCGCGGTCGACCGCCCCCGCAGCCGCACCACCGGGCTGCCCCACAGGCAGAGCCGTGGTGGCGCGCCCGGCCTGAGCCGGGGTGGTGGCACCGTCCAACGCAGTCGTGCTCGCACCGGTGGGACGGAAGTCGCCCGACATCTGCCCCACCGGCGGCAGGTCCGACCGCACCTCGATGCGGTCCTGCGGCTGCCAGGCCGGCTGTTCGAGCGCCGCGAGCGCCTCCCGCGCACTCGCCGGACGTCGGTCGATATCGGGATCGGCGAGCCGAACAACGGTGTGCCACAGCGAATCCGGCACATCGTCGGGACGCGGCGGGAGGTCGAGGGCGTCGGTGCGAACGTGCGCGCGCGGCTTGTGGCCGGTGAGCAGTTGGATGCCCATCATCCCGACCGCGTAGAGGTCGGACCGGGGATCGGGGTCGTGACCCCGCAACTGCTCGGGGGCCAGGTAGCCGGGCGTGCCCATCACGATGCTGTGGCTGGTCAGGCGCGGCGCGTCGACCGAAACGGCCACACCGAAGTCGGTGAGCCACAGGTGCGGACGGTCGGTGCCGGTGGCCGACAGCAACATATTGGCTGGCTTGATGTCGCGGTGCACCACGCCCTGCTCGTGCACCGCAGCCAGCGCGTCGAGCAGTTGGCGCAGCAGTTCCGCCGCGTACGGCGCCGGCAACTTGCCGTAGCGCGACGCCAACCCCGAGACCGAGCCGCCCTCCACCAGCGGCATCGCGATCAGCACGCGGTCGTCGACACCGGCCCAGGACATCGGGGTGACCACGTTGGGGTGGTGGATGCGCATGCCCTGCTCGCGCATGAACCGCAACAAAGAGCCGGCGTCGGACTGCCGTAGCACCTTCGCGGCGATGATCGACCCGTCACGCAGGTCGTATGCGCGCCAGACGCCGCCCATGCCGCCCTCGCCGATCATGTCGATCAGCTCGTAGCGTCCCGCGATGACTTCCCCCACGAACGGGGAGTTTATGCGATTCGGCACGGCGCGGCGGACTGCCGCACCGTGCCGATCGTCCGTTTCGGGGTCGACCCTCGACCGGTCAGCCCCCGAAGGTCGCCGGGTCGGGTCCCAGGCGGGTCCCGTTGTCCAGCAGCGCAATTGCATCCATCGCGCGCTGGGAAAGCTCAAAACCGAAGACGTCGAAGTTCTCGGCGATGCGCGACGGCGTGACCGACTTGGGGATCACGACGCGGCCCTGCTGCAGGTGCCAGCGCAACACCACCTGGGCCGCGGTGACGCCGTACTGCGAGGCGATGTCGGTGATCGTGGCGTCGGACAGGATGTCGCCACCCTGGCCGAGCGGGCTCCACGCCTCGGTGACGATGCCGTGCTCCTCGTGGAAGGCGCGCAGCTGCTTCTGCTGGAAGTTCGGGTGCAGCTCGACCTGGTTGATCGCGGGGTACTCCCCCACGGCGGCGTGCAACTGCTCGAGGTGGTCGATGTCGAAGTTGCAGACGCCGACGGCGCGCACCTTGCCCTCGGCGCGCAGCTGCTGCAGCGCGCGGTAGGTGCCGACGAAGTCGCCGGTGCCGGGCGCGGGCCAGTGGATCAGGTAGAGGTCGATCGCCCGGCCGAGCCGCTGCTGCGAGGCATCGAACGCGGCGAGGGTCGACTCGAAGCCGTGGTCGTCGTTCCACACCTTGGTGGTGAGGAAGACGTCGTCGTCGGTTCCGGCGGCGGCCAGCGCCCGGCCGACGCCTTCCTCGTTGCCGTAGATGCGGGCGGTGTCGACGCTGCGGTACCCGACGCGCAGAGCCTCGGCGACGGCATCCTCCGCGGCCGCGTCGTCGACCTGCCAGACGCCGAACCCGAGCTGCGGCATCTCGATCGCGTGGCCCTCGGCAACGGCGCGCAGTGCGACGGTCGGAACGGCGGTGGTCTGAACGGTCTGTTCGGTCGTTTGTGTCGGTTCGGTCATGGTGCAGACAGCACCCGCGACCTCGTCGTTATTTCCTACCGGCAGGTTGCCACCCCACGATGTGGCCCAACCCACATGTGGCTAGGCTGCGGCCCATGCCCGAACTGCGCAAGGTCTTGATCGCCAACCGCGGCGAAATCGCCGTCCGAATCGCCCGCGCCTGCAAGGATGCCGGCATCGCTTCCGTCGCCGTCTACGCCGAGCCCGACCGCGACTCGCTGCACGTGAAGGTCGCCGACGAGGCCTACGCCCTCGGCGGTTCGACGCCCGGCGAGTCCTACCTGGTGCAGGAGAAGCTGCTCGAGGTCGCCGCCGCATCCGGTGCCGACTCCGTGCACCCGGGCTACGGCTTCCTCGCCGAGAACGCCGAGTTCGCGGCCAAGGTGATCGACGCCGGGCTCACCTGGATCGGCCCCGGCCCGGAGGCGATCGACAGCCTGGGCGACAAGGTCAAGGCCCGCCACATCGCGCTCGACGCGATGGCGCCGCTGGTGCCCGGCACAAAGAACCCCGTTTCGGGCCCCGACGAGGTCGTCGCATTCGCGAAGGAGCACGGCCTGCCGGTCGCGATCAAGGCGGCGTACGGCGGTGGCGGGCGCGGGCTGAAGGTGGCCCGCACGATGGAAGAGATCCCCGACCTCTACGAGAGCGCGGTGCGCGAAGCGGTCACCGCCTTCGGCCGCGGCGAGTGCTTCGTCGAGCGGTTCCTCGACCGCCCGCGGCACGTCGAGACCCAGTGCCTGGCCGACCAGCACGGCAATGTCGTCGTGGTCTCCACCCGCGACTGCTCGCTGCAGCGACGCAACCAGAAGCTGGTCGAGGAGGCGCCCGCGCCGTTCCTCACCGACGAGCAGCACGCCGAGCTGCTGCGGGCCAGCAAGGAGATCCTGCGCCTGGCCGGTTACGTCGGCGCCGGCACCTGCGAGTTCCTCGTCGGCCCCGACGGCCACATCTCCTTCCTCGAGGTCAACACCCGCCTCCAGGTCGAGCACCCCGTTTCCGAGGAGGTCACCGGCATCGACCTCGTCCGCCAGCAGTTGCGCATCGCGGCCGGCGAGAAGATCGACTTCGACGACCCGGAGCCGCACGCCCACTCGATCGAGTTCCGCGTCAACGGTGAGGACGCCGGCCGCAACTTCTTCCCGGCCCCCGGCACCATCACCAAGATGACCGTGCCGAGCGGCCCCGGCGTGCGCTGGGACGCCGGCATCGTCGAAGGCGACACCGTCGCCGGCGCGTTCGACTCGATGATCGCCAAGTTGATCGTCACCGGCCGCACCCGCCAGGAGGCGCTCGAGCGCTCCCGGCGTGCGCTCGACGAACTCGTCATCGAGGGCATGCCGACCGTCGCACCGTTCCACCGCAAGGTGGTGTCCGACCCGGCGTACGCCCCGGCCGACCCGAACGAGAAGTTCACCGTCCACACCCGCTGGATCGAGACCGAGTTCGACAACGACATCGCGCCGTTCGCCGGCGCCGCCGGTGAGGCCGAAGAGACCGCCCCGCGCCAGTCGCTGGTCGTCGAGGTCGGCGGCAAGCGCATCGAAGTGTCGCTGCCCGGTGACCTGCAGCTCGGCGGTGGCGGTGGTGCCGCGGCGGGCCGCAAGAAGGCCCCCAAGCGCGGTCGCAGCTCCGGTGGCGGCGCCGCCGCCAGCAGCGACTCGGTCACCGCACCGATGCAGGGCACGATCGTCAAGATCGCGGTCGAGGACGGCGCCACGGTCGCCGGCGGCGACACCATCGTGGTGCTCGAGGCGATGAAGATGGAGCAGCCGATCACCGCACACAAGGACGGTGTGCTGACCGGGCTGAAGGCGACGATCGGCGAGACTGTCAGCGCCGGCGCGGTGCTCGCCGAGATCAAGGACGTCGAGTAGCACGTCCTTCTCACGAACAAGGCGGGACCCGTTGCGCTGCAACGGGTCCCGTCTTGTTTGTCCTGGTCGCGCGGCGCGCCGCGCCGATGTTCAGGCGGTCTCGAGGTCCGTCATGGCCTGCAGCAGCATCCCGATGGTGTCGGCCAGGAATGCCTCTCGCTCCGGTTCTGCGACGTTCAACGACGCGATCGCGACGCCTTCGAGCGCGGCCACCATGGTGCGGGCGCGGCGCAGCGAATCGCCCTTGTGGTGCGCCTCGACCAGCGTGCGGACGACGTCGACCAGCGCCCGCCGCCAGACCCGCATCGGCTCCTGCAGGCTCGGCGTGCGCACCGCCTCCAGGCTCAGCTCACTGAGGGTGAGCAGCAGGGCAGGATCGCGGGCGAGACCGACGAGCAGCCCGGTGGTGCCGGCAACCGCCGCGGAGGGGTCGGCGGTGTCGGTCGGCAACCCGGCCGTGAGCATCCGGACGTCGCCGAGCAGCTTCTCGGCCACGTGATCGGTGAGGGCGGTGAGCAATGCCAACCGGGTGCGGTAGTAGACCGAGCAGCTCCCCTCCGGCAATCCGGCGGCTCGATCGACCGCCCGATGGGTCAGTCCACGCAGCCCCGACTCGCCCACCACGGCGATGGCACAGTCGAGCAGATGGGCTTGCCGGGCGACGGTGCCCTCGGGTCGTGCAGTGTTCACGGATCCGAGACTGTCACAATCGGGTTCGACCCGTCGCCCGGGTGCACCCGCAACACGCGGCCAGCACCCGTCCGGCACGCGCACGCACACTGGAACACGGGTCGGACAACCACAGCGACCACCTTGAACCGACCACCGGAGGGCCACAGCACATGAAGTGGGTCAATCTCATCCCGCTGCTGATCTTCACCGCGCTCATCGTCGGTGTCATCTTCGTGGTGCGCCCCCGCGCCCGCCGCAGTCGGCACGCCGCGTGGGAGAAGGCGGGTCTGCTGCCGCATCAGGTCGACCCGGACAGCGTCCGCAACGACGACGGGCCCACCGACGACGACAACTGAGCCGCAAACGCTTCACTCCCCGACAGACGCTGCCGTTGCAACGGTTCTGCAGCGTTTGCGGAAGCTGTCACTACAGGCGTAGTGTTAAAAACACATCGTGCACTACATCTGTAGAAAGGTTGGAACCATGCAACTCATCCCCGGCTTCGACACCGGCTTCTTCGTTGTCCTCGCGGTCGCGCTGCTGCCCCTGGTCGCCGTGCTCGCCACGATGGCCACCCAGTTCTTCGCGCGTAACCGCCGCGAGCGGATCGCCACCCAGCAGCCGCTGGTGCGCTACTACAGCCACTTGGTCACCGCGCACTGACGCACAAACTCCCAGCACGCACTGCGCCCCGGCCGAACACGGCCGGGGCGCAGTCGTCGTACGACGTCGGTCAGATTTCCGACTGGTGCAGTCGGCGCGCCGCCTCGGCAATCGAACCGGTCATCGACGGGTAGACCGAGAAGGTCTGTGCCATCGCGTCGACCGTCAGCCGGTTCTGCACGGCGAGCCCGATCGGGTAGATGAGTTCGGAGGCCTGCGGCGCCACGACGACTCCCCCGACGATCGTGTCTGAGCCGGGGCGCACGATCAGCTTCACGAAGCCGTCCTTGATGTTGCGCATCTTGGCGCGCGGGTTCGTCGACAGCGGCAGCGTGACGACCCGTGCCTGGATGCGGCCCTCGTCGACGTCGGCCTGCGAGTAGCCGACGGTCGCGATCTCGGGGTCGGTGAAGATGTTGGCGCAGACGCCGCGCAGGTTCAGCGGCGCGACCGCGTCGCCGAGGGAGTGCGCCATCGCGATTCGACCCTGCATCGCGGCGACCGACGCCAGCGGCAGCACACCGGTGCAGTCACCGGCGGCGTAGATGCCCGGCACCGAGGTGCGCGAGACACGGTCGACCTGGATGTGACCCGACTCGGCCATCTCGACGCCGACCTCTTCGAGGCCCATCCCGCGGGTCTGCGGGATCGAACCGACCGCGAGCAGCGCGTGCGAACCCTCGACCGTACGGCCGTCCTCGAGCGTCACCGTGACGGTGTCGCCGTGCCGCTCGGCAGCCATCGCACGTGAGCGGTTGAGCACCTGCATGCCGCGGCGACGGAAGACATTCTCGATGACGGTGGCGGCGTCGGCGTCCTCCCCGGGCAGCACCCGGTCGCGGGACGACACGAGCGTGACCTTCGAGCCGAGGCCGAGGTAGGCGTGGGCGAGTTCGGCACCGGTGACACCCGAACCCACCACGATGATGTGCTCGGGCAGTTCGTCGATGTCGTAGATCTGCTGCCAGGTGAGGATGCGCTCACCGTCGGGCATCGCACTGTCCATCACCCGCGGGGTCGTGCCGACCGCCAGCAGGATGATGTCGGCGCGCACGTCCTCGGTGCTGCCGTCGGCGGAGGTCACTCGCACCGTGCTGTTGTCGACGACATAACCGGTGCCGTTCACGACCCGGCAGCCGACGCTCTCCACCTGAGCCCGGATGTCGTAGCTCTGCGCCTGGGCGAGCCGCAACACGCGCGAGTTGACCTCACTGATGTGCGCCTGCGCATGTTGGTCCTCGTCGTGCCCCTCGAAGTGCACGCCGAGACGTCCGGCTGCCTTGAACCGCGACATGAAATCGGACGTCGCGATCAGCGTCTTGCTCGGCACACAGTCGGTGAGCACCGCGGCGCCACCGAGGCCGTCCTTCTCCACGATCGTCACGGCGGCACCGAGTTGGGCGGCCACCAGTGCGGACTCGTAACCACCCGGGCCACCACCGATGACCACAACTGACTTCTGTCGACCACTCACGGGGCCCATCCAACCACGCAGTAACCTGCGACAACCCAGGGTCCGGCTCGGTACTGTGACCGCCGTGACCAATGCAGCGAGCAACCAAGCGAGCAATGAAGCCAGCCGGCCCGTCGACTTCGACGCCGTCGACCCGTTCGATCTGGCTGATCGCGCGGCGGAACGGATCCGCGAACTCTCCGGCGTCGACAAGCACGACGTCGTGCTCGTGCTCGGCTCGGGATGGGGCGACACCGCCGACCGACTCGGCGAGACCGTCGCGACCATCGACAACGAGCAGGTGCCCGGCTTCGCCAAGGCGGCCGTAACCGGCCACAAGGGCACGATGCGCTCGATCCGCATCGAGGGCACCGACAAGCACGCGCTGGTCTACGGCACCCGCACCCACTACTACGAGGGACGCGGCGTGCGCGCCGTCGTCCACGGCGTCCGCACCGCTCGCGCGGCCGGCTGCGACACCGTGGTGCTCACCAACGGGTGCGGCGGCCTCAACGTCGACTGGGCGCCGGGCACCCCGGTGCTGATCAGCGACCACCTCAACCTGACCGCCAACTCCCCGCTCGAAGGCGCCACCTTCGTCGACCTCACCGACCTCTACTCCCCTCGCTTGCGTGACCTCGCCCGCGAGGTCGACCCGGCACTCGCCGAGGGTGTCTACGCGCAGTTCCGCGGCCCGCACTACGAGACCCCCGCCGAGGTGCAGATGGCGAAGGTGCTCGGCGCCGACCTGGTCGGTATGTCGACCGCACTGGAAGCGATCGCGGCCCGACACGTCGGCCTGGAGGTGCTGGGCATCAGCCTGGTCACCAACCCGGCCGCCGGCATCAGCCCCACCCCGCTGTCGCACCAGGAAGTCATCGAGGCCGGCCAGGCTGCGGCCACCCGCTGCGCCGACCTGCTGTCGCAGATCGTCCGCAAGCTCTGACCGAAGCTCCGCCCGAAGCTCTGACCGAAGGGACAGCCGTGTCCGAACAGAAGACCGCAAGCGGCCTGCACGACGAGGTGCGCGCCTGGATCGCCGACGACCCCGACGAGCAGACCCGCGCCGAGCTCACCGATCTGCTGCAGCGTGCGGACGGCGGTGACGAGTCCGCGTCGGCGGAACTCGCCGACGCCTTCAGCGGCCTGCTGGAGTTCGGCACGGCCGGCCTGCGCGGCAAGCTCGGTGGCGGCCCGAACCGGATGAACCGGGTGGTGGTGATCCGCGCCTCGGCAGGTCTGACGACCTACCTGCAGGAGTCGCTCGGACGCCGCGACGTCACCGTCGTCATCGGGTTCGACGCCCGGCACAACTCCGATGTCTTCGCCCGTGACACCGCGGCCGTGGTGACGGCGGCGGGCGGTCGCGCACTGGTGTTGAGCCACCCGCTGCCGACTCCCCTGTTGGCGTTCTCGATCCGCCACCTCGGTGCCGATGCCGGCGTGATGGTCACGGCGAGCCACAACCCGCCGCAGGACAACGGTTACAAGGTCTACCTGGGAGACGGCAGCCAGATCGTGCCGCCGTCCGACGCGCACATCGCGGCCGCGATCGACCGCTACCCGCGGGCCGCCGCGGTGTCGCTGGCCGACGACGGCTGGGAGACGATCGACGACGCGATCGTCGACGACTACCTGCGTTCGGTGGTCGCCGTGGTCGCCGAGGGCGGCGCGCGCGACCTGCGGATCGTGCACACCGCGCTGCACGGTGTCGGCTCGTCGACGATGACCGATGCGCTGCGCCTGGCGGGTTTCACCGACGTGCACAGTGTCGCCGAGCAGGCCGAACCCGACCCCGAGTTCCCGACCGTCAGCTTCCCCAACCCCGAGGAGCCAGGCGCGATCGACCTCGCGCTCGCGACCGCCCGCGATGCGGGTGCCGACATCGTGATCGCCAACGACCCCGACGCCGACCGCTGTGCGGTGGCCGTCGAGGACGGCGGCACGTGGCGCATGCTGCGCGGCGACGAGGTGGGTGCGCTCCTCGGCCACCACCTGGTGCAGCGGGGCGTTCCCGCGGACGCGGTCTTCGCCAACTCCATCGTCAGCTCCCGCCTGCTGGGCGCGATCGCCCGCGCCGCCGGTCTGGCCCACGAGGAGACCCTCACCGGGTTCAAGTGGATCAGCAGGGTCGACGGGCTGCGCTACGGCTACGAGGAGGCGCTCGGCTATTGCGTCGATCCGGGTCAGGTGCGCGACAAGGACGGCATCAGCGCGGGTCTGCTGGTGGCCGAACTGGCCGCCGGGCTCAAGTCGCAGGGCCGCACCGTCGTCGACGTGCTCGACGAACTCGCCGCCACGCACGGCGCCCACCGCACCGACAGCTTCTCGGTGCGGGTCGACGACCTGTCGATCATCGGCACGATCATGCAGCGCCTACGCGACGACGCCCCGAAAACGGTCGCCGGACAACAGGTTTCGAAGGCCGAAGACCTCGCGCAGGGAGCCGGTGGACTGCCGCCGACCGAGGGTCTGCGCTACTACCTGGCCGACGACACCCGCATCATCGTGCGGCCGTCGGGCACCGAACCGAAGCTGAAGATCTACCTCGAGGCGATCGGCCCCGACAAGGCGGAGACGGCCGACCGGCTGGCGTCGGTGCGAGCCGAGATGGAGCGCCTCACCGCACCCTGATCAGGAGCTTTGATCAGATCAACAGGATGCCGACGATCACCGCGACCACCACCGCGGCCCACCCGGCGGCGGCCACGGGAGCGACCACCTGGTGCACCTGCGCGGGCTGCGGCTCGATGCGTCCGCCCGACACCGCACGCTCGTAGTCGACCTTGGCCTCCTCGATCGCGGCGGCCACGGCGCCCGCCGACCCGGTGCGATGCGACTGGCCCATCGGCACCGAGGAGGTGCCGGTGGGCACCATCGATCCGGCCGCGTTCTGCGAGACACCGCCCGACATCGTGGGGCGCTGCGCCGAGATGGCCCACGACGAATATGCCGCGCCGTCGGGGGTGACCACCTTGAGGTTCCAGCGGTCCTCGAGCATGTCGACGGCCGGCCAGGTGAGCCTGACCTCGCGCACCAGGTTGTCGAGGCGCACCCCGTCGGCGCTGAGGCGAACCGACGGCCGGATCAACGACAGGTAGACCGCGCCGACGACCGCGAGCAACAACAGCGTGGCACCGGCCTCGGGGTGGGAGCCGAACGTGATCGCCGCGAGCACGACCAGGAAGATCGCGATCAGGAACCAGCCGGTGACGAACGCGCCACGCTGACGGAAGGTGCGCACGGACGGCTTGGAGCTGGGTTTCGGGCTGAGCTTCGGGTCAGAACTCATCGGGTGCTTCGCAATCGGTTCGGACGCAGCACGCGCCGGTTCACTCCTCGAAGCCGGCGAGCACCGACTCGGTGCCGGACAACCCCAGGCGGCTGGCGCCCGCCTCGATCATCTCGGCGGCGGCCTCACTGGTGCGGATGCCGCCCGACGCCTTGACACCAAGCCGGTCACCGACGGTCTCGCGCATCAAACGGACGGCGTGCGCGCTCGCGCCCCCGGCCGGGTGGAACCCGGTCGACGTCTTCACATAGTCGGCGCCCGCCCGCTCGGAGGCCTCGCAGCACGCGACGATCTGCTCGTCGGTGAGGGCGGCCGACTCGATGATCACCTTGAGCAGCACGTCGGGTGCGGCCTGTCGCACGGCCGCGATGTCGGCCGCGACCGCGGCGTAGTCGCCCGCGCGGGCCGCGCCGATGTCGATCACCATGTCGACCTCGGCGGCGCCGAGCCGCGCGGATTCGGCGGCCTCGGCGGCCTTCACCGCGCTGGTGTGTTTGCCACTGGGAAAGCCGCACACGACGGCGACGGGCAGGGAGGTCTCCAGCGGCAGCATCGACGGCGACACGCACACCGAGAAGACACCGAGACGCTCACCCTCGGCCACCAGGGCGCGGACGTCGTCGGCGGTGGCCTCCGGCTTGAGGAGCGTGTGGTCGACCAGCTGGGCGACCTGGGCGCGATTGAGTTTCGTCACCGCTCAAGGCTAACGGCAAGAATGCGTATTCTCGTCGCGCCACCCGTCACGCCAAGGAGTCACCACCGCCATGTCCGCCCCGTCAGCTCGCGTCCTGATCCTGTGCGGACCGAGTGGAGCCGGCAAGTCGCGCCTCGCCGAGCGGCTCAGCCGTGCGCAGGGCTGGCCGATCGTGCGCCTCGATGACTTCTACAAGGACGGCGACGACCAGTCACTTCCGTTGTCTCCCATCGGCATTCCCGACTGGGACGACGTCGCGTCGTGGAACCTGGAAGCGGCCTTCGACGCGTTGGAGCAATTGTGCACCGCCGGCGCGACCGTGGTGCCGCACTACGACATCTCCACCTCGCGGGCGGCCGGCACCACCCGGGTCGACCTCGGCGGCGCCGACACCGTGATCGCCGAAGGAATCTTCGCGGCCGACCTGGTCGCTCCCCTACGCGCGGCCGGACTGTTGCGCAATGCCTACTGCGTGCGTCAGAACCGCTGGGTCACGATGGGGCGGCGGTTCGTGCGCGACGTCGCCGAACGGCGCAAGTCGGTGCCGGTGCTGGCCCGGCGTGGACTGCGGTTGGCCCTCGACGAGCCCTCGATCGTTGCGACACACGAGCGGCGAGGTGCCCGCGCCGTGACCCCGAAGCAGGCCGAGCGGGAGGTTAGGGTCGGTGCATGACGAACTGGGCCAGCCCATCGGGGGACCGGCAGCCTGACGACTCCGCCGGTGCGGCCTCACCACCGCCGTATCGTCACCTCGGTTCACCAGGGGCACCGACACCGCCCCAAAACCAGCCGCAGAACCAACCGCGGTACGGCCAGTACGCGCCGGGCTACGGACCAGTCGGGCAGGGTCAGGTCGGGCAGGGGCAGGTCGGGCAGGGCCAATACGGTTACGGCGCACCGCAATACGCCCAGCCCTACAACCAGCCGTACAACCAGCAGGGCCCTCCCCCGCCGTACGCCGACCCGCGGGCATTCGCCCCGAAACCCGGCGTGATCCCGTTGCGGCCGCTGGTGCTCGGCGACATCCTGGAGGGCGCGTTCCGCACCGTCCGGGGCAACCCCTCGGCCACCATCGGACTCGCGTTCATCGTGGCGACGATCTTCGCGATCCCGACGGTGCTGGTGACGATCGTGGTGTCCAACACCGCTTTCGGAGCCAGTGACGCCGGTGACGTGCTGATGACCCTCGCCAGCTACGCCGGCCAGTTGGTCAGCACGGTCGCGTCGATCCTGCTGTCCGGGATGTTGATCGTCGTCGTCGCGGAGGCCGTGCTCGGGCACCGAGCATCGATCGGTGAGGCCTGGGAACGGATCCGGCCGAGACTCTGGGCGCTGCTCGGCGCGACCTTCCTCGTGGCGCTGGCGGTGATCGTCGTCGGTGCGCTGTTGGTCGGGCTCGGTGTGCTCGCCTATGTCGCCGCCGGCACCGCCGCTGCGGTCATCGTCGCTGTGCTCGGGGCCGTGCTGTTCCTGTGCGCGGCCGTCTGGGTGACCACGCGGCTCTCGCTCGCACCGGCAGCGATCACCCTCGAGGGCATGGGCCCGATCGCCGGGCTCAAACGTTCCTGGGCGTTGACCGACGGGCAGTTCTGGCGGATCCTCGGCATCACCCTGCTCACCCAACTGCTGATCGGCGCCATCGTCGGCATCATCATGGTGCCCGCGATGCTCATCGCCGTCGGTGTGCTCGCCACTACCGTCGACGACACCGGCAGCGGTGCCATGCCCGTCGGGTTCCTCATCTTCATGCAGGTGCTCACCATCTTCACGACCGCGATCACCGCACAGTTCACCTCGAGCGTCACCGGTCTGCTCTACCTCGACCAGCGGATCCGGCGGGAGGCGTTCGACCTGGAGTTGATGAACGCCGCCGGCCTCAAGTGACGCCGCGCCGAGCCGACAGATGTTCGCCGACCCTCCGCTCGACCCGAGCTCAGAGCAGGCCCGCAGACTGCTCGAACACGAGCTGAGCAAGCCGAAGTACGGCGACCGTCGCAACCTCGTCGAGCGTTTCGTCGACTGGGTTCGGGAGTGGATCGACAAACTCGCCGGCGGCGTCGGCGGTCTCGACACCCGCTGGATCGTGCTCGCGTTGGCCGTGCTCGCAGTCGTCATCGGGCTCGGGCTGAGCCGGGTGCGTCTGCGCCAAGGACCACGTCTGGCCGAGGACGACGAACTGCTCGACACCCGCGGCCTCAGCGCCGACGAACTGCGTGCCGCCGGCGCCCGGGCACGGGCCGACGGCGACCTCGCCGAGGCCTACCTGCAGTACTTCAGGGCGCTCGCGCGCCGTGGTGTCGAGCGGACGCTGGTGGCCGAGCGCCCCGGTGCGACCGCGCACGAGGTGTCGCTCGAACTCGCGCGGGCCTTCCCCGATCACCGACCGGCGCTGCACGACGCCAGCGACACCTTCGACGCGGTGCGTTACGGCGGACGGCTGCCCGACCGCACGGCCGTTGAGGCGATCCGCGACCTCGACCGGGCGTTGTCGGGCACCCGACCGCTGCGGCCCGCGACGCAGACGTTCGAGGCGGTCGATCCGTGATCCGGCGACGCCTGGGGTGGGCGGTGGTCGCGCTCGTCGTCGTGTTCGCGGTGGGCTGGGTGATGGTGCTGCTGACCGCCGAGAACGACATCCGCTACGACCCACAGAACCCCGCCGACCGCGGCGCGGAGGCGATCGCGAGTGTGCTCGCCGCCGAGGGTGTGACGGTGCATCGGGTCACCAACGTGCGCGATGCGGTCGAGCGGTCGGGCGCCGACACCGCCGTGTTGGTGAGCGACCCGCGCACCCTGTCGAGCGACCGGCTGCGTGAACTGGCCTCGGGCACCCGTGGGAGCGCCCGTCTGATCCTGGTCACCCCGGCCCCCGCCCAGCTCGCCGAGGCATTCGACCTGCCCGAAGAGGTCACCTACTTCCCCGGTCCGACCGCATCGGGTCAGTGCGAACTGCCCTGGGGTTCAGGGCTTTCGATGCCGCCGAACTCGGTCGGCTACACCCTGCCCGACGGCGCGGCGGGTTGCTTCGCCAAGGACGGTGCGAGCGCCGCGTACGAGGTGCCTGCAAGCAGCGACCGACCCGCCCTCCTCGTGCTCGGCAGCAATAACGTCCTGACGAACGCCACGATGAAGTCGGGCGACAACGCGGCACTCGGCCTGCGCGCCCTCGGCCAGAACCGGCAGCTCGTATGGGTCTCCGGCGGGTTCGACGGCAATTCTCCTGCCGCGCAGGAGCCCTCGGTGTGGCCGAAGTGGATCGGGCCGGCGCTGTGGCTGACCCTGGCCGCCTGCCTGCTGCTGATGTTCTGGCGCGGCCGGCGACTCGGACGGCTCGTCACCGAGCCGCTGCCGGTGATCGTGCCGGCGAACGAGACCACCGTCGCCCGGGGTCAGCTCTACCGACACGCCCGCGACACCGTCCGCACCGCCGCGGTGTTGCGCTCCGCCACGCGGTCGCGTCTCGCGGCCTTCCTCGGTGTGCCGCCCGGCGCCCCTCGGGACGCATTGATCCACCAGGTCGCGGTGCACACGGGCCGCGACGAGCGCGAGGTCGGAGCACTCCTCACCGACGACCCACGCCCCCTCGACGAAACCACATTGAGCAGACTTGCCGAGAACCTCTCGGCCCTGGAAAGGCAGGCACGCCGCTGATGACCGATCTCGACAAGCACACCGATCTGCCCACTGCCGACGAGGCACGCGCCGCGCTCGCCCGGGTGCGCGCCGAGGTGGCCAAGTCCGTGGTCGGCCAGGACGCCGCGGTGAGCGCCATCGTCATCGCCCTGCTGGCCAGAGGACATGTGCTGCTCGAAGGGGTGCCGGGTGTCGCCAAGACGCTGCTGGTGCGCACCGTCGCGGCGAGCCTGGCGATCGAGTCGAAGCGGGTGCAGTTCACCCCCGACCTCATGCCGGGTGACATCACCGGATCACTCGTGTTCGACTCCCGCAGTTCGGAATTCAGCTTCCGCCCCGGTCCGGTGTTCACCAACCTGTTGCTCGCCGACGAGATCAACCGCACGCCCCCGAAGACCCAATCGGCGCTGCTGGAGGCGATGGAGGAACGACAGGTCTCGATCGACGGCGCCCCGCGTCCCCTGCCGCAACCGTTCATGGTGGCCGCCACCCAGAACCCCATCGAGTACGAGGGCACCTACCAACTGCCCGAGGCACAGCTCGACCGGTTCCTGATGAAGATCTCGATTCCGGTGCCCGGGCGCGACGACGAGGTGCAGGTGCTGCAGCGGCACGCCACCGGCTTCGACCCCAAGGACCTCGCGGGAGCCGGAGTGCAGGCCGTCGCGTCACCGGCCCACTTGGCTGCCGGCGCCCGCGCGGTGCAGCAGGTGGAGGCACGGCCCGACGTGCTCGCCTACATCGTCGACCTCGCCCGCGCCACCCGGCAGTCGCCCTCGCTCTCGCTCGGGGTGAGCCCGCGCGGGGCGACCGCGCTGCTGGCGACCGCACGGGGCTGGGCGTGGCTCAACGGACGCGGCTTCGTCACCCCCGACGACATCCAGACGATGGCTCTGCCCACCCTCGCCCACCGGCTGTCGCTGCGCCCCGAAGCCGAGCTCGAGGGAGTCACCACGGACAACGTGCTGCGGTCGGTGCTCGGCTCCGTGCCCGTGCCGCGCTGACCCGGCCGGACCGAACGACTGACTGGACCGGACTGGACCGACATGGCAATCAGCGGACGCACCGTACTCCTGGCCCTCGCCGGCCTGGTGCTCGTCGTGCTGCGTCCGCAGCAGTCGTCGGTCGGTCTCTGGCTGTGTCTCGTGCTCGCGCTGGTAGCCGTCGATCTCGTGCTCGCGGTGTCACCCAAACGACTCGAACTGCGCCGCGAGGCGCCCGGTCAGGTGCGGCTCGGCGAAGCGACGACCGCCGGTCTGCTGGTGCACAACCCGACCGGCCGCGGCGTGCGCGGAACGCTGCGCGACGCCTGGCAGCCGTCCGCCGGCGCCGGGGACGACCGGCACCGCCTGCGGCTGCCCGCCGGCGAGACCCGACGGCTGCAGACCCGACTCACGCCGACCCGACGGGGCGACCGGCAGGCCGACCGGGTGACCGTGCGTTCGTTCGGCCCGATGGGCCTGGCCGCGCGGCAACGCTCGTTCGAGCTTCCCGGCTTCGTACGCTGCCTGCCGCCGTTCGCGTCGCGTCGGCACCTGCCCAGCAAGCTGGCGCAGCTGCGGCAGATCGACGGACGCTCGGCGGTGCGCACCCGCGGCGCGGGCACCGAGTTCGACTCGCTGCGTGACTACGTCGACGGTGACGACGTGCGCAGCATCGACTGGCGTGCGACGGCCCGCCGGCAACATCCGGTGGTGCGCACCTGGCAGCCCGAACGCGACCGGCGGATCATCATCGTGCTCGACACCTCCCGCACCAGCGCCGGCCGCATCGACGACATGCCGCGGCTCGACTCCGCCATGGATGCGACGTTGCTGCTCACCGCCGTCGCCTCCCGAGCCGGCGACCGCGTCGACCTCGTTGCCGGCGACCGGTCGATCCGGGCACGGGTGATGTCGGGCAGCGACCGGACGAGCCTCCTGCACTCGATGGTCACTGCGATGGCTCCTTTGGAAGCCGTTCTGCTGGAAGCCAACTGGAGCCGGCTCGCCGGCGCCGTGAACTCGTTGACCCGGCGCCGCAGCCTCGTCGTGCTGCTCACCCCGCTAGAACCCGCCGCGCTCGAGGAGGGCCTCCTGCCGGTGCTGCCGGGACTCACCCAGCACCACCGCGTGGTCGTCGCATCGGTCGCCGACCGTTCGGTGCTGGACACCGCATCTGCCCGGGACGGCGCGGCCCAGACCTACGAGGCCGCCGCGGCCGAGCGCACCGTCGCGCTGCGGGCACGCACCACCGCCGCGCTCGAGCGGGCCGGGGCGACCGTGCTCGACGAGCCGGCCGACAAGTTGCCTGTCGCGCTCGTCGACCACTACCTGCTGCTCAAACGACAAGGACTGCTGTGATGCGGGTGCTCTCCGACGCCGAGGGGCCGGGCAGCGTCGTCGACCTCTGACCCGCAGGCCGGGCGTCGGTCAGGCGAAGATCAGCCGCGGGCGGGCGCCTCGGCCGTCGCGTCGGCGCCGGTCACGTCACCCGTCACTCCCCGGGCGACCGCCGACCGGCCGAGCGTCCACACATAGATGAAGAACAGCAGTTCGGCCACCACACCGATGGCGATGCGCGCCCAGGTCGGCAGGTTCGACGGGGTGACGAAACCTTCGATCAGCCCGCTCACCAACAGCACCACGATCAAGCCGAGCGCGAGCGTCATCGACGCCCGAGCCTCCCGCGCGAAATGGCTCGCCCGGGAGCGATCGCCCGGCTCCACCCACGACCAGAACATCCGCAGACCCGCCCCGGCGGCGACGAACACCGCCGTCAGTTCGAGCAGACCGTGCGGCAGGATCAACCCGAAGAACAACCCGAGCCGGTCATGGTCGGCCATCAACCCGCCGATGATGCCGAGATTGCTGATGTTCTGCCAGAGCATGTAGATCACCGGCAGACCGAGCGCTCCCCCGGCGAGACAGACCGCGGCCACCCACGCATTGTTCGTCCACACCCGCGCAGCGAACTCGGAGTTCGAGCTCTCGTGGTAGTAGCCCTCGAACTCGTGGTTGACCAGATTGTCGATCGCTTCCGGCGACAGCATCGACGTCTGCACGCCCGGGTGGTCGGCGACCCACCACGCCAACAAGACCGCGACGACGATGTTCACGCCCATGGTGGTCAACCACCACCGACGCGAGCGGTACAACATGGCCGGGAAGGTCTCGACGAAGAAGGTCGCGAACACCGTCCAGGAACCGGTGCGAGTGCCCATCGCGCGGGCGCGTGCCTTGGCCAGGATGGTCGAGAGGTATTGCGTCACAGTCGGATCGGGAGCGGTCGACCGAATGTGCGACAGGTGCGTCGCGGTGCGCTGGTAGAGGTCGAGCAGTTCGTCCGACTCGGCCGCATCGAGCCGCCGGGCCGACGACAACTGCTTCAGCCGGGCCCACTCCGCCCCGTGCGCCTCCACGTACGCGTCCAGGTCCACACCGAAACTGTACGCTGCCAGAGATGACGACGAGCCCGGCAAAACCAGCGCCCGCCAAGCGGGCGCTGCGTGGTGCGGACGTCGATCGGTTGGTCACCGGCGAAGGGGTCTTGATCGAGGTCCCACCGACGTCGGTGGCGTCGCTGGTGATCGCCGCGATCATCGACTACGTCGTGATCTTCGGTGTCTACATCGGCTCCATCCTCGCGTTGAGCAGGGTCGCATCGTCCATGAGCGCCGCCCAGAGCGCGGTGGTGACGATCGTGCTCACCGTCTCGGCCTTCCTGGTCGTGCCGGTGGGCATCGAGGTGTGGAGCAGAGGCCGCAGCCTCGGCAAGCTGGTGATGAAACTGCGGGTCGTGCGCGACGACGGCGGCCCGATCTCCTTCCGCCACGCGTTCGTGCGCGGCCTCATCGCCATCGTCGAGATCTGGACGCTCAACGGCATCCCCGCGGTCATCTGCGCGATGATCTCCACCCGCGCCAAACGCATCGGCGATCTCGCCGCCGGCACCTACGTGGTGCGCGAGGAGACCGCGATGAAACTGGCGCCCGCGCCCTGGATGCCGCCCGCCCTCATCCCGTGGGCGACCGGCGCCGACATGGCCGCACTGCCCGACGGGCTCGCCATGCAGATCCGCCAGTACCTCCTGCGCACCGGGTCGTTGAGCCCGGCCGCCCACGAGCAGATCGGTCGCGACATGCTCGGCCGCGTGCTGCCGCTGGTGGCGCCCCCGCCGCCGCGAGAGGCTCCCGTCGACGCGGTGCTGGCGGCGGTGCTCGGCGAGCGCCGGCGCCGCGACCGCGAACGGCTGCAGCGCGAGGCGGCGCTGCGCAACCGCCTGCTCAGCTGACCATCCGATACTTCGCGGGAACCCCGGACCTCGTGACTCAGCTCCCCAGATTCCTG
Source organism: Calidifontibacter indicus (assembly GCF_003386865.1). Lineage (NCBI taxonomy): Bacteria > Bacillati > Actinomycetota > Actinomycetes > Micrococcales > Dermacoccaceae > Calidifontibacter > Calidifontibacter indicus. The sequence goes on along the minus strand of NZ_QTUA01000001.1, from coordinate 1,455,844 downwards.
GCGGCTGCGTCGTAACCGGGTTTGATGACGTCCTCGATGAGGGTGAGGCGCTGCTCGAACGGCAGGAACGCCGACTTCATCGCGTTGACCGTCACCCAGCGCAGGTCGTCGAGGTTCCAGCCGGCTTCATCGACGAGTTGCTGCATCTCCCACGACATCGAGGTGTCGCTCATCAACCGGTTGTCGGTGTTGAGCGTCACCCGGAACCGCAGTTCCTTGAGCATCGTGATCGGGTGTGCCGCAACGGATTCAGCGGCACCGGTCTGCACATTCGAGCTCGGGCACATCTCCAACGGGATGCGCCGGTCACGCACGAACGCCGCGAGCCGGCCGAGCGTGGGCGCATCGCCGGACAGATCGATGTCGTCGACGATGCGCACCCCGTGCCCCAAGCGCTCCGCCCCGCACCACTGGATCGCTTCCCAGATGCTCGGCAACCCGAAGGCCTCACCGGCGTGGATGGTGAAGTGGGCGTTCTCGCGGCGCAGGTACTCGAAGGCGTCGAGGTGCCGGGTGGGCGGGTAACCCGCCTCGGCGCCGGCGATGTCGAAACCGGCGACCTCCTGGTCGCGGTAGCGGACGGCGAGCTCGGCGATGTCGCGGCTCTTGGCCGCATGCCGCATCGCGGTGAGCAGGGCCCGCACCCGGATCGGCCGGCCGGCCGAGGCGGCCCTGGCCTCGCCGTCGCGGAACCCGGCGTTGACCGCCTCGATGACCTGCTCCAGCGTGAGCCCTTGTTCGAGGTGCTGCTCTGGTGCGTACCGCACCTCGGCGTAGACGACACCGTCTTCGGCGAGGTCTTGTGCGCATTCCGACGCCACCCGGAACAGCGCATCGCGGGTCTGCATCACACCGACCGTCTGGGCGAAGGTCTCCAGGTAACGCACGAGCGACCCGGAGTCGGCGCTGTCGCGGAACCAGTCGGCAAGCCCCTGCACGTCATCGACCGGCAGTTCGTCGTAGCCGACCTCCTTGGCGAGTTCGAGCACGGTCGCCGGGCGCACGCCACCGTCGAGATGGTCGTGCAGCAGCACCTTCGGCAGTGCCTTGATCTTCGGGCGCACCTCGTGGCTCATCTTCTACTCCTCCCGACCGACGGTCTCGGGGCTGAACGCGGGCAGGCAGACCGCGATGTACTCGGCGCCCTCCGGTCCGCACGAGTATCGGATTCGTTCTCCCGCAGCGGTCTTGATCGACTCCCCCGCGTTCACCTCGGTGCGTCCGCCGTCGTGGTCGACGATGACGGTGCCCTTGAGCACCACCGTGTACTCGTCGAACTGCGGCGTCTGGAACGGTTCGTCCCACCCCGCCGGGGCGACCATGTGTGCGACCGATACGGCCGTCTCACCGGTGCTCGCGGCGCCGATGTGTTCGTCGATGATCTTGCCGCCGGGCACGGGGATACGGACGGCGTCGGTGTAGTGCTGGGGCATCAGCTGATCCTGTCGATGATGAGTTCGGGTCGGTCGTGCGAAGCGCCGGCGTCGCCGATGCTCCACTTGCCGACGAGGGCTTCCTGCGCCCGATCGAACCGTTCGGGGGTGTCGGTGTGCAAGGTCATGACCGGGTCGCCCGCGCGGACGGCGTCACCGGGCTTCACGTGCATCTGCACGCCGGCCGCGGCCTGCACCGCGTCCTCCTTGCGGGCACGGCCCGCACCGAGACGCCACGCGGCCACACCGACCGCAAGCGCATCGAGTTCGGCGAGCACACCGTCGCGGTCGGCGGTGATGACCTGCTGCTCCTTGGCGGTCGGCAGCCTCGCGTCGGGGTCGCCGCCCTGCGCGGAGATCATCCGGCGCCAGGCGTCCATCGCCCGACCGTCGCGCAGCGCGTCGGCAGGGTCGATGTCGGTCTTGCCGGCGGCCTGCAGCATCTCCCGGGCGAGGGCGACCGTGAGCTCGACGACGTCGGCCGGTCCGCCACCGGCGAGCACCTCGACCGACTCGGTGACCTCGAGGCCGTTGCCGGCGGTGAGGCCGAGCGGCGTGGACATGTCGGTGAGCAGTGCGACGGTCGTGACGCCGGCGTCGGTGCCGAGCGCGACCATCGTCTGCGCGAGTTCACGGGCGCGGTCGACGTCCTTCATGAACGCACCCGACCCCACCTTCACGTCGAGCACCAGCGCACCGGTGCCCTCGGCGATCTTCTTGCTCATGATCGAGCTGGCGATCAGCGGGATCGCCTCGACGGTGCCGGTGACGTCACGCAGCGCGTAGAGCTTCTTGTCGGCGGGGGCGAGGCCGCTGCCGGCCGCGCAGATCACGGCGCCGACGTCTTCGAGCTGCTGCATCATCTGCTCGTTCGACAGGCCCGCCTGCCAGCCCGGGATCGCCTCGAGCTTGTCGAGGGTGCCGCCGGTGTGGCCGAGTCCGCGGCCGGACAGCTGCGGCACTGCCACACCGCAGGCAGCCACCAACGGTGCGAGCGGGAGGGTGATCTTGTCGCCCACACCTCCGGTGGAGTGCTTGTCTGCGGTCGGACGCGACAGCGACGAGAAATCCATCCGTTCGCCCGAAGCGATCATCGCGTTCGTCCAGCGCGAGATCTCCGCGCGGGACATCCCGTTGAGCAGGATCGCCATCGCCAACGCCGACATCTGCTCCTCGGCGACGACACCGCGGGTATAGGCGTCGACGACCCAGTCGATCTGTCCGTCGCTCAGCGTGCCCTTGTCGCGTTTGGTCAGGATGATGTCGACGGCGTCGAATCGCTCACTCATGCACCTGATCCAACCACGTCCCTGCACCGCGACAACCTGCATCTGTTCGGAACCGGTGAGTCGCCGACGACGTCGCAGTCTCAAGGCGTTCGCCGCTCGAACGCCCACGCCCGTTTCACGCAGTCCGCTCCACCTGTCTTCCCGGAGGATCCATGTCACGCACCCGCCGAAGCCGCCGCGTCGCGCTGCCGGCCGCCGCGCTCATGCTCAGCGCACCGCTGCTTCTCACCGGCTGCAGCATGCTCGGCTCGTCGACCGACAAGTCGAGTTCGTCGTCGTCCGCAGCGGCGTCCGACGCTGCCGCACCGTCCGGCTCGTCAGGTGCCTCCGACTCGTCGGGCTCCTCGTCCGACGACGGCGCCTCCGCCTCGAGCAGTTCGTCGTCCTCCGACGGTCGGTCGGCGGACGCGTCCGGCAAGCCGTCCAAGGAAGAGGTCAAGAACGGCCTGCGCACCTACTACGCCGGCCAGGGTCTGCCGTCAGTGGCTGCCGAGACGTTCGCGAGTTGCATGGTCGACGAGGGTTACGACAGCTTGTCGGCCAAGACCCTCAATGCGATGAAGGACGGCAAGCCGGAGAACGTCGACCCCGCCGACAGCACCACCTTCACCAAGCTGAGCACCACCTGCGGTGCCCGCTTGTCCGGTGGCGCGTTGCCGTCGAACCTGCCACTACCCAGCTGACAACCCACCCACGCCCCGAAAGTTTGGGCGACACGCGGGGTAGGCGTCCAATCGCGCAAACCTTCGGAGGCCGTTGTCCATCGAAAGTTTGCGCAAACTTTCGCGGGGAGGGTCAGGTGAGGTTGTCCGCGCCGAACGCTTGAGGCAGTACTTCGCGCATCGACAACACGCCTTCCGGGGTCTGCAGCAGACACTCCGGCCCACCGTTCTCCCAGAGCAGTTGCCGGCAGCGACCACACGGCATGAGCGGTGCCTCGTCGCCGCCGACGCAGTAGACCGCCACGAGTCGTCCACCGCCGGTGCGGTGCAGGTCGCTGACCATGCCGCACTCGGCACACAGCCCCACGCCGTACGCGGCGTTCTCGACGTTGCAGCCCGACACGATGCGTCCGTCGTCGACCAGGCCCGCGACCCCGACCGGGAAGTGGCTGTACGGGATGTAGGCGTGCGACATCGCCTCGACCGCCTCCCGGCGCAGCGCGGCCCAGTCGATCTCGGGCATCAGTTCGCCTGACCCTTGCGGTAGATCGCGCCATCGGCCGCAGGCATTCGCAGTCGTTGCGAGGCGACCGCCATCACGATCAGCGTGGTGAGGTACGGCGTCATCGAGGTGAACTGCGTTGGCACCGAATCGTTGACAAAGTAGTAGTAGAGCAGCGCCGCGCCGAGCACCAGGCCGATCACCCCGGAGACGATCTTCTTGTTCCGGATGATCTGCCACAGGCCGACCAGCAACAGCGTCACCGAGATCGCCAGCAGGAGCGCGTGCAGCGTCGGGCCACCCTGGCGCAGCTGGATCGCGTCGGTGTAACCGAACAGCAGCGCGCCGGCGGCGAGGCCGAGCGGCATCCAGTTACCGAAGATCATCGCGGCCAGACCGATATAGCCGCGTCCGCCGGTCTGCCCCTCGACATAACCGTTGCCGGCCACCATCGCCAGGAAGGCACCTGCCAGCCCGGCGAGCCCACCGGAGATCAGCACCGCGACGAACTTGTAGGCGATGACGTTGACGCCCAGGGTCTCGGCGGCCTCCGGGTTTTCGCCGCAGGAACGCAGGCGCAGACCGAACGGGGTGCGCCACAGCACGTAGATCGACGCTACGACGAGCACCACGGCGAGCACCGTCAGCAGCGAGAGGTTCGTGCCGAGGCCGCCGAGGATGCCGGCGATGTCGGAGACGAGGAACCAGTGCTTGGCTTCCAGGTCGTGCAGTGCGCCGACGCCCGGCACGCTGAACGACCAGACGTCGTCGAGCGCCGGTGAGTTGGTCTCACCGCCGCCGTCCATCTTGCCGAAGACGCTCGCGGCGAGGTACTTCGCGAGACCGAAGCCGATGATGTTGATCGCCACACCCGACACGATGTGGTCGACGCCGAAGGTGACGGTGGCGAGCGCGTGCAACGCGCCACCGAGCACGCCGCCGAGGATGCCCGCGATGATGCCGACGACCACGCCGCCCTTGATCGTGCCGAACGCCGCTGCCCAGGTGCCGAGGATCATCATGCCCTCGAGCCCGATGTTGACGATGCCGGCCCGCTCCGACCAGAGGCCGCCGAGGGCGGCCAGACCGATCGGGACGGCAAGCGCGAGGGCTGCGGAGATGGCTCCGGAGGAGTCCATGTCGTTCGCGCCCGAGATGGTGCGCAGCACCGACAGCAGCAGCACGATCAGCCCGATCATGAGGCCGACCCGCGTCCACTTGCCCTCGGGCAGTCGCAGGGACGAGCCCGACTTGCGGACGTCGTCGGTCATGGTCGCGGTGCTCATGCTGTTGCTCCCTGAGCTGCAGTGGGCGTGGTGGCACCGGCGGCGAGCTGGGCGGCGACGTTGCGCCGCTCCATCCGCACCCCGATCCGACGCACGATCTCGTAGGCGATGATCACGGCGAGCACCATGATTCCCTGGATGATGCTGACCAGTGCCGGGCTGACGCCGGCGTTGATCTGCAGGCTGTTCGACTGGCCGTTGAGGAAGGCCCACAGGAAGGCACCGAACGCGATGCCGACCGGGTGGTTACGGCCGATCAACGCCACCGCGATGCCGGCGAACCCGAGACCCGACTGGCTGTTCGTGCCGTAGGCGTAGTCCTGACCGAACAGCGCGGGCATTCCGACGAGGCCGGCGACCGCACCCGAGAGCAGCATCGCGGTGAGCGTCATCCGCTTGACGTCGACGCCGCTGGCGACCGCAGCCGATTCGGAGGCACCGGTGGTGCGTAGGTCGAAGCCGAAGGTGGTGCGGCTGAGCACGAACCAGTAGACGAGTCCGACCACGATGGCCAGCAGCGACAGACCGAAGACGTTGCTGAAGGGCGTGTCGAGGATCGGCAGCGCCGGCACGTGCGAACTTTCTGGGATGGCCTTGGTGCTGGTCGCGTTCGACCCGGCTGCCGACGTGGCGGTCTTGGTGAGCAACCAGGCGACGAGCGCGGTGGCGATCGAGTTGAGCATGATCGTCGAGATCACCTCGGACACGCCGCGCTGCACCTTGAGGATGCCGGCGATGCCCGACCACACCGCGGCGGCCAGCATCGAGACGAGGATCGCGACGAACACGTTGAGCATGCCCGGCAGCCAGGCGTTGCCCGCGAACCACGCCGCCGCGAACATGCCGACGCGGTACTGCCCGTCGACACCGATGTTGAACAGGTTCATCCGGAAGCCGATGGCGACGGCCGCACCCGACAGGTACAGCACCGCCGCGTCGTTGAGCATCGTCGCCGGCATGCCTTCGGCGGGGCTGGACAGGAACACCTTCCAGACCGGGCCGACGGGGTCGCCGGATGCCACCAGCACCAGCGAGGTCACGATGACGGCGACGACGATCGCGAGCAGCGGGGCTGCGAGCGCCAGGCCGAACTTTCGTGCGTCGAACTTCACGACGCCCTCTCCTCATCAGTTGTGGCACCGGTCATGGCGGCGCCGAGGTCTTCGGCGCTGACGGTGGCCGGGTCGAAGTCTCCGGACAGGCGTCCACGCAGGATCACACGGATCGTGTCGGACAGGCCGATCAGTTCGTCGAGGTCGGCCGAGATCAGCAGCACCGCGAGTCCGTTGCGACGGGCCTCACGGATGTGGTCCCAGATCGCGGCCTGCGCGCCGACGTCGACGCCACGGGTCGGGTGCGCGGCCACCAACACCTTGGGGTCGTGGCTCATCTCGCGTCCGACGATCAGCTTCTGCTGGTTGCCACCGGACAGTGAGGTGGCCATGACGTCGATCGACGGGGTGCGGACGTCGTAGGCCTCGACGATCCGGGTGGTGTCGGCGCGCGCCGCGCCGGCGGTGAGCAACGGACCGTTGGAGTTGGGTGCCTGGGTCTGGTGACCGAGCATCCGGTTCTCCCACAACGGAGCGGACAACACGAGGCCGTGGCGGTGGCGGTCCTCGGGGATGTACCCGACGCCGGCTTCGCGAATTTTGCGGGTGTCCCAGTCGGTGATGTCCTCGTCGAGGTAGTGGATGCGACCGCCGGTGGGTTCGCGCATCCCCATGATGACCTCGACGAGCTCGGCCTGGCCGTTGCCCTCGACGCCCGCGATGCCGAGCACCTCACCGGCGTGGATGGTGAGGTCGATGTCGCTCAGCACCGGAGCCACACCGACCTCGGCGAGGCAGAGCCGGTCGATCTGCAACACGACCTTGTCGGTGACGGTCGACTCGGTCGTCTCCGGGGTCGGCAACTGCGAGCCGACCATCATCTCGGCCAGCTGCCGGGAGGTGATCTTCTTCGGGTCGGCGGTGCCGACGGTGGTGCCGCGCCGGATCACCGTGATGTCGTCGGCGACCTTGCGCACCTCGTCCAGCTTGTGCGAGATGAAGATGACGGTGAGCCCGTCGGCCTTCAGCCCGGCGAGGTTGGTGAAGAGTTCGTCGACCTCCTGCGGCACGAGCACCGCGGTCGGCTCGTCGAGGATGATGATCTTCGCGCCGCGGTAGAGCACCTTGAGGATCTCGACGCGCTGGCGGTCGCCGACGCCGAGCTTCTCGACGAGGTCGTCGGGGCGCAGGCCGAGGCCGTACGTCGTCGAGAGTTCCTGGATGCGCTCGCGGGCCTTGCCGCCGATGCCGTGCAGCTTCTCGGCGCCCAGCACGACGTTCTCGAGCACGGTGAAGTTGTCGGCGAGCTTGAAGTGCTGGAACACCATGCCGATGCCCGCGGCGATCGCGTCGGCCGGGGAGTTCAGGGTGAGTTCCTGACCGTCGACCGCGATGGTGCCCTCGTCGGCCTTCTGCACGCCGTACAGGATCTTCATCAGCGTCGACTTGCCGGCGCCGTTCTCACCGACGAGCGCGTGGATGCTGCCCCTCCGCACCGTGATGTCGATGTCCTTGTTGGCCACGACACCCGGGAACCGCTTGGTGATTCCACGGACGGCGACGGCGACTTGGCCGCCGGGGATTTCTTGGGACGGGACTGCGCTCGGCGGCGCGCCCTTGCTCAGATCGGCGATGATGCAACTCTCCTGCTCCGGGGCCGTGACCGGCCGCACAAAGGGCGAAGCCCGGTGCGCACGATATCCGACGCACCGGGCTTCGTTCATCCGGATCACCCTGTTGGGTGTGGGCCCGGATTCGGGTCAGGCGGACGGAACCTTGATGGAGCCGTCCTCGATGCCCTTCTTCAGCTCGTCGAGCTTGGACTTGATGTCGTCGATGTGACCACCGGTCGTGGCGAGCGAGACACCGCCGGCCTTCAGGTCGTAGACGTGGTTGCCGCCCTTGAAGTTGTTCTCGTGAACCATCTTCAGGAAGGCGAGCACACCCACGTCGACGCCCTTGACCATCGAGGTCAGGATGACCGAGCGCACACCGGCGGCCGCGGTCTGACCCTGGTCGGAGTCGACACCGATGGCCCACTTGCCGGTGCCGGCGGCCTTCGCGGCCTCGAACACACCGTCACCGGACTTACCGGCGGCCTGGTAGACGACGTCGGCGCCGTTCTGGAACATGCCCTGCGCGGCGGTCTTGCCCTTCGCCGGGTCGGCGAAGCCACTGAAGTCCGGCGGCTGGGTCAGGTAGGCGGTGTCGACCTTGATGTTCGGGTTGATCTTCTTCGCACCCGCGGTGTAACCGGCGGCGAACTTCTTGATCAGCGGCACCTCGACACCGCCGACGAAGCCGATGCGTCCGCTCTTGCTCTTGAGTGCGGCAGCCGCACCGGCGAGGTAGGAGCCCTGCTCCTCGGTGAAGGTGATCTGGTCGACGTTGTCGCCCTTGGAGTCGGCCGACGCGTCGTCGACGATCGCGAACTTCACGTTCGGGAACTGCTTGGCGACCTTGCCGACGGCGGCGGCGTAGGTGAAGCCGACGGCGATGATCGCCTGGTTGCCCGACTGCGCGAGCTGCTGCAGACGCGAGACACGCGCGGCGTCGTTCTCACCGTTGGTGGCAGCGACCTCGGTCGGCTTGATGCCGAACTGCTTCTCCGCCTCGTCGAGGCCCTTGGCCGCCGAGTCGTTGAACGAGTGGTCACCACGGCCACCCACGTCGTAGGCAAGGCCGACCTTGAGCTGGGCGGCGTCACCGCCGGACGAGGAACCGCTCGACCCGGCCGGGGCCGAGGAGTTGTCGGTTGTGCTGTTCGAGCCGCAGGCGGTCAGGCCGAGCGACAAAATTGCGACAGTCGAGGTGACCGCCAACTTCTTCACCGGGCGCACGGTGTCTCCTTCTAGATAACAGGGGTTCCCGGGCGCGGGACCGGGGTCGGCCGACGCAGGGTTCCGGGATGCCCGGGCAGCGAGATACGACCGCACGAGCGCGGCAACTGTATCGCCCGCTGAGATGCCCGTCAGCAGTTCGCCGCAGAACCGTTATCGAACGGTCACCAGCCTGTTACCCGCCGGTAAATGGTCAGGCCAACGGGCCGGGCGGCACCACCGCGGCTCCGGCCAGGAGCCGAGCGCCGATGCCGATCGCTCGTTCGTCGACCACCAGGTCGCCCTGGTGCAACTCGAAGGTCGCCCCGCCCGGGGTACGCGTGCCGAGGCGGGCCATCGCACCGGGACGGTCGCGCAGCATCCAGCTGAAATCCTCGCCGCCCATCGACTGCCTCGTCGGCACGACGGAGTGCTCCCCCACCGCGCGCAGGCTGGCGCGGCTGAGCGCGGCGATCGCGTCGGCGTCGTTGACCACCGGGGGCACGCCGCGCACGTGGCGCACCTCGACGTGCACCTTGTACGGCGCCGCGATCTGGTGGATCGTCGGCTCGATCAGCGCCTCCACGTCGTCCCATGCCTGGGCGTCGAGGATGCGCAGCGTGCCGCGGGCCTCCCCCACCGCTGGGATGACGTTGCTGGCGTTGCCGGCGTGCACCTCGCCCCACACCAGCGTCGCACCTGCGCGCGGGTCGAGTCGGCGGGAGATGACGGCGGGCAGTTCGCTGATGATCTTGGCCAGTGCGAAGACGACGTCCTGGGTGAGATGCGGACGGCTGGTGTGCCCGCCGCGTCCGCTGACCATGACGTGGATGCCGTCGCAGGCCGCCGTGACCGGACCGACCGCGAGACCCACCGTGCCCACGTCGATCTGCGGGTCGCAGTGCACCGCGAACACCCGGTCGACGCCGTCGAGCGCGTTCTCGTCGATCACGTTGTGCGCGCCGCCGGGCACGACCTCCTCGGCCGGCTGGAAGATGAACCGCACCGCCGTGCGCATCTGCTCGAGCTGCTCCTCGTGCCGCTTCAACGCGAGCGCCGCACCGAGCACCGCGCTGGTGTGCACGTCGTGGCCGCAAGCATGACAGACGTTGGCGGTGCGCGACGCGAACTCCAGACCGGTGCGCTCCGGGATCGGCAGCGCGTCGAGGTCGGCACGCAGCGCGGACCGGTAAACGGGCTGCGCGGGACCGATCTCGGCCACGAGCCCGGTGCCGTCCAACCGTCGGGTCGCGATGCCCGCCGCGGTCAGGGCGTCGTGGACCCGTTCGGTCGTGCCGTGCTCGTTGAACGCGATCTCGGGGTGCTGGTGGAAGTGCCGCCGGTGGGCGATGAGCTCCGGCTCCAGCTCGGTGACGTCGCGGGCGAGGGCGTCGATGAGGGTCTGGATGCTGGAGGTCGTAGCGGTCACAACCGATGGATTCTACGGCTGCGTGGCCGGGGCCGCTGCGGCGACCACGACGAAGGGCGCCGGGCCGAGGTCGACCCGCTCGGTGAAGATCTCACGGATCACCTCCCGATCGTGGTCGCTCAGGTGGCCGGCTCCGGCGAAGGCGACGAGCACCCCCGGCTCGTCCCGGATGTCGTCGATGCAGTCGGCGAGGGCGTCCCAGTTGTGACCGAAGTGATCGGGCAGGTCGAACGCGTCGGCGCACTTGGCGAGGAACGTCGCTTTGTCGGTCGGCTCCTCCAGCACGAGGTCGACCACCCGCCATCCGGCGCGCTCACCGACCGCGCGGACGTCGGCGGCGGATCGGTCGGAGCGCAGCACCGCCGACTCCCTGCGGGCGAGCGTCACGGTCAGGCTGGTCATCGCTGGATCCTCCGGAAGCTGACGTAATGGTCGGACGTGTAGTACATCGTGCCGTCCTGCCCGCGGATGATGCGGCGAGCGCCGCGGGTGTCCGCGCCGGGCGTGGGCACCGTGTACTCCCGGTAGTAGCCGCGCTTCTGCTTCGGCAGCAGTCCCTCGAAGTTGCCGAAGGTCTTGCCGTCGTCGCGCGGATACGGGAACGGTCCGCCCGCGTCGATCAACGCGATGGTGTCCTTGGCCTGCTTGGGCAGGTCGGCGTAGTCGACAGTGCGCAGGCCGTCGGCCTTCGTGCCGGACGTGTCCGAGTTGCCCGACGTGCTCGCCGCGGACGACCGGTACGCCGTGCTGCTGCCGGATTCCGTTGTCGCCGTGGTGCGCTCATAGCTGCGCGTGGTCGACGCGGCCGTGCCGTCGCCCGAACCACCGCAGTTGGTGAGCATGGTCAGCGCGAGCGCCAGCACCAACAACCCCAGGCAGATCGCCATGAAGTGGGTGCCGACGAACGACGCCTTCCGTTTGGTACCGCCGAGCAGGTCCCGCATCAGAACTGTTCGCGCGGCACGTACATGCCCCAGACCTCGCGCAGCGCCTTGCTCACCTCACCACCGGTGGCCCGGGCGGCGAGCGCGTGCCGCATCGGCAGCAGCACGTTGTCGGTGCCCTCGGCGGCCCGACGCAACGCGTCCAGCCCCTTGGTGACCGCGGCGTTGTCGCGGCCGGCGCGCAGCTTCTCCAGGCGCACGGCCTGCTCGGCCTCGATCGCCGGGTCGACGCGCAGCGGCTCGTACTTGTCGTCCTGGTCGATGGTGAACCGGTTCTGTCCGACGACGGTGCGTTCGCCGCCGTCGATCTCGAGCGCGATCTGGTAGGCGGAGCGCTCGATCTCGCTCTTCTGAAAACCCTCCTCGATCGCCTTGACCGCGCCACCCTTGTCCTCGACCTGCTGCATGAGCGCGGTGACGGCGTCCTCGATGTCGTCGGTCAGCGACTCGATGACGTAGCTGCCGGCGAACGGGTCGACGGTCTTGGTCACGTCGGTCTCGTAGGCGATCACCTGCTGGGTGCGCAACGCGAGTCGGGCCGCTTTCGCCGTGGGAAGCGCGATGGCCTCGTCGTAGGAGTTGGTGTGCAGCGACTGGGTGCCGCCGAGCACTGCCCCGAGGCCCTGGAGGGCGACGCGCACCAGGTTGACCTCGGGCTGCTGCGCGGTGAGCTGCACCCCGGCGGTCTGGGTGTGGAAGCGCAGCATGAGCGACTTGGGGTTCTTGGCGCCGAACTCCTCCTTCATGATGCGCGCCCAGATGCGGCGGGCCGCACGGAACTTCGCGACCTCCTCCAGCAGCGTGGTGCGGGCGACGAAGAAGAAGCTGAGGCGCGGCGCGAAGTCGTCGACGGCGAGGCCGGCGCGCATCGCAGCACGCACATACTCCTTGGCGTTGGCAAGGGTGAACGCGACCTCCTGCACGGGCGTCGCACCCGCCTCCGCCATGTGGTAACCGCTGATAGAGATGGTGTTCCACTTCGGAATCTCGTTGCGGCAGTAGGCGAACACGTCGCTGGTCAGACGCAGCGACTCGGCCGGCGGATAGATGTAGGTGCCGCGGGCGATGTACTCCTTCAGCACGTCGTTCTGGATGGTGCCGGTGAGCTTGTCGGCCGCGATGCCCTGCTGCTGCGCGGTGAGCTGGTAGAGCAACAGCAGCGTGCTGGCGGGCGCGTTGATGGTCATGCTGGTGGAGACCTCGTCGAGCGGCAGACCGTCGAAGAGGGTGTTCATGTCGTCGAGGCTGTCGATCGCAACGCCCACCTTGCCGACCTCACCGTGCGCCAGCGGGGCGTCGGAGTCGTAGCCCATCTGGGTCGGCAGGTCGAAGGCCACCGACAGACCGCCGGTGCCGTTGGCGACGAGTTCCTTGTATCGCTCGTTCGATTCCTTGGCCGTGCCGAACCCGGCGTACTGGCGCATCGTCCAGGGGCGCCCGGTGTACATGCTCGGGTATACGCCACGGGTGAACGGGTACTCCCCCGGTGCCCCGAGCTTGGTGGCCGCATCGAAGTCGGCGAGGGCGGACGCGTCGTAGAGCGCCTCGAACGGCAGATCGGACTCGGTAGTGGCCATGGTCACAGATTAGCCAGCGGGACGGCGCGGTCTCCCGCACCGTCCCGCATCCGGAAAGCGCGCTCCGGCCCACGCAACGCACTCAGGCTCGGCGAGCCACGTGGTAGCCGATGTTCCAGGCGCCGGAGCTGCTCAGCGGCGAGTAGGTGGAGGTCGTGTACTTCAGGTGGGGTGCGTTGCGCGACCCGTTCCTCAGGAAGGCCATCGAGTCGACCCAGTTGAGGGATGCACAGACCCGGTCGCCCCGGTTGCAGACGTTGTAGACGTACACACCGGACGGCCAGGACGCGCGACGTCCCCACATGCCGCCGTGGCTGCGGTCGGCGGTCTTGCTGCTGGCGAAGGTCGGGTTCATCATCGGGTCGCCGATGAGGCCGATGCCCTGCAGGCGGGCCCGCTGGGTGCTCGACATCCCCACCACCACATCGCCGACGATGTGGGCGCCCTGGGAGTAGCCGAACAGCGCGATCTTGGTGCGCGGGCACGCGTTGGCGTAGGAGTTGAAGGTCGCCTTGAGCGCAGCCCGTCCATCGGCCATCGAAGCGGCGTAGTTGAAGGAGGCCTGGTAGTTCACGTAGGTGCTGACGACGTTCGTCGAACCCTTCTGCGCCTTGAAGGCCGCGACGGCGGTGGGCAACTGGGTGCCCGAGGAGGTGCGGGTTCCGTCGTTGGTGCCGCGCACGGAGATGGTGGTGTACGCCTTGCACGTGACGGCTTCGGCCTGCGGGGCGGTGACGGTGATGGCGCCGAGCCCACCCATCGTGGCGACGGCGCTCATGGCGAGAAGGCGGCGGCTGCGGGACGACTTGATCATGACGGGCTGTCCTTTCGGGGGCTTTCCGAGCGGGTTTTTCCGCCCGCCAGAAGCCTGCCGCCGTCACTGCTGCGGCGGTACCCGTGAAATCACGGGTACGGCACACCCACCGTCCCGCGCATGACCACCGACGTGCCCTGCGCCGGAGCCGACCAGATGCTCGAATCGACACCGACTTCGCGCAGCGCCTGCTGCACCTGGGTGCTCAGCCCGAAGCCGAGCGGCTGAGCCTGCTGGTCGAAGCCGGCACCGTCGTCGGTCACCGAAACCTCCCAGCTGCGTCCGTCGCTGTCGGCGTGGACGACGACCTGCCGGGCGCCGGCGTACAGCCGGGTGTTGTGCAGCACGGTGGCAACCGCGCGGTCGGTCGCGGCCCACACCTCCGGGTCGAGCACCACCTCGGCGCCGAGGTCGACCACCAGGTGCAGCGGCAGATCGTCGAACCCCTCGACCGCGGAGTCGATCATCGTGCCGATGGTCGACTCGCGCTCGTCGCCACGTGGCGGCGGAGTCTGGCCGAGGTAGGTGCGCAGGCGGCGCGACTCCCGTTCGGCCTGCAGCCGCAGCGCCGGCAGCACTTCCGCCGGCGTGCGCTCGTCGGACAGCAGCCGCAGGATGCTCGTGGCATCGTGCACGGTGAGCTGGTAGCGGTGCAGTTCCAGGGCCCGGGTCGCCGTGACCGCCTCCTCCTTCGACCGGTCGGCGTCGGCGGCGAGACCCCGGATGTACGCGACCAGCAGAGCGACCACGATCGCGTAGCCGGGCACGGTCGCGGCGTTGTTGAAGGCCGTCGACCACGACCCGGCGGCGGACGCCGTCCACCCGAACGACCAGACGCCGAGCCCGAGCCCGACGGCCACCGCCGCGCGGGCCGGCAGATAGGTCGACCCGATGGCCGCCACGTTGACCGCATAGCCACCGGCCCATGCTTCCCAGGTGCCGACGGTGTGTTCGGCCGGCAGCACGAGGGTCATCACCGGGTAGGCGGCGAAGCCGAGCGGGATGTCGATCGGTTGCCAGCGACCGGCACGAACCGCGGACGATCGCAGGCAACTCGCGATCAGCGCCGCCGACACCGCCAGCACGGCACCGGCGAGCACGACGTAGAGCCACGGGGTGGCGGCGAGACCGATCCCGGACGGCAACGCGACGAGGATCTGAAGCACCACCACCGACCGCATCGCGGCCGATACCAACGCTATTCCGCGTTCGGCACGCACGGCGGCCGCCTGCTCGGGCGGCTGCGTTGCCGTCTCCACGTCGGGACTCACCCGCACATCGTGCCAGCGATCCAGTGATCAGCCGATGGTGCGGTTGAGCTCACCGACAAGTCCGGGGCCGCCGTAGATGAAGCCGCTGTAGACCTGGATCAACGAGGCGCCGGCGTCGATCATCGCCTTGCCGTCGTCGGCGGTCATGATGCCGCCGACCCCGATGACCGGCAGTGCGGTGTGCGAGGCGACGTAACCCACGACCTGGCGGGCTCGGACGGTGAGCGGCGCACCCGACAGTCCGCCGGCCTCGCCGGCGAGCATCACGTCCTTCCCTACGATGTCGTCGCGACCCAGCGTCGTGTTGGTCGCGATGATGCCGCTGACGTCGGCGCGCAGTGCGACCTCGAGCACGTCGTCGATGGCTTCGTCGGCGAGATCTGGGGCGATCTTGACGAAGATCGGGGTCGGACGCTTGCCTCGGGTTGCGAGGCGGGTGGTCTCGGTGACCAGTTCCGCGAGCAGTTCGGCCAACGGTTCCTTGTCCTGCAGGCTGCGCAGTCCCGGGGTGTTAGGGCTCGACACGTTGACCGCGACGTAGTCGGCGTAGTCGTCGAGCGCTCGCAGCGACGTCAGGTAGTCGTCCACGGCTTCCTCCACCGGCGTGGTCTTGGTCTTGCCGATGCTGACCCCGACGGGGATCGACACCTTGCCGGCGAGCGCGAGGGTGTCCGCCAGATGCTGGGCACCCAGGTTGTTGAAGCCCATCCGGTTGATGATCGCGCGGCTCTCGACCAGCCGGAACAGCCGCGGCTGGTCGTTGCCCGGCTGTGCGTGAGCCGTCACCGTGCCGAGTTCGACGTGACCGAACCCGAGTGCGCCCCACGCCTTTACCCCGACGCCGTCCTTGTCGACGCCGGCGGCCAGGCCGACGCGACCCGGAAAGACGATGCCCGCGACCTCCACCGGCTTGGTCGGCACGGCGGTCGCGCGGGTCAACGCCTTGATCGCGGAGGGCCGTTGGCCGACGGCGCGGATCTGCTTGAGGGTCGCGTGGTGCGCGGCCTCGGCGTCTCCACCGCCCATTTGGAACAGCAGCGGCCGAAGCAGGTTGCGGTAGCCGAGGTCGAAGAGTCGGGTGCGTCCGTCGGGCATGCTTCGACCCTAGCGAGGGCTTGGCCCGGCGATCACTGGGCGCGCAACGACGATGAAATGCATATACCGGCGATCGCCGCTGAGTCGCCCTGCGAACTGCTTGATCGAGCGACGCCAACGCACCGGGTCGGAAGCGAAATACTCCGAGACGTCGTTCGCGCCACGGCACTCGAGCACCTCGTACCCGCAACCGGCAAACATGTCCATGATCGTCTTGCGGGTGAAGAATCGCACGTGGGTGCGATCGAGAATGCCCGTCTCCTCGTAGTCCCATCGCCCCATCACAAGGCCGATGACGACGGGTAGCCACTGGACGTTGGGGATGGCAGCGAGCACGACTCCACTTGGGCTGAGCCATCCCTTGACCGCCTCCAGCGTGGCCCACGGGTCGACGATGTGCTCGAGCACATCGTTGAACGAGACGATGTCGAAGGTCTCCGGCCGGCCCGCCATCGCGTCCGGGAAGTAGCCTTCGACGACTTCGTCAAAGTCGATGTTGGCGCGCGCAGCCGCAACGTTTGCCGGCACCGCGTCGACCCCGACCAAATGCGCGTCGGGCCCCAGCACCTGCCGAAGCGTTCGCCCGAACCCTCCTTCGGAACATCCGACATCGAGTGCCGAGCGGGCGTGAACGGGGATGGACGGCACGACATCTGGGCGCGTGTTGAAGCCGTAGACATCCTGTTGGGCGGGGCTGGACATCGAATCTCCCTCGGTCAGGTCAGGTCTTCGCGACCGGTCAGCTTGAGCTTCTCGACGATCTTCTTGACGTCCTGTGCCCGGTCGCGGGTGGTGACCAGGACGGCGTCCGGGGTGTCGACCACCACGACGTCCTCGACCCCGAGGGCCACGACCGTGCGTCCCGAGCGCGGCGCAACGACCCCGGTGGAGTCCTGCATGACCACCAGTTCGCTCTCCCCCAACACCTTCACCCCCGGTGCGTCGGCCGACTCCACCAACACCGACGCCAACGAGGCGAAGTCACCCACGTCGTCCCACCCGAACGCACCCGGCACGACCGCCACCCGGTCGTCGACCGCCGCCGGCTCCGCGATCGCCGGATCGATCGCGATCTTCGTCAACCGCGGCCACAACTCGTTCAGCCGCATCGGGTTGTTCGCGATCGACCGCAGATGGTGCGCCATCACCGGCTGGTACTGCGCCAACATGTCCAACAACACGCTCGCCTTCACCACGAACATGCCTGCGTTCCAGCGGTACTCACCGCTGTCGACGTACTGCTCGGCGGTCTCGCCGTCGGGCTTCTCGACGAATGCCTTCACGTCCAACGCGTCCGGTGCACCCTCGATGTGCAACGGATCGCCGGTCTGGATGTACCCGAATCCCGTTGCCGCGTGCGTGGGTTCGATGCCGATCGTCACCAACTTGCCCGTACGCGCAACCGCGACGGCCTGCCGCACACAGTCGCGGAACGTCTCGTCGTCGACGATCACGTGGTCGGCCGCGAACGACCCCAGCACCGCGTCGGGGTCGAGCTGCTCCAGCAACGCGGCCGCCAACCCGATCGCCGGCATCGACTCGCGCGGCGACGGTTCGACGATGAGGTCGTCCTGGCCGAGCTCGGGAATCTGCTCGCGTACGGCCTCGGCGTGCCGAGTGCCGGTGACAACTACGAGCCGGCCACCGCACAGCGGGGTCAGCCGGTCGACTGTCGTGCGCAGCAACGACTTACCCGACCCGGTCAGGTCGTGCAGGAACTTCGGTGACCCGGCCCGCGACAACGGCCACAGTCGGGTGCCGGAACCACCGGCCGGCACGATCGCGTAAAAACCCGGGATCTCCCCCGATACCGCTGAGTTCATGGCCGAACGCTAACCCATCGCGCGGGGATCACGACGATGCCCCGACCAACGTGTGCCCGTCACCTGCCGTTCACCGACGAGGCAGGACGTTCACCTGACCCTCATCCGACGTCCAGCCGAATCTCGCCCAGGCGCCAACCGATGACGAGACGGTGTAGTCCGTGCGAGTAGCCATCGTGACCGAGTCGTTCCTTCCCAGTCTCAACGGCGTCACCACCAGTGTCTGCCGGGTGCTCGACCACCTGGCCGCGCGGGGGCACGAGGCCGTCGTCATCTGCCCCGGGCCCGCCCCGGAGCGGTACGGGCAGTTCCGGGTGCGCACCGTCCAGGGCCTGACCGTCCGCCAGTTCCGGGTCGGACTGCCGACCGCCGACCTCGAGCGCATCCTGCGCGAGGAGAAGCCGGACGTCGTGCACGCCGCGTCGCCGTTCGGCCTCGGCTGGCGCGGGCTGGCCGCCGCACGCAACCTGGGCATCCCGACCGTGGCGATCTACCAGACCGACATGCCCAGTTACCTTGCGCAGCACGCCGGTCCGTTGGCCGGCCGCATCACGAACGTGTCCTGGCGCTGGATCCGCCACCTGCACTCCCTCGCCGACATCACCCTCGCACCGTCGTCGGCGACACTGTGCGAGCTCGGCGCCCACGGTGTGCCGCGGGCGGCGCTGTGGTCGCGCGGCGTCGACACCGAGCTGTACTCGCCCGCGCTGAAGCAGTCGGACGCCGTCCGTGCACTGCGCGCGTGCGTGGCGCCGAACGGCGAGACGATCGTCGGGTACGTCGGCCGTTTGGCGCACGAGAAACAGGTGCACCGGCTCGCCGAGATCGCCGACCTGCCGGGCACCGCGCTGGTGGTCGTCGGTGACGGACCGACCCGGGAGAAGCTGGAGCAGCTGCTGCCCAAGGCGCACTTCCTGGGCTTCCGACAGGGGTTGCCCCTCGCTGAGGCGTACGCGGCGCTGGACGTGTTCGTGCACACGGGCTGCAACGAGACCTTCGGCCAGACACTCCAGGAGGCGATGGCTGCCGGGCTGCCGGTGGTCGCGCCCGCCGCGGGCGGTCCGCTCGACATCGTGAAGCCGGGCGTGACCGGCTACCTGTTCGACCCGAACACGCCTGGCACACTGCGTGCGACCGTCGCGACCCTGGTCGACGACGCCGCCACCTGCGAGCGGATGGGCGCCCGCGGCCGCCGCAAGATGGAGGTCCGTTCGTGGGCCGGCGTGGTCGACGAGCTGATCGGCTTCTACGGTGCGGTGGTGACGCCGACATACGCGCGGCCCGCGGCCTAGCCCAGCGACGAAAACGGCCGCCGGTGACCAGGAGGTCACCGGCGGCCGACGCGCGTCAGCAGGGACTACGCGTGGTTCTTCGCCTTGCGGAAGTCGGCGTTCAGCTGGCTGATGACGTCCAGCGGAATCTCCTTCGGGCAGGCCGCGGCGCACTCACCGATGTTGGTGCAGCCACCGAAGCCCTCGTGGTCGTGCTGGTTGACCATCGACACGACACGCGAGTCGCGCTCGGCCTGGCCCTGGGGCAGTTCGCCGAGGTGGGTGATCTTCGCACCCATGAACAACATGCCGGACGCGTTCGGGCAGGCCGCGACGCAGGCGCCGCACCCGATGCAGGTGGCGGTGTCGAACGCACGGTCGGCCTTCACCTTCGGCACCGGCAGGTTGTTGGCCTCGACGGCCGCACCCGTGTTGACCGAGATGTAGCCGCCGGCCTGGATGATGCGGTCGAACGCCGAACGGTCGACGACGAGGTCACGCACCAGGGGGAACGCCGAGGCGCGCCACGGCTCGATGGTGATGGTCTCGCCGTCGCGGAACGAGCGCATGTGCAGCTGGCAGGTCGTGGTGACCTCCGGGCCGTGCGCCTCACCGTTGATCATCAACGAGCACATGCCACAGATGCCTTCACGACAGTCGCTGTCGAAAGCGACCGGCTCCTCGCCCTTGGCGGTGAGCTCCTCGTTGAGCACGTCGAGCATCTCGAGGAACGACATGTCCTCGGAGATGTTCGACACCGGGTAGGTGACCAGCTGACCGTCGGCGTTCGGCCCGGCCTGGCGCCAGATCTTCAGAGTCAGATTCATGATTACTTGTAGCTCCGCTGCTTCAGCTCGATCGACTTGTAGACGAGGTCTTCCTTGTGCAGCACGGGGGCTCCCGGACCACCGGAGGCCTCACCGGCGAACTCCCACGCGCCGACGTAGAGGAACTGGTCGTCGTGGCGCAGCGCCTCGCCGTCCTCGGTCTGGCTCTCGGCACGGAAGTGGCCACCGCACGACTCGCGACGGTGCAGCGCGTCGATGCACATCAGCTCACCGAGCTCGAGGAAGTCGGCGACACGGCCGGCCTTCTCCAGCGACTGGTTGAGCGTGTTGGCGCTGCCGAGCACCCGGACGTTGCGCCAGAACTCCTCGCGCAGCGACCGGATGAGGTCGATCGCCTTGCGCAGACCCTCGTCGGTGCGCTCCATGCCGCAGTACTCCCACATGATGTTGCCGAGTTCCTTGTGGAAGGAGTCGACGCTGCGCTCACCGTTGATGCTGAGCAGCTTGTCGATGCGCGACTCGACCGACTGGCGTGCCTCGACAACCGCCGGGTGGTCCTCGGAGATCTCCTCGAAGGGGCCCTCGGCGAGGAAGTTGCGGATGGTGTTCGGCAGCACGAAGTAACCGTCGGCCAGGCACTGCATGAGCGAGGACGCACCGAGACGGTTGGCACCGTGATCGGAGAAGTTGGCCTCGCCCACCGCGTACAGCCCCGGGATCGAGGTCTCCAGGTCGTAGTCGACCCAGAGGCCACCCATCGTGTAGTGCACGGCCGGGTAGATACGCATCGGCACCTTGTACGGGTCCTCGCCGGTGATGCGGGCGTACATGTCGAACAGGTTGCCGTACTTCGCCTTAACTGCCGCCTCACCCATCCGCGAGATCGCGTCGGAGAAATCGAGGTAGACGCCGCGGCGGAAGTCGCCGACCATCGGGCCGACACCGCGGCCCTCGTCACACATGTACTTCGCCTGGCGGGAGGCGATGTCACGCGGGACGAGGTTTCCGAACGCCGGGTAGATGCGCTCGAGGTAGTAGTCGCGGTCTTCCTCGGGGATGTCGCGCGGGTCCTTGTCGCAGTCTTCCTTGCGCTTGGGCACCCAGATGCGGCCGTCGTTGCGCAGCGACTCCGACATCAGCGTCAGCTTCGACTGGTGGTCGCCGGAAACGGGGATGCAGGTCGGGTGGATCTGCGTGTAGCAGGGGTTCGCGAAGTAGGCACCCTTGCGGTGTGCCCGCCAGGTGGCGGTGACGTTGCAACCCATCGCGTTGGTCGACAGGAAGAACACGTTGCCGTAGCCACCGGAAGCGAGCACGACGACGTCGGCGACGTGGGTCTCGATCTCGCCGGTGACCATGTCACGGGCGACGATGCCGCGCGCCTTGCCGTCGACGACGATCAGCTCGAGCATCTCGTGCCGGGTGTATTCCTTCACCGAGCCGGCGGCGACCTGGCGCTCCATCGCCTGGTAGGCACCGATCAGCAGCTGCTGACCCGTTTGGCCACGGGCGTAAAAGGTGCGGGCCACCTGCACACCACCGAAGGAACGGTTGTCGAGCAGTCCGCCGTAGTCGCGGGCGAACGGCACGCCCTGCGCGACACACTGGTCGATGATGTTCGTCGACACCTCGGCCAGGCGGTAGACGTTGTTCTCGCGGCTGCGATAGTCGCCACCCTTGACGGTGTCGTAGAACAACCGGTAGGTCGAGTCGCCGTCGTCGTTGTAGTTCTTGGCGGCGTTGATGCCACCCTGCGCGGCGATCGAGTGGGCACGACGCGGGCTGTCCTGGTAGCAGAATGCCTTCACGTTGTAGCCCGCCTCGCCCATCGTCGCGGCGGCGGACGCGCCGGCGAGACCGGTGCCGACGATGATCACCGAGAGCTTGCGGCGGTTGGACGGGTTGACGAGCTTGTTGTCGAACTTCGCCTGGGTCCAGCGCTGTTCGATCGGGACGTCGGTCGGCGCCTTGGTGTCGGCGATCGGGTCGCCGAGGCGGTACATGTCGTCGATGAGACCTTGCGTGTCAGTCATGTGGGTTCGAAATCCTTAGTCGATCACGCCGAAGAGGATGAACAGCGGCGGCAGCGCGAAGCCGACGGCCACGACCAGCGCGACGAGCGCGGCGACGGTCTTGGCGATCTTGCGCTGCTGTGGCGTGTTGGTGAAGCCGAGGGTCTGGCTCGCGCTCCAGATGCCGTGGTGCAGGTGCATGCCGAGGGCGGCGAGGGCGAGCAGGTAGATGATCACCATCCACCACGCACCGAAGCTGTGCACGACGAGCTGGTAGGGGTTCTGGGTGATTTCGGAACCCTGCCCGCCGGAGCCGACGTTGATCTTCGCGATCGTGAAGTGCAGCAGGTGCCAGATGACGAACAGCAGGAGCGCAACGCCACCCCAGCGCATCCACTTGGAGGAGAACGAAGCCGCGACGGCCTTCTTCACCGCGTACTTCTGCTCGCGTGCGGCGTTCGCCCGCTTCCACAGCTGGGCTGCGCTGTAGACGTGCGCCACGACGGCGATGATCAGGACGACGCGGATGACCCAGAGCAGACCGGCGTGCGGGAGCATCGGCTCACCGATGGTCCGCAGGTGATGCGCGTAGGTGTTGAAGGCCTCCTCGCCCCAGAACACCTTGAGGTTGCCGTACATGTGCAACAGGACATAAAGGACGAAGATCAACCCGCTGACGGCCATCACGGTCTTCAGGAACAGGGTGCTGCCGGCCTTGCCTGTGCGCTTCGCAGGAAGGGTTTGAGTTGCCACGAGGGCAGATTATCGGCACCGCGGTCAGACCGCGCGGTAAGGGGAACCTTTCTTCACCGGACTGCGCCCGGCGGCGGCCCCGCAGCGACGAACGGATCGGGTCGCGTCAGCTGCCGAAGGCGAAGCGGTCGACCGGCCGCCACACCTCGTCATCGCCGTGCTCGTAGAGATCGAAGCCGTCGACCTCGAAGGTGGCGCGGAAGTCGGCCAGTTCGTCGAAGGCGTCATCCAACGCGGCGTCGTCGAGATGATGGGCGACGGTGACGTGCGGGTGGTACGGAAACTCCAGTTCGCGCTCCACCGGGCCACCGCGCACCAGCTTCTCGAGTTGCTCACACTCGGCGATGCCCCGCGAGACCTGCACGAAGACCACCGGCGACACCGGACGGAACGTGCCCGTGCCGTTGAGGATCATCCGGAACGCACTGCTGCCGGCTGCGACCGTGCGCAGGTGGGCGCGTAGTGCGACCAGATCGACGCGCTCCACATCGGTCGGCGGCATCAACGTGACATGCGGCGGGACGGCGTCGGCCAGTGGGTCGCCGACGGCTTGCCGCACCTGGTGCAACCGCTCCGCATACGGCTGCGGGATCGGGATCGAGACGCCGATGGTCCTCATCGGGACGATCGGGCGGGCAGGAAGCCGACGGCGTCGTAGACGCGCTCGAGGGTGGGGGCAGCCAACTCGCGAGCACGCTCGGCGCCCGCCGCCAGGATCGCGTCGAGCTGACCCGGGTCGGCCATGTAGGTGTCGACCTTCTCCTTGAACGGCTCCTGCACGCTGCGGAACAGTTCCGCCACATCGGTTTTCAGTGCGCCGTACTTGTTCTCACCCGCGTAGCGCTCGACGAGCGCCTCGATCGACTCGCCGGAGAAGGCGTGGTGGATGCGCAGCAGGTTGGCGATGCCGGGCTTGGCTTCGGGGTCCCAACGCACCGCGTTGTCGAGGTCGGTCACGGCCGACTTGATCTTCTTGGTGTTCGCCTTCGGCTCGTCGAGCATCATCAGGTTGCCGCGCTGGTCGTCGGCCGACTTGCTCATCTTCGCGGTCGGCTCCTGCAACGACATGATCTTGGCGCCGTCGGCCGGGATGTGCGGCTCGGGCACCACGAACAGGTCGCCGTAGCGCGCATTCAT
Source organism: Calidifontibacter indicus (assembly GCF_003386865.1). Lineage (NCBI taxonomy): Bacteria > Bacillati > Actinomycetota > Actinomycetes > Micrococcales > Dermacoccaceae > Calidifontibacter > Calidifontibacter indicus. Next base: position 1,431,887 of record NZ_QTUA01000001.1, on the reverse strand, counting down.
CCGCTGCGCGAGGTCGCGGGTCAGCTCGAGGTGCTGACGCTGGTCCTCCCCCACCGGCACCTTCTGCGCGTCGTACAGCAGGATGTCGGCGGCCATCAGCATCGGGTAGGTGAACAAGCCGACGTTGGTGCCCTCGGCGCCCCGCTTACCCGACTTGTCCTTGAACTGCGTCATCCGGCTGGCTTCGCCGAAACCGGTGAAACAGTTGAGAACCCACGCCAATTGCGCGTGCTCGGGCACCTGCGACTGCACGAACACGGTGGAACGTTCGGGGTCGACGCCGCCGGCGAAGTACTGCGCTGCGGTCACCCGGGTGCGCGTGCGCAACTCCGCGGGGTCGGGCACGACGGTGAGCGCGTGCTGGTCGACCACGCAGAAGATCGCGTCGAACTCCTCCTGCATCTTCACCCAGTTGACCTGGGCTCCGAGGTAGTTACCGAGGTGGAGCGAATCGTGGGTGGGCTGCATGCCCGAGAAGATGCGAGGACGCGGGGCGGTCATGGTGGAGGATTGTTCCAAACGATCCGGTTGCGGCGTCAATCGGATCACCCCTGCGGATGCGGAGGCGCTACGACTGCGGCGCGAGCTCGCGCACCAGCGGCACGACGTCGGCGATGGAGTTGCACACACGGGTCGGCACGAACGGGTAGCGGTCGACCTTCTCCGGGGTCGTCGACCCGGTGAGCACCAGGATCGTGCGCAGGCCCGCTTCCAGACCGCTGCGGATGTCGGTGTCGAGCCGGTCGCCGATCATCACGGTCGTCTCGGAGTGGGCCTCGATCTGGTTGAGCGCGCTACGCATCATCAACGGGTTCGGCTTGCCGACGTAGTAGGGCTCGACGCCCGTCGCCTTCGCGATCAGCGCGGCCACGGCGCCGGTGGCGGGCAGCTTGCCCTCGGTCGAGGGACCGCTGGCGTCGGGGTTGGTGCAGATGAACCGGGCGCCGTTCTCGATCAAGCGGACTGCGCGGGTGATCGACTCGAAGGAGTAGGTGCGGGTCTCCCCCAGCACCACGTAGTCGGGCGACCGACTGGACATCACGTAGCCAATGTCGTGGATCGCCGTGGTCAGACCGGCCTCGCCGACGACGTACGCCGAACCACCGGGACGCTGGTCGTCGAGGAACTGCGCGGTGGCGAGAGCGGAGGTCCAGATCGCGTCCTCCGGCACGTCGATACCGCTGCCGTTCAGCCGAGCCCGCAGGTCACGCGGTGTGAAGATCGAGTTGTTCGTCAGCACCAGGAACCGGCGACCCGACTCTTTCAGGGCCGCGATGAACTCGGCAGCGCCGGGGATCGCGTGTTCCTCGTGCACGAGCACGCCGTCCATGTCGGTCAGCCAGGTCGCGACGGGCTTCGGGTTCGTCATGACCTCAGTATCGCCGAAGCGTCATGCTGGGTGTGGATGCTTCCGGTCGGCGAACGCCCCGGCCATGAGCAGGTCGACCTCGTTCCGGATCCGCCCGATGAAAGCGTCCTCGTCGAACCCGCGTGCGTGCTCAGCCACGGCGTCGCGATCCAGCGGGCGTTCCCGGTGGCGATGCACCGCATCGGCGATATCGGCCGCCTTGGGATGGCTGAAGAAGTAGCCGCTGAGACCGGGTTCGACGGTGTCGAGGTAGCCGCCGGCGCGCAGCGCCAAGGCGGGTGTGCCGAACGCGGCAGCTTCGACGACGGTGAGCCCGAAGTCCTCGTGACTGGGCGCGATGAGCGCGGTGGCGTTGGCGTAGAGCCACCGCAGCTGCGCGTCCGGGATGCCTTCCAGCAGAAGGGAGTTTGCCTTCGCTTTGGAGCGCAGCTGCGCCGCGAGGGGGCCCTTGCCGACGACGACCAGCCGCTCGTCGGGCAGGTCGTTGAACGCCTCGATCGCGCGATCGACGTTCTTGTACGGCAGCAGTCGCGACACAAGCAGGTGGAAGTCGGGCCAGTCGTCAGCGATCTGCGGGACGAGCTCCCGGCTGCCGTCCAGATCGACCCGGTGCGGCGGGAAGATCACGTCGGAGTCGATGCCGTAGACGTGCTTGATGCGTTCCTGAACCACATGGGAGTTCGCGAGGTAACGGTCGGCGCTGGCGGCAGCCTGCGCGTCCCAGCGCTTGAGCACCGGCCGCAACGCGGCGAGCGCGGGACGGATGACGCTGCTGGCGCCGTGCGACCCGAGGTATTCGTCGGTGAGGTAGAGCCACCGGGCCGGCGAGTGGCAGTAGACCAGCTTGCGTCCGTTGGTGCGGAAGCCGTGCGCCCACCCGCTGGACGATGCGATCACGACGTCGGCGTCGATCGTGATGCGGGAGGAGACCGGGGCAAGGAAGGGCAGTGCCATCCGATGGTTGCCGCGCATCGCGCCCGCCTTGTTCAGCGGCGACACCCGCACGTCGGCCGACCGGAACTCGGGGAACGTGGTGTCGGGGTCGTACAGAGTGGTGTAGATCGGCGCTTCGGGGAAGGCCTTCATCAGCGACAACACGACTCGTTCAGCGCCACCGAACTGGGTCAGGTAGTCGTGCGCGATAGCAATTTTCATCGTCGCCAAGTATGCCCGGACTGTCGCAGTACTGGTGTGTCCGGATCGAGGTCCTGGTGCTTGTTGGTTCGGGCACCCTCGGCAGACGACCGCGAACTGCCGAACCTGCGGTCTTTGAGGCGGAGAAACGGCAACTCGACGAAGCGGTAGGAGAACACGACCACGACGAGTGTCGTCACCAGTCCGGCACACGCTCGCAACCAGTCCGGGCCAGCGTGAAGTTGGTGGGTTGCCAGACTCAGGATCGGGAAGTGGTAGAGATACAGCCCGTACGAGCGTCTGCCGAGCCATACCAACACTCGGTTCGCCCACAGCCCACCCTCGCCGCCGGATGAGGTCGCGATCCCTGCCACAACCAGCACGGTCAAGAGTCCTGACACCCCGAAAGCGCCTGTGGCCCCCACGAGATGCCACGGCGCCGAAAGCAGAGCGAGCAAGCTCACCGAAGCGACCAGGCCGAGCCAGGAGAGCGGACGGCGTGCTCGCCCAAAGTCCCACCGGCGCATGGCGATCGCCAGCAAGCTGCCCCAGACGATCGGTACGCCACGCAAGTAGGAAGCCCGGACTGCGTCGATCGAATCAGGCCAGCGGAACACCAAAGCCGCGACCGCCGCGGTGGCAATGATCGCGCCCAGCAGGCGCAACGCGTGGCGCCGCGACCACATGAGCACCAGGGTGATCGGCCACAGCAGATAGAAGTGCTCCTCGATCGACAACGTCCAGGTGTGTTCGAGGAGTGCTGCGGGGTGGCCGAGATAGATCCACCAGTTGGCGACATAGGCGAGCGCCGCGACCGCGGCACCAGTCACCTCAGCTGACTTTCCTGTGACCGCCCCAAGCACAGAGGCAGTAACACAGGTAACGACCAGAGCGGGATAGAGTCGCAGCACCCGCCGCAGATAGAACCGCCCGAGCGCCACGCGCCCTGTGGTCGCGCGTTCACGCAGGAGCAGCGACGTGATGAGGAAGCCACTCAGAACGAAGAAAACATCGACGCCCGCGAAGCCGTTCACCGCCGGACCGAGCGACATGTGGAAGACAACGACGGCGAGGGCCGCGACGCCGCGCAAGCCATCCAGACCAGGCCAATGCGCCGCCCCCGGTGCCCTAGCGCTGTCGGTCATGGTGGCCTCCGGAAGTGAGCGCACGGAGCACCTCCCGCATGGTACGGACGCTGTTGTCCAGCGAGTACTCGGCAACCGCTGCGGGCTGGACCGCATCGGCTCGACGTTGGGCGGCCGGAACGTCGTCGAGCACCCGCAGCAGCGCATCGCGCAAACCGGGCGCATCGCCCGGCTCGATCAGTTCTCCCCGCGGTTCGGCACCCACCGGCGTGACAACTTCCGACGCTCCTCCGCCACGGGTCGCAATGATGGGGACGCTGCGCGCCATGGCTTCGGTGAGCACCTGGCCGAAGGGTTCGGCCACCGTCGCGGCGTGTACGCAGACCGTCATCCGGTCCAGTTCGGGACGGGGGTCATCGGTGAACCCGACCCAGTCGATCGCGGTCGCGACACCGAGCCGCTCGGCCTCCGAACGCACCTCGTCGAGATAGCCCTCGGCGCCGAACATCGGGCTGCCGACGATGCGCGCTCGCGCGTCGGGATGCGCCGACAGCACGTCGGGCAATGCACGCACGAGTTCAAGCTGACCCTTGGTCGGGCTGACTCGGCCCAGCATGCCGACCACGGGTGGGAGAACCGGCTCGACCCGCAGCCGGTCGGCATCTGCCGATAGCCCCGGGTAGACAACCGTGACCGGACAGCCGCCGACGGTGTCGGCAGTCGACCGCGAGTTCGCCACCACGGCGTCCGGCACCTGCCGGAATGCCGCACGCATCGGCCCGACCAACCGACGTGGCAGGTAATCGGGGGTGATGCGGTCGTGCAGGAACCACAGGAGCGGGATTCGGCGCAACTTCGCGGCAGGGCTGACGATCGCCATCGCCTTGAACGTGTTCGCCCACACCACGTCGATCCGTTGCTCGGCAAGCCAGGGCGCTAGACCCACGGCATGGCGGATCACCCCTGGGCCGAGACGACCCAGGGTCGTCACCTTGCCGGCCGCGTAGCGTCCTGCGCTCACGACGTCCGTCGGCAGCGGACGCGCATGCACTTCCACGCCACGCTCGCGGAGCAGGTCGGCGAACGGGCCCTCCTCGAACAACAGCGCGACCATCTCCAGGTCGTCGTCGGCGAGAGCGGGCACGAGTCGGGTCATGAACAGTTCGTTGCCACCCAGCTCCGAGCTGTGTCCAACGAGCAGGATTCGCTTCGGGCTCACCTCCGGGTCCGAAGGTCAGCCACGCGCTGCGTGCGCGAGCGTGGATTCGTACGACCGGAGGACATTCGACCACTCGAAACGGGCCACAGAGCGGGCGATGTCCTCGGGGTCTGCCTGAAGCGCCAACAGTCTGCGCAGGCCGGCCGAGACGTCATCGATCGAGGTCGGGTCACCGACAAGGACGCCGTTGTCGCCGTCCCGCACCGCGACGGCAGCGCCTGCAGTGACACTCGTGAGCACGGGCAGCCCGGAGGCCATCGCTTCCACGACCACCAACCCCCACGCCTCGTACTTCGTGGGCAACGCGAAGAAATCAGATGCCGCGTAGTAGCGATGAACGTCGCTGGTTTGACCCGCCAAGAGTGCCTGGCGATCGTGCAACCCGGCCTCCCGAATGATCGCCTTCGCCTCGGCGACACTGAATCCGCCTACCGCCAGCAGCCGCACCGATGGGTCCGCCAGCGAAGCGATCGCGTGCGCCAACTGGCGAAAGCCCTTACGTTCCAGTTCGTTGGCTACGAAGATGACCAGGCGTTCATCGTCACCGATCCCTAGCTCACGTCGCACCTCGGCTCGAGCCTCCGTGCTGGGAACGAAGAACTCCCGCGCCGAGTAGCCGTTCGGGATGACGTCGATGTCCGCATCCGGCACGCCGTAGTGCCGCATGATGTCGGCTTTGACGTCCGGCGTCAGCGCGATCACGCGGCGATACCGACGCTCCTGCAGCAATGCGCGCTCCATGCGAAGTACGACGGGGTGAAACGGGTTCACTCGCTGCCGCAGGCGGCCACGCAGGTCGCGGGTCTCGCGTGCGGTCTCGATCCACGTCGCATGGACACTTTGCATCCAAGTAACGCTGTCGGGCGGCGCGGTAGCCCCGAAACTGGCCACAACGTCCGGCCTTGGTGCCAACTCTGAGAGTGCTCGGTTCAGGGCGAACCGATACGCCGGCATGACGAGCGCCGGCGGCTTCGACACGTAGGTGAGTTCGTGCTTGCGCACGCCCGGCTTCAGGACGGACTCATCCCATTCCCCTGCGAACGCGTCCACATCGTGGCCGCGGTCCGCCAAGTAGTTGACACACTCGTACATCACGCGTTCCACGCCACCGCGCCGGTGGCAGCCGTGAAAGGCAACGGCAACCTTCATTCCTCCTCCGTTCACGACCCAGCCCCGGAGCCAAGCCGCGCCTGAGTCGAATATGCCGTCAAGTAGCGGTCTGCAATGTTCTCCCAGGACAACGACTCCGCGTGGGCTCGGGCAACCATCGGGTCAACTGGCTCGCGATGCGCCGCGACGAGTGCACCTGCCAAGGCACGGGTGTCATTCGGGTCGACGCCCCAACCCAAGCCGCCGGTCGCGTCGGCAAGTCCACCGTTGGTGCTCCAGACGACGCCCCTTCCAGCAGCCATCGCCTCGACGGCGACGATCCCGAAGGGTTCGAGCCGGCTCGGCACCACGGCGACCCGGCTGCGCGCGAGCAGGTCCTGGACGCCGGAGCGGTCGAGCGACCCGACGAATTCAACTCCAGGGCCGGCCAGCTCGCGCAAGTCCGGGGTCTGCTCGCCGTCACCTCCGATGCGCAGCACGGCGTCCGGCAGTTCCTCCCGCACCAACGCGAACGCCCGGATGAGCAGGTCGAGACCCTTCTGCGGCACGTGCCGGCCCCACGCAGCGAAATTCGGTTGGGTGGGCAGTTCGGTCACCTGCCACTGGGCGGGGTCGACGCCGTTCGGCACCACGACGCAGCCCGCGAAACGCGGTGCCACAGTGGCGGCGTCGTCCGCGGCCCGACGCGAGCACGCGGCGAGCAGCGCTGCCCGCCGCGACCCGGCCCGCAGTGCCAGACGCATCTGGGCGCTGCGCTGGTAGATCTGCCCCGCGTCCATCGTCACCTCGCCCTGCGTGGTGATCACGAACGGCACGCGGTGCCGCGCGGCATAGGCCGTGAGGGCCGGCACCTGGTTGGCCGGGCACTGCACGTGCAACACATCGGGGGGCGCTCCGATCGCTGCCAACGCTCGCAACTGACGGGCGACGCTCGCCGGGTAACCGGCGAGCGCCCGCGGGTTGCGACCGGGCAAGTCGAAGGGGATCCGGCGCACCGGAACCCCCTCCACCTCGCCGACCTCGGGGAGGTCGGACGGGTGACGATGGACGACGACGGTCACCTCGTGACCGCGTCGCTGATACTGCCGCGCCAACTGGAGTGTGAGTTCTTCGACGCCCCCCTTGGCGGGAAAGAAGGCACTGGGTGCCAGCCATATCCGCACAGGCTCAACTAAACAACATGGGGCATGGTTCGATGTGTGCTGGTCCGACTTCGGGCCTGGGGATTCATAGGGGATTGGGACGGCAATGGTCGAACGTCGGGTGTTGGTCACTGGCGGCGCGGGATTCATCGGGTCGCACCTGGTGGAGCGCTTGCTCGAGCGGGGCGACGAGGTGCTCGTCGTCGACAACTTCTACTCCGGGCTGCGGTCCAACGTGCACCATTTGATCGGCCACCCGTCGTTCGAGCTGATTAGGCACGACGTCACGTTCCCGCTGTACGTGGAGGTCGACGAGATCTACCACCTGGCCTGCCCGGCAAGCCCGGTCTACTACCAGCGCGACCCTGTGCAGACCACCAAGACCAGCGTGCACGGCTCGATCAACATGCTGGGCCTGGCAAAGCGCACCGGGGCGAAGATCTTGCTCGCCTCGACCTCCGAGGTCTACGGCGACCCGGAGGTGCACCCCCAGCAGGAGGGCTACTGGGGCCACGTGAACCCGATCGGCATCCGCTCTTGCTACGACGAGGGCAAGCGGTGCGCTGAGACGCTCTTCTTCGACTACTGGCGCCAGCACGACCTACCGATCAAGGTGGCGCGCATCTTCAACACCTACGGGCCACGGATGCGCCCCGACGATGGGCGCGTGGTGTCGAACTTCATCGTTCAGGCGCTCGCCGGCGAACCGATCACCATCTACGGCGACGGCCAGCAGACTCGCTCGTTCTGCTTCGTCGACGACCTGGTCTCGGGGCTGATCTCGCTGATGGATTCGCCCCCCTCGTTCACCGGCCCGGTGAACATCGGCAACCCCGGTGAGTTCACCATGCTCGAACTCGCCCAGAAGGTGATCGCGCTGACCGGCAGCGACTCGCAGATCGAGCATCGTCCACTCCCCCAGGACGACCCGGTGCGACGCCGCCCGGACATCTCGATCGCCCAGTCGGAGCTCGGATGGGCCCCGCAGGTCGTGCTGGACGACGGTCTCGCGAAGACCGTCGACCACTTCCGGTCGCTGCAAGATGCCTGACCTCACCGCCGATCCGCTGCGGATCGCGATGATCTCGCACTACCTGCCCAGCGCCAGCAAGATCGGGGTCGGTTACCAGGCGCACGCATTGGCCAACGCTCTTGCTGATCGAGGCCACCACGTCACAATGTTCAGCGACTCCCCGCCCGTCGAGGATGCGCGCTATGCGCACCGGCTCGTCGCGGTCGAAGGACCGCTGCGGACCTTCCGCTTCGCGACCCACTTGAGGCGCATCGACTTCTCCGGCTTCGACGTCGTGCACGCACACGGGGACGACTACTGGCTGTGGAAACGTCGTGCGCCTGTTCACGTACGCACGATGCACGGGTCGTGTTTCGAGGAGGCGAAGCACATTCCCGGCGCGAAGGAGAAGCTGCGGATGGGCGCGCTCGGGGTGACTGAACTGCTCGCCTCGGTCGTTGCGGACCGGACCGTTTTGGTCTCCCCCGACACCCGCAAGTGGATGCCGTGGGTGCTCGATGTCGTGCCCAACGGCGTTGACACCGCACGCTTCACGCCTGCAGCGGCGCCGAAGTCAGACCACCCCACGGTCCTTTTTGTCGGCACGTGGCACAACCGCAAACGAGGCGCCGAACTCGCCCGGATCTTCGCCGACGAGGTGCGCCCCCAGGTGCCCGATGCCGAGCTGCTGATGGTGACGCAGGATGCCCCGGCGACGCTGCCCGACGGTGTGCGGACGCTAGGTCGCCTCTCCGACGAGGAGTTGGCCCGTGCGTATGCGAGCGCGTGGGTGTTCTGCCTACCCTCGGACTACGAAGGATTCGGCATCCCCTACGCAGAGGCCATGGCCTCGGGCACACCCGTGGTCGCAACGCCCAACATCGGTGCGCGGTATGTGGTGCAGAGCGGGCAGACCGGTGGGGTGCTCGCCGAGCTCGACGGGCTCGGCGACGCGCTCGTCAAGGTGCTCACCGACGGTCATTACCGAGACTCGTTGCGGCAGAAGGCGATCGAACGAAGCAATGAGTTCGCGCTGGATCGTGTGGTCGCAGAGTACGAGTCCGTCTACCGTGAGAGCGCGTCCTCGTAGGCTGCGGCCAATTGTGGTGCGACAGTCGCCACCGAGTAACGCTCGACTGCCCGTGACCGGCCACGCCGGCCGAGGTCTGCCGCCACGTCGGGCCGGGTGAGCATCTCGCCGATGGCGGCCGTCAATCCGTCGATGTCGTAATCGTCGACTAGCCAGGCTGCGTCACCAACGACATGTGGGATCGAACCCGTCCTCGTCGTCACGAGGGGCCTGCCGGATGCCATGGCCTCGGCGAGAACGTACCCGAACTGTTCCTGCCAATACGGCGTCGAAAGGCTCGGTATGACAACGACATCGGCGGACCGGAACACCAGCGGCATGTCGGCGTAGGACTGACCTTCCAGGAGATGAACGCGGTCCGCCGCACCAAGCGCCTCGGCAGCCACTTTCACCCTTGCCGTTTGCGGGCCGTTGCCGACGAGCACCAAATGGGGAGCCACCGACGCGCCGCCGACCCGGGAGAAGGCGTGGACGAGCTCGGTGACGCCCTTCTCCCTGATCATTCGACCGACGAAGAGCACGATCGGCGCATCGGCAGGGATGCCGACCCGCGCAGCTAGAAATGAGCGATCGTGACCGGGCTCGAATCGATCCGTGTTCAGGGCCGCGGGAACGACACGGATCCGGTCTGCTTCCACGCCCTCGGCGATGAGCGTGTCCCGCGCCGGTTCCGTCACCGCCACGAAGATGGCAGCTGCGTCGCGGACACGCTGTTTGCGCTGTGTCATGACCGGGTCGTCGTCGTACAAGAACGGGATGTTCTCCCAACAGGTCAACACGAGCCGAGCGCCGGTGCTGCGGGTGATTTCGACGCACTGGTCGGTGAACGGGATGAACGTCTCGGCAGCGTGGACGATGTCGGCCGACCCGATTGCTTCGCGCAGTCCGCGCAGCATGCCGGCCTCTTTCAGGACTGGGGGCAGGCGCAGCCCGGCGCGGCGTGCAACTCGCACCGCTCGCCCGTTCGCTTGCGGCGACAGCAACGTGACCGGCACGGGCACGAGGTCGACTTCATAGTTCGCGGGCAACTCCCCGATGGCTCGGACGTCGAACCCTTCCAAGCCGGCGAATGCCTGTGTCTCGAACGGATTCAGTGCGTTGCCTCGCACAAACGCCACAGACGGCCCCGGACCTGTCATGCCAATCCCCCACTACCTGTTGTCGGATCGCGGAACACGATCCGAGACCATCCTCCCCTGTCACGTCCAAACCCATGCAGTGGGATCCAGCTGCCTACCTGTTGCCTACGGCTGTACGTTCTGGCTCGCCCAAGCCTTCGCGACTCGTTGGAGCCGCGTTGGTGCTCCGCCGAACCGGCCGGTCAGCGCGTCACGAAACGCGTAGCCGAGGACTAGCCCATTGCGCCCGACCGATCGCATGCTCCGGCTCGGCCGGGGCTTGAGCTGCGGAAGCAGATGCCTCCGTATGAAACGGGCCTCCCCGAGGACACCTGCGCTTGTGCGCTCGTGCACGAAGGTCAGACCGTTGCGCGCGAAGAAGTACAGACCGAGATAACTGAACTCTCCAGCGAACGAAGCGGAAACGGCGTGATGGATCACCGCCCGGGTGTCCACCAGCAACGGCACGCCGAGCTGCGTTGCCCGAACACTCCAATCGGAATCCTCGAAGTTGAGGAAGAACCGCTCGTCGAACAGGCCGACACGTCGCCACACCTCCGCGGTGGCCGTAACGCAGCAGCCGGTGAGCACCTCCGACTCGCGAACGCCGTCCTCGTCGGTCGGCGACAACTCGCCCTCGGCCAGATGGCGGGCGAGCCCCGTGGACGGGTCGACAACGCCGCCACCGAACCAAACATGGCCGGCGTCGGCGAGATATCGGATCTCCGGCGCAACCGCCGCCCCTCCTGCAGCTGTCTGTTCCAATCGCTCGAGGGCGCCGGGCGAAACCACGGTGTCGTTGTTGAGGAGGGTTACCGTCCGGGCCCCTCGCTCGAGCGCCCAGCGAAGCCCGGCATTCATGCCTCCAGTGAAGCCCTGGTTCGTTTCCAACTGGAGGGTCGAAATACGGTCGCCGAATCGCGCGCGAGACGCATCGAGCACGCCATCGAAGGACCCGTTGTCGATCACCAGCGGATGAATCGCATCTTCACTCGGCACGATCGACTCCAGACAACTCAACGTGTCTTCCCTACCGAAGTAGGAGAGAACCACAACCACATGGTCCATGACTCAACCCTGCACAGTCAGGAGTCGGAGCGCCGCCCCGGCGGGGCGATCGAGGCGACGGGGCAAAGCACGCTGGATGGCGACGGCGTCTTCCTGTGCCAGTCCGGCCCGAGTGGTCCGAAGCATCAGAAGGAAGAGTGCACACCCTACGGGGATCGCACAGAATGATGCGACCCACCGACCCAGCTGGATCGGCTCGATCAGGGCCCATGTCCCAACCGCGATCGGGACTGCGAGAATGAGACTCCCCGTCTGCTTGACCAGTTCGGACCAAGGCATCTGCATCGCGCGCAGTTCGCTGCCGACGAGCAGAACCAGTTGGACCAGCGCCCCACTCACATTGGCGATCACGGCTCCCCACCCGCCGAGCGATGGAATGACTGCGAGTGCGACACCCACATCGACGATGAGCGCGAGCAAGTTGACCCTGAGGATCGTGCCGGCCGCTAGGCGCCCCATGACGAACGCTGAGACCGGACCACTTGCGACAAGCAACCCGGCAGAGATCGCGAGGGCGACGAACATCGGTTCGCTGTCTGAGTAGGCGTCGCCGTAGAGCGCCGGCAGGAGCAGTGCGAAGAACGGGACACCGGCGACCAACAACAACGAAACGATCAGCGCCGAGGCACGAATCGTCCGCCGGAAGGCCGCCTCCACCGCAGATACTTCAACCTCCCGAAGGCCGGAGATCGCCGGCATCAAAGGTCCGACCAACGCCTGCGCCGGGGCGAAGATGTGCGATGCCAGACCGAAGGCCAAGGCGAATGTGCCGACCGCCGCCGCGTCCCCGAGCCAGGCGAGGAAGAACACTTCTGTGCGCGATACGACCATCGTGGCAACGAGCCCTCCGACCGCCGTCGGAACCGCAAATCTCCAGAAGCCCGCCGGCATGCCCACCGGGATCTGCGGGTGGAGCACCGCACGCCGATAGCCGGGATCGATAACCAGGAGCGCAAGGCCAACCCCGAGCCCGCCGGCGGCCAGACGAGCAGCCCACACTGCGTCTGCCGTGCCGACCAACCAGAGTGAAAGTAACGTCGCCGCCTGAACCAAGATGTTCACAACCATCGCATTCTGGGCGCCGGCGGCTGTCTTGTTCTCGATCGCAAGACATGTCGTCGCCCCGTCGAGGAACGCGGGACACCAGACACCGAACGCAAGGGCGAGCAGAAGCATCGGCAGAGGTACATCGGCCACGAGCAGAACCACGAGCGTCAGCAGGGGTGCCGCGATGAACAGTCGGAAGCCTTGTGCCTTGGACAGGAGCCGTCGAACGTCGTCGTGGCGCCCCAGTGCGTGCCCCTTGGCGCCGAACTGGATCGTTCCGGTCGTCACTCCCACTGCGATGATTCCGCCCACGACGTCCATCAGCGTCATCAGGAACGCGAGTCGTCCGTAATGAACGACTCCTAGCGCCCGTGCCAGGATCAGATTGACGACAAAGCCCATGGGAACAGCAGTGATCGTGTGGAGCATGGTCCAACTCGCACCGCGGATCGCCCGGTCCTGCAGTGCCCGGGGCCCCAGTTGTCCGGCAGCCCCAGCGCTGGCCATTTGATCCGGCCCCGGGCCGCTTTCAGCGCTCATCTTCGGTGCTCCATCTTCGAGCGTCGCTGCCGCGCTCACCGTCCTCCTCGCCGCCGACAGAACTCGGAGTCTCATGAGGCGCGTTGGCGGAGTCAACGATCACCGGGCGTCGCCAGCCGCTGATGGCCATTGCGATCGCCGTCGTGCCCGCAACGAGCAACAAGCTGCCGAGCACATCGCTAGGCAGATGGGCATAACTCACGACGTTGCCGAGCGCCCCCAGCCCAGCAACTCCCGCGGCGACCACGAGGACGACCTGCGGAGGGCGCGACGGCCAGAGGAACACGGTTGCGACACAAGCCGATGCTATGAGCGCGGCGTGGGTCGACGGATAGGTGTTGTTGCTCGGGAGCGAGATACCGAAGTCGGGACGATCTGGACCGCTGCGACGCAGGAGCCAAGCGATCACAGGTGCCATCGCGACTATCGTCGTTGCGACGAGTGCCCCCCACCGCCGTCGCGCGGCAGCGACGAGCGCGAGCGGAGCGACGACGACAAGACCGAAAACAGGCCCGACGTCGCGGGCAATCTCACCAAGCACGGTGTCGATCGGCGGTCGAATGTGATTGTGCAGCAAACTGTTTGTCGCGGAGTCCAGGCGTTGGCCCTGGGCCGATCGGACAGCCACGAGGTATGACACGGCAAACAATGCGAACAGGGCCGCCCCCGCAACCGCAGACCGCTGGCAGTGACGCCGTCGCTCGGTCACCGGCGCGGGAGTGCCCGTCGCCGGCCACCCTCCGACCGACTCCCACGCTTGTTCGACCGAGTCGACACATCCGACTCATAGGTGTATGTGCCGTAGTAGGAGTCCGACTTTGCGTTCACCTTGTTCATCGCAAAACCGTCGATCTCGACACCGGCGGTCTGCAGCACCTTCAGCGCCTGTGCGAGATCGCGCTTTCGCGTTCGATCTGCAGCCACGATCATCACAAGTCCGGCAGTCAGTTTGTCGAGCAGCACCGCGTCAACCACCGGGAGCACGGGAGGGCTGTCCACCAAGACGTAGTCGAAGTCTGCTACGAGCTTCTCGAAGACCTCGGCCATCCGTTGGGAACCGAGAAGTTCGCTCGGGTTCGGCGGCACCTGCCCGGCGGCGAGGATGTAAAGGTTGGTGGCGCCGTAGGGCTGAATCACGTCGTTGAGGTCGGCTCGACCGAGCAGCACAGTCGTCAGCCCGGCCGCGCCTTCCAAGCCGAGCGTGCTCGCCACGGTCGGCCTCCGGAGGTCGGCGTCCACAAGCAGCGTGCGCGAGCCGGTCTCCGCCACGGCTCGGGCCAAGTTGATCGCCGTCGTAGTCTTCCCTTCGCCCGGCACGGCAGACGTGATCAGAAAGGCGTTTCCGGTGGTCGTGACGTCGACGAACATGAGACTCGTGCGCAGTCGACGCACGGCCTCCAGGTAGCCGTGGCGCTCCGCTGCGCGCGAGTCCCAGGACGAGATCACCTTCTGCATGTTGTCTGCCGGGAGAGCCGCCAGAAGCGGGCTGTCCGACACCGTCTGCAGGTCACCCTCGCCTCGAACCTTCGTGTCGAACACATTGCGCATGAGGGCGAAAGCGATGCCGAGCAGCAGGCCTGCAAGCACGGCAAGCTCGATGTTGCGAGTGACGTTCGGCGACGTCGGTGACGCAGGCACCGCGGCCGGCGAAATCGTGGTTGCGGCGACAGCCTGGCCGGACGACTTCAGCAAGGGCGAGAAGGTGGCTGCGGCCTCGGCGAGTTGGGGTCCCGTTGCATTCGCGATCGCGGCCGCCCGACGAGGATCGGAATCGACGGCAGTGACGTTCAGGATGGAAGCGCTTGGATTGACTGTCGCCGAGACATTGATCGGGTACCCAGCCGGCAGCCCGAGGCGGCGGCGGAGGGGCTCGATGACCGGGGGCGATCCGAGGACCGCAACATAGGTGTTGAGATCCTGTGCAGTGATGACTGCGATGCCATTGTTCGCCCCTGAACTCTGGGCAGTCGTCTGGAGGTAAAAACTCGATCGCGCAGTGTAGGAGCGAGGCTGTTGCATGGTGACCAGAGCCGCGACCGCGACGACGACGAGCGTGCACAGGGCAATGATGCGCCACCGCCTGCGCACTACAGTGAGAAACTCACGCAATGTCACGATTCAGTCCGTCCGTCCGGTGGAGACGACCGCCGCATTCGCCTCGACAGTGCGTCCTAAGCCTTCCCCAACCCCATATTTTCGCAGGAGTCTAACGTGCGCGTTCTTCGCATCTCGCACAGTGCGGTGGTCAGCGAATGGCGGGCTCGGGATCGGTCGATCCGCGCACATGATGTCGACCTCCGGCTGCTGTCGGCGAAGGTGTGGAACGAGGGCGGCCGCGACGTCACACTGAGTCCCGAACCAGGCGAAGAGGTGATCGGGGTGGCCACTCGCGGCAAGCACCCCGCCCTCTTCGTCTACGACCCGCGGCCCATTTGGAGGGAGCTGCGTCGGCCGCTCGACGTGATCGACATCCACGAGGAACCGTTCGCGCTGGCGACGGCCGAGGTGCTGCTCCTACGGCGGCTGGCCCGCCAATCGGCGCCGTATGTGCTCTACTCCGCCCAGAATCTCGACAAGCGCTACGCCGTGCCGTTCCGTTGGCTCGAACGCTGGGCCTTGCGGCACGCGGCGGCCGTGCAAGTCTGCAACGCCGAGGCCGGGCGCATCGTGGAGCGCAAGGGATTCCCGGGCCGGTCGACGCTGCTCGGCCTCGGCATCGACACCGCCCAGTTCGCACCCGGCTCCGACCACCCAACGACGACGGGTGAGATTTGCGTCGGCTACGCCGGACGCTTCGAATCGCACAAGGGTGTGAGCGTGTTGCTCGATGCGCTCGCCCTCGAACCACGGCTGCATCTCCAACTCGCCGGCGCAGGTCCGTCCGAGGCACGGCTTCGAGCACAGGCTGCGGAACTGGGGCTCGAGCCGCGGGTCACGTGGCGTGGGTCGCTTTCCGGCTCGGCACTCGCCGACTTCTACCGTGAACTCGACGTGCTGGCGGTGCCGTCATTGACCACGCCCAACTGGATCGAACAGTTCGGCCGCGTCGTCGTCGAGGCGATGGCCTGCGGCACCCCCGTGGTCGCGTCCGCCAGCGGAGCCCTCCCGGAAGTGGTCGGTGAGGGCGGCCTGCTGGTGCCCGAGGCGCAGCCGCGTGCCCTGGCTGACGCACTCGTGCGAGCCGCCACCGAGCCGGAGCGAAGCCGTCTCTCGGCGGCCGCAACCGCACGGGGCGCAGACTACGACTGGCAGCAGATCGCTGCCGAGCAGGTGGACATGTACCGCCGGATGGTGCACGAGCCATTGGCGACCGGGGAGCGCCGAGTGCACGTCGTGCTCGTCGCGTATGGCGCCCCCGAACTTGTCGACCGCGCGCTCGCGCCGCTCACCGGCCTCGACATCACGGTGGTCGACAACAGTTCGCGCGCCGACATCGCCGACGTCGCGGCGCGCCACGGGGCCGCATACATCGATCCGGGCCGCAACGGCGGGTTCGGCGCGGGCGTCAACGTTGCGCTCGGGCGGCCCGAAGTGGCCGGCGCTGACGTGCTGTTGCTCAACCCCGATGCCGTGATCTCGCCGGCCGAAGTGCACATCCTGCACACCCGCCTCCTGGCCGAGCCCGACCTCGCGAGCGTCGCCCCGGCCCAACACGACGCCGATGGACGTCCCTCCCGGGTCGCGTGGCCGCTCCCCTCGCCGGGCCGGTCTGTGCTCGAAGCGGTCGGGCTGGGACGCCTCGGCCCGCAGAACACGTACGTCACCGGCGCAATCATGCTGCTGCGCGCCGAGGCGCTGGCCCAGGTGGGCGGCTTCGACCAGCGGTTCTTCCTCTACGCCGAGGAGACCGACTGGGCGGCTCGGTCCGCGCGCCTCGGGTGGCGGCACGCGCTGGTGCCGGAAGTCGAAGCCCTGCACATCGGCGCTGCGACGAGCAGCAACTCCGATGTCCGCGAGGCGCATTTCCACGCCTCGCAGGAGATCTACCACCGCAAGCACTTCGGGGCGGCCGGTTGGCAGGTTGTCCGCTGGGCACAGATCGCCGGCGCGGCCGCACGCAGTGTGGTCTTGAGCGGCGAGCGCGGCGCGCATGCTCGGGCCCGGGCCCGTCATTACCTGCAGGGGCCGTTGGCGGTGCGTGCCGCACTTGTGCGAACCTCTGACCAGTCCGAGTCGACGACCTGATCAGGGCAGGCGCACTTAGCAAGGTGAGAGCAGGAGGGGACGCGTGGCTGCACACAGCATCGTGCGACGCCTGCTGCGTTGGGGCGGCGTGGTGCTCATGGCAGCCACCGCCCTGGCCCTGCTGCTTGGCGCCGGCCAACAGATTCCGCATCGCCCCTTATTGGTGGTGATCGGGGCGGCGACCGTGCTGTTGTTCGCTCTGAGCCTCACTGAGCCGGCGCTGGTGCCGACCGCGTTTCTGCCGCTCTATCTCATCAGCACTCGGGCAGGGCTCGGTGGCATTGACCTGTCGGTGTCCGACCTCGCGCTCTTCGTCGCCTTCTGGCCGGCAGCGCTCCTCGCGCCCCGTCCGTTCTCCCCCGCGCTCCGCACACTGCTGTGGCTGTCGGCGACCTACCAGGCGTGCCTGCTCTTCACCCTCATCCAGAACCCCTACCGCGCCAACTACATCGAGTGGGCGCACGAATGGCTGCTGATCAGCGGCGCTCTGGTCGTCGGCTGGACCATCGGGAGGCGCGGCTACGCCGGGCTCGGCCTTAGCATCCTGCTCGCCTGCGCGAGCGTGCTCGCCGTGATTACCATCGTGACCGGCCTGCGCCAGTACGCCGGAGGCGACTTCGCGGCCGTCTACGTAACCTCGCCGATGCCCATGCACAAGAACTTCATCGGGGGGATCATGGGAGTCTGCGCGATCGTCGCGTGGCTCCGACCGCCCCAATTGAAGTTCGGCCGGTTCACGCCCGTCGTGCTCGTGCTGTTGCTGGCGGCGCTCGCCATGAGCCAATCGCGCCAAGCCATCGTCGGCCTAGCCGTCGCGATGGCTGTTGTCGCCGTGCGCCGGGGCGTGAAGCACCCGCGTCGCGTGCTCACGCTGGCGGCGATTCCTGCGCTCGGGTTCACAGCGCTCACCGTGCGGGACCAACTCGGCGAGACCTCCGCTTCTGCTCGGTTCAACTCGGCCAATCAGCGAGTCAGCTGGTTCGCCGACACGTTGGACATCTGGGCCCACCAGCCGTTCTTCGGTGTCGGCCTGCGTTGGTGGTACACCGACCGGTTTGCCAACCGTTTCCAACCGCCCAACGCTCTGCTCGAGGTGGGCTCGTCGGCTGGTCTGGTCGGCGTGCTGGGTTTTGTGATCTGGGCCATCGGCAGTGTGGTGGTCACCTCGCGCGACCGCTCCGTCTACGGGATGATCGCCTTCGGCGTGGTGGTCGATCGTCTGGTGCAGGGCCAACTCGACATCTTCTGGGTTGCGGTTGCCGCGTCACTGCCGTTCATCATCCTCGGTATCTGCCTCGGGGGCCGCGCAGCCGAACTCGACCGGGCTACAGAAGTCTCACACACGGGCACAGCTCCGGCCATCGACAACGGTTTTGGAGGCGGTCACCGCGTCAGCGTTAGTACGGCGGAGGCCGGCGCACGGTGAAGATCATCCACGCGATCCGGTCGGACAACTTCGCCGGTGTCGAACGCCACGTGCTCCGCTTGGCCATCGCCCAGCGGCTGCGCGGTGATGACGTAGCCGTCATCGGCGGGAATGTCGACCGGATGAACGGGCTGTTGACGGCCGCCGACATCGAGTTCATCCCGGCAACCACCACGGCCGAGGTCATGCGGGCATTGGTTCAGCTGCGCAAGTGGGGTCCCGACGTCGTCAACACACACATGGCGGCCGCAGAAGCCGCCGCGGTGATCACGGGACTCACCCCCGGCACAGCGCCGATCGTCGCCACCCGGCACTTCGCTGCGCATCGTGGCAGCCGGCCGGCGCTCCGACCGATCCTGCACCTCGGTGCACGCCGCTTGGCCGCACAGATCGCGGTGAGCGACTTCGTTGCAGCGCACATCGATGGGCCGTCCACCGTCGTCCACTCCGGCGTGCCGGTGCGACCGCACTCCGACGTGCCACGCGAACGCACCGTGCTCGTCGTGCAGCGGTTGGAGCCGGAGAAGCTCACCGACCTCACGTTGAGCGCTTTCTCGCGCTCGGGCCTTGCCGCCGAAGGCTGGCGGCTGGAGTTGGTGGGCGACGGCGCCTTGCGGAACGATCTGCAGGACAACGCTGTTCGGCTCGGTATCGCCGGAGCCACAACCTTCCTCGGGCACCGCTCCGACGTGCCCACCCGGATGGATGCGGCCTCGATCCTCGTAGCGCCCACCGCCTCCGAGGCGCTGGGCCTGACCGTCCTGGAAGCGATGGCCGGTGGCCTGCCGGTGGTCGCATCGGCCTCCGGCGGCCACCTCGAGACGGTCGGATCCGCCGACGGCGCCGCAATGTTTCCACCGGGCGACGTCGATAGCGCCGCCCGACTCCTGCGCGAGCTCGCCGCCGACGAGACCCGACGTGTTGCCTACGGCGCGGACCTCCGCGCGATCCAACGCGAGCGCTTCACCCTGGAAGCCCAGGCCGAGGCCACCGACGCCGTCTACCGGAGCGTGCTGTGACCGCACACGACCTCGTGGTGATCTCGTTGGAGGCATGGGACGAGGTCTGGCGTCGCAATCAACATCTCGTGCACCGACTGCTTCTCACCGACCCCGCGCTGCGCGTGCTCTGGGTCGAGCCGAGCGTCGACCCGCTCCACGCCGCCCGCTCGGGTCGACGTGCACGGCCTGGGCGTGGCCTGCGTCCCGGCCCGAGCCTGCCGGGCGAGAACGGCACCAGAATCCTCCTGCTCGAGCCCACCAAGCTCCTCCCCCGCAAGATCGATCGCGGACAGGATCTGCGGTGGGCCCGCCACA
Source organism: Calidifontibacter indicus (assembly GCF_003386865.1). Taxonomy (NCBI): domain Bacteria; kingdom Bacillati; phylum Actinomycetota; class Actinomycetes; order Micrococcales; family Dermacoccaceae; genus Calidifontibacter; species Calidifontibacter indicus. Next base: position 1,412,026 of record NZ_QTUA01000001.1, on the reverse strand, counting down.
TCGCGAAGACGGCGAGGCGCATCGGTTTCGAACGTCCTCTGCTGTGGGTGAACGACCCACGGGGCGCAGACGTGCTCGACGCGACGGGTTGGCCGGCGATCTACGACATCACCGACGACTGGCTGCAGGCGGATCGCACTACAGCGGAGTTGTCGCGATTGGAACGGGACGAGTCACTGTTGCTCGACAGGTGCGCGCAGATCGTCGTGTGCTCGCCCGCCTTGGAACGCACCAAGCAACGTGCCGGCCGCACCACACTCATCCCGAACGCCGTTGATCCGGACACCTACCGCCGACCGGCACCCCGCCCACATGATCTCCCGGTCGGCGCCAACGCCGTATACGTCGGGACCCTGCACACCGACCGCCTCGATGTGTCCCTGGCCATCAGGACAGCAGAGCGTCTCGCCGGCCGTGCGACGCTCACCCTCGTGGGACCGAACCTTCTTACGCCCGACGACCGCACCCGCCTCGAGCAGAGCGGAGTGGTGCTCCTCGGGCAAAAACCGGTGATGGATGTGCCCGCCTATCTCCAGCACGCTGACGTGCTCGTGGTGCCCCACCTGCTCAATGAATTCACCGACAGCCTTGACCCGATCAAGGTGTACGAATACGCGGCGGTCGGTCGACCGGTGGTGAGCACAAACGTCGCCGGCTTCCGGGACGCGCGTGACGATCGCGTGACGATCGCCGACGGCGAAGCATTCGCAGATGCTGTTGCCGAGGCGGTGCCCGGCCGGTGGCGGTTCCCCGATCGAGCCGACCGGCCGGTGCCGTCGTGGGACGACCGAGCACGCCAGATGGCGAGTATTATCTTCGCTGCCACGGGCTGGACGTAAGGGCGGAGACGATGGAGCCGGTCAGAAACGGTCACTGCCCTCGCGTCCAGGCTCCACCGCGACATCACCGCTCTCGCAAGATCCCCACCGCAAGCAGTTCCACGACGA